>JAQYLI010000037.1 GCA_028720105.1 Oscillospiraceae bacterium | reverse complement strand
TTTTAGGCTCCTATGCTTATGTATGGCTGACTCATTACAATATTACGCTTGAAAACTCCCGTATTCAGGCGGATTACTTCGGCTGGAAAGGAAACCTGCTGATATTCGGCGTTTATCTGCTGCTGATATTCCTGTTTTCGCGTATATATAACGGCTTTAGGATAGGTCTGCTTAGGGTGTCGGATATAATTTATTCCCAGTCGTTGTCGGTGCTTTTTATCAATGGTATCACATATGTTCAGATATGTCTGCTTGAACGTGCTGTGGCTGATTTCCTGCCTATTGTTTTAATTACTCTGGCAGATATTGTTTTTATTTTCATATGGGCGCTTGCAGGCAACAGGATATATTCAAAGCTGTACGCTCCGAGAAAAATGGTGATAATCTTCGGCAGCAGACAGGCTGTTCCTCTTATCGAGAAGATGAGCAGGCGTGAGGACAGATTTATGATATGCCGTGCGGTAAGCTGCGAAGAGGATATGGACACTATTACGGAGCTTATCAACGAATTTGACGCTGTTATCATCTGTGACGTTCCCAGCGAGAAGAAGAACGATATACTGAAAATATGCTTTGCTCAGTCGAAGCGCACATACATCACTCCCAAGCTTTCGGATATCATTATCCGAGGTGCGGAGCAGATACATCTTTTTGACACGCCCCTGCTTGTGTGCAGAAATTCTGGACTTTCCGCAGAAGAACTCATTATGAAAAGAGCGCTTGACCTGGCGGTATCGGTCATCGGATTTATTATCACTCTGCCCATAATGCTTATCACTGCTCTTTGTATCAAGCTGTATGACGGAGGCCCCATATTCTACACACAGGAAAGGCTTACAAAGGACGGAAGGATATTCAAGGTATACAAATTCCGCAGTATGAGAACGGACGCGGAAAGCGACGGAGTTGCCCGCCTTGCAGGTGAAAATGACGACAGGATAACCCCTGTTGGAAAGATAATCCGTAAGGTGAGGATAGACGAACTTCCCCAGATACTTAATATCCTCAAGGGGGATATGTCTATTGTAGGTCCACGCCCCGAGCGCCCCGAGCTTGCCGCAGAAAATGAGAAGGCTATGCCCGAATTCCGCTACAGGCTCAAGGTCAAGGCAGGTCTTACAGGCTATGCACAGGTCCTCGGAAAGTACAACACCACTCCGTATGACAAGCTGAGACTCGATCTGATGTACATTGAGCAGTATTCCTTCCTGCTTGATCTCAAGCTGATACTTATGACAATAAAAATTCTGTTTATACCCGAAAGCACCGAGGGCGTTAAGGATGAAAAGTCAGCCTAAGCTTTTGATATCCGAGATAAGCTTGTAGGCAAGCCGGTTGAGACCGTCAAAATCGGCGGCGGCGATGTAATGCTCCTCGATCTTGTCGTGTATTGTTTTGGCATCTATAAGCGCTGCGGCGGACTCCTTTAAAAACTCGGCGCAGGCTTTTTTGCCGAATTTTATGCGCTGTCTCAGAGCGGCGTTTCCAGTAAGGACATCGCTGCGGTAAAAACGTCTGAAACTGATATGCTTTTCAAAGCTTTCAAGGCTCAGATTGTTTATGCAGTTTGAGGAGATAAAGCACATATCAAGCTCGGGAACGGTTAAATGCTCAATGAAGCGGTCGGCGCTGAGATAACATTCGCTTATGAAAACATCATAGCCCTTTTGGGATATCTTTGCTGCGGCTTCCCTCAGAAATGCTGCGGCGGCAGCGATATTATCATCGGTTAAGAGATATATCTTTCCGCTTTCGGGAATATGGACAGCATAGCCGTTCATAGTGATGGCAGCTCTTTGCTTTCTGAAAATATGACCCTCCCATTTGATATCCTTTTTGGGTATTATCCGTTTGATGAATTTGTCCGTGAATGAGGACAGCTTTTCAGCGTTCAGAGCTGTTTTTGCGGAGACTTCAATATCCTCTATAACCGATGATACCGCCCCGAGACATAGACGGCAGCGCTTATGACAGCCGCTGTATTCGTCGGTGAGGCTGACTATCTCCTTTTTGGCGGAGCGGAGCTTTGAGGTCTCGACATACGCCCCCAAATCAACAATGCTTTCCACAGCTTTGGGGTAAACGGGGTCTATGCAGTGGGGAGCGGTCCCGTCTATTATCAGCGCCTTGCTTTCGGGAAGATATACGGCGTCAAGGGAATAGGGGTCGGCTGAGCAGTGGTATATTTCCTGGGGCTTGTCGGTGAAGGCTTCGCTTATTTTCTTCATAAGAGTGGATTTGCCGCTTCCTGCGGTGCCTTTGAGAATATATACGGTATTATCCGTATTGGAAAGCAGTTCACCGATGGGTGTGACAAAGCCTGAGGACGTGGACGAGCCTAAAAAATAATGTTCGTGTGACATAATATCCCTCCATATTTAAATATGACTGCAAAAAAGCCGTCGGTGATAATATTTTATGCACTCAGATACAATTGTTGAGAGATGAAAGGAGCTTTTTTATGGAAATATGTGATATTATTGACAGCGCTGTGAGCTATGACAGGGGAGACCCGAAACGGATAAACCACTTTATGAAGGTGTATGCATATGCAAGGCTTATCGGTATGCGTGAGGGGCTTGACAGTCGTGAGCAGGATATACTTGAAGCGGCGGCGGTGCTCCACGATATCGGCATACATAACGCTGAAATGCTTCACGGCTCTTCGGACGGAAAATATCAGGAGCTGGAGGGCCCTGCCATAGCTGCCGATATTCTTTCTGCGCTGGGAGCAGACGAGGATTTTATTCAAAGGGTCTGCAATATGGTGGGACGGCATCACACCTATCACGGGATAGATTCTGCAGGGCTTCAGATACTTATCGAAGCGGATTTTCTTGTGAATATCTATGAGGACGGTATGGAGGACAGCGCTGTTGCTTCTGTCAAGAATAGGATATTTAAAACCTCTGAGGGTATAAGGCTTCTTGAGCAGATATACGAGGAAAAATACAAGAGTCTGGGTTAAAAAATTATTGAGTTGTAATTATACACAAAATCACTTGTCAATTATTTATGTTTGTGTGAGTGTTGCATAAAATTTTTGGCAAGATTTGTGTAAAAAATGAATTGATTATTTAGAAAATATAGTGTATAATATAATCAAGCTCAAAGAAACATTAAAGTTCTTTGATAAACAAAACACACTATCCTCTCTTAAAATCTTTCCATAAAAAGCAGTCATCTCTTTTGATGGCTGTTTTTTATTTTTGTTCTATCTTTCTTTTTATTTTCCTGTTGAAAAATTTATACTCGCGGGGGTAAAATGAATTATAAAAGATTTTAGGAGATCATTTATTATGAAGTATAAAATTATTTTTCTTGACATTGACGGAACACTTACCGACAGCAGAAAGCTCATTACGGAAAAGACAAGAAAGGCGCTTATGAGTGCGGCGGAACAAGGTCTTATCATTGCCATTGCTTCGGGACGTCCCGAGCCGGGGCTTGCTTATGCGGCTGGGGAGCTGGAGCTGTCAAATATAGGCGGCTATATTCTGCCTTTTAACGGCGGACTTATAAAGGACGCTTTAACGGGAGAGGTCATCTCTTCAAACACGATCTCACGGGAGGCTCTTGAGACGGCGTATAAGACGGCTAAAGAGTTTGGTATAGGCATTATCACTTACAAGGACGGGGATATCATTGCCGCCGACAAAAAGGACGAATACATTGAGCTTGAGTCAAGAATTAACGGTATGCCTGTGAATGTAACGGACAGATTTCTTGAGGAGATAGATTTTGCTCCGGTAAAATGTCTGCTTACGGGAGAGCCTGCTGCTGCCGAAAAAGCCGAAAAACGTCTGGCGGAGCTTCTTTCGGGAAAAGCAAATGTATTCCGCTCTGAGTCGTTTTTTGTGGAGGTCGTGCCGAATGGAATTGACAAGGCGGAGTCTATAAAAACGCTTATCGGCAGGCTGGGTATTTCGAGAGAAGAGGTCATTGCCTGCGGAGACGGCTTCAATGATGTTTCTATGATAAGCTATGCGGGGCTGGGAGTTTGTATGTCAAACGGCTGTGACGCTGCTAAGGCTGCCGCAGACTACATTGCGCCCTCCAACGATGAGGACGGCATTGCTGAGGTAATTGAGAAATTCGTGCTTTAATATACTAATATGAAAAGGCTGCTGCATTTTATCTGCAACAGCCTTTTGAAATGTTTGTGCTATTTTGGCAAATGTGTAAGCTTGATTTTGTCTATCTATACGAAAATCAAATAAATGGTTTGTTTGTTCTTTTTTTGTATTGACAAAATAACACAAATGTGCTATAATATAAAGGCAGGCGGGAAATTACTTTGATGTGCTTCCAAAGCCGCCTGTGCGAATGGTTTCGGCGCAGTCGTCTTCTGTAATTCCAAAGGGAATGAAAATGCCCTGTGAGAAGGCGCTGCCCTGTTCCATTGTTACGGTCTTGCCCTCGTTGGTCTCGTTTGTGAGCTTTATCTGGATATGACCGTCGTTATCGGCGTAGTAATAATCGCTGTCGATAATTCCCACGGTGTTGTTGAGCCTGAGACGGTATTTAAAGCCCAGACCGCTTCTCGGGCAGCACATCAGAAACCAGCCGTTTTCGATATACGCTTTAATTCCTGTGGGTATAGTTACGGTCTCATCGGGGTTAAGAGAGACGGTGAGGGGTATGAAAAGGTCGTATCCTGCCGAGCCTGCGGTGGCTCTGACGGGCAGCTTTATCTTTTCATATATTTCCTTACATTCCTCATCGGTGAGGTTCGGGAAGCTTTTTTTTGCATCGGCGGTGAACTGTCCGAGGGAAACTTTTTCAAAGCGTGCTATCCTGTTCATTGTGAGATCTCCTTTAATAATCGGTCAAATGTGGGTCTGTCGGCGAGACTTTTGGAAAATGCTGTGGCGCTGCCTGCTGCTGTACCCCATTTCAAAGCAGCTTCATAGCTGTTTGTTCTGAGGTATCCTGCCAGAAAGCCTGCCAGCATTGAGTCGCCTGCGCCTACGGAATTGACGGCGGTTCCTTTGGGTGAGCCTATTTTGTAGACGTTTGAATCTTCGGCGGCAAGTACGGCTCCCATTTCTGCCATTGAAACTATAACATTCGCTGCGCCCATAACTCTGAGACGGAGGGCGCAGGCTTCCGCCTGGTCTGCGTTAAATATCTGACAGCCGAAAATCTCTCCCACCTCGTGATGATTGGGCTTTACAAGGAATGGTTTATATTTTAAAAGCTTTGTGAGAAGCTCTCCCGAGGCATCTGCGGCAATGAGAACGCCACTGTTTTCAAGCCTTTTGCATATCGTTTCGTAAATGTCGCTGGGGACGGATTTCGGTACGCTTCCTGCCAGAACGAGGATATCGCCGCTTGAAAGATCGTCCAGCTGATGAAGAAGCTTATCTATTGCCTGTCCGTCTATCTCGGGACCGCCGGGGTTTATTTCCGTCTCTTTACTGCTTTCGGTTTCAAAAAGCTTTACGCATATCCTTGTAACGCCTTTTTCAAGACGAATAAAATCGCAGTCTATGCCCATACTTTTAACAGCGTTCTCAAGAGCCTCACCCGTAAAGCCTGCGGTAAATCCTAGAGCCACGCTTTTGGTGTCAAGCATTTTTAAAACGGCGGAAACGTTGATGCCCTTTCCTCCCCAGCAGATCTCTTCTGAGGAGGTGCGGTTTATTCCCCCATGTGACAGAGCGTTCAGACGAAGAACGTAATCTACAGCGGGGTTGAAGGTGACGGTATAAATCATTTTTTGAAAGAGTCCTTTCGGAAAAATTTATTTCGCAGAGCCGCGAATGACAAGCTTGTGGTTAAGCACGATCATATCGTTATTCTTAACGGTGCTGTGCATATTATCAAGAAGCTTGTTTATGACCGTTCTGCCCATTTCATAGCCGGGCTGGGCAACAGTGGTGATACCGGGGGTGTACATTTCGCTGAGACTGATGTTGTCAAAGCCGCACACTTCAAGCTCCGTTCCTACGGCTATGCCTTCTCTGAATGCCTGCTTTATAACGCCTGCGGCAAGAAGGTCGGAAATGCAGAATACAGCCTGGGGCATTTCATCTAAGGACAGAAAATATTTCATAGCCTCGCAGCCGTCCGAGTATTCATACGAGCATCTGTAAATATATTTTTCCTCGACTTGTATTCCATATTCGGAGAGAGCGCGTATATATCCCTTTTCACGGTCTACGGAGGAAAGGGCGTCGGTATGACCTCCCGTGGTTACAAGCCCTATCTTCGTTTTTCCTTTTTTAAGGAACATTTTTACAGCATCGTATGCCGCTTCTTCATCGTTGATAGTTACGGTAAGTACCTTTGCTCCTGATACACGTTCACAGCACAATGCAATGTTATAACGCTTGTTTAGATCGTTTAAGGTTTTTGCATCAAGCTGTGTTCCCAAAAGAACAGCGGCATCAACAGTACGGTTGAAAAGCATTTCAAGAAGGCGCATCTCTGTTCCCAGGTAGCTGTTGCTTGTACTGAGGAGGATATCATAATTCGGATATGCGGCGTCCTGCATACCTCGGATTATGTCGCTGTAAACTGTATGGGATGTGGAGGGGAGAATGGCAAGAATATTGTTGGTCTCGCATTTGCGGAGGTTCCTTCCCAGAAAATTCGGGCTATACCCCATTTCCTTTATCACCTCGTTTACTGCTGCGGCTGTTTCTTCTGATACTGCTGCGCTGTTATTCAGAACACGGGATACGGTTGCGACGGAGACTCCTGCCGCTTTGGCAACGTCCTTGATTGTTACGCTCACTTTTAAAAACCGTCCTTTCAAGTTTATATTTTAAACGATCTTTTCGTCGTCTGTAAGGCTGCGACTGCGCTCTTTGAGCTTTTCGTTTCTCTTCGCTGCACGTTCGGCTGAGCGGTCATAGGAGAAGAAGTCTGCGAAAATTACTATGAGCAAAAGTATGGTCACCGATATTGCGGGGTATATTCTGGAGGTGAGTATTTCTATGCTTGAACGGGGAACCGACGAATTGGGTATGCCGTTCAGAACGGCGATGGGGTAAATGTAAAGGAGCGTGCCCGCAATATTGAAAATAAGCGACAGGAGGTTGAATATCCATTTACGGAAAAAGGAAAAAATCAGAGCGGCAAAAAGTACGCCCACGGAAATTATCAGGCTCATACCTGCATTTTGGTAATTATTGGTATATAAAGCAATTCCTCCAAGGAGGTTCAAAAACAGACAGCATACGGCAAATGCGGCACAGCCCAGCACAAGTGAAGCCTTTCTGAGGGTTTCCATAATATTATACATTCCTTTGACAAAATGATACGTTTCAAGCTGCCCGGCAGGCAGTTTGGCTATAAAAAATATTATACCACAAAATGGTTTGAAGTGCAACAATTTTTTTCAAATTACAGAAAAATATGAAGCGTTTTTTGTGAAGATTATATCGGTCTGCTAATTCCGACTTCTTTTTTTAAAGAATGGAGTTAAAATTACAGAATATAAAACTCTTATATTTTTCTGCAAGGAGCAAATATTAATCCTGTGAAGCATTTCCCGATGCGGAAGCTTTACCACCAAATGCGGCGGACGCTGCGGAGAGGAAGTCTATATGAATTTTGCACTGAAGCTGCTGTGCAGTGCGGCGTGTACGGCGCTGGCGGCACTGACGGGAAGTATAATATACTATAACTGCGCTTTGCCCGACAATTACTGTGTTGCAAGGGGCGGAAGCCTTATAATAAACGATCATATCGAAGTCCGCTCGGACAGGATAATTCCCGAAAGCTATGATATTAGGGCTTCGGATAATACCATATTCAACGCTTCTTCTATGAAAGGCGCGGTGGAGGAAAGAACCGAGCAGCTAAGGCTTTTCGGGGTCTTTCCCATAAAAAACGTCAATGTGACGGAGGTGAATGAGCCGGTTGTCGTTCCCTGCGGCACTCCTTTCGGGATAAAGCTTCTGACGGAGGGTGTGCTCGTAGTTGAGCTTACGGGCTTTGACAACGGCGGCGGTGTCACTTCGCCTGCCCGTGAAGCAGGAATTAACGAGGGCGATATCATTATCAGCATTTCGGGCAAAACGGTTTCTTCAAACAAGGACGTGAGCCGAATAATCGGAGAGAGCGGCGGAAAGACCCTCGGGGTGGAGCTGGTAAGAGACGGGGAAAGCAGGGTGGTCTTTTTAAAGCCCGATAAATCCGCTGCTGACGACAGCTATCACGCAGGAATGTGGGTGCGCGACAGCTCCGCCGGTATCGGGACCGTTACCTTTTACGATCCTTCAAGCAAGATGTTTGCAGGGCTCGGTCATCCCGTATGCGACTCGGACACGGGAGAGATACTCACTATGTCAAGCGGCGAGGCGGCAGACGTTTATATAAGCGGCATTAAAAAAAGCTCTGCAGGTTCTCCGGGAGAGCTTATCGGAATGTTTACCTCGGACAAGTCCTGCGGAAGTCTTGTTCTTAATACCGAGTGCGGCATTTACGGCTATATGGACAAATGTCCCATAATAGGCAGCGCTGTTCCTGTGGCTATGAGGCAGGAGATCAAAACGGGTCCTGCGGTGATTTACGCTACGGTGGACGGAACAATGCCAAAAGAGTACAGCGTGGAGATAGAAAAGGTCGATATGAAAGCTTCTGAGGCAGGGAGAAATATGGTAGTGAGAATTACCGATGAACGGCTTCTCGATAAGGCGGGAGGTATTGTTCAGGGTATGAGCGGAAGTCCCATTATTCAGGACGGGAAGCTGGTGGGGGCGGTCACTCACGTGTTTGTACGCGATCCCACAAGGGGATATGCGATCTTTGCCGATACGATGCTCGAATGTGCCGAAAATGCGGCAGGCTGAGGATAATGCAGAGATATATGCCTGTTTTATGAGCGGACGGGCATATGTCTTTGCAGTACATACCGGAATATCTGCTTGTTAATAAAATTTTAATTTATCAAAATGTTGATTTTTGTCCGAGTATGTAGTATAATAAATTTAGCTTTGCAGAATTTTCGGAAAGAGGGAAATAAAATTGTCGTCTTACTACGAGAGAAAGAAAAATAAGGGAATGAAATTCCGGCTTTCTTTTGTTCTTCTTTTTGTTTTTGCAAGCTTTATCGCCTGCTTTGTACTGTATATGAGAAGCGATGAGCTGCCTCAGAAGCAGGAGGGCGAGATCGTTCCAATAAACGAAGAAGATACTTCCGAAGAATCGGAACGCACCTCCACCGCTGATATCAATCCCGTTGCGGAAAGTGCCCCAAAGGACGAAAGCTATTTTGACAGCTGTATGTTTGCAGGGGATTCACTTATCGTCGGGCTGGGCTCTTACGGCTTTATTCCCGAGGACAGAATTGCTGCGGGTGTGGGTATGAGCGTTATGAGCATCAACAATACTCCTCTTACAAATCCTGACGGCAGCGAGATACTTGCAGCAGATAAGATAAATGCTGCGGCTCCCGAAAATCTTTATGTTCTTCTCGGGCTAAATCTTCTCGGAACTTATACGGATGAGCAGCTGCTTGCCGCTTACGGGGATTTTATCGACAGCATTGACAGGGAGAACACCAACATCTATATTATCTCCGTTCCTCCTGTGACCGGAGCCAGGGAGACTAACGAGGAAAATCCCGTTCTTAATTCGGATATCGACAGCTTTAATTCCGATCTCCTTAAATTTGCCAACAATCGCTGCGTTTATTATGTGGACCTTAACACTGCGTTAAAAGGCAGCGACGGACGCTTCCCCGAGGAATACGCCGAAGCGGACGGTATCCATTTTATGAAATCCACCTACAGGATAATGCTGGATTTCCTGCTTTCGCACGTTTACAGCGAATAATGAATACAACAGGGCTTCGGGTAATGCCGGGAGCACTGAATAATACAGATTGACGAGGATTGTAATATGAAAAAGACCTTAGCTGCCGCTTGTGCGGCATTGTGTGCGCTTACTTTTTCCGCCTGCTCGGGGAATAATGATACCGAACCCGGCGCCAGCGGAGCATATACTGAGATTTCCGCTTCGGAAGAGGCTATCGAGACCTTAGCCGGGGCTGAACAGACGGAGACGGACGCTTCTTCTGAGACCGAGGCTCCGTCCGAGAAAGTTTTATGCGGAGATATTGCTAATGCTGTTATGGCGGCGGTGGAGCTTCCGTCAATGGCGGAGGTGGGTGCGGACAGGATAGGAATGTATCTTGATCTTGCCATTCCCGACGGCTGTGATTTTTCAATGTACATATGCGGCTCGGGTGGATTTGCAGATGAGGTTTTTGTTATAAATACCGACGGCTTGAGCATTGACGATATCAAGGCGGCTGCCGAAAAGAGGATCGAGACAAGAAAAAAGGATTTTGAAGGCTATAATCCCGATGAATTCGACAAGCTGGATAATTACCTTTCCGCTGAAAAGAACGGCTATTATATGTATGTCGTTACCTGTGACAATTCAGCCTGCGAAAGCATTTTTGATGAATATGTGAAATAATTTGTTGAGATGATAAATTTTTACAAAATACGCTTTACATTCTGAGTAAAATAGTGTAAAATGAATAGTGAAAACTGTATCGTGAAAGGAAGTATATCACAAATGTCCGATCAGATCAAATACAAGCGCGTACTGCTGAAGCTCTCGGGTGAGGCTCTTGCAGGAGATAAGAAAACAGGACTTGATTACGGAGTTATCACTCCTATCTGCGCAAGCATCAAAAAATGCGTCGAGGCAGGAGTTCAGATGGGTATCGTTGTAGGTGGCGGTAATTTCTGGAGAGGCCGCTCAAGCGGCGCTATGGACAGGACCAGAGCAGACCATATCGGTATGCTTGCCACAACTATGAACGCTCTTGCTGTTGCCGACGTTCTCGAGTCTATGGGACTTGACGTTCGCGTTCAGACTGCTATTTCTATGCCCCAGGTCGCTGAGCCTTACATAAGAAATAAGGCTGTCCGTCATTTTGAAAAGGGCCGTGTGGTCATATTCGGCTGCGGAACGGGCAATCCCTTCTTCTCCACAGACACCGCTTCCACTCTGAGAGCTGCCGAGATAGAGGCTGACATTGTTCTCAAGGCGACTATGGTTGACGGTGTTTACGATAAGGACCCCAACAAGTACGATGACGCTGTCAAGTACGACAAGCTTACATTTAATGAAATCCTTGTGAAAAATCTTGCGGTTATGGACAGCACTGCCGCTTCGATGTGCAAAGACAATAATCTCCCCATTCTCGTGTTCGATCTCAGCCGTCCCGAGAATATTTACGACGCCTGCATAGGCAAATCTGTGGGAACTCTTGTTGTTCCTGAGGAATAAGAAGGCTTTTGCTAAAATTAACGTCATAAAATTTAACATTGAAAGGAATTATTAAAATGAACGAACAGATCAAATCAGCTCAGGACAAAATGAACAAGTGCCTTGCGGCTCTCGGAAGAGAATTCGACACCATCAGAGCGGGCAGAGCAAATCCTGCTATTCTCGACAAGGTTCAGGTGGATTATTACGGAACTCCGACTGCTGTAAACGCTATGGCTGCTATCAGCGTTTCCGAGGCAAGAGTTCTCGTTATCCAGCCCTGGGACGTTTCTGCTCTCAAGAACATTGAAAAGGCTATTCAGGCTTCCGATATAGGCATTACTCCCACAAATGACGGAAAGTGCCTTCGTCTTGCGTTCCCTCAGCCTACCGAGGAGCGCAGAAAGGAACTTGTTAAGCAGGTCAAGGCTATAGGCGAAGAAGCAAAGGTCACTATCAGAAACGCAAGACGCGATGCTCTTGACAAGCTCAAGGCTATGAAGAAAAATTCCGAGATCACCGAGGACGATATGAAGGGTCTGGAAAAGGATCTTCAGAAGGTAACTGACAAGGCTGTTGAAGATGTTGACGCAGCTGTTGCAGTTAAGGAAAAGGAGATAATGACAGTCTGATCTGTCCTTTGAAACAGTAATCGAGAGGACGTGTAGTTATAGGAGCTGCTGATAATAAAAGAGAGCTTTCCTCTCTTCCCCGTCACATTGGCTTTATTATGGACGGAAACGGAAGATGGGCGGCAAAGCGCGGTCTGCCAAGAAGCCTGGGTCACAGAGCAGGAGGAGACGCTCTTAAAAGAGTTGTGGAAGCCTGCCGCAAGATCGGTATTCCATATGTAACATTTTATGCTTTTTCTACCGAAAACTGGAAGCGGCCTGCCGATGAAGTGGACGCTCTTATGAAGCTTTTCAAGGAGTATCTTGATGAGGCTGAAAGATTTGCGGGACAGAAGGCGCGGATACGCTTTCTCGGAGACAAAACACCTTTTCCCGATGCGCTTCGGTCAAGAATGACTGAACTTGAAAAAAATTCGGCTCAGTATACCTCTATGACTATTATGCTCGCTATGAATTACGGCGGCAGAGATGATATAGTTTATGCCGCAAAACGGCTTGCACGGTTATCCGCTGACGGGGACATTACCCCCGAGGATATTGACGAAAAGACCTTTTCGGGAATGCTTTATACCGGCTCGGCTCCCGACGCTGACCTGATAGTAAGATCCAGCGGAGAACAGCGGCTGTCCAATTTCCTGCTGTGGCAGTCGGCGTATGCCGAATTCTATTTTACTGATACGCTGTGGCCTGATTTCGACGAAAAGGAGCTTAATAAGGCTCTTGAGTCATATGCGTCACGCAGCAGACGATTCGGAGGTGTTTAAAGGTGAAACAGCGTTTGATTACTGCGGTTGTGGGTATTTCTATCGGTATTCTGGTCTTATGTCTCAACAATACCATAGTTTTTCCTGTATTCGTTTCTTTTATCGCTTTAATGGCGGTGCAGGAAATTCTTACCGTCTGCGGCTGCAGAAAATTTCCCGTTCACTTCGGTATGTGTCTGCTTTTTGCCGCTGTAATTCCAATTCTGACCTGGTTCCCGCAGATCGGAATGGTTTGGAGAATGTTCGCTGCGACTCTTATCGTTTTCTTTATGTTTGCGGGATATGTGGCGGATCACAAAAAGCTTCCGTTTGACAAGCTTGCGGTTATGGTGACGGTTACAAGCCTTATCACATTTTCCATAACCTGCCTGGTATCTCTCAAGAATATGAGCGAGGTCCACGGCATATGTTATGTAATAATGGCGCTTATGGCTGCCTGGATACCCGACGCTGGTGCATATTTTGTGGGTACTGCCTGCGGAAAGCACAAGCTTTGTCCCGATATCTCTCCGAAAAAAACCATTGAGGGCGCTGTTGGCGGACTGGTGGTCACTGCAATTGTATTCGTGCTTTTCGGTATGGGATACAAATATTGTATGCACACGTTCAAGGGAATAGATTTTGATGTTAACTATATTGCGCTGGCGGTCATAATGCTTATTGCCGCATTTATCAGTATGGTCGGAGACCTTTCCGCTTCTCTTCTCAAGCGGGAGTACAACATCAAGGACTACGGAAAGCTTCTTCCCGGTCACGGCGGCGTTGTGGACAGATTTGACAGCGTATTCTTCGTTCTTCCCTATATTATGCTTGTGTTCAACGCTTTCGGTCAGAAAATATTTATTCATTCCGTAAGCTGATGAAAAAATATCGGTGCTGTTTCGGCTCGGGTAAATTCGGGGCAGGACAGCACCTTGATTTTTTGGGTGAATGACAATGAAAAAGATAAATCTTTTGGGTTCGGGCGGTTCCATAGGCACGCAGACAGTAGAAGTGTGCCGCCGTCACGGATATGAAATTCATTCCGCTGCAGTGAAAAGCAACTATAAAAAGCTGGCGGAACAGGCGAGAGAGTTTAATATCAGAAGAGTCTGCATATTTGACGAAAAATACTACAAGCCTTTGAAAGAGGAGCTTTCAGGCAGCAATACGGAAATACTTACCGGTATTGACGGTCTTTGCGAGCTTGCTGCCGACAGAACTGCGGATATCACCGTTAATGCTGTTGTGGGTATGGTTGGGCTCAAGCCTACAATTGCTGCTCTTGAAAGCGGGATACAGGTGGCTCTTGCCAACAAGGAAACTCTTGTTGCAGGGGGCGATATTGTAATGAAGCTTGCCGCAGAGAAAGGTATAACCATTCTTCCAATTGACAGCGAGCACAGCGCTGTTTTTCAATGTCTTATGGGGATAAAGGGAGACGTTAAAAAGCAGCTGAAGGGCATTATTCTTACTGCTTCGGGAGGTCCTTTTTTTGGCAAGACATCAAGTGAGCTTGAAAATGTCACCGTAGAACAGGCTCTTTGTCACCCTAACTGGTCTATGGGACGAAAAATTACCGTTGACAGCGCAACGCTTATGAACAAGGGGCTGGAGCTTATGGAGGCCTGCCATCTGTTCGGCGTTGCTCCATCTCAGGTTGAGATAGTTGTACATCGGCAGAGCGTTGTTCATTCGGCGGTGGTCCTTGCGGATAATGCGGTTATCGCTCAGCTTGGCGTTCCCGATATGAAGATTCCCATTCAGCTTGCTCTTACCTATCCCGAGAGGTGTGAGTCCCTTTCGGGTGAGCTTTCTCTCACCGATTACGGCAGGCTTACCTTTGAAAAGCCCGATTATGATACTTTTGAGTGCCTTAAAGCTGCCGTAAAAGCTGCTGAGACAGGTGGTACGGCAGGATGCATTATTAACGGCGCCAACGAAAGAGCTGTTGAGCTTTTCCTTGAGGGAAAGATTGGCTTTTGCGACATCGGCAGGGGAGTGAGCGGTGCTCTGCATAATATTGCTGTCCGCCCTGCCGATACTCTTGAAGCGGTCTTAGCTGCCGACGCAGAGGCGAGGGATTACATAGACAGCAGATTTTGCTGCTAATACTGTTCGGAGGAATAAATGAGTACAGTTATTTCCATTATCAGCGCAGTTCTTATTTTCTGCGTGATAGTTATTGTTCACGAGTTCGGTCATTTTATTGTGGCAAGAAAATGCGGCATTGACGTGCAGGAATTTGCCATCGGTATGGGTCCTGTGATATTTAAAAAACAGGGAAAAAACACGCTGTTTACCATACGTCTTTTGCCTTTGGGCGGCTTTTGCTCTATGGGTGAGGACGAGGATTCGGAGGACGAAAACAGCTTTCGCAAAAAGCCTGTGGGACGGCGTATCGCTGTTATTGCCGCAGGAGCGGTGATGAACCTTATTCTTGGATTTATTATTGCTTTGATAATTTTTCTTGTTTCCGGCAAGCTTACCACCACGATAATCGCCGAGGTCACTCCCGGATCGGGCTGTGAGGCGGCGGGAATGGTTCAGGGGGACAGGATTGTCAAGGTAAACGGGCTTCACATATTTACCGCAAATGATATTATCTATCAGCTGAGAAACGATGAGGACGGTGTGCTGGATTTTGTTGTGGAGCGAAACGGTGAGAAAATCTCTCTTGACGGAGTGAAATTCGGTCTTACTATTGACGAGGAAACAGGTGAGCGTGTGCTTAATTACGACTTTAAGGTATATCTCAAGGATATTTCCGCTGCTGAGCTTCTTCCTGCCGCTGCAAACAAATTTATGTATTATTCCCGTCTTATCCTTATGTCTCTGAGAGATCTTATTTCGGGTAAATATGGGCTTAATAATTTACAGGGACCTGTGGGCATAGTTACAGTAATTTCCGAAAGCGCTCAGAAATCGGGATTTGATATTGGCTATCTGCTGGATATTGCTATGCTCATAAGCGTGAATGTGGGAATATTCAATCTCCTGCCGCTGCCTGCTCTGGACGGAGGACGGCTTGTATTTCTCATTGTCGAAGCCATTCGCCGCAAGCCTATCAAAGCGGAGACCGAAGGTATGGTGCATTTTGCGGGATTTGCGCTGCTTATGCTCCTGATGATAATTGTAACGTTTAATGATGTTAAAAATATTTTTGTGTAAAAAATAAAAGGAATGATAGATTATGAGAAAGCTTCACCCCGTGAAGGTCGGAGATCTTACTCTTGACGGCAGTAGGATCTATATACAGTCAATGCTGAATGTGCCTGCGGAGGATATCGAAGGAAATGTCAGGCAGGCGGTTTCGCTTGAAAAGGCAGGGTGCGAGATAATCAGAGCTTCTGTTCCCGATATGGAGGCGGTGAAACTCATTCCTGCTATCAAAAACAAGGTTTCGATACCCCTTGTGGCGGATATCCATTTCGATTATAAGATAGCTCTTGAATGTGCCGCCGCAGGAGTTGACAAGATACGCATAAACCCCGGAAATATCGGTGGTATCGACAGGGTGAAGGCTGTGGCGGACTGCTGCAGAACAAGAAATATTCCTATCAGAATTGGCGTAAATTCAGGCTCTCTCGAAAAGGAGCTTCTTGCAAAATACGGCAGACCTTGTGCTGAGGCTCTTGTGGAAAGCGCCTTAAATCACGCCGCTTTGCTTGAGAGATGTGATTTTGAGGATATAGTTATCTCCATAAAATCCTCGGACGTTAAAACTATGATAGAAGCCTATCGCCTTGCCGCTGAAAGAACTTCATATCCGCTTCATTTAGGAGTGACCGAGGCAGGCACCGAAAGAATGGGCATTATCAAATCTGCGGTGGGAATTGGTTCTCTCCTATGCGACGGTATTGGTGAAACTATAAGAGTTTCACTCACCGACGATTCCGTTAAGGAAATAGCTGCCGCAAAAGATATACTTATGGCTGTGGGAAAGGGTCACGGGGTCAGATTTGTATCCTGCCCCACCTGCGGCAGAACAAAAATTAACCTTGTAAAGCTGGCGGAAGAGGTGGAAAATGCGGTAAAGGACATTCCCCTTGACATAACCGTTGCTGTTATGGGCTGCGCCGTTAACGGTCCCGGTGAAGCAAGAGAGGCGGATATTGGCATTGCAGGCGGTGACGGCTGTGCTGTGATCTTCAGAAAGGGCGAGCTTCTGCGTAAGGTCAGGGAAGAGGACGTTCTGCGTGAGCTTATGAGCGAGATAGACAAACTTCGGGAGGAAGATAAAAATTGCTGATAAAAGAGCTGTTTTCGGAATATACAGATAAAATTCCAAATCCTGTGGGCAAGGGCGAGCTGATACGCATTTCCAGAAGCAAGGACGGCAAAAAAATGTATCTTTATGCCACCTTCCGACAGCTGCAGCGTTTTGAAAATCTCGATGAATTTGAGCGTGCCGCCGCACGTGCTGTGGGGCTTGATCTTATTCGGGTGAACTGCCGATATACTCCGGATATGCTTGACGCTAAATATACCGGCGAGGCTGTGATGCGTTTAAAGCAGGATATGGCGGTGATAAACGGTCATTTAAACGGCGCTTTTTATTACATAGACGATAATATTCTCCATATTGAGCTGAAAAGGGGAGGAGCGGAGCTTTTATCACGGGCAGGCTTTGAGGCGGCTCTTTCAAAGCTTATAAATGACGAATTTTCTGTAAAGATTAACGTAAAGCTCATAGAAAAGCAGACTCCTCAGGACAGCTATGAAGAGCAGCTGAGACAGGCATATGAAAACTCCATTCCAATTCCCGACCCGGACGCTCCTCAGAAGCCTGTTTTTTCTGCGCCGCCTAAGGAAGAGATAGTTTCTGTGGATTTCAAGTCGATACCCGTTTTGAGCGAGGGTGCACAGATAATTAAGGGCAAGCGCATTTTTGCCGACAGCGTAACGAATATTGGCGATATTTACGAGCCGCAGAACGGTATTGTTATCTGGGGAGATGTTTTCGATTATTCCGAAAAGGAGATAAAAAACAAAAAGGGCGAGGAAAAGCGGATAACCACCGTCAGCCTTACCGATTACACAGGCTCCATATCTATCAAGGATTTTGCGGACAAGGACAGCGAAAATGTGCTTGCGGCGCTTAAAAACGGAACCACTGCTATAATTCGCGGCAAGGTGGATTTTGACACCTTTGACAATGAATTTGTTCTCCGCGCAAACGATATTATGCTTGTGAAGAAGAAGGAAAGGACCGATACCTGTCAGGAGAAACGTGTTGAACTTCATATGCATACCAATATGTCCCAGATGGACGCCATTACACCTGCGGACAAGCTTATCAAGCGTGCTTATTCCTGGGGACACAAGGCTATCGCCATTACCGACCACGGAGGAGTTCAGGCATTTCCCGAGGCTGTTGCCGCCTGCGATGATATCAGAAAAAGCGGCGGAGATTTCAAGATAATATACGGCTGCGAGGCGTATTCCGTTGACGATATTGTTGAGGCTGTAAGAGTTTACAAGGACGTTCCCTTAAAGGGCGAGCTTATTGTGTTCGACCTTGAGACTACAGGCTTTTCTGCCACAGGCGAAAGGATAATCGAGTACGGCGCTGTTCGTCTGCGTGATCTGGAGCTTTGCGACACGTTTTCAAGCTTTGCAGACCCCGAAAAGCCTATTCCCGAAAGGATAACAAAGCTTACGGGAATTACGGGGGAGATGATCGAGGGTGCCCCCTCTCAGAAAGAAGCTCTTGAGAAATTTATTGAATACTGCGGAGAGGATCCCGTACTTATTGCCCATAATGCAGGCTTTGACACGGCTTTTATCAAGGCGGAATGTGTTCGTCAGGGGATAAAGTTCAATTTCTCCATTATTGATACGGTGGTAATGTGCAGAAGTATGCTTCCCGAGCTGAAAAAGCACAAGCTGAATATTGTTGCAAAGCACCTTGGACTTGGCGAATTTGACCACCACAGAGCCTTTGAGGACGCAAAAATGCTGGGCAGAATTTTCATCAAGCTTGCCGCACGGCTCATTGAGGAGGAGAACTGCGTCAATATCAGCGACATAAACAGGGTTACAAAAAATGTTGACCCCAAAAGTCTCAGGGCTTATCATCAGATACTGCTTGCCAAAAACAATGCGGGACTTAAAAATCTTTACAAGCTGGTTTCTTTCGGTCATATCAAATATTATCACCGCCGTCCGAGAATACCTATGTCCGAGCTTATTGCCCATCGTGAGGGACTTATAGTGGGCAGTGCCTGCGAGTCGGGAGAGCTTTTCACCGCTGTTCGTGATGGCAGACCTTGGGAAGTTCTCTGCGATATTGCATCATTTTATGACTATCTTGAAATTCAGCCTTGTATGAACAATGAGTTTCTCATTCGTGACGAGGACTATGACAATATTAAAACTGTGGAGGACTTGCAGGAATTCAACAAGACCATTGTTAAGCTTGGAGATGCGCTTAATATCCCCGTTGTTGCCACCTGCGACGTGCATTTTATGGACCCGTCGGACTCGGTTTTCCGTAAAATTCTTATGTATGACAAATTTGCTGACGCCGAGCATCAGCCGCCCCTTTATCTGCGTACCACCGACGAAATGCTTGAGGAATTTTCCTATCTGGGAAAGGAAAAGGCATATGAGGTGGTTGTGACAAATACCAACAAAATCGCGGATATGATAGACCCCGATATCCGCCCCATTCCTCCCGGAACATTTACTCCGAGTATGGATAACGCCGAGGAGGAACTGCCCCGCATTACCTGGCAGAGAGCCAAGGAAATGTACGGCGACCCTCTTCCAGATATCGTTCAGAAGCGGCTTGACAAGGAGCTTAACTCCATTATCAAAAACGGTTTTGCGGTGCTTTATATGATAGCTCAGAAGCTTGTGGCTAATTCCAATGAGCACGGCTATCAGGTAGGTTCCAGAGGTTCAGTAGGCTCCTCCTTTGTGGCTAATATGTCGGGTATCTCTGAGGTAAACTCCCTGCCGCCCCATTATCTTTGCCCCAACTGCAAGAACAGTGAATTTTTTACCGACGGTACTTACGGCTCGGGATATGACCTGCCGCCGAAAAAATGTCCCAAATGCGGCACAGACTATATAAGAGAGGGTCACGATATTCCCTTTGAAACGTTCCTTGGGTTCAACGGCGACAAGGCGCCCGATATTGACCTTAACTTCTCGGGTGAATATCAGACCTCCGCTCATAAATACACCGAGACCCTTTTCGGCCCCGAAAACGTGTTCAAGGCAGGAACCACAGGCTCCGTTGCGGAAAAGACCGCTTACGGTTATGTTAAGCATTACCTTGAAGCGGTGGGCAAAAAGGTATCAAAGGCTGAGGAGAACCGTCTTACTCTGGGCTGTACAGGAGTAAAGCGCACCACGGGTCAGCACCCCGGAGGAATGGTGGTTGTACCTTCCGATTACGAGGTATATGACTTCACTGCCGTTCAGCACCCTGCCGAGGACCCCAAGTCAAGCTTTATAACCACCCACTTTGACTTCCATTCCCTTCACGATACCATTCTGAAGCTTGACGAGCTGGGACACGATGTGCCCACGCTTTACAAGCACCTTGAGGATATGACGGGAGTAATGACAAAGGATATTTTCCCTGCGGACGAAAAGGTAATGAGCCTTTATGCCTCCCCCGAAGCGCTGGGTGTGACCGCCGAGGACATCGGCTGGCAGACGGGAACACTTGCAATTCCCGAAATGGGCACAGGCTTTGCTATGCAGATGCTTCTTGACGCAAAGCCTACCAAATTTTCCGACCTTCTCCAGATATCGGGACTTTCTCACGGTACGGATGTATGGCTGGGAAATGCCCAGGACCTTATCAAAAACGGTGTTTGCACCATTTCCGAGGTTATCGGCTGCCGTGACGGTATTATGACATATCTTATCTATCACGGCGTTGACCCCAACCTTTCCTTTAAAATAATGGAGATAACCCGAAAGGGAAAAGCCCCCAAGCTTCTCACCGAGGAAATGAAGCAGACTATGAGGGATCACGGCGTTCCCGAGTGGTATATCGACAGCTGCCTTAAGATAAAGTATATGTTCCCTAAGGCTCACGCCGCTGCATACGTAATCGCTGCTAACAAGCTTGCGTGGTACAAGGTGTACTATCCTCTGGAATTTTACGCAACCATATTCACCGTGCGCGGCGAGGATTTTGACGCTGAGACCGCAATGCAGGGCCGTCAGGCTGTAAAGTTCAAGATGAACGAGATCAAGGCAAAGGGCAATGATAAGACAGCCAAGGACTCCGGTACATATGATATGCTCCTGCTCACCAACGAGATGATGGCAAGAGGATTTGACTTCCTTCCCATAAACATTTACAAGTCCCACGCCACAAAATATACCGTTGAGGACGGAAAGATACGTCTGCCCTTCTCATCGGCGGGCGGAATAGGCGAGAATGCTGCAAAAGCCCTTTATGACGCTGTTCAGGCAGGAGACTTCATATCAATTGACGAGCTTCAGGAGAAAAGCGGAGTTTCAAATTCTGTTATCGACAAGCTTGTATCTATGGGCGCAATGGGAGACCTGCCCAAATCCGACCAGATAAGTCTTTTCTGAGGGGTGAGAATTTGAACAGAATATTATGCTCCACAGGTGCGCTTATTACACGAAGAAACGGCAGAAACCACAGGCTTCTGCCCGAGTTTGCAAAAAAGCTGAAATTTGACGGCTTTGAACTTATGATATATCAGAGCTGGTTCGGATGTAAAGACATTATTGAGGACATTGCCCGAATGGGGCTTGTTATCCCCACCCTTCACTGCGAAAAGGAGATAGGGGAGCTTGTTTCGGAAGGAAATGCCGAGGCTTATGACCGCTTTGAATTTGACTGCAAAGCGGCTGAAACCGTTGGAGCAGGGCTTCTTGTGCTTCATCTATGGAACGGTCTTGTTTCCGACAGCAATTTCTCTGAAAATCTTCGGGCATTTGACCGTCTAAAAAGTATTGCCGAAAAGCACGGACTGCTGTTCACCATTGAAAATGTAGTCTGCAATGTTTCATCGCCGATGGAGAGACTTCTTGAGCTTGAAGCAGAGTACCCCGACATAAGCTTTACCTTTGATACTAAAATGGCGCAGTTTCACGGTGAGCTTGAAAGAATATATAATGAGGAGTTCTGGCGGAAGCATATCAGGCATCTTCACATAAACGACTACGGCGGAGGACTCAAGGACTGGAGCGCTTTGAAGACGCTCCATTTAGGCAGCGGAAATGTGAATTTTGACAGCTTTTTCGGCTTTGTGCGGAAAATGGGCTATAATGGTGACTTTACCGTTGAAGCCACCTCTGTCAGCCCCGACGGTTTAGTTGATATAGACAAGCTTAACGAGGATTTTTTGAAAATCAAAGGCTATATTGCCTAATTTATCCTTTTTCTCTTGACAACAGCACGGTATTATGGTATTATGATACTATGATAACGCTTTACTATGATAAATTAACAGGGAGATTCAGACTGTATGAAACGATATGATTTAATTACCCCCGAGGGAACAAGAGATCTTCTTTTCGAGGAATGTGCCGCAGTAAGAGCGGTGGAAGAACGTCTGCAAAAAGTATTCAGAGCCAAGGGCTATTCCGAGGTCATTACCCCTGGACTTGAGTTCTATGACGTATTTAATATGAAATCAAGATATTTTCCTCAGGAAACAATGTACAAGCTTGTGGACAACAAGGCACGCCTTATGGTAGTCCGTCCCGACTCCACAATGCCAATTGCACGAATGACTGCGACACGTCTCAGAGAGCAGACATTGCCCCTAAGACTTTGCTACAGCCAGAGCGTTTACCGAAACAAGCCCAGTATGAGAGGAAGAAGCGACGAGATACGTCAGACGGGAATCGAGCTTATCGGTTCTGCTTCGGGACGTGCCGAGCTTGAGGTCCTTTCAAATGCTCTTGAGGTGCTGTCCTCCTTTGAGACAGAGGGCTTCCGTCTTGAGATAGGTCATATTGGCTTTTTCAAGGCGCTTTTAAATAAGCTTGGCTGCGACAGCGATACTGCCGAGAATATCAGAGGACTTATCGAGGTCAAGAATTATCCTGCTTTGAACGACCTTCTTGAGAGTATCGGTGATAATGAAGTTACACGTGCATTAAAGCAGCTTCCCCGTCTTTTCGGCGGCGAAGAGGTCTTTGCTGAAGCGGCAGCGATATACAGCGATCCCGAGACCGATGCAGTTCTTTCTGATCTCAGAAGCACATATGAAAAAGCCGTATCACTCGGCTATAACGGTATGATAACCATTGACCTGGGACTTGTAAACCGTATGGATTACTACACGGGCACGGTTATCAAGGGATATATCGAAGGCTGCGGCGACGCTGTGCTGTCGGGCGGAAGGTATGACAAGCTGCTGTCCGAATTCGGCTATGATGTTCCCGCAACGGGCTTTGCCGTAAATGTTGACGCTGTCGCAAGAGCGGAGCTGAAAAGAGTAAACTTCAAGCCCGTTCCCGCAGATGTTCTCGTATTCGGCACAGACGGATATGAAGCTTCTGCCGTTGCCTATAGCAGAAAGCTTATTGCCGAGGGCTTAACTGCCGAAACAGCGGTATTTGATAATATTGACGAAGTAAGAAGCTACGCCGCAAAGAAGGGCATAAAGCGTATTGACATAGTTTCGGATAAGGTAAAATCCGAAAATCTTTGAGTAGGAGAAATACATATGAATAACAATGCAGCAAGACCTCTGAGAATAGCCCTCACCAAGGGCAGACTTGAAAAGGACACCGTAGCTCTCCTTGAAAAAATCGGCTACGACTGCACCGCCGTTCACGAAAAGGGAAGAAAGCTTATCCTTCCCGTAGGGGACAGCATTGAAGTAGTGCTTGCAAAGGCGGCGGACGTAATTACCTATGTGGAAAACGGCGTATGCGACCTGGGCGTTGTGGGCAAGGATACCATAATTGAAATGCAGGGAAAATTTTTTGAGCTTTCCGACCTGGGCTTCGGCAAATGCCGCTTTGCCCTTGCAGGAAAAAAGGGCGAGGATTTCTATGAGGGGACTCACGTAAGAACTATCGCCACCAAATATCCCAATGTTGCCCGCACATTTTTCGAGAAAAAGAATATGGATGTGGATATCGTTAAAATTGAGGGAAGCGTTGAGCTTGCTCCTCTGCTCGGTCTGTCCCACGCCATTGTTGATATCGTAGAAACGGGAACCACCCTGAAGGAAAACGGTCTTGAGGTATACGAATACATATGCCCCATATCCGCAAGACTTATTGCAAATATGGTAAGTCTCAAGCTCCGCAAGGAGGAGATAGAGCAGCTTATTTCCGCTATTGAAGCGAATATCTGATAGAAAGGAAGTCCCCAGCAATGATAAGAAAAATAATTGCCGACGGCACAGCCGAGGTGCAGTTTTTAAAGGAAGTCGAGAAACGAAATGGCGAGACTGATAAAAAGGTCTCCGAGATAGTTTCCGAAATAATTGAGAATGTTAAGGAAAACGGCGACAAAGCCGTAAAGGAATATACGGAAAAATTCGACGGAAAACTCCCCGAATATTACGAAGTGCCCCTTGATGTTATCCACGAGGCAATGAGCAATGCGGACGAAGCCTTTGTAAACGCACTTCTCAACTCAATGGAGAACATCACCGAGTTCCACAACAGGCAGAAGGAGCAGAGCTTTATTGATGCCAAGGAAAACGGCTGTATCTTAGGACAGCGTGTAAGAGGTCTTGACAGGGTGGGACTTTACGTTCCCGGCGGAACAGCCGCATACCCTTCATCTGTTCTTATGAACGCCGTACCCGCAAGAATTGCAGGGGTAAAAGAAATAATTATGGTAACACCTCCTGGCAAGGACGGCAAGCCTAATCCGGATATCCTCACCGCCGCAGCCATTGTTGGAGTTGACAGGGTATTTATGTGCGGAGGAGCGCAGGCAATTGCTGCACTTGCATACGGCACGGAGGATATACCCAAGGTAGATAAGATAGTAGGTCCCGGCAATATTTTTGTAGCCACCGCTAAGAAGCTTCTTTACGGCAAGGTGGATATAGATATGATAGCAGGTCCCAGCGAAATACTTATCGTAGCAGATGACACCGCAGACCCCGCATATCTTGCCGCCGACCTTATGAGCCAGGCAGAACACGACAAGCTTGCCTCTGCAATTCTTATCACAACAAGCGAAAGAGTGGCAGACGAGACCTCTGCAGAGCTTGAAAAGCAGATGGCAGAGCTTTCCAGAAATGAAATAATCCGTTCCTCCATTGACAATTACGGAGCAATAATCGTGACAAAATCAATGGACAGAGCCATAGAGCTTGCAAACTCTCTTGCACCCGAGCATCTTGAGATACAGGTAAATGACCCTATGAGCTATCTCGGAAAGCTCAACAACGTAGGCTCCGTATTTATGGGACAGTACAGCCCCGAGCCTTTGGGAGACTATTTTGCAGGACCCAACCACGTCCTCCCCACCAGCGGAACAGCAAGATTTTTCTCACCCCTTTCCGTAAACAGTTTTGTAAAGCGTTCACAGTTCATTTACTATACCGAGCAGGCTCTTCTTGACGCAAGGAACGATATCGTCTGCATAGCCGAAAAGGAAGGACTTACCGCCCACGCTCACGCCGTAAAGATCAGATTTGAAAAGTAAATTTGAAATTGAAAGGCGGAATAAAAATGTCCTATGAGCTTAATAAAAAGCTTAAAAGCATAGAACCCTATGAACCCGAAACAGGCGAATATCCCATCAGGCTTGACGCAAATGAATCCTGCTTTGATATATCCGAAAAGCTTGGCGATGTGATAAGCGAAGCGGTCAAAAAGGTGGAATTCAATCGATACCCCGACCCCACAGCAAAGAAAGTCACGGAAGCATTTGCGGAGTTTTACGGACTGAAACCGGAGCATTGCACCGCAGGAAACGGCTCTGACGAGCTTATCTCACTTATTCTCAGTTCATTTCTTGATAAGGGCGATACTGTTGTAACTCTCTCACCCGATTTTTCGATGTACGCTTTTTACGGTTTCATAAATGAGCTGAAAATAAAGAATATGCCCAAGGAGGACGATTTGAAGATCGACGTGGGCAAGGTTGCGGAGTTTTGCAACAATAACGATGTGAAAGCCATAATTTTCTCAAATCCCTGCAATCCCACCTCGCTGGGAGTTCGCAGACAGGACATTATCCGTCTTGTAAAGAACGTTTTCTGCCTTGTTATTATAGACGAAGCGTATATGGACTTCTGGGGCGAAAGCGTACTTGATACGGTGGAGGAGTTTGACAATCTTGTGGTTCTCAAGACCTGCTCCAAGAATATGGGAATGGCGGCGCTGAGACTGGGCTTTGCTGTGTCGGGAGATACAATTTCAACTGCCCTTAAAGCGGCAAAATCCCCATATAATGTCAATGCCATAACTCAGGCGGCAGCCGCGGCAGTCCTTCGCCACAAGCCTATGATAATGGAATACACTGCCGAAATAGTACACAGCCGTAAAATGCTCCAGAGCGCAGTTACCGAGCTTGCAGAGCGGTATTTTACCATAGAAAAGGTGTACGATTCCGTAACCAATTTCATCTTCATAAAAACGCCCAAGGCAAAGGAGATATACGACAAGCTCATTCAAAGGGGAGTATCCGTCAGATATATGGGCTCGTATCTTCGGGTGACCGCAGGAACAGAGCGGGAAAACCACATTTTCCTGAAGGAGTTCAAGGAAGTTCTCTCTCTGCTGTAAATATGAAAGGAGAAAGCAAATGCGCAAAGCCGAAATATCACGAAACACCAAGGAGACAAAGATAAGCGTAACACTTGACATTGACGGACAGGGCAGACACGATATCAGAACGGGAATAGGCTTTTTTGATCATATGCTTACCGCCCTATGCGTACACGGCGGTTTTGACCTTGATATCAGAACCGACGGAGACATTTTTGTTGACGGACATCATTCTGTTGAAGATACGGGAATTGTTCTGGGACAGGCTTTCAAGGCGGCGCTTGGCGATATGAAGGGCATAGCGCGCTATGGCACAAGCTATATCCCTATGGACGAAAGTCTGGGATTTTGCTGTCTGGATATTAGCAACAGACCCTTTCTTGTATATGAATGCAGCTTCTCAGACCCCCGAACAGGGGACTATGACAACTGCCTTACCGAGGAGTTTATGAGAGCCTTTGCCTTTAATGCAGGCATAACTCTCCATCTTAAATGTCCTTACGGCTCCAATGACCACCACAAGAACGAAGCAATGTTCAAGGCTCTTGCACACGCATTAAAGGACGCTGTGAAAATAAACGGGGGAGAGATACTTTCCACCAAAGGGGTGTTATAAATGATAGCTATTGTTGATTACGGCGCAGGAAATATTTTTTCCGTCAAAAACGCAATGGATTACCTGGGACTGTCCGCCGAGCTTACCTCAAAGGCGGAGGATATCAGAAACGCCGATGGAATAATACTGCCGGGAGTAGGCGCATTTCCCTGGGCAATGAATATGCTCTCGCAGTCGGGACTTGTGGATGTTATCAAGGAGGAAGCAGTCAAGAAGCCATTTCTCGGAATATGTCTCGGAATGCAGCTTATATTCTCAAAGGGATACGAATTTGAGGAAACAAGCGGTCTTGGACTTATTGACGGAGAAGTAAAGCTTATGACCCCCGAAAACCTCTCCATACCCCATATCGGCTGGAATAAGCTGATAATAAATAAGGAATGTCCTCTTTTAAGCGGTCTCGGTGATGATGAATACGTATATTTTGTGCATTCCTACGCCGCCGAATGTTCCAATAACGACATAGCCGCATACTGCGAATACGGAAATAAGGTCACCGCACTTGTAAACAGGGGAACAGTCTATGGCGCACAGTTTCACCCCGAAAAGAGCGGAAAAACAGGACTTAAAATTCTCCGTAATTTCGCAGAGCTTATAGGGTAAGGAGGCGCACGAAAATGCTTGCAAAAAGAATAATCCCTTGTCTTGACGTCCGTGAAGGCAAGGTAGTAAAGGGAATAAACTTTGTGGGAATAAAGGAAGTGGGCGACCCTGTAGAGTGCGCCGCCGAATATGACGCACAGGGAGCAGACGAAATAGTATTTCTCGACATTACAGCCTCCCACGAGGGACGCGGCACAATGCTCGACGTAGTGCGCCGCACAGCAAAAAAGGTTTTCGTCCCCCTTACCGTAGGCGGAGGAATACGCACCATTGACGATTTCCGTGATACCCTCAGAGCAGGAGCGGACAAGGTCTCGGTAAATTCCGCAGCCGTAAAAAATCCTCAGCTTATAAGAGAAGCAGCGGATATATTCGGCTGTCAGTGCGTTGTGGTAGCCATTGACGCAAAGAAATGCCCCGACGGACATTACACCGTTGTGATAAACGGCGGCAGGATAGATATGGATATTGACGCCGTAGAATGGGCAAAAAAGGCGGAGGAGCTGGGAGCAGGGGAGATACTCCTCACCTCAATGGACACCGACGGAGTAAAGGGCGGTTTTGACCTTGATATGTTAAACGCGGTATGCAATGCGGTCAAAATTCCCGTTATTGCCAGCGGCGGCTGCGGTGCATTGGAGCATTTTACAGATGTGTTTGAAAAAACGGGTGCAGCTGCGGCACTTGCGGCGTCACTGTTCCATTACAAGGAGCTTACCGTAGGACAGGTAAAGTCTGAGCTTAAAAAGCACGATATCCCTGTCAGAATGGTATGAATATAGTTATTCGTAAAGCGGCTGTCAGCGATGCGGAGATAATTGCAGAAATAAGCAGCAAGGACTTGGGCTATGACTGTACGGCCGATTTTGTAAAGAAAAAACTTGCAGGGCTTGATACGAGCCGTGAAGCGGTATTTGCGGCTGTCTCCGAAAACGATGTTATCGGATATATTCATATCGAAAAATACGATACGCTTTACTTTGATACTCTTGCAAATGTGTTGGGTCTTGCTGTGAGGTCGGACAGCCGAAGAAATGGAGCGGGAAAACTGCTTATTGAAGCGGCTGAAAGCTGGGCAAGGGAGATAGGCGCATCAGGAATACGACTTAATTCGGGAGGCTCAAGAACAGGCGCACACAGCTTTTACAGGTCTGTCGGATTTGATGATGAAAAACCGCAGATACGTTTTTTGAAAGAATTCTGAAAATGGAGAAAATTATGGGACTTATCGAAGAAACAACCGAGCTTATGCTCGACTGGGAAAAAATAAATAATATTTCCGCCGAGAATCACGTTATCCCCGTAGCGGTGCAGAATATGAACACCAAGGAGGTCATTCTCATTGCCTATGTAAATAAGCAGGCACTTGAGGAGTCCATAAAGCTCAGAAAGATAGTGCTCTGGAGCACCTCGAGAAACAAGCTGTGGTTCAAGGGACAGGAGTCGGGAAACACCTTTACCCTCCACCGCATACTTGTAAACTGTGAGCAGAACTCCCTTGTATTCATCGCCACCCCCGACAAGGGCGGAATCTGCCACACAAGCCATAACGGAGTACCGAACAACTGCTACTATCGTGAGCTTGATATGGAAACAATGAAGCTAATTAACCTGAATGACAATGACTCATAAAATTGGATCTTTATAATAATAATGGACTGCTTCAGCCTGTTTGCTGCAGCAGTCCATTTTGTGTTTACTTGTTGTTTTTGTCTGAATTTTTCATATCCGCTACATTGTCCTGTATATTATTCACTTGACTTTCAGCAGGTCTATCTTTTTTTGCAGCTTTGCGGTTCTTGATCTTTTTTCTGACAGAAATCACGATGAGTACAACAATTCCGATAAGAACAAGATAGGGGAACAGAGAAATGATAAGGAAAAGAAGTTCCTCAAGGAAAATAAGGAAATTTGAAGCCGTGTCGGAAACGGTATTTATGAGCCGCTGACCGAATGTGTCCTTTTTAACAGGTTCGGGGTTATATTCCTTCACCTCGTTGATGGAAATATTTACAAAAGAATAGGCAACATCAGTGCGAATTTCGTTCATACGGGTCTTTATTTTGGCGATCTCTATCTGCAGATTGGTAAGCTCCCTTTCAATGGAAACAGCATATTCCTCGTCGGTGATATCTGCAAGGAGAGCGATATATCTTTCCTCTTTTGCTTCATATATCTCGAGAGTGGTGGAAAGGTCATAGTATTCGCTGCTTACATTCTGAACAGAAGCGTTTTTGCTGCGCAGATCGCCAAGTTCTGCCGCCGCATTGCAGAAGCTGTCATAATCTGCGCTGGGAACACGTACTGTAGCCGAATATGACTGCCACTTTTCCTGCTCCTCGTTGTACCATCTGCTGTCAGTACCGCCGTCGCTGTAGCTCTCGTTCTCTACAAATCCGCCGTAGCTGTCAAGGCTTGCCTTGAATTTGTCGATAGCGTCCTCAAAATTCAGCACATCTACCGTCATATTGCAGGTGTAGACAAGCATTTCCTTTTTGATTTTTTCCGAAGCAAGACCATTTTCATCTCCGCTGCTGTTTGATGAGGCATCGGAGCCTTCCGCGTCTGCATATTCATATTCCTCCGCAGAATTAACCTCGGAATAACTGTCATAGCTTGCTCCGCTGTTATAAGCTGCACTTTCGCTTTTCGCAGCATACATTCCGTCATATGTATTGCTGCTTCCGCAGGCTGAAAGCAGAGCCGAACAAAGAAGAATGGGCAGAATGACATTTCTTTTCATATGTGATCCCTCCTGATTTTTTTTACTGTGAATTGTGTTTATATTCATTATACGATTTAGTATAAGCTTATTTATGGGATAATTGTGTAAATAAAATGTAAATAAACAACAATATTGTTTTCTTGAGCTTGATTATATATGAGAAAAAATAAATTATTCTCTAATCTGTTTTTAACCGATCTTAAAATACGGTTTAATTTATATGGTGTATTATATAGACATTCCAAAACAAAACACACTTGAAAGGATGGTTGTTTAATATGAGTAAAAATCTTCCCGAGGTAGTTTCAAACAGCTCTGGATTTGGCAGCAAGATAAAGAGGTTCTTTTCTGTGATATGCAGAAATGATGTTACGGTATCAAGGACAAACGAACTTTTCCATATGCCCATTCTGGCGTTCCTTATCATTGCGCTTCTGACAATTAAGGTGTCGGTAATTGCTATTCTTATCTCCCTGTTCTGCGGAGTAGAATACACCATCGGCGGAGAGGATTTCTCCGAACCTAAGAAGATCACTTTTAAGCCGTGATTTTCTAATCATATTTTAATCTTAATCACAAACGGGTTTAATCCATACGGGATATAATATTTTTATGAAAGAGAAAGGCAGATAGCTATGAATGATTTTGAAAATGTAAGCGAGCTTGTTAATAAAACCGGCGCAAGCTTTGAAGAAGCAAGGTATGCATATGAAGCGTGCGGCAAGGATATGGTTGAGGCTGCAATAATGCTTGAAAAGGCTCACAATAAAAATAACAGACGTTCTGACATTAACGATAGTCTCAACAGTGCGCGTGAAAGCTTCAGAAGAAACAGCCGCAGGGCTGCCGGCTGCGCAGGCAGTCTGTTCGGAAAGCTTTGCAGAAATAACGTAAGGATCGCAGGCAGCAGGGAATATTTCTGTATTCCTGTAATAGCCGCAGTAATATGCGCACTTCTTCTGTGGGAGATAATTGTTCCTGTGGTGCTTATCTCCGTTCTCTTCGGAGTGACCTACACCTTCTTCGGACCTGATTTCTCAAAGGAATTTGTGTTCGGCTTTTCAAAGCCTTCCCGTGCGGCGCAGTCAGCTCCCACATATACCTACAGCCGGCAGGACGAACCCTGCGACAACGGATTTTTTAACAAGTGATATTTTTGCCCGCCGCATTTTCTGATCTGAATAGGATATAAGAAAATGCGGTATTATTATTCATATAAATCTGTTGTTATCGTTTAATTTTTGTGCTACAATAAATGTATAAAGAAAGGCAACGCTTATGCTGAGTTTGAAAAAAATTGAAAGGAGTCTTCCGGTGGAACATCACGAAATGGCTGAAAAGCTTGTGGAAAAATGCGGAATATCCTATGAAGAAGCCGGAGAAGTGCTTAAAGAAGCCGACTTCGATCTGCTCGAGGCAATGATAATCCTTGAACGCCGCGGCAAGCTCGGCGGAGCAAAAAACAATAAATATTCAACTAATATGCAGCCCGATTACTATGTGTACAGTGAAAAAACGGCTGCCGACGCCGAAAATATCAAGGAATTTTTCAGCCTTGCCTGGCAGAAGCTTTGTGAGATATTCAGAGATATTTTAAAATATCAGGTGGTAATATCAAAAAACGGCGAGGATATACTGGCTTTTCCTCTGTTACTTGCCATAATCCTGCTCTGCTGTACAGTGGGACTTTGCTTTCTTGTGGTTCTTATCACGCTGTTTAACGGCTGCAGTTATTCAATCAGAAAAAATATATAGGGGATATTATTATGCCAAAAATTTTAATTGTCGAGGACGAACATCAGCTTGCCAGATTTATTCAGCTTGAGCTTGAGCACGAGGACTATGAAACATCCGTGGCAGGAGACGGCAGAGAGGGGCTTACTCTTGCGGAAAGCGGAGACTTTGACCTGGTGCTTCTTGATATTATGCTTCCCGGACTTAACGGTCTTGAGGTGCTGAGGAGACTCAGAAAGGCTGAAAACAATGTGCCTGTCATAATGCTTACAGCCAGAGATTCCGTTATGGATAAGGTCTCGGGACTTGATATGGGCGCTGACGATTATATCACAAAGCCCTTTGCAATTGAGGAGCTTCTTGCGAGAATACGTGTTACTCTCCGTCAGCACCGACCCTCCGATGAGGAAAAGGGCAAGGAGGAGATAATTTCCTTCAAGGAGCTGTCAATGGATACCGCCCGTCATACCGTTACCTGCGGTGGGAAGTCGCTGGAGCTTACTGTCAAGGAGTTCGGACTTCTGCAGGCGCTTCTTGAGAATGTGTCCATTGTACTTACCCGTGAACAGCTTCTTGAGCGCGTGTGGGGATATGATTATTTTGGCGAGACCAATGTGGTTGATGTTTATATAAGATACCTCAGAAGCAAGCTTGAGGAGGTATCCGATACAAAATATATCCAGACTGTCAGGGGAGTGGGCTATGTCATCAAATGATAAGCTCCGATATCCCGTGCTGCTGGTTCACGGAATGGGTTTCAGAGACTTTAAGCTTGTAAATTACTGGGGACGTATCCCTAAGGCATTAGAGGACAACGGAGCAATAGTGTTTTATGGCAGACAGGACAGCAATGGCAGCATTGAAAGCAATGCAATTCAGCTGAGAACCTCTCTTGAGAATGTTCTTGCGGTTTCAGGTGCGGAAAAGGTGAACATCATTGCTCATTCAAAGGGCGGACTTGAGGCGAGGTATCTTATCTCCACAATGGGCTATAGTAATAAGGTAGCCTCGTTGACTACAGTTTCAACACCCCATAACGGCTCTGTGACCGTTGATAAGCTTATGAAATTTCCGCAGGGAGCCGTTAAGCTTGGTTGTGGCGCAGTCGATTTGTGGTTTAGGCTGCTTGGGGACAAGTCTCCGCATACATACGAGGCAGTCAAAAGTTTCCGAACGGCAGACGCCGAAAAATTCAACAGAGAAAATCCCGACGCAGAGGGCGTATATTACCAAAGCTACGCCTTTGCTATGAAAAAAATGACCTCTGATATATTTATGGCTGTCCCCTGGGCGGTGGTAAATCACTTTGAGGGCGAAAACGACGGTCTGCTTGCTCCGAGAGCGGTAAAATGGACTAATTTCAAGGGCGTTTATTACGGTACAGACGGACGGGGAATTTCCCACTGCGACGAGGTCGATATGCGCCGAAGCAGGCTTTCATTAAAGAAAAACGGGGATATTTCGGATATCACCGAGCTTTATATTGAAATAATCAAGGGATTAAAGGAGCTTGATCTCTGACAAAGGAGGCGGCTTTGTGGCAAATAACAAGACCGACAGCAGCTCTATTGCAGGGCAGATCACAGCCAGCAGACAGCTTGAACGGCTGGGACTTTACCTGCTGTACGATCTGCTGATATTTATATTTTCAACAGTAAGCTGGTGCATTGCCGCAGAAGCGGCTTACGTAACAGCTTTTGATATAGAGCTTGCAAGAGGTTTCAGATTTGATTTTGATAATTTTACAGCAAATGCAACAGCGGATAATTTCTGGAACGCTTTAGGCACGGGAGTTTACATCTTCGGAGAATATTACGTGAAATGCGGTGCATTTGCCCAGGCACTAATCTGCGGTATAAGTATTCTTGGAATGATACAGGCAGTGGTGTGGCTTGTGACATTTCTGCCCGAATATTTCAAAGCGAAAAAAATGCTCAGCCCATTGAATAAGATCGCTGTGACAGCTACGGAGCTTACCGCTGCCGCGCATAACAGTCAGTACAATTTTGACGATATCGAATCGGCTATCGGCAGCATTGACCCGATGGATTCTGATATACACATTTCCACAGGAAACCGCGACCTCAAGCGTATCGAGCAGGCGATAAACGATCTGCTTGACAGAATGAGAAACGCTTATAAAAGCCAGTCCAGATTTGTTTCGGACGCTTCTCACGAGCTGAGAACGCCTATTGCTGTTATCAAGGGCTATGCCGATATGCTTGACAGATGGGGCAAGTCGGACGAAAAGATACTTGAAGAGGGAATCACAGCCATAAAAAACGAGTCCGAAAATATGAACAAGCTTGTGGAGCAGCTGTTGTTCCTTGCAAGAGGCGATAACGGCAGACAGCCGGTTAATATGACGGATTTTTCTCTGTCTGATATGATACGTGAGGTACATTCCGAAGCGGAGATGATAGACCACGACCATACCTATAATCTTGACATCAAGGACGAGATAAGCGTTTATGCCGATATTTCAATGATGAAGCAGACCGCGCGTATTCTTTGCGACAATGCAAAAAAATATACGCCTGCCGGAAATACCATTACTCTCAGAGTAATGAACGGTGAAAATGGCGAAAAGTGTTTTGAAGTTCAGGATACGGGAATAGGCATTGACGAAAAGGATATACCTCTTATTTTTGACAGATTTTTCCGTTCCGACCCTGCAAGAACAAGAGAAACCGGAGGAACAGGCCTGGGACTTTCCATTGCCAAATGGATTGTTGACCGTCACGGCGGACATTTTGAGGTCATTTCCTACAAGGACATCGGCACAAGAATAACTGTCTGTCTCCCGAATACTCCCGTTCCTGCAGAGAATAATAATCCTGCAAAGCAAACGGTCTGATTACAGAAAGGATGGTTTATGATGAATATTCAAAATATTTCCGAATTTAACGAAAAGGTCCTTAATTCGGATATCCCTGTTCTGGTGGATTTTTATGCCGATTGGTGCGGTCCCTGCAAAATGATGGCGCCTTTGGTAGAGGAGCTTTCACGTGAAGCAAGCGGATTTTCGGTATACAAGGTAAATGTGGATAACGTACCCGAAGCTGCCGAAAAATTCGGCGTTTCAAGTATCCCGACTTTCGTTGTGATAAAAAACGGAACGGAAATTGCCCGGAATATCGGCGCCGCCCCCAAGCAGAGGTTACTTGAGCTTATAAGCAAAGCGACTTGACATCTTATGCAGTTTAATGTATAATATAATTATCCTGATAACCGCCTTCGGGCGGTTATTGTTATATTAGAAAGGACGGTATATTAAATAATGGAAGGCAGAACTGCAGAGGAAAAACAGGGCATAACCCTGCTCGGAAATCAGAAAACAAAATACCCCGACGATTATGCGCCGGAGGTTTTGGAAACTTTTGTAAACAAGCACCAAGATAATGATTATTTTGTAAAATTCAATTGCCCCGAATTTACAAGCCTTTGCCCTATCACGGGGCAGCCCGATTTTGCAACGATCTATATATCATATATTCCCGATATAAAAATGGTAGAATCCAAATCTCTGAAGCTTTATCTTTTCAGCTTCCGAAATCACGGCGATTTTCACGAAGACTGCGTTAATATAATTATGAAGGATCTCATAAAGCTTATGGATCCCAAATATATTGAGGTATGGGGAAAATTCACGCCCCGAGGCGGAATTTCCATTGACCCCTACTGCAATTACGGAAGAAAAGGCACCAAATTCGAGGATATGGCTTTCCGCAGACTAAGCGAGCACGATATGTACCCCGAAAAGGTAGATAATCGCTGAAACCTATTGACATCAGGTCTGTTTTGAGTTATAATAATAGTAATCTGCTATGATTACTATATGAAGGGACTTGATGCAATGAAAATATCAACCAAGGGTCGCTATGCTCTGAGAATGATGTGCGATCTTGCTATGAACGAAACAGGTGCCGCAATTCCGCTTAAAGACATTGCTAAAAAACAGGATATTAGCGTTAAGTATCTTGAGCAGATAGTTATCCTTCTGAGCCGTGCGGGATTTGTTAAAAGCGTTCGCGGCGCACAGGGGGGCTACAAACTTACAAATCCGCCTAAATACTACACTATCGGTATGATACTCAGGCTTACCGAGGGCAATCTTGCTCCCGTTTCCTGTCTGGAGGATAATGTCAACCAGTGCGAAAGAGCAGAGGAGTGCGCTACTCTTTTTGTATGGCAGAAGCTTTACGACGCAATTACCGATGTGGTGGATAATATTACCATCGAGGATATTGTAAATCATTCAAAGAGCATTAGTTCAAATGATTATGTGATATGAAAATCCTCGGGAGAACACAGCTTCTCCCGAGGATTTTTTAATCTATTGATTTAGGTGCCCTGTCGGGTCTCATTGTAAGAGAGATTCTCTTGCGCTTCATATCTACCTCAAGTACCCAAACCTTGACCACATCGCCAACCTTTACAGCTTCAAGAGGGTGCTTTATAAACCTGTTGCATATTTGGGAGATATGCACAAGTCCGTCCTCGTGAACGCCGCAGTCCACAAAGCAGCCAAAATCGGTAATATTTCTGATAGTTCCCATAAGCTCCATACCGGGTTTAAGGTCGTTAAGCTCCATAACATCACCGCTTCTGAGCAGGGGAGGAGGAAGTTCATCTCGTGGGTCACGTCCCGGCTTTGCAAGCTCTTTAAGGATATCACGTATGGTAGGAACTCCCACGCCTATCTTATCCGAAATAGACTGAACGCCTATCTTGTCCGCAGCAGCAGAAATATCGTTCATCTTCTCACTGCCGATGTCCGCAAGGGTAAAGCCGCATATGTCCATAAGCTCTGCAGCCGCCTTGTAGCTTTCTGGGTGGACAGATGTGTTATCCAAAGGATTTTTTCCCATTGGAACTCTCAAAAATCCCGCACATTGCTCAAATGCCTTTGCTCCCAGCTTCGGCACTTTCATAAGCTGCTTTCTGTCGGTAAATGCCCCGTTTTCCTCACGGTATGCAACAATATTTTTTGCAACGCCCGAATTTATTCCCGAAATGTATGTGAGCAGCGACTGTGAAGCCGTATTAAGATCAACGCCCACCGAGTTTACGCAGTCTTCAACAACACCGCCTAAAGCCTCGTCAAGACGTGCTTTGGGCATATCGTGCTGATACTGTCCCACTCCTATGGATTTGGGGTCTATCTTTACAAGCTCCGCAAGAGGGTCCTGAAGCCTGCGAGCAATGGAAACTGCACTTCTGAGAGATACATCATAATCGGGAAATTCCTCAGCGGCAAGCTTTGAAGCCGAATAAACCGAAGCGCCTGCCTCTGATACCACCATATAGGATACCTTTCTGTCCATACCCTTGATAATTTCCGAAACTATCTGCTCGGACTCACGTGAAGCTGTTCCGTTTCCAATGGCAATGGTAGATACATTGTATTTTTCAATAAGCAGTTTTATCTTCTGCTTGCCCTGTTCGGTTTTAAGCTTTTCGTTTGTGGTAATGTATGCCACACCCGTGTCAAGCACCTTTCCCGTACCATCTACGACCGCAAGCTTGCAGCCTGTCCTGAAACCGGGGTCAACTCCCAGGGTAATGCTGTCCTTAACCGGTGGCTGCATAAGAAGCTGACGAAGATTTGAGGAGAATACCTTTATTGCCGACTCGCTTGCCTTGTCGGTAAGCTCCGCGCGTATCTCACGTTCAACAGAGGGGGAAATAAGACGTTTCCAGCTATCAAGGCAGGCAGCCTCCACAAGCCCTGCACACTTGCACGGGCTTTTTTTATATGCTCCAAGAATTACCCTCTCCGCGTCACCCTCGGGAAGCGTTACCGATACCTTGAGCTTTTCCTCACGCTCTCCTCTGTCAAGAGCAAGTATCCTGTGTCCCGCTATCCTGCTGACAGGTTCGGAAAATTCATAGTAATTTCTGTAAGTCCCCTCGGGGTCCTTTTCCTCGTCTCCCGCGGAAATTACGGAACCACGGGCATTATACTGCTTTCTAAGCCGTTTCCTGAGTTCAGCGTCATCGGAGACATTTTCAGCGATAATGTCGCAGGCACCTGCAATTGCTTCATCAATGGTCTCAACACCCTTTTCGGCGTCAATATATTTCTCGGCTTCCTTTTCGGGGTCAGCTTTAGGTGACTGCTCAAGTATGAACATCGCTAAAGGTTCAAGTCCTTTTTCCTTCGCCACCGACGCCCTTGTGCGGCGTTTCTGCTTGAACGGGCGGTAGATATCCTCAAGCTCAACCAGAACCGAAGCCCCTGCAATGGCAGCTTCAAGTTCCGGGGTCATTTTACCCTGTTCGGTTATTGAATTTATGATCTCGCTGCGGCGCTTGTCCAGATTTCTCAGATATGTAAGCCTTTCGGAGATAAGTCTTATGGTCTGATCGTCCAGCGTTCCGTGATATTCCTTACGGTAACGGGCAATAAAAGGCACCGTGCAGCCGCTGTCAAGGAAGTTGATTATATTGTCAATGTAATCCTGTCTGACGTTAAATTCGTTGTGAAGCTGTACGTTTATTTCCATTTGATTTTTCCTTTCAACTTTACTTATCTATCCCGATAAGATCAAAATCGGGAGTATATTCCTCTTTAGCGGAGGAAAGTTCCTGCATATATCCCTTGAAACCAAGTTCAGCGGCAAGCTCTGCCACCTTGTTGTATTCATATGTAGATATCCTGCGGTTTATTTCCTTATGCTCATAGCTTCTGTAAAAAGGTGTGTACTGACTCATAAGGCTCAGAAGAAATCTATCCTTGTCAAAAAGCCTGTCAATTTCTCTGAGAACGGCTTCTGAATCCCTTCGGTGAGAGGGCAGGACCATATGCCTTATGATAACGCCCTTTTTCATTATGCCGTTTTCATCAATAACGGGCTTTCCCACAAGCTCTATCATCTTCGAGACAGCTTTTGAAGCATATTCAAAATAATCGGGCGCAGAGGAATATTTCTCGGAAAGCTTGGGGCTGAAATATTTTATGTCCGGCATAAAAATATTCACATACCCTCTGAGCATTTCCAGCGTTTCCGTTTTTTCATACCCGCCGCTGTTGTAGGCAACGGGGATATTAAGGTAGTGACCGCATATGTCAAGTGCAGAAATAATCTGCGGCACATAGTGGGTGGGGCTTACGAGATTGATGTTATGAGCGCCCTTGTCCTGAAGCTCAAGGAAAATTTCCGCAAGCCTGTGAGCGGTAATTTCTTTGCCAAAATTCTCAGCGGATATCTTATAATTCTGACAGAAACAGCATTTTAAGCTGCACCCCGAAAAGAAAACCGTTCCCGAACCTCTTGTGCCCGAAATGCAAGGCTCTTCCCACATATGAAGATACGCCTTTGCAGCACGTGGGAGAACCCCGCCGCCGCAGATACCCGCCGAGGTTTCCCTGTCCGCCCTGCATTCTCTCGGGCAGAGAGTGCAGCATTTTAGAATGTTATTCATATTTGTGCGCGATAACATCGGTAAGCAGAATATCTCTGGTCAGATAATTATCCTTAACAGCGTGCTCTTCGGAATAATCCGTAGAGAGATATTTTTTGTTATCGTCCGCAAAAACGGTGACAACGGTGCTGTCCGCGCCGAGCTTTTCACGGGCAAGGATACAGCCCAGCATATTTGCGCCCGAGGATATGCCGACGCCGATGCCAAACCGTCTCGAAAGGGTCTGAGCCATAATTATGGAGTCGATATCGTCAACGGAAATGACAGTATCTGTCTCCTCAAGCTTCAGAATAGGCGGTATAAACTCGTCGGAAATGCCTTGAATACGGTGCTTGCCAACTTTATATCCTGTTGAAAGGGTAGGTGAGTTAAGAGGTTCAAGAGGATAAATCTTACATTCGGGATTGTCTTTTTTTAGCCTCTTGCCGATACCCATAACAGTGCCGCCCGTTCCCACACCTGCAACAACGCCGTCTGCTTTAAGTCCGAGAGCAGCAAGCTGACGGGATATCTCCTCTCCCGTGTAAAGCATATGAGCCTCGGTGTTGTCCTCGTTTGAGAACTGGCAGGGGAGAAAAACATTTCCCTGTTTTGCAAGTTCTTCCGTAAGAGCGATAGAGCCTAAAAAACCGCCTTGCTCCCTTGAAACGAGCCTGACCTCCGCTCCGAAGCTTTTCATAAGATTTATGCGCTCGGCGCTCATCCAGTCTGGCATATAAATAATGACCTTGTGACCGAGATAGCTTCCGATAGCCGAAAAAGCTATGCCCGTATTGCCGCTTGTGGCTTCGCATATCACATCAGTAGGGGAAATAGCGTCATTCTCATAAGCTTTTTTCAGAATATGAAATGCAACTCTGTCCTTGATACTGCCTGTCATATTCAGATATTCCGCCTTGGCAAAGATCCTGCCCGGACGGCCTTTGTAAGTGTAACGTATCTCAAGCAGAGGAGTCTTTCCGATAAGCCCCTCGATACCGCTGAATTTATCTGTATTCATTAAGCAGGTGTACCTCTTATTACATTTTATCGAAAGCCTGTTTCAGATCGGCAAGGATATCGTCAATGTTTTCAAGTCCAACGGAAAGACGGATAAGACCTCCGTCAATTCCTGCCGCCACAAGCTGCTCATCTGAAAGCTGACGGTGAGTTGCAGAAGCGGGGTGAAGCACACAGGTGCGTATATCCGCCACGTGAACTTCATTTGAGGCAAGCTCAAGAGAATCCATAAATCTAACAGCAGCGTCACGTCCGCCCTTGATGGAGAATGAGATTACGCCGCTTGTTCCCAGGGGAAGATATTTTTCGGCAAGGCTATGATATTTATCCGTTTTAAGTCCTGGATAATAAACAGCTTCAACCTTGTCGGAAGATGCGATGAATTCCGCCGCTTTGAGAGCGTTGCTGCAATATACGGGCATACGTACAGCAAGTGTCTCAAGACCGAGATTTAAAAGGAAAGAGGAGTGAGCTGCAGGATAGCAGCCGAAGTCTCTCATAAGCTGCATTCTCGCCTTGGTAATGTATGGAGCGGCAGGGTACTGCTTGGTGTAAACAGTTCCGTGATAGCTCTCGTCAGGTTCGGAGAGGCAGGGGAACTTGCCGTTATCCCAGTTGAATTTGCCGCTGTCAACAATAACTCCGCCCACCTGAACAGCGTGACCGTCCATATACTTGGAAGTGGAGTGAACAACGATATCAGCACCCCATTCGATAGGTCTGCATAAATAAGGCGTAGCAAATGTGTTGTCAACAATAAGGGGAACATTGTGCCTGTGAGCAGCGTCTGCCCACATTTCTATATCGAAAACCGTAAGCGCGGGGTTGGCGATAGTCTCACCGAAAACAGCCTTTGTGTTAGGCTTGAAAGCAGCGTCAAGCTCCTCAGGCGTAGCATTAACGTCCACCCATATGCACTCGATGCCCATTCTTTTCAGAGTAAATCCGAAAAGATTAACGGTTCCGCCGTAAATAGAGGATGAAGCAATAAAGCTGTCTCCAGCCTCGCAGATGTTGATGATAGAAAGAAGAGAAGCAGCCTGACCGCTTGAAGTGCACATAGCCGCAGCACCGCCTTCAAGAGCGGCAATCTTCTTTTCAACGCAGTCTGTGGTAGGGTTTTCAAAACGAGAGTAGATAAGGCTCAGCGTGGGATCGTCAAATACGTCCGCAACCGAGTTAGTGGAGTCGTAAACGTATGTAGTGCTCTGAACGATGGGCATAACGCGAGGCTCGCCGTTTTTGGGAGTGTAGCCCGAGTGCAGGCATTTGGTTTCAATTTTTGCAGTGTTTTTGATTTCTTTCAAGTCAAAGACCTCCGTTCGGAATTTATGAAAGTGCCGAATGTCCGGCGTATTTTATAATTATATCATAGTTTTGCATTTAAGTCAATTTTTTTAGTAACATAATTTATGAAAATCCGGGTCAATCGGTTAAAAGATTATCATTCAAAACTTATGAGCTGATATGCACATTATAGCACATCTGTGCCAATTTGTCAATGCCTAAAAGAACGAAAATTTCAATTTTATCAGATTTTGTAGAAATAAACAAAACTCCATATCGAAGTTTATTAAAACAGCACATATATTTTTGCCGACTTCGGCATATCAATAAACAGTTGACGTAAATTTGAAAAAGTGATATAATATTTTTAAGCAAAAAATTTTGTCATACAGGGGGACGTCAGTATGAAAAAAATCAGTATAAAAAGTATATCGGCAGTTCTTATTATGTGTTTGTCAATGACCGCCTGCGGTGAAAAAGCCGAGCCCGTTCCCGATATTACGGAATCGTCTCCGGGCATTTTTTCACAAAATTCGGAAAGCTCCGAAACAAGCGCCGAGACCGCCGAAAATGAAGATTTCTTTGGCGAGGATTACGATCCCTTTGCCGACGATTACGACCCCTACGGAGGCGGAGGAGCCGCAACCGTTACCGCAAGTTCGGTACAAATTGCCGAGACAGAAGAAACACAGGCTTCGGAAGAACATAAGGAAACGGACAAGCCTGCCGAGACAACGACTGTAAATACCACCGCAAAGCCTTCTGCGGAAACATCTCCTGCTGTTACGAAACAAAGCACAAAAAATGAAACCAAGCCTTCCTCGGAAGAAAAAGCTTCTGAAGACGTGGAACTTGTAATATCCGTCCCCAACGGCTGGAATGACGGAACGGCTGATTATTCCCAGCTTGACGGCACCGTAAAAAACAAGTCCTCAGCAAGCGTTGACGGTTGGACTGCCACTATCTATGTGGGAAAATCGGCAAGCGTTGAGCAGTCCTGGAACTGCGGCATTGAGCTTAAAGATGGCAAGATGACCGTCACCCCTGTTGAGCATAACAAGACCATCACTTCGGGCGGGGAGGGAACCTTCGGAATGATACTCAAAAATCCCGGGGATATTGATACGGATAAGTCTGAGCTTGTCTGCTCAATGGGCGCCTTTGCAGCTTCATCATCGGGCGGAAGCGGTTCAAATTCAAATGGCACTCCTCCGGGCGCACCTGTGCAGGCAAAGGACGTTCCCGCACCTACAACCGACGACTGGCTTTCGGTAAAAGGCAATAAAATAGTTGACAGCAGCGGCAGGGAAGTGTGGCTCACAGGTGTAAACTGGTTCGGCTATAATACAGGCACAAATACCTTTGATGGATTGTGGGCGTGCGACCTTAATACATCACTCAAGTCCATTGCCGACCACGGCTTCAATCTTCTGAGAGTGCCCATTTCTGCAGAGCTTATCAATAACTGGGCTGACGGCAATTACCCCACCGCAAATTTCAATCAGGCAACAAATTCCTATCTTGTGGGAATGAACAGCCTTGAGATATTCGATTATATCATAGGTCAGTGCAGAGCAAACGGCATAAAGATAATGATAGATATCCACAGCGCAAAGACCGACGCAATGGGGCATATGAAAAATATGTGGTATGAGGGCAATGTGACCGAGAAGGATTACCTCGCCGCACTTTCCTGGATGGCAGAGCGTTATAAAAATGACGATACCATCATCGCATACGACCTCAAAAACGAGCCCCACGGCAAGGCGAACGAAAGCCCCAGAGCAAAGTGGGACGACAGCAAGGACAGCGACAACTGGAAATACGTGGCAGAAAAGGCTGCAAAGGCAGTCCTCGGCAAAAATCCCAACGTCCTCGTAATGGTCGAGGGCATTGAGATATATCCCACAGACATTAAGAACAACGGCGATTTCGGCTCCACAAATCCCTCCGATTATTATTCAACCTGGTGGGGCGGCAATCTTCGTGGCGTAAAGAATGACCCCATCGACCTTGGCAAATATCAGAACAAGCTTGTCTACTCACCCCACGATTACGGTCCCGCCGTATATCAGCAGGAGTGGTTCAAGGGGGACTATACTTATAAGTCACTTTATAAGGACGCTTGGTATGACAACTGGTTCTATATTCAGGACGAGAATATCGCACCTCTCCTTATCGGCGAATGGGGCGGATTTATGACCCAGCCCAATCTCAAGTGGATGACCTATCTCAGACAGCTTATCAAGGAGAACCGTATCAACCACACCTTCTGGTGCTTCAACGCCAACTCGGGAGATACGGGAGGACTTGTAAAGGATGATTTCACCACCTGGGACAATGAAAAATACGAATTTGTAAAGGAAGTTCTCTGGCAGGAAGACGGCAAATTCGTAGGACTCGACCACGAGATACCTTTAGGCTCAAACGGCAAGGCTTTGGGCAAATAAAAAATTTTCGGGAGCTTCATTTATGAGCGGATTTGATACATTTGAAAAGCTTGGAGACGGCTGTGAGATATGCGTTACCGAGGAGCATACCTTCGGAACGGACGCATTTCTCCTTGCGGATTTTGCAAGAGCAAGACATAAGGATATCGTCTGTGACCTGGGCACGGGCTGCGGCATAATCGCAGTCCTCGAAAAGCTCAGATATGCGCCGAAAAAGGTATACGGCATAGATATCCAGGAGCAGGCGATACAGCAGTTTAAAGTGACGGTGGAGCGTTCCTCACTTGAGGAGGTCTACCCACTTCATATGGATCTTAAAGCTCTCACAAGTGAAGCCCCCCTTGACATATGCGACCTTGTGACCTGCAATCCGCCCTACAAGGCATACAAGGCGGGCATAGAAAGCGAGCTTGACGCCCACAAAATAGCAAGGCACGAGATACTCTGCAATATAAACGATGTCTGCGCCGCCGCAAAAAAACTTCTTAAATTTGGCGGCAGGCTTTGCATATGCAACCGCCCCGAACGTCTTGCGGACGTTATTGTGGCAATGCGTTCAAACGGTATCGAGCCGAAAAATCTCAGGTTCGTGTCCAAGTCACCCGACAGCGCCCCCTGGCTTTTTCTTATCGAGGGGCGAAAGGGCGGCGGCTCATTTATGAAGGTTATGCCCCAGCTTTACATCAGCGGCACGGGCGGCGTAAGTCCCGAGCTGGCGGCGATATACGGTCATTATTCGGAAAAATCGGTGAAAGGGGAGTAAGCTGTGTCGGGAAAGCTTTATGTTGTGGGTACGCCTATCGGCAACCTTGAGGATATAACGTACCGTGCGGTCAGGATATTGTCGGAGGTGGATTTTATCTGCGCTGAGGATACGAGAGTTACGGTGAAGCTTCTCAATCATTTTGAGATAAAAAAGCCTCTGCTCAGCTATCACGAGCATTCCGCAGCCCACGTTTCGGAAAATATCATTGAAAGGCTCCAAAACGGCGAAAGCTGCGCTGTGGTCACAGACGCAGGAATGCCCTGCATTTCCGACCCGGGAGAGGACCTGGTGAAAATGTGCCGTGACCTTGACATTCCCGTTGAAGCGGTTCCGGGGCCTACCGCAATGGCGACTGCCGCGGCAGTATGCGGCATACCCGCATCACGTTTTGCATTTGAAGGCTTTCTTTCCGTCACAAAGAAGCAGAGATTTGCACATCTTAAATCAGTTGCGGCGGACACTCATACCCTGATATTTTACGAAGCTCCTCATAAGCTGAGAACGACTCTTGAGGATATGCTCAAATACTTCGGAGACAGGCGGATATCCATATGCAGAGAGCTTACAAAAATTCACGAGGAGGTAATGCGGACGACCCTTTCCGAGGCTATAAGCTACTATGAGACAAATTCGCCCAGAGGTGAATATGTCCTTGTGGTAGAGGGCGCAGGGGAGGATATTTCGAAGAAAGATTACACCCTTGAGGACGCAGTAAAGCTTGCAAAGGAGCTTACCGAAAAGGGAATAAAGCTTACCGATGCGTGCAAAGAGGCTGCCTCGGTGACGGGAAAAAAAAAGAACGATATATATTCCGCTCTGATGTAATTTTTTTTGCGGACAAATGCAAAGCTAAAGCTTTGTCAGCATTTTTTGTTGAAAATGCTCAAAAAATATGAAAGATTTTTTTTGCAAAATTGCATTTTTAATCTTGCAAAACGAAAAAAATAATGTTATAATAGTTTTAGGCTTTATGCGAAAGGGAGATTTGGCATAAGTTGAATTTATTTGGGAGGTTTTTAACAATGGCGTTAAAAAACAAGTATCTTATTGATTTACTCGAGACAGTAAAGAAGCGCAATCAGGGCGAGCCCGAATTTATTCAGGCTGTTACAGAGGTTATCGAAACCCTTGAGCCTGTTATTGAAAAAAGACCCGACCTCGTTGAGGCAGGCGTTCTCGACAGACTCGTTGAGCCTGAGAGACAGATCGTTTTCCGTGTTCCCTGGGTCGACGACAACGGCAAGGTTCAGGTAAACCGCGGCTTCAGAGTACAGTTCAACTCTGCTATCGGTCCTTACAAGGGCGGTATCAGACTTCACCCTTCCGTATATATCGGTATCATCAAGTTCCTCGGCTTCGAGCAGGTATTTAAGAACAGCCTTACCACCCTTCCTATGGGCGGCGGCAAGGGCGGTTCCGACTTTGACCCCAAGGGCAAGAGCGACGGAGAGGTTATGCGTTTCTGCCAGAGCTTTATGACTGAGCTCTGCAAGCACATTGGCGCAGACACCGACGTGCCCGCAGGCGATATCGGTACAGGTGCAAGAGAGATAGGCTATATGTTCGGTCAGTACAAGAGACTCCGCAACGAGTTCACAGGCGTTCTCACAGGTAAGGGACTTACCTACGGCGGTTCTCTCGCAAGAACAGAGGCTACAGGCTACGGTCTCTGCTACTTCACAGACGAAATGCTCAAGGCTAACGGCAAGTCCTTCCAGGGCAAGACCGTTGTTATTTCCGGTTCCGGAAACGTTGCTATCTACGCTACAGAGAAGGCTACAGCTCTCGGCGCAAAGGTAGTTGCACTTTCCGACTCCAACGGCTACATCTACGATCCCGACGGAATTGATCTTGCTTGCGTAAAGCAGCTCAAGGAAGTTGAGAGAAAGAGAATCAAGGAGTACGTTGCTACTCACCCCAACGCAACCTACACAGAGGGCTGCAAGGGTATCTGGACAATCAAGTGCGATATCGCTCTTCCCTGCGCAACTCAGAATGAGATCGACGGCGAGAGCGCAGAGATCCTTGTAAAGAACGGCTGCTGGTGTGTATCCGAGGGCGCAAATATGCCTTCTACTCCCGAGGCTATCAATACTTACCTTGCAAACGGTATCCTCTACGGTCCCGCTAAGGCTGCAAATGCAGGCGGCGTTGCTACCTCCGGTCTCGAAATGAGCCAGAACAGCGAGAGACTTTCCTGGACATTTGAAGAGGTTGACGCTAAGCTTCACGGCATTATGGTTTCCATCTTCAAGGCTTGCGAGAGCGCAGCTAAGGAGTACGGTATGGAAGGCAACTATATGGCAGGCGCAAACATTGCAGGCTTCCTCAAGGTTGCTGAGGCTATGAAGGCTCAGGGCTGCGTTTGATTTCAGATCCACGCTTTCTGTAAAATAAACTGATCGATCCCTTTACAGCGGTCAAAGCTGCTGTAAAGGGATTTTTTGCATTATTTCACCGATCCCGTCATAATAATTATTAAGAAGTTACGGAAAAATTCCGGAACAAGGCTGATTATCGGAAAGGATTGGTTTGTAATATGGGATTTGAATTTTCAAGATACAGAACTGCCGTTTTTTCTGCTTTGGCAGTTCTGGCTTCGGCGGCTATGATACATTATGCTGTTGATAAGATCGACAGCGCAGTGTATGTTAATACGGGAGAAGCGGATATGGGCGGTAGGATTATCGTGCTTGACTGCGGACACGGCGGAATGGACGGCGGCTGTTCCACAGCAGAGGGCATAACTGAAAAGGGCATTAACCTGAAAATAATGCTTTCGGTGCGGGATATGTGCAGACTGTACGGCTATGACACCGCCGTTACGCGCGACAGGGACATATCAATTCACGACAGCGGCGTTACGGGAGTGCGTAACCAGAAGGTATCTGATATGGAAAACAGGCTTGAGCTTTTCAATAAATTCCCCGAAGCCGTGTGCCTGTCCATTCATCAGAATACATACACCGACCCGAAATTCAGCGGCGCTCAGATGTTTTATTCCGCCACAAATCCCGAAAGCGAACGTTTTGCCTCTATCCTGCAAAATAAGTTCGTCCAAAATCTCCAGCCCGAAAATATGCGTGAGACAAAGCTTTGCGGAAAGGAGCTGTATCTGTGCTATTTCTGCAATAATCCCGCTGTAATGGCTGAATGTGGATTTCTTTCAAACCCCGAGGAAGCGTCCAAGCTCACAAACGAAGCTTATCAGCAGCAGGTGGCATACACCTTATTTTCGGGACTTAATGAATTTATAAGCTGATACATAAGCGAAAATATCCTCCTGCACAGGACATTTGAGTGCAGGAGGATAATTTTTTTAGGTTAACAGGAAGGCTTATTTGAAATACAATAAATTTATCTGGGTATCACTTTGAAACAGCAATCAGCTGTGTAGATTTTAACACAGGTAAGGTGCTATAATGGAAGTATGAAAAAACGGAAAAGAGGAAAAATCATGCATTCCAAGAAGCACAAGTCACAAATGAGCATAATCGAA
>JAQYLI010000036.1 GCA_028720105.1 Oscillospiraceae bacterium | reverse complement strand
GTTGGTGCGGGAGTTTACAAGAGTGTTCCCGAGGCTTGTGATGTGATATGCGGCGTTGACAAGGTTCAGGAGCCGATTTCCGAAAATGTTCCCGTTTATGAAAAGTTTTTCAGGCTTTATGACAAGGTTTATCCTGCTGTTAAGGAACAGATGAGAGAGCTGGCAGGACTGTAATGGAAGAACTTGATATTAAAACCACTCGCGGAAATATCCACGTTTACAAGCAGGGAAACGGTGAAAAGAAGATAATTCTCCTTCACGGCAGCGGCTGTGACAGTGCAATGCTTTCCTGGCGTGAGGTAATGGGGCATTTTTCGGGGCATTTCACCGTTTACGCCCCCGACCAGCTTGGTTACGGAAAAAGCGATAAGCCCGAAAATATGGCAGGGGACCGCTTTTACGATATCCATATTGAAACGCTGAGAGAGGTTGCGGACAGCCTGGGACTTGAAAAATTTGCTCTCTCGGGGCTTTCTATGGGCGGCGCTGTGGCTATGGGTTTTGCTCTCAGATACGGGGAAAGGGTGACAGCTCTGTTTCCCGTTGACCCCTGGGGAATATCCGAAAAAATTCCCTTCGGCAAATTTTCACTCTGGTACATTCACAAGACCGATCTCACGCTGAAGCAGTTTCGGTGGATAGCAAATTCCCGTTTTATGGCAAAATGGCTTGCGTCATATGCCCTTATTGGTGACAAGAAAAATATCACCGACGAGCTCATTGACGAGATGCTTGAAGCTTGCCGTGCAGACGGTGCGGGAAAGGCAATGCAGGATTATCAGCGAAGCTCCTGCACCGAAAAGGGTGTATATCCCTATTATGTAGACGAACTTTCAAAGCTTAAAATGCCTGTGGCTTTCGTAAGCGGCGAGAAGGATCCCTTAGTGCCCAAAGAGGACGTTATCCGTGCGGCAAAGGAAGTGGGGACTGAGGCTCATATACTAAAAAACTGCAAGCACTGGTCTGTTAAAGAAATGCCCGAAAATTTCTGCGGGATAGTTGAAAATATGCTGACTTAATTCGTTTGAGCAGCTGCTAAATTTAAAAATAATAATGCTGTCAAGCTGATTTTTACATTCATTTTCAGCTTGACAGCATTATTTTATTATGTGTTTTCGGTTATGGTTAACGAGCAGAGCAGCTCGTCTATTGTCTCCTCGCTCGTTCCCGCATCGGAAATGAAGCTGAGAACTATGTAATAATCCCCGCTTCTTACAACATAGTCATAAGCGTCATAGCTGCCGTCGGGTGAATATTTATCGGGAGTAGAGGTGGAGATAAAATATTCAAACGGGTCGTCCTCACCGCCGAATTTTTCCTCGTTCACTGTTATATCGTATCCGTGAGCAATGTCGATCTTGAAATCTTCGTGGTCTATGCCTTCGCTTACGGGATAGGGAACGCCTATCTCAAAAACCTTTCCGCCGTTTAGTGAAGCGGTGCTGTGACCCATTTCCCATTCGGCAGGTATCATAAGAAAGACATTGACCGTTCTGTTGTCCTCAGGGTCGGGGCAATATCCTCCCTGTACCCTGTGATATACAGGAAAAACATCGTTGTAACTGCGCCTGGGTTCGGGAAATTTTATGCTCTCTCTTGCCTTGACAACATCAACATACTGCAGGTCGGAAGGTTCATCATATGTCCCTTCAATTCCCAATTCTTCAAGCCACGCACCCCACATATCATATTGACGATAAATTTTCATATCCTCTCCCGAGCCTTCAAGCTCGAAATATGCCTTGTAGCCGTTATAATGTTCATTGTCGATAGTCCCGTCCTCAAGGTTAAGCTCAACGTTGTAGGTGAATGAAAGCCATATTCTGCCCTCGTCGGTAATGCCGCTCAGGACTTTTCCAATGTCGCTCTTTGCTTCAAGCGATTTTACCCCATGTCCAAAAGTGTCTTCATTGACTTTCTTTTTTGCATTGGCATACATAAGCATATCGGGGTCGGAGATATATTCCTCGGGATAAAAATCACCTATCTTCATAAGGTCGTTCCAGTAATCGGTGATGTAGCTTAAGCAGAACTCAAGCTGCTGTTCAAGCTGCCGTTCAAGCTGCCGTTCAGTCTGCTGTTCACGCTGATGTTCAAGCTCTTCTCGTTCACGCTGCCGTTCAGTCTCCAGTTCAAGCTGCCGCTCAAGCTCCTCATTCCCGGGCGCATCTGCGAGCGATACGCAAAGCTCATTATAGCACTCCTCCGACATCTTATAATATTCCGTACTGCCCTCCGACTCATAGACCGCATAAAATACATCTCCCGAGCGGCAAACGGTAAAGCTGTCATATTCTCCCGTGAAGTCTGAGCTTTTGTACATTCTGAAAGCGTAGTCAAGATATATGCCGCCGTCAATGTCGGGCAGATCGTTTTCACGTATCTTTTTAAGCTTTGCACCGTTTATTTTGTCTATCACATTTTGGATATATTCACCGTCGGAAAGCTTTGTCTCGGTTTCACCTTTGTAGGTTATAGCCGCTACCGAATATGAGCCTGCATTATTTTCAAGGGTAATTCCGGAATTTTCCGCATTTGTGAGCAGGCAGACCGCCGCAATTGCAAGAAGTATCACAGCGGATATTGTTGCAATGACCGTGGGCTTTTTTAGGCTCAGAACGCCCTTTATCCTTGACTTGATACCCGTCTCGCCGAATCCGAGCAGACCGTAAAGCCTGTTCTGCCGCAGAGACATATTCAGAAGTGCATTTGCATATTCCCGCCTTACGTCTCCCTCAAAGCTTCTTACCGCCCTTTCGTCGCAGGAAAACTCCATATCCTTTGACATAAGCCTGTAGGACAGCCACACCATAGGATTGAACCAATGAATGCTCAGAGCCGCTGTTGCCAATAGCTTGATGATGTGGTCACCACGTCTTATGTGAGTGTTCTCGTGGGCGGCAATGTATTCAATATCCTTTTCCGAAACGCCCTCGGGAATGTATATCCTCGGTCTTATATATCCGAAAACAAAGGGCGAGCCGATATTATCGCAGAGATAAATATTGTCCCTCAGATGTTGGCTGTTTTTTACAAGCCGCCATACCTTTATAAACGATACAGCCGTATAGATAAGCATTGCCCCCAAGCCCACAAGCCATATGACAGAGCAGACGGACATAATGATCTGCATAGGGTCGGCGCTGTATTCGGGAACGGGTGCAGGCAGGGAATTGTTTATTGCCTCGTTCACCTCGGGTACTGAGACAGTCACCGCAGGAGAGGGGGAATGTGAGATATTGTCGGGGATATAGGTCATACGGCTCTCTTTTGTCTTGGGGCGGATAAGATTAAAAAGGCTTGCCGCCGACGAAAAGGAAAAGGGGCAGAGCAGGCGTATGCCTAAAATGCTCCAGAGAGCATAGGAATATTTTTTTGGCAGCTTTTTCATAAAAAGCCGTATGACCATAATTGCGGCGGCGATATATGCCCCCGTGATGCTCATATTCAGTATAGTTCTGAAAATGTTCTCCATTTGTCATTCCTCCTCTGTATGCTCGTCAATAAGTCTTTTTAGCTCCTCGGCTTCTTCTTTTGTAAGCTTTTCACGGCTGAGAAATGCGGTGAGAAACATAGGCAGAGAGCCGCCGCAGACCTTGTTTACAAGGCTTTCCGACCTTTCACCGATAATTTCTCCCCGAGGGCGAAGGGAGGTTATGACCGCATTCTCGCTTTTTATCGCCTGCTTGTCCGTCAGCTTTTTTATAACGGTGTATACGGTGGATTTTTTCCAGCCCAGCTTTTCAAAGGCAAGGCTTACAAGCTTGCCCGATTTGACAGGCTCGTTGTCCCAGATTATTTCAAGAAGTCTCTGTTCGCTGTCGGATATGTTCATTTTTTATTACCGTCCTTCTATTATATTATTGGTCTATATTCATAGACCTTGTTGCTTATACATAGTCTATCACAATAGACCAAGAATGTCAAGGGGTAAAATAAAAAAAATCTGCATTACGCCGTAAAAAGCATAACGCAGATTTGAAATACCATATTATCAGCCTTTAAGCCGCAGCTTTCTGAGCCTATCCTCAATTCTGAGACAGGCTTCAATGTGCATTATCCAGTGTCGTGACAAGGGCATTTTAATAAGCCCGCAGATGTCCTTGCCGCACCAGTAATCAATGAGCCACCGTGCATTTTCCGAATTGCTGACAACGTTCAGACCCTCGAGAGCAGTTCTTCTTTCATCTGAGACTTTAATTTTTATATCATCAAAGGAAAGTGAGCTGAGAAGCTTTGATGTGGATTCGTCCACCTCGGATATGTAAGCGTACAGCTCGTCAATGTCAAGAGTCTCGGAAAATCGGACTATCTCATCTTTAACGAGTTCATTGCCTGTTGTGATTATAGGGGAATTTATCCTCTTTTGGAAATCCTGCCCGAAAAACACCTGCCCTTCTCCTGCAATAAGAGTGTGAGCGGTAATGTCCTCAATTCTGAAAATGTGCCACATGGAATATGCGATAGTCTTGCTGTGATATCCGTCGGCATTTATAAAAGGAGCGGCGCAGAATTCTTCCCGTGAAAGTTCGTCCTTAAAACGGAAAATTTCCTTTTTAAGCTCGTTTCTGAGCAGAAGAAGCGTTTCAATTCCCCGAGAAAACGTCATCCGCTTTTTAAACTGCGCCTGCATAGTCTTGTTAATCTCCGACCATTCCTTGTTCATAGCCGCACCTTATTCCGGTCTGAGGACGCTTGTATCAATTGCACCGATGTCCACTTCGGAAATATTGCCGAGACCCTCTGTGACAATTCCCGTTTTGTCAATAAGCCCGTCAGTGCTTACATCGGCAATATTTCTTATAGCGCTGTCGGGGGGCGGCAGGGGAGCCTCTCTAAGCCCGGTTACCTCGGGAACTGCAATGTCTGCCTTGACTCTGTTTTTCCTCCTGTCAATATCCTTGAAGAAATCATCGGGGTTCTGGGAGCTGAGCATTTTTTCTTCTTTAAGGCGTGCCTTTTCTGCCTTTTCACGTGCGAGAGCGTCATCAACATCAATGACATCGGTGTTTACGGTGACGATATTTCCGTGGATAAAGCTGTCGTCAAAGCCCGATTTGTCCGCAAGTCCGTCGGTGCTTTGCTCGGCAATATTTTTAATGGTGCTGCCCGGAGGAGGAAGAGGCTCCTCTCTGAGACCCACGATCTCGGGGCAGTCTATATTAACGTCCACTTCACGTTTTTTCGGTTTTCTTCCAATATCCTTGAAGAAATCATCGGCATTTATGGGCTGGTTTATTCCGTGGGAAGGAGCAGGCTTTGCGGGAGGAGTGTCATTTTTTTTAGTTCCGAAAAATAGCATTATTCATCTTCCTTTTATAATTTGTTTAGCAGGAAATATGTATCTGTGAAAATATGGTTTATGTAAATTATACCATATCTTTCAAAAATGTGCAATAGTTTTTGGCAAATTTCTTTAATTGTATTGATAATAAATAATATTATTAAGCTAGGGGAAAATAATCGAAAACAGAAAGGGAGGTATTTTAAGTATGCCATATGATAACGAACACGACACCGCAAAGCTTTTGAGGGAGTGTGACGCAGGGATAAAAATGGGCATCACGTCCCTTGAAGATGTGATACCGCAGACCGCCGACCCCGGGCTTGAACAGGTGTTAAAGCAAAGCAGGCAGGAGCATATTAGACTGAGAGCCGAGGCGGAAAGACAGCTTAACCGCATTAAGGATAAGGGCAAATCGCCCGGTGCGATGGCGAAGTCTATGTCTTCGATAAAAACACAGCTTACTATGCAGACAGGCGGCGACTCTGACGCTGCAAGGCTTGTGACAAACGGCTGTGAAAAGGGCATCAGCACCCTTAACAAGTACCTTGACAAATATCACTATGCGGACGAAAAAAGCAAGCGGCTCACAAACGAACTTATTGCCGCAGAGCAGAAACTCGTTTCAGAGCTGGACAGGTTCAAGGGCTGAAAAGGTTCCCTCGTTTGGCGGCTTTATTCCGCAGACGGGGGAACATTTTTATATAATGTGTAATTTGAAAAATATTTCATAATATTTTTTGATTTTTTTCTAGGGTTGTTGCAGTATTGTTGACAATATGCTATAATGAGAATAAAGTAATCTTTCGGAGGTCAATATGTTATGGCAGAGTCGGGCTTTCTCAGAACGGCAACATTCGGCGGATATGACAAAAAGGACGTTCTGAATTATGTGGATAAGCTTAATTAAAAAAATATTTAAGCTTGAAAATGAACTTGAATATGTACGAAAAAAGCTTGCCGATTCAGATGAAGCGATATCGGCTAAAAACAGGGAAATTGACGACCTGAAAAAGAAAATGAGGGAACAGTATTACAATTCATAAGCAGTAACATATCAAAAATTATTGTACATATAAATGTCTGAATTTGTGTATATTGTACGGCATAGCTTGATATGGGGTTGTATATTTGTCATTCCTGACCAAAAAAACAGTGACAAGTTTATGCATATTTTTTTTCGGAAATTGGTTGCTGTATTTTGAACAATGTGTTATAATAGAAATATAGTAACAGCAGACCATACATATTCGCTGTAAAGCTTCTGCGTCTGCTAAGTTTATTTTTTGGAGGTATCATACCATGGCAGAAAACGGATTCCTTAAAACGGTCAATTTCGGCGGATTTGACAAGAAGGATGTACTTGCATACGTAGATCAGCTCAATACTAAGATATATACGCTTGAAAACGAGCTTGAGGAAAAGAAAGCCCTCCTCGAGAACAGCGGAGGAAATATGGAGGACAAGGAGAAGTATGAAAAGCTCCTTGAGTCCGATAAGGCTAAGATCACCGAACTCCAGACAAGCAATGAGTCTCTTAAGAACCAGCTTTCCAATGCCGAGGCAGAGGCTGCCGAGAAGGACAAGGAGATCGCTGATCTGAAGAAGAAGATTGGTGATCTGGAAAACGAGCTTATTGAGGCAAAGAATGCCGCTGCTGCAGCTTCTCCCGCAGAGAGCAGCGCTATGGACCTCACAAACGTATTTATGGAAGCTCAGAGAACCGCTACAACTATCGTTACTACCGCCAAGGAAAATGCAAGAAAGATGGACGAGGACGCAAAGAAGCTTGCTAATCAGGTTGTTGACGACGCTAACAGCAAGGCTTCCACCATCGTTAAGACAGCTGACGAAAAGGCTACCAAGATCCTTACCGACGCTGAGGACAAGTCCTCTAAGATGATGAGCGACGCAGAGGGTAAGACCTCCGAAATGAGACGCGCTGCCGATAATATGAAGGCTGTAGTTCTTGCTGAGATCAGCGAGATCGAAGGTCAGGTCAACTCTATTAAGACTATGCTGGAAAACATTTCCAAGCAGAGCCTTTCCGAGAGCATTGCAAAGATCACAGAGACAGCAGGTCTCCTTACAAATACCCAGGATACTCTTAAAAAGGACGGTATCCCCGAGTTTACTCCTCCTAAGGGCGTAAAGATGGCTGCTCCCGCACCTGCGGCTGCTGCTAAGCCTGCACCCGCTCCTGCGCCTGCACCTGCGGCTGCTGCTAAGCCTGCTCCTGCTCCCGCTCCCGCTCCTGCAGCTGCTAAGCCTGCTCCTGCACCCGCTCCCGCACCTGCGGCTGCTAAGCCTGCTCCTGCACCCGCACCCGCTCCTGCAAAGCCTGCAGCTCCCAAGCCCACTCCCAAGCTTAACAATAACTTCGGCTTTGACCTCAGCGAGATCGAGGCAATGGCTAAGGCTATCGAGGCTGACGCTTCCAAGCACAACAAGGGCACACCCCTTAACGACGACTATGACGGAAATGTTGACCCCAAGTCTATAAAGCTTTCCAATATGGGTTAATGAATTAAAGATAATATTAAAAAAATTCACTCTGTTTTTTCAGGGTGAATTTTTTTTGACGGATAACTTTTTCTTCTTAAAAAATTAAAATGGACTGCTGCAGCTTGTACCGCAGCAGTCCTCCGTGTCGGACATATATTTTTGTATTTAGAAATTTTTTAACGCACATATTGATAAAGCAGTTCTTGTTTTTTGCTGTACCACACAAGCTTTCCGCTTGTTCTGCCCGGAATTCGGAAGCAGAGATCCCATTCGGGATAAAGCTTTATCATATACATTGTCTCAGATGTAAGAAAGGCGGCAAAAGAGATATAATCCTCCTTTGTCATAGGGCAGTCTCCTGTGACGAGCCACTCGTTTTCTACCGGCGTGACGGTTAGCTTACGGTCATCGTCGGCTTTTTTTGCTTCCGCAGGGTCAAGCTTTTCTCCGCAGCAGGTTATTTCCGCTTTCCCTGTGCTGACTGTTATGCTGCCGCATTGGCGGCAGATGTAATAAACATTGTTTTTCATATTGATCTCCTTAAATTCGTTCTGTGTACATTTTCCCAGAATAAGACTTTCGATGCTTACAGAAAGTATTTCCGAAAGCTCCGATATCAGATTTACATCGGGAAAACCAAGTCCGCGTTCCCATTTTGATACGGTCTTGTCGCTTATGTTCATTTTGTCCGCCAGGGCTTTTTGCGTCAGTCCCAGCTCTCTACGGCGCTTCTTTATAAGTGCGCCTGCTTCTGAGCAGTTCATTTCATCAGCTCCCTTCCTGATTATATTTTAACCTATTGAGAGAGAAATTGCAATAAACGCTCCGTAGAATTTATCATTTTACCGAAAAAGTCGGAAACGCTGTCACGAAATTATGATACGGGCGGTAAATTTATTTGCGCATAGGCAGGAGTTATGTATTCTCGGTAAAACAGTAAAAATATATTATTTTGGTATTGAAATGAAAAAACTAATGTGATATAATAAAAGAAAAAATTATATAATTCGATTTATTATTTAAGGAGGCAGGAGTATGAAACGTAAAAATATAGCGGTATGCGTTACAGGTTATAACTTTAATTACGAAAGCCGTGTTGTAAAAGGAATTGGCGACAGATGCGCCGAGCTTGATATAAATCTTCTTATTTTTGCCACCCTTATCCAGCGCCCTTCCCTTAATGAGAACAGAGTGCTTCCCGACAGCGTTATCAAAGGCGAGACGGAGATATTTAATCTGATAAATTATGATATTATTGACGGAATAATTATACTTGGCGACTCCATTATTGAAGAAAAGGTCATTTTTGATGTATATGCAAAGGCTTCTGAGAAGAATATCCCTGTGGTGAACGTGAACGACCCCAATCACAAGCTTACGGGCAATGTGCTTCTGAGCGATAAAAGAGCTATGGAATTTGTGGTCCGTCACCTTGTGGAAGAGCACGGACTTACTAAAATAAACTTCATCGGCGGTTTCCCCGGCAATCTCCAGACCGAGGAGCGGCTTGCGGCATATAAAAAGGTGCTTGAAGAGCATAATATCCCCGTCGAGGAAAGCAGGATAGCTTACGGCGAATTCTGGATAAAGTCGGTTGACTGCGTTAAACAGTTTTTGGCTTCGGGAGATATCCCTCAGGCTATCGTCTGCGCCAGCGACACTATGGCTATTTTCTGTATGGACTATCTTCAGGAAAACGGTTACAGAATTCCCGAGGATATTGTGGTCACAGGCTTTGACGGATTAGATGACTGTGAGGTTTACAAGCCCACTATTACCTCTGTCCGCAGGGGATTTGAAACTGCGGGACGAAGGGCTGTGGAGCTGGTGGAGGATATCCTGAACGGCAAGAAGTCTGATTTGACAGTGGAGGTAGACTCGGAGCTTGTCATTATGCAGTCCTGCGGCTGCGTTCCCAAGGCGGATAAGCGCACCTTTGATTTTTTCAGTCAAAAATACGGCGCGGAGACTGCTGCTCTGGAGTTCCGTACATACATTCACGCTATGAATACGGATTTTGCGGCTGTTAAAAATTCTGCGGAGCTTTTTGAGAATGCAAAGCACAGCGCAGAGTTCTTTAAGCTTGATCGCTTGTTTGTCTGCATATGTTCAAACATTGAGCGGGAGACTGCTGAAATAGACGAGGAGGAGATCTTTTCTTCGTTCAGGGGTATTTCCGATACGATGGTGAATATGTTCAGCTATGGAAACAGCGCTCCCGTCGGAAAAAAATTCCCTGCGGCGGAGCTTGTTCCCGAGGATATCTTAAACGGTGACAAGGCGGCGGTTTTTGCCTTTTCGCCTCTTTATTTCAAGGATAATTTTCTGGGCTACATTGCATATGAACCTACCTGCTATGAGGGCAACGGCGAGCATTTTGCCACCTGGCTTATGGTGCTTTCAAACAATACGGGCAGCTATTATATGAATAAGAAGCTGGAGCTTGTAGTGGAGCAGCTGGAAAATCTTTACGTCAGAGATCCGCTTACGGGGCTTTATAACAGGCGGGGTATGTCAAAATACGGTGTGGAGCTTCTGGATAATGCCAAGAAAGCTAATTCCTGCATTACCGTTGTATGCTCGGATATTGATAATCTGAAGCCCATAAACGACCTTTACGGTCACGAGGCGGGGGATAATGCGATAGTTCAGACGGCAAGAGCCATAAGCAAGGCTATGCCTGACAGCGCTGTAAGCGTGAGAACCGGCGGAGACGAATTCTGCTCGGTGCTCCAAAGCTGCAGCGATGAAGAGATAAACGGCATACTTGAACAGATCGAACAAACATTGGAGGATTACAATGCATCAAGCGGACTTCCTTACAAGATCGGCTGCAGCTGCGGATATTACAGTATGAAAGCGGCTGAGACCGAGTCAATAGAGAAAATCGCCGCCTTTGCCGACGAGGAAATGTACAAGGTCAAGGTCAGAAAAAAGGCTATGAGAAAAATGTGATAATATTATTTGCGGGGCTTTGCGCCCCGTTTTAATGTTGAGAAAAATTTTAAGGAGGCGGTCTGACTGAAATATGCGGTAATGTGTACGGCGCTGGGCATGGCTCTTGCGGTCAGCGCCGCTTCATACATATATGTGAGCAGGGACAGCGATGATAAGAGAGAACTGGGCGAACGCCTTGCATATGCGGAGCTTGATGCTGATATTCACCGCAGGTTCGGAGGCTACGGAATTGAGGAGCTTTGCGAAGGCTACGATCCTCCTAAGTCTTTTTTAGGTCACACGGAGATAAGTATGGAGGTATTAAATCAATACCCCGAGCTGCCTGTGGGGTGCGAGATCACCTGTGCGGCGGCTATGCTGGATTTTCTGGGATATTCAATTGACAAGTGCGATCTGGCGGATAATTATCTTCCCGTAAGCAGCGAGTTTACCGAAAAGGACGGGAGACTTTACGGTCCCGACCCCAAAAAGGTATTTGTGGGAGACCCGTATGGTAAGGGCTACGGCTGCTATGATGATGTCATTGCGGCGGTGCTGGACGATTATTTTTCCTCCCACGGCTCGGAAAACAGGGCGGTAATTCTTGAAGACGCAAGCTCTGCCGATCTCGAAAGACTCATTGACGGGGGTGCGCCTGTTATCGTCTGGGCATCTATTGATATGAAGCCTTACAAGTATAATGCCGTATCGGAATGGCAGACCGAGGACGGGGACACGGTGATGTGGCTCTCCAATTCACATACGCTCATACTTACAGGCTATGACGGTGCGTATTATTACTTTATGGACTGCTCGGACAAGGACGAAATTCAGCGTTATCCCAAGGAGACATTTCTCAGCAGATGGAAGGAAAACGGCAGGCAGAGCGTGACTGTGAAGATACGGTGAAAATTACAGAAAAGCTGTTGCTTTTTTTGAACCAAAGTGGTATAATTATTATTTGCAGGAAAAAATGATCTTATACGCCGATAATGGCTTTATACTTTTGGCTTTTGCAAACGCAGCAAGGCTCTGCCTGCAAAACAGCTTGTGCGGGCATTTCTTTGTCGTTTGCAGCAGCGGAAAGTATGATACGAAAGGAATGTTAACTATGGCTAATTCAAAAAAGCTGGTTCCCATTACTCTGCTGACGGGTTATCTCGGGGCAGGAAAAACTACTCTTATCAATCACGTTCTCAACAATCAGGAGGGCTACAAGTGCGCTGTTATCGTTAATGATATCGGCGAGGTGAATATTGACGCCGAGCTTATCCAGAAGGGCGGCACGGTCACTCAGAAAGACGATAATCTTGTTCCGCTGTCAAACGGCTGTATCTGCTGTACTCTTAAGGTTGACCTGATGAATCAGATAACCGACCTTATCAAGACGGGAAAGTTTGACTACATTCTCATTGAGGCGAGCGGTATCTGTGAGCCTTTGCCTATTGCTCAGTCCATTTCCGTTCTTGAGGGCAAGGCGGACAGGAAATATCCGCCTATATGCCGCCTTGACAACATCGTTACTGTTGTGGACGCACTGAGAATGGCTACGGAGTTTGGCTGCGGCGATAATCTGCTTAAAGAAAATATTGACGAGGAGGATATCGAAAATCTCCTTATACAGCAGATAGAATTCTGCTCCACCATTATCCTTAACAAGGTGGACAAGGTTGACAGCGAACAGCTGGGCAGGGTCAAGGCTATGATAAAGGTGCTGCAGCCTAAGGCGAGAATTATCGAGGCAAGCTTCGGCAAGGTGGCTGTTTCGGATATTCTTGATACGGGCGTTTATGATTTCGAGGAGGCTGTTACTTCTGCTGGCTGGGCTAAGGCTTTCGAGGAAGCAGGCAAGGAGGACGCCGATGAACACGAGCATCATCATCACCACCATCACGATGACGATGATGACGAACATGAGCACGATGAACACGAACATCACCATCATCACGATAATGACGATGAGCACGAGCATCATCATCACGAACACGGTGAGCATTGTCACTGCGGTCACTGCCACAATGATGAGGAGGGCGAGGCTGAGGAATACGGCATCAGCACCTTTGTTTACCGCCGCCGCCGTCCCTTTAACAAGGACAGGCTCCAGGAATGGGTGGGCAACTGGCCTAAGAGCATTATCCGCTGCAAGGGTATGCTGTGGTTCTCAGATGATCCCGAGAATGCTTTTGTTTTTGAGCAGGCAGGCGTTCAGATAACCGCTACAGGCTCGGGCAAGTGGTTTGCTGCTGCTCCCGAAAAGGAGAGAAAGCGCCTTTTGAAGCAGTATCCCGAAATTGCCGCCGACTGGGACGAGAAGTACGGCGACAGGGAGATTAAGCTTGTTTTCATCGGTCAGAAGATGGACAAGCAGGCTATTTGCGACAGCCTTGACAAGTGCCTTGATGACTGATAGGTAAATTTTTTCCCCGATATGCTTCGGAAAGGTTGGAGCATATCGGGGATTTTTTTTGATAATATTGTCGATACAAATGTTTGAAATTTGTGCAGGTGTACGAAAGCGAAATTTATGTTCTGAAAACTATTGACAGATTAGAATAAATGTGCTATAATTAGCTTAGTCTTCCGAATAGGAGTAAACTGCTCCCTCGTATGCTCCGCCCATATCTTTCTGGGTGGCGGCTGTGCCTTCGGTGCTTTCGGTTTGGTGATAGATCAGGCTGTCGCTCTCAATATCGAAAACGTATCTGCCGCTGTCGGAGGAGTTTATGATAAGCTTGGTGAAGTCTGCGTTCAGTTCGGCTGTTCCGATACACAGAAAGCTTGAGAGAGGAGAGAACATTATTGCTGCATTGCCGAGAGGGGAGATGGTGACGCTGTTCAGAGACAGATGATCGTTTGTATCGGAAAGACGGTATGTTCCGAAATGTATCTTGCTTTGGGCTTGAGCGTTAACGGCGGGGCTTTTTTCGGGGAAGGGGACAAATTCCAAATAGCCTTTGGAAGTATGACGGACGATCTTTATGAGGGAAAGGTCAAAGGTGTTTGAATTGGCGGCGAGATAAACAAAGTTCTGTGGGTCGCTGTCATAATAAAGAATTTTGTTGTCAAGGGGTTCGGGGGCATTTTCGGAAAAATCATAGTAGATGTAGGGTCGGATTTTGCGGGTGTCCTCGGGTATTTCGTCTATGTAATTCAGGGTGTTTGTTTCAAGGTCGATGATATATTTTACGCTGTGGTTTGACATTGCTCCGCCTATGCTGCACCATAATCGGAGCTGTCCGTTTTCGTCGGTGAATGCGCCGGTTGATATGCCGTTCCGGCTTGGGGCGCCGATTTCAAAGGGGAATTTGTCCTTATATGCGGCAAAGGTGGAGCCGATGTCCGATGCCCACAGCACCGCATTATCATTGCAGAGATACAAGCCATTCATTCCGTCGGTGAATACGGTGTTAAACTCGTT
>JAQYLI010000035.1 GCA_028720105.1 Oscillospiraceae bacterium | reverse complement strand
TATAGACAAAGGCGGCAGATAGAACGAAGCCAATCTAGGAAAGCGACCGCAGGCGGGCTGTCGCCCGGCAAGGGAGCTTGACGACGAGTGGCTTCGTTATGGCTGTCGAATTTGTCTATAGGTTGGTTAAAGATTAGTATTAGTCCTTTACCGAAGCCAGATACTCCTCTCCCCAGCAGCACATTGCGTCAAGGACGGGTATAATGGTCTTTCCAAGGTCGGACAGGCTGTACTCCACCTTTGGCGGCACCACGGGATAGACCGTTCTAATGATAAGTCCGTCCCTTTCAAGGTCACGAAGCTGCTGCGCAAGCATTTTTTCCGTTGCCCTGGGGAGCAGTCTTTTAAGCTCCCCGAACCTTTTTACGCCGTCTGTCAGATGCCATAAAATTACCGACTTGTATTTTCCGCCTATCAGTTCAATTGTAGCTTCCACAGGGCAGTTAAAGCTGCTCGGACAGGTCTTCATATCACATCAATCCTTTATACTTACTTTTTTGACAGTACATTACAATAAAGTGCGTACTTGTCAAAAATAAATTATGCTGATATAATTATACTATGATCGATCAAATAAATCAAGCTGTACGGCAGAAAGAAAAGGTAATACTATGGAATTTTTAAAGCTTGCTGAAAAAAGATGCTCTGTCAGAAAATATTCATCAAAGCCCGTTGAGGACGAAAAGCTTCATATGATACTTGAAGCAGGCAGGCTCGCCCCCACCGCCGCAAATTTTCAGCCCGTAAAGGTCATTGCTGTGCAAAATAAGGAAAGCCTTGAAAAAATAGGCAGAGCTGCGGATATTTACGGCGCTCCCCTTGCGCTCATCGTCCTTGCCGACCGCTCAAAAGCCTGGACAAGACCCTTTGACAAAATGCAGACAACGGACATCGACGCATCTATCGTCACTGACCATATGATGCTTGAAGCAACTTCTCTCGGGCTCGGCAGCGTGTGGATATGCTATTTTAAGCCCGACATTCTTCGGGAGGAATTTAATATTCCCGAGAACTTGATTCCCGTAAATATCCTTGCGGTGGGCTACCTTTCGGAGGATATCCAAAAAGCTCCAAAAATGCGAAATCCCATTGATAGCTTTGTGTGCTATGAAAAGCTTTGATAAGCTGATTTGCTAATGAAAAAGGTCTGCCGTAATTATCTGCGGCAGACCGATTTTATTTATCTCTGAATAAACATAACAGCTTTACTGATATCAAAGCTTCCAAAGCTCCTCGGCATACTGTCTAACGGTTCTGTCGGAGGAGAATTTGCCTGCGCAGGCAATGTTCATCCAGCACTTCTTGCTGAATGTGTTTCTGTCCTTGTAATCGTAAAGCGCTCTGAGCTTTGTATCAACATAGCCCTCAAGGTCGGTGAGGAGGAAGTAGTTATCGGGCTTGTGCCAGCTTGCGCCGTTGATAAGGGAGCTGAACAGTTCGCCGAACATTCCTGTGTCGCCGTCGTTGAAGGTGCCGTCAACAAGGGTGTTGATGACTCTCTTGACACGCTCGTTTCTGTTGTAGATCTTCTCCTTGGGGTTGTAGGTGGGACGAATAATGTCAAGCTCCTCAACTCTTGCGCCGAAGATGTACTCGTTCTCCCAGCCTGCTTCCTCAACTATCTCAACGTTTGCTCCGTCATATGTGCCCAGGGTAACTGCGCCGTTGAGCATAAATTTCATATTGCCTGTACCCGAAGCCTCAAGACCTGCTGTGGATATCTGCTCGGAGATATCTGCTGCCGGAATGAGCTTCTCGGCATAGGAAACGTTGTAGTTCTGAACGAAGATGACCTTGAGCTTATCCTTTGTTGCGGGATCGTTGTTAACAAGCTTTGCGATCTCGTTGATATACTTGATTATGCCCTTTGCTCTGCGGTATGCGGGAGCAGCCTTCGCGCCGAAAATGAATACTGTGGGCTGGAGGTCGGGAAGCTTGCCGTCCTTTATCTGGAAGTAAAGGTCCATAATGGAGAATGCGTTCAGAAGCTGTCTCTTGTACTCGTGGAGACGCTTTACCTGGATATCGAATACCCAGTCGGGAGAAAGGTCGATGCCTTCGTGCTTCTTGATATATTCGCAGAGCTGAACCTTCTTCTCACGCTTTATCTGCATAAAGCGGTCAATTGTTGCCCTGTCGTCAACGAATTTTTTAAGCTCGGAAAGTCTGTCCAGATCGGTCTCCCAGCCGCCGCCGATCTTCTCGGTGATAAGTGCGGAAAGTTCGGGGTTGCAGAGTCCCAGCCAGCGGCGGGGTGTGATGCCGTTGGTCTTATTCTGGAAACGGTCGGGGAAGATAGCATACCAGTCCTTGAGGACATCGTTTTTGAGAATTTCGGTGTGGAGAGCCGCAACGCCGTTTGTGTGGGAAGATGCAAATATTGCCATTCTCGCCATATGGATAACGCCGCCGTCCACGATAAGCTTGGAATTTATCTGCTCCTCGGTTTGACCGATAGACTTGAGATACTTTTTCAGATGCTCGTTTATCATCAGGATTATTTCGTAAACTGTGGGGATAACGCTCTTGAACAGGTCAATGTTCCACTTCTCCAGAGCCTCGCCCAAAACGGTGTGGTTGGTGTAATTGCAGGTCTTCTGAACAATGTCGAATGCTTCCTTAAAGGAGAGACCTTCCTTGAACATAAATATCCTGATAAGCTCGGGGATTGCAACGGTTGGGTGGGTATCATTGAGCTGGATAGCGTAGCACTCGGAGAAATGTGAGAAATCGTCGCCGTACTTTGCCTTATAACGGCGGATAATATCCTGAACAGACGCAGATACGAAGAAATACTGCTGCTTGAGTCTCAAGCGTCTGCCCTTGTCGGTGTTGTCGTTGGGATAGAGAACATCATTGATAGCGTCAGCCATAATATTGCTTTCCGATGCGCCGATGTAATCCTGATTGTCGAATTTGTAGAAATCAAAGCCCTTTACGCTCTCAGCCTGCCAGAGACGGAGAGTATTTACAGCCTTTCTGTCAAAGCCGATAATGGGAGTATCGTAGGGAACGGCCTTGACGGTCTGATCTGCAAATTCAACGATAACAGCGTCATTTTCCGCTCTTACGCTCCATGCGTCGCCGTAATCCAGCCAGGGGTCTGCGGACTCCTGCTGAAAACCGTTGCCGATGGACTGCTTGAAAAGTCCGTATTTATATCTGATACCATAGCCGTTTAAGGGGATATCGCAGGCTGCTGCAGAGTCAAGGAAGCAGGCTGCCAGTCTGCCCAGACCGCCGTTTCCGAGAGAAGCGTCCTCAATTTCCTCAAGGCAGGCAATGTCAATGCCATTTTCGGAGAAAATTTCTTTGGCGGTGTCAAGAAGTCCTGCGCAGTAGAGGTTGTTGAAAACCGCTCTGCCCATAAGAAATTCGGCGGAAAAATAGTATGCTCTGCGCTTTGAATTGTGCCTGTCCTCGGTTTGGTTCCAGAGAGGGATAATGTCGCTCATAACTGCTCTTGCAGCTGCATTGTGGAGCTGACGGGGAGACGCGTGCTTTATATCCGTTCTCCCGTCCACAAGAAGATTTTCGCTGATCTTTGAAGTAAACTGTGCCTTATCCATAAATTAAAATATCCTCCTAATTATTAAAATTGTCCGAAAAATCGGGGATATGACATACATAATATATTTATTTTAACACATTTCCCGTATCAATTCAAGGACTATGAGCATAATACGGTATTTTTCACAGTTTTTTTGCAAATAATATAGCAGATTAGTCAATGCTTTTTGCCATTTTTCACAAAATAAATATAAAATTCAGAAATAATTATTTTTTAAACTCTTTTCAGATGATATAATTATATGAATACGTCACGAAATTATTATTTGGAGTGAAAAAAAAATGGCAGAAACAAAAACAAACGCAATGCGTATCCTTGACAGAGCGAAGATAAAATACGAGGTCCACACCTATCCCCACAACGAGGGAGAAGCGGTGGACGGCGAAAATGTGGCACGTCTTACTGGTCAGGACCCCGTTAAGGTGTACAAGACTCTGGTGACAAGAGGTGCGTCCAATCCATCACGCAGCTTTTACGTGTTTGTCATTCCGGTACAGAAGGAGCTTGATTTGAAAAAAGCAGCAAAAGCTGTGGGCGAAAAATCTGTCGAGATGATACACGTCAAGGAGATAAACGGCATTACGGGATATATTCGCGGCGGCTGCTCCCCCATCGGAATGAAAAAGCAGTTCACCACCGTATTTTACAAGGACGTCACCTCTCTTGACACGGTGATATTCAGCGGCGGAAAAATCGGTCTCCAGATAGAAGCCTCCCCCTCGGACATCATCGGGCTTATCGGTGCGAAAACCGAGGACATCTGCTTTTAAATGGATAGATTTTTACTATTTTTGTACAGGCGAAATTATATCATATATCTTTGAATAATGCTAAAATTTACTTACATAAAAAAAACGCAAAGGACGGTTTTATACTATGGAAATAAAAGGCTTTACATACGGCTGGGACAGCCATAAGGGAATGCTTGGAACTGAAAAGGCAAACGAGTCTATAAAGGCTATGGCGGCTATGGGCGGCAACTGGGCGGCTCTTGCGTTCGCCGTTACTCAGGAAAGATTTTCCTCCACACGCTTCGGCTTTGATTACCGACGCACCGACACTGACAGGGAGATAGAAACCGCCATAAGACAGCTTAAGGAAAGCGGTCTCAAGGTTTGTCTCAAGCCCATTCTCAACTGCGAGGACGGCACCTGGAGAGCCAACATAACCTTCCCCGAAAGGGAGTTCCCCGTTTACGACGAACACGGCAGTCTCAAAAGCTATTGGAACGAGTGGTTCTCCTGCTACACCGCCTTTATCTGCCACTATGCCGAAATTGCCGAATACACAGGCTGTGAAATGCTCTGCATAGGCTGCGAGATGATAGGCACCGAGCATAAAGAGGAGTTCTGGCGAGAGCTTATAAGGCAGGTCAGAGAAATTTATCACGGTCCTCTTGTATACAACGCAAATCACGGCAAGGAAGAAAACGTTAAATGGTTCGACGCTCTGGATTATATCGGAACATCTGCCTATTATCCCGTTGAAAAAGAAGGCGGCGCTTCTGCGGACGAAATGACAAAGGCTTGGGAATATCACAAAAAGGGACTCAAAAAAATCGCCGACAAATTCGGCAAGAAGATAATTTTTATGGAGATAGGCTGCCGCAGCGCAAGAGGCTGTGCTGCTATGCCCTGGGATTTCGTTCACAGAGAATTTCCCCGTGACGAAGACGAGCAGGCTAATTTCTACGAGAGCGCTCTTAGAGCAATGTGGGACGAGCCTTATTTCGCAGGATTTTTCTGGTGGGACTGGGAGACTAACCTAAGCCCTGAGGAAAGGATAAAAGACGACATTGGCTTCGGTATACATGGCAAAAAGGCTGAAAAGGTTCTGACGGAATGGTATTCAAACAAGTAACAAAAATTAACAATGTGTTCTTAAAGCTTCACACAAAGATTAAAAAATATTTATCATCATCTGTAGTCAAACAGGGAAAAATATGATATAATTAAAGTAAATATTTTTCCCGGAGGTTCGACTATGCTTTCAGATATCGAAATCGCGCAGCAGGCGCATATGAAGAAAATAACCGAGATCGCCGCTTCTCTCGGAATCCCCGAAGAAGAGGTTGAGCCCTACGGTCACTACAAGGCAAAGCTTTCGGAAAAGCTTTTTGCCGAAACTGCGGATAAGCCCAACGGAAAGCTTATCCTCGTTACAGCTATCAATCCCACCCCTGCAGGTGAGGGAAAGACCACCGTTTCCGTGGGTCTTACTGAGGCTATGGCGAAAATTGGAAAGAAAGCCGTTCTCGCACTCCGTGAGCCTTCCTTAGGTCCTGTTTTCGGCATCAAGGGCGGCGCTGCAGGCGGCGGATACGCTCAGGTAGTTCCTATGGAGGATATCAATCTCCACTTTACGGGTGATATGCACGCCATAACTGCCGCAAACAACCTTCTCTGCGCACTCCTTGACAACCATATGCAGCAGGGCAACGAGCTGATGATAGATCAGCGCAGGATAATGATCGACCGCTGCCTTGATATGAACGACAGAGCCCTCAGAAACGTTGTTATCGGTCTTGGCGGAAAGATAAACGGAATTCCTCGCCAGGACAGCTTCCGCATTACCGTTGCCAGCGAGGTTATGGCTATACTCTGCCTTGCTTCCGACCTTGACGACCTTAAAAAGCGACTGGGCAGCATTCTTATTGCTTATAATTACAAGGGCGAACCCGTTTATGCACGCGATCTGGGTGCAGAGGGCTCTATGACCGCTCTTTTAAAGGACGCTCTCAAGCCTAACCTTGTTCAGACTCTTGAAAATAATCCCGTTTTAATGCACGGCGGTCCATTTGCGAATATCGCTCACGGCTGCAACTCCGTAAGAGCCACAAAGCTGGCATTAAAGCTTGGGGATTACTGCATTACCGAAGCAGGCTTCGGCGCCGATCTGGGTGCGGAGAAGTTCTGCGACATCAAGTGCCGCTTTGCAGGCTTTAAGCCCGACTGCGCCGTTATCGTTGCCACCATTCGTGCGCTCAAGTATAACGGCGGAGTTCCCAAGGCGGAGCTTTCCGAGGAGAATGTTCCCGCTCTGGAAAAGGGTATGATAAACCTTGTTACCCATATCGAAAATATGCGCAAATTCGGACTTCCCGTTGTGGTTGCAATAAACCGCTTCGGCACCGACACCGACGCCGAGATAGCCGCTGTGGAAAAGCTCTGCGGCGAAATGGGAGTTCCAGTTTCACTTACCGAGATATTCGCAAAGGGCGGCGAGGGCGGCATTGACCTTGCAAAGAAGGTCTGCGAAACTATCGAAACAAAGCCCGCTCAGTTCAAGCCTCTTTACGACACAGAGCTTTCCATCAAGGAAAAGCTTAATGTCATTGCAAAGGAAATTTACCGTGCAGACGGCGTTATCTTCACCGCTCAGGCTGAAAAGGCAATTGCGGAAATAGAAAAGCTGGGCTTCGGAAATGCACCCGTCTGCGTTGCAAAGACTCAGTACAGCCTTTCCGACGACGCTTCAAAACTCGGCAGACCCGAAGGCTTCTCCATTACAGTACGTGATGTGAAGCTGTCCGCAGGCGCAGGCTTCGTGGTTGCGCTTACAGGAGATATAATGATAATGCCGGGTCTCCCGAAGGCTCCTGCGGCAATGAAAATTGACTGCGACGGCAGCGGAAATATCAGCGGATTGTTCTGATTTTTTTATAGTTTTCCAAACGTTACTAAAAATTAACAGTAATGTCCGATTTCTGTAATCTTTAACAAATATAATAAAAATAGAGTAATTTTGTTATTAGAGTTTATACAATAACACAACATTAAGGAGAAATAAAGGTATGTCTGTTGAAACTATGAAGGTTCTTATCTGCGACGATTCGATCCTTGCACGAAAGAAAACCAAAACCGCCCTTAATCAGCTGGGCGTTACTCAGGTTTTTGAGGCTTCCGACGGCGAGCAGGCTATCGCCGCTTACAAGGAGCATCAGCCCGATATCACCCTTATGGATATCGTTATGCCCAAGGTGGACGGAGTTGAAGCGCTGAAGGCTATCCTTGCGGAAAATCCCAAGGCTAAGGTAGTTATGGCTTCATCTGTGGGTACTCAGGAAAACCTCAAGGAGGCTATTAAGGCAGGAGCATTTGATTTTCTCCAGAAGCCCATCTCAGAGGATCAGATAAAAGCTCTTATCAGCAAGGCTGCAAAGTGATCTTCGCAGCACCTGAGCGAAAGGAATGAAACACTTATGTTTACCCAGTTTTTCGGAAATTATCTTTTAAATAAAGGTCTCGTTGACACCAAACAGCTGGCGGACGCTCTGGCAGTCCAGAAGCAGACCCGTCCCAGACTTGGCGTGCTTGCCATCAATGCAGGCTATATGACGGCAGAGCAGGTGGATATGGTCCACGCTGAGCAGCAGCGTGTTGACAAGAGGATAGGCGACATTGCCTGCGATATGGGCTTTATGACCCACGATCAGGTTGAGGAGCTGCTCAGCTCACAGGGTGCGGCTCATCTCCAGCTTGGTCAGGCACTTGTAAATTCGGGAGCTATGACAAACGCCGCATTTGCCGACGCGCTTAACAGCTACAAGAGTGAAAACAGTCTCAGCGACGTTGATTTCAAAAATGGAAGCGGCGCAAAGATCGACGAACTTATAAGAAAATTCTACAATTTCTCCGATGACAGCCGCAGTGCATATCTTACCGAATACATAGCTCTGCTTTTCAAGAATATTATCCGCTTTATCGGAGACGATTTCACTCCCCTTGCTCCTCAGAAGCTTTCGGAGATAAAGACAGAGCTTGCGGCAGTTCAGAAGATAGACGGCGACTTCTCCTGCGCTACCGTTATCGACGCTCCCGAAAAGGCATATCTGGGCTTTGCTTCCCGTTATGCAGGCGAGGAGCTTACAGAGCTTGACGAAATGGCTCACGCTTCATGCGGAGAGTTCTTAAATCTCCATAACGGTCTTTTCACCGTTAACGTTTCCAACGAGATGAACACTGAGCTGAAGCTTCAGCCTCAGGAATATCTTGAAAAGGGCAGCCTTTCGGGCGATATCAGCGTAATTCCGCTTGTGTTCCCCTTTGGAACAGTTTTATTTATGGCTGTGCTTTGATAAAAAAACATATCGGCAGCCGCTGACAGGGGTTATTGGTAATGTAATGTTATCCTGTTTCCCGTTCGGCGGCTGCTTTTCTATACTGACATTAAGGAGTTTTCATTATGAAAAAGCTTTTGTTTGTGTATAATCCCCTCTCCGGCAAAGGTCAGATAAACGAACATCTTGCGGAAATAATCGACATTTTCACCAAGGGCGGCTATGAGGTCACTGCTCACCCTACTCAGGCAAGAAATGACGCTTACGATACAGTCAGGTACCGTGCAGGGGATTTCGACCTGGTGGTATGCAGCGGCGGTGACGGCACCGCAAACGAAATGATAAAGGGAATTATGGACGGCGGTCATCACGTTCCCGTGGGTACTATTCCCGCAGGAACGATGAACGATTTTGCCACAAGTCTCGGAATTCCCAGATATATGCCCGACGCCGCACGGACTATTGTGAGGGGCACTCCCGAGTATGTGGACGTGGGCGCATTTAACGACAGATATTTCACCTATGTTGCCGCTTTCGGCGTGTTTACCGAGGTCAGCTACGCAACAGACCAGCAGCTAAAAAACTCCATCGGCGCTCTTGCATATCTTATCGGAGCAGTCAAGGAAGCGGCTCAGAAATCCGACCTGAGCCACAAGTACACCCTGACCATCGAATGTAACGGGCAGACTGTTACCGACGATTTTATTTACGGAATGGTGGCAAATTCCCTGTCGGTAGGCGGCATAAAGGGTCTTGCAGGCAAGGATATACGTATGAACGACGGGCTGTTCGAGGGACTTTTTATCAAGAAGCCTGCGACGCTTATCGAGCTTAATCAGATACTTGCGGCTCTAATAAAGCACGAATTTGACTCGCCGTTTATCTATTATTTCAAATCCTCAGAGTTTCATTTCCACGCTCACGAGGATATCCCCTGGACGCTTGATGGTGAATACGGTGGAAACTGCCCCGATATCAGCCTTTGTCCCCTGCACAATATTATGCGGATAATGGTGGATAAGTCCAAGTGTCTGGGACTTGACAGCAATGCAGACGAATAACATTTCCCGAAAGGAAGGTCACAATTTATGAATACCGATCTTGAAACGGCAGCAGCCCGCGCGGAGCAGCTCAGAAAAGAGATTGAGCAGCATAATATAAACTATTACGTGCTTGACGATCCAACAGTGGACGATTTCACATACGACAGCCTTATGAACGAGCTGAAAGCAATTGAAGCGGAATATCCCCAGCTTGTCACGGAGGACTCCCCTACCAAGCACGTGGGCGGATATGCGCTTAACACCTTTGAAAAGGTTACTCATACTGTTCAGATGGGAAGTCTCCAGGACGTTTTTTCAAAGGCGGAGATAATCTCATTTGCGGATAAATGCCGCGAGACGCTGGGTGAGGCTCCCCTTTTCACCGTTGAACCGAAAATTGACGGTCTGTCCGTTTCTCTTGAATACACAAACGGCGAATTTACAAGAGGTTCCACACGGGGAGACGGATTTGTGGGAGAGGACGTTACTGCAAATCTGAAAACCATTCGTTCGATTTCCAAAAATCTGAAAGAGAATATTCCTTTTCTTGAGGTCAGGGGCGAGGTATATATGCCCCGAAAGTCCTTTGAAGAAGTGGTGGAGCAGCAGGAGCTGGACGGCGAAAAGCCCTTTAAAAACCCCCGCAACGCTGCTGCAGGCTCACTCCGTCAGAAAGACCCGAAAATAACCGCCAAGCGAAAGCTTGATATCCTGATCTTCAACATTCAGCAGATAGAGGGCAGGGAGCTTTCATCCCACAGAGAGTCCCTTGAGCTTTTAAGAGATCTCGGATTTCACGTTATTGACGATACTCCCGTTAAAACAAACGAGGAGCTTACCGAACAGATAGACCGTATCGGAAACAGCCGTGACAGCTTCCCCTATGACATTGACGGTGCGGTGGTGAAGGTAGACAGCTTTGCCCTCAGAGATAATCTCGGTGCCACATCAAAATTCCCCAAATGGGCGGCGGCTTACAAATATCCCCCCGAGGAAAAGGAAACAAAGCTTATATCCATTGAGGTAAATGTGGGCAGAACGGGAGCAATCACCCCCACGGCAGTTTTTGAGCCTATCCAGCTGGCAGGCACTTCTGTGAGCAGAGCGGTGCTTCACAATCAGGAATTTATTTCCGAAAAGGATATCCGCATAGGCGACACTATCCTTGTGCGGAAAGCAGGCGAAATTATCCCCGAGGTTCTGCGCTCGGTTGCCCACGAGGAAGGCTCTGTCCCCTACAGGCTCCCCGATGTCTGTCCCGTATGCGGCACGGCGGCGGTGAGATTTGAGGACGAAGCGGTGCTAAGATGTCCCAATACCGAATGTCCTGCCCAGCAGTACAGAAATATCATTCATTTCTGCTCAAAGGGCGCTATGAACATTGACGGAATGGGTCCTGCGGTAATAAAGGCGCTTCTTGACAAAAAGCTTATCGAAACTGCGGCGGATATCTATTCCCTCAGAGCCGAGGACATTGCAGGGCTTGAGCGAATGGGTGAAAAGTCGGCTGCTAATCTGATAAACGCCATTGAAGAGTCGAAAAACGCACCTCTCGACAGGGTAATTTTCGCATTGGGTATCCGCAACATCGGCGCTGCTGCGGCAAAGCTTCTGTGCGGCAAATTCGGCAGCATTGACGGTATCATGAACGCCACCGAAGCGGAAATTTCCGAGATAGACGGCTTCGGAGGAGTTATGAGCAGCAATGCGGTAAAGGCGTTTTCCGAGCCCCATTTCATTCATCTTATAAACCGTCTGAAAGAAGCAGGCGTAAAGATGGAATACCAAAAAGAGGTGAAGGACGACAGATTTTCGGGACTGACCTTTGTTCTCACGGGAACTCTCCCCACTTTAAAACGTGACGAAGCAAAAAAGATAATTGAAAGCTTCGGCGGCAAGGCAAGCGGCTCTGTTTCAAAGAAAACGGACTACGTTCTTGCAGGCGAGGAGGCAGGCAGCAAGCTTGTCAAGGCACAGGAACTGGGAATTAAAATTATTTCCGAAGAAGAATTTCTGAAAATGACCGAATAATTTATCAAAGAAAATAGATTTGCCCGGGAAGAACTTTCTTCCCGGTTCGTTTTGTGCAGAATAATTCTGCGCGATGAAACAAAAATACGGGGGCTATGGCTATGGACATTATCGAGGGACTTAAAGGCAAAAATCAGAATGAATGTTACGCTCTGCTTCTTGAGCTTGAGAAAATATCCGAAAGTTCGAATGAGCTGTACGGATATTTTGACGAATTTATCAAGCTGACCCAAAGCATCAGTCCGCTTGTGCGCACAAGAGGATTTCGGCTCGCCTGCGCCCAGGCAAGGTGGGATAATGAAAACAAGCTTGACAGGGATATTGATGTGCTTCTCGATATGCTCCGAAACGAAAAAGGAACTCAGGTGCGGCAATGTATAACAGCGCTTAGCAGCGTTGTAAAATACAAGCAAGGACTTAAAAGCAAAATTATACAAAGCCTTGAGGAGCTTGATATGCAGGGGTATAAGGAGAGTATGAGGGAGCTTATCCGAAAGGATATGGATAAGCTGAAAGACTGATATAGGCGGTGAAAAAATGGAAGAACTTTTTGATATTCTTGACGAAAAAGGTGAAGTCACGGGAGAGACCGCGCCCCGTTCCTATGTTCACAAGCACGGGCTGTATCATCGGACTGCGCACATCTGGCTCGTTAAGGACGGAAAGGTGCTGCTTCAAAGGCGAAGCCCCCATAAAGACAGCTTTCCCGGGCGGCTGGACATCTCCTCGGCAGGGCATATAAGCGCAGGTGAGGAGCCGCTTAATTCGGCTGTAAGGGAGCTTTATGAAGAGCTTGGAATAAAAGCAGAGCCTTCCGAGCTTGAGCTTATCGGAAAGATAAGCAGGCATTATGTGAAAAAGTTTTACGGGGAGATATTTGACGACAGGGAGCTTGCCTTTGTGTACCTTTTTACGGGGGATCTTGAGCTGTCTCGGATAAAAGTGCAGCAGTCGGAGATATCCGAGGTAGGGCTTTACACGCTTGATGAATGTCTGCGGCTTGCAATGGACGATGATGAGCCGCTTAATTTGCGGGAGATAGAGCTGCTTCGGGAGAAATGCGGTTTTTAAAGAATAAAGAATAGCGAATAAATAATAAATTATAAAGCATATCTGCCCGAGTTATAATATTATCAAAAATAATATGGATAGGGTCAAAAATTTTTATTTAAGGGATTGATTATTTTTTTCGGGTGTGATAAAATAGAAAGAAAGATAATTTTGTCGGATATCCCCTGTGGGAAATCCCGAAAGGAATGGTATCTTAAAATGGTCAACTCAAGATTTACAAATCTCATCGATCTCAACGATATGAGCAGCGAATGGTGGCTGAATGTTGTCAAGCGTGCTTCGGACATATGCGACGATCCTGCAAAATATGCAAAGGTCTGCGACGGAAAAATTATGGCAACTCTTTTCTATGAGCCGTCAACACGCACACAGATGTCCTTCCAGACCGCAATGCTTAGACTTGGCGGCACTATTATAGGATTTGACAATCCTGCTACCTCATCGGTGGCCAAGGGAGAAAACCTGAAGGATACCACAAAGATAGTGTCCTCCTATGCGGACATTATGGTTATGCGCCACCCCTCCGAGGGTGCGGCAAAGGCGGCGGCTCTCACTGCCGACTGCCCCATTATCAATGCAGGCGACGGAAGCCATCTCCACCCCACTCAGACCCTTACGGATATGCTCACTCTTTACAGGGAAAAGGGCAGACTTGAAAATCTTACCATCGGTCTCTGCGGCGATCTGAAAAACGGCAGAACGGTACATTCAATGTGCAAGGCGCTTTCAAGCTTCAATGGAATAAAGTTTGTGTTCATCTCCACAAAGGAGTTGGGTATGCCTCAGTACATAAAGGATATCCTTATGGCTAAAAACTGTCAGTTCTCCGAAAATCCCTCTCTTGAGGACGCTATCGGCGGTCTTGATATGCTCTATATGACCCGTGTTCAGAAGGAGAGATTTGCTTCCGAGGAGGAATATCTTGCCCTGAAAGACGCATATATTCTTGACAAGAGGAAGCTTAACAAAGCCAAGAGCGACTGCATAGTTCTCCACCCCCTGCCCAGAGTTGACGAGATAACTATGGACGTGGACGACGACCCCAGAGCAATGTTCTTCAAGCAGGCAAAGTACGGTATGTACGTGAGAATGGCGCTTATTATGACAATTCTTGAAAATCCCACCGAGAGCCGTCCTCTGCTGACGGGCAGCACATATCCTTCCGTAGCCTGCGGCAATCCCAACTGCATTACTCACAAAGAGGGCTATCTTCCCAAGTATTTCAGAGGTCTGGGAGATATGCTGGAGTGCGAATACTGCGACGAGCGCAGGCTGGGAAACTGATAAAAAATTATCCGCAGAGGGTTCGGCTTTCTGCGGATTTTGTGTTATATAATTGGGAGACATTATAATGGGAAAAATTTTAGGCTCGTGGAGCGGAATGAGAAAATATCTCGAACAAGAAATGCTGGCGCCCTGTTTACGGGGACGGGTAAGATACGGCTGTACCGCTTACGTTGGAATGGACGGCTGCCGTATTTTTGAAGTGTGCGTTGATAACAAACAGCTCAAGCGATTTTCCTATGAGACAGTAAATTATTTTTTTATTGAAAATGGGTACAGGCAGGACGCTGAAATTTATGGCGTATCGGAATATTGGAACGGATTTTGGAAGCTTGTTGACGATGTCCCATTAGAGTGCCGTACCGAATACACCGACAAGGAATTTTGCAGCGCTTTGGCAAAATACAGGAATGAGGATATTTTTAAAAGTATTTTTTCGGACGAACCCTTGATCAGAATGTTTGCCGTTTTTGACAGGAGACTAGGCAAGAGAACGCTTGATCAACTGAAAAAAACAATTGAGGAACAGCCCGAATGGCTATGGGAATTTTATAAGATAAGGTTTGAAGCTGAACGAATTTTATAAAAGCTGTATGTAAATTGTGCAATGCGGAGGTGCGGAATGGATAATAGAAAAAACGATGCAAAGACATCGGGAACGGGTAATAATTTAAGAATGATACTTTCGGCAATAATACTTCTTCTGTGTACAGCAGGGACTTTTGTTACGGAGGATCTCAAGCTTATTATCGCAGGGCTTATCGGCGGTGTTATCTGCCTTTCAGTAAAAAAGGGACTGCGGAAGAGAGACTATTTTGCAAGGGTGCTTGCCTTTTTGATAGCCGAAGCCGTTATTTTCAGCTTCCCACCCTTTCTCAGTTCTTCTTCCCTGTGGAAATATCCTATTCAGAGGGGATACATCGGGCTTTACAGCAATATCAAGGAGCCGGAAAATTTTCCCGATTTCAGACTCGATGCGGAAAGCAGCTATAGCTTTGATTATATGCCGAGCATTTTGCAGGGAGCGGGACATTACAGCGTGTGCTTTATGACATCGCCCGAAAAAGCCGCAGGATATGCGGAGCGTTTCTCACAAGCTGCGCAGTATGTCATTCCTCTTGAGGAATACGACGGCAGATATACTATAAGCAGTACGGAGGAGATAGTGGTATATACCGACAAGGAGTTCTGGTCGGAGCCTTCGAGCGCACAGATTTATGTCTGCAAGACAAATCTGAGCTTCAATCACCCTCACACCTTTGCGGTAATTGTAGACAGGGACAGGGGTATGGTACAGCTCTCGCAGCTTGGATAATAATATAATAAATTTTATGCCGCATAGATCTTGTGCGGCATAATTTTGCGTCAGAACTATAATTATTATCCCCAAAAATAAAGATATGCTTCGCTGCCCGTCATACCGACAGGCAGCGAAGCATTTTTTTTGATTATTACTACTCAGATGGAATAAACCTGCTCAGCCTTCAAAATCGTAAATCCGCCCTCGGTAAGAGCCTCCAGAGCCTTGTCATTGTTCTCAACTCTGAGGATAGCGAAAGCGTCGTCTCCCGATTTTTCAACGAAAGCGTACATATACTCAACGGAGATGTTTGCCTTGTAAAGGCAGTCAACCGCTTCGGCAAGTCCGCCGGGACGGTCGCCTATGCAAACCGCAATAACATTGGTCACAGAAATGGTGACCTCAGCGTCTTTAAGCACCTGTGAAGCCTTGTCGGGGTCGTTCACGATAAGACGGAGAATACCGAAATCCCTTGAATCCGCAACGGAAAACGCACGGATATCAATACCATTGTCCGCTAAAAGACGGGTAACAGCGCTGAGCTTGCCGGGCTTGTTTTCTACGAATACCGATAACTGCTTAACTAACATAATATCATTCCTTTCCGTAACAAAAAATCAGTCGTGAAGCTTTCTCTTGTCGATAACTCTTACAGCCTTGCCCTCGCTTCGTGCAATAGTCTTGGGAGATACAAGGTGAACCTTGGGGCTGATGCCCAAAATCTGCTTGATAGCCGCAGTAAGAGCCTTTTCCTTGTCCTGAATACCCTTAACGGTGTCTGTGAACTGCTCCTCATTCATCTCAACATAAACATCGAGAGTATCGCTGTTATTAACTCTGTCAACCTCTATCTGATAGTTGGGGGCATAGCCCTGCTCGATAAGAACGGTCTCTATCTGTGAGGGGAATACGTTAACGCCTCTGATAATGAGCATATCATCGCTTCTGCCCATAGGCTTTGACATCTTGATAAGAGTTCTGCCGCAGGAACACTTTTTGCGGCTGAGAACGCAGATATCACGTGTTCTGTATCTGAGAAGCGGGAAAGCCTCCTTGGTAATGCTTGTGAATACCAGCTCACCCTTTGAACCCTCGGGAAGCACCTCGCCTGTGTCGGGGTCGATTATCTCGGCAATAAAGTTATCCTCGTTGATGTGCATACCCGACTGCTCGGAGCACTCAAAAGCAACGCCCGGACCGCTGGTCTCGGTAAGACCATAGATATCATATGCCTTGATACCGAGAGATTTCTCGATCTCACGTCTCATTTCCTCAGTCCAGGGCTCAGCGCCGAAAATGCCTGCCTTGAGCTTGATATCATCGGGAGTAAGACCCATTTCCTTGAGTGTCTCGCCGATGTATGCGGCATAGGAAGGAGTACAGCAAAGGATAGTGGAGCCCAGATCTCTCATAAACTGAATTTGTCTTTCGGTATTTCCCGAGGACATAGGGAGAGTAAGGCAGCCTACCTTGTGGGAGCCGCCGTTAAGACCGGGACCGCCCGTAAACAGACCATAACCGTAAGCTACCTGGCAAACGTCCTCATTTGTTCCGCCTGCCGCAGTGATAGCTCTTGCACAGCAGTCCTCCCAGAGGTCAACATCGTGCTGAGTGTAGAACGCAACCACACGTCTGCCCGTAGTTCCGCTTGTGGACTGAATTCTCACACATTCTGAAAGGGGCTTTGCCAGCAGACCGTAGGGATATGCGTCTCTCAGGTCAGCCTTTGTGAGGAAGGGCAGCTTGTGAAGATCGTCTGTGGACTTTATATCGTCGGGAGTAACGCCCTTCTCGTCCATCAGCTTCTTGTAGTAAGGCACATTTTCATAAACGTGCTTTACCTGTTTTACAAGACGCTCGTCCTGCAGCTTTTTCATTTCCTCACGGGGCATACATTCGATTTCCTTGTTCCAATAATTTTCCAATTTAAAAACCTCCGTTTATTAATCTCTGTTATACAGAGAGATTTACAATATAATTAAGATAAATGAGCCAAGAACAGCCGCCGTATGTAAAACCGAACTCAGCACAGGTTTTGCTTTTGCAGAAGTTCTGTATGCCGTAAAAGCAGGGATAACAGCCACCGCTCCCACAGCTAAAGGGGATATCATCACACAAAACGTACGAAAATGCAGATCAACACATTCAAAATGTCTTGCATAAAAATCGCTGTCCTCCAAAGCATAGCCGATATCCGAAAGCTCACACATTCCGAAAAAAGCGGACAAAGCAGTAACTCCAAAAGCTGCTCCCAAAACGGCTGAAACCAATTCCCTTCTGTCCTTGCAGCGGGAATAAAACCGACAAAGCAGCAGCCCGAAAAGCATAAGCCATACCCAAATAATATGGTATTCTATAGTCATTGCAATAAGCGGCAGCAGCATAAAGAAGCCTATGCATATTCCCAGCGACCCCAAAGCCTTCCGAAGCGTTATCCTGTCTCCCCGCTTCATCACACCGGCAGAAACACCGATAGCAACAGGCACCAGAATACAGCATACCTTCGCAATTGCAAGAAACTCAGAGGTCATATAGGTTCTTCCTTTCGGTTATCCCGCATTTCTCCCCAGCTCAAAAGCCTTCTTATTAAGCTCCAAAAACTTAGGCGGAACGCACTGCTCAATAGCATTCTGCCAAAGCTGCTCCTCAAACTCTGTCTGAGCGGAAACCACGCCCATCAGCACCACATTTGAAGCCTTTGCATTTCCTGCCTGCTCCGCAAGACCGAGAGCGTCAACGGCAGTTACCTCAACGCCCATTTCCTTTATCTTAGCAGCAATATCCTCGGGATACTGTGCCGCTCCCGTAATAACGGGCATAGGGTCAAGCTGCTGCGTGGAAGTAATGAGCTTGCCGCCCTTCTTGAGGTAAGGCAGCCATCTTGCGGACTCAAGCAGCTCAAAGGAGATGATAACGTCCGCCTCGCCCTTTTCAATAACGGGAGAGCAAACCTCGTCCCCGTACTTAACATATGTGACCACCGAGCCGCCCCTCTGGGACATTCCGTGGACCTCGGACACCTTAACATCGAAGCCCTTTGCAAGCAACACGTTTCCCAGCAGTCTTGATGCGAGAAGCGAGCCCTGTCCTCCGACTCCGACAATCATAATAGATCTTGTTTCCATAAAATAAGTCTCCTAAATTTATTTTTTAGCAAGTTTCATAACGCCTGCAAATCCGCCCAATGCGGCAAACAGATAGCTTTTAACAAGAGAAGCAGTGAAATCCTCCTGCACCTCAAAAGCCGCTGTCAGTTCATTAAAATTCTTAAAGCAGTCAAAAATGCCGACAGAATATTCTACTTCGCCGTATTCGTTCAGAACATCGCTCAGTTCCCAGGACCAGACAAATCTTTCGCAGAGATAAACATCGACGATCATAACAACGGCGCATATAATAAGAGCCACCCAGATATTCATCTGCCTGCTTTTTTTGGTAAAGAAGTCGCAGGCTATCATCTCCCCCAGGAACATAAAAAATCCGCTTATAGCCGCAAGGTATCCCACCTTGCCCAGAACCACCCATAGAAGCATAGCAGGAATAGCCCCCAGCATTGCCCCGAGAAGCGCCTTGCCCAGTATCAGCAGAGTGGATTCTTCGGCTTGCAGGCTGTTTTCCGCTTCCATCGTATCATTTTCCATAATACCCATATCATTTACCCCTTTTATATTTCATTACTTTATTATAGCCTTAGGCTTGCATACCTCGGTACAAATACCGCAGCCCACGCACTGAGTGTGGTCGATAACGCACTTTCCGTTTCTAACGGAAATAGCAGGACAGCCAAGCTTTAAGCACATCTTGCAGCCAACGCACTTGCTCTCATCCACCTTGAGTGGAGCCTCGTGCTTAACATATTTCAGCAATGCACAGGGACGGCGCGAAATTATCACCGAAGGCTCGGGAGCCGCAAGCTCCTCCTTGATGGCAGCCTCGGTCTGAGCCAGATCGTAGGGGTCAACCACCACAACTCTCTTTATACCAACAGCGTGACACAGCTCTTCAAGATTAACAGCTGCCGCAGGATCTCCCTTGAGATTTTTGCCCGTAGTGGGGTTCTGCTGATGACCCGTCATACCCGTAATGGAGTTGTCGAGAATGATAACGGTGGAATTTGTGGCATTGTAAGCAATATTAACAAGCCCCGTAATACCGCTGTGCATAAATGTAGAATCACCGATAACCGCAACCGTAGACTTCTCCGCACTCTCCCCTCTTGCCTTGTTAAATCCGTGAAGAGCGGAAACAGACGCACCCATACAAATTGTGGTGTCCATTGCATTAAGCGGCGCAGAAGCACCGAGAGTATAGCAGCCGATATCTCCCGAAACCGTTACCTTGTTCTTTGACAGACAGTAGAAAAGACCTCTGTGGGGACAGCCTGCACACATAACAGGAGGACGGACGGGAACATTCTCGGGGAATGTCATAACCTCGTTCTTTCTGCCCAAAAGCTTTTCCGCAACAACCGCCTGAGAGAATTCGCCAATGAAACCGAAAAGCTCCTTGCCTATAACATTAAGACCAAGCTTGCGGCAATGTGTCTCAATAATATCGTCAAGCTCCTCGATAACATAAACGGTCTTGTGACGGGCACAGAAATCCTTTATAAGCTCTGCAGGGAAGGGATTTACCATACCAAGCTTCAAATAAGAAGCCTTGTCCCCCATTGCCTCCCTTGCGT
>JAQYLI010000034.1 GCA_028720105.1 Oscillospiraceae bacterium | reverse complement strand
CCTTTCGGCTATTCGCGGTAAAGCTTAATTACCTGTCGGACTCACTCCCTTGAGTTATTTATCAAATATTCAGATCGTGATAACCTTTCGTGATCATTGCAACCAATCCCTTTCGGAATAATCTGTAATCCTGCCGCAGCCTTTCGGCTATTCGCGGTAAAGCTTAATTACCTGTCGGACTCACTCCCTTGAGTTATTTATCAAATATTCAGATCATGATAACCTTTCGTGATCATTTTAACCAATCCCTTTCGGAATATATTCACGTGCCGCTGCCTTTCGGCAATCTGCGGTAAAACTCAAGTACCTGTCGGACTCACTCCAATCCTACGAAATTTTAAGATAATACCTCATTTTCATAGATATCAACCCTTTCGGATTTTAAGCTGCCGCCTTGGAAATGTCACTGCCGACCGGGGGAAGAACATCCCGGCACCTGCGGACGGCGGAGCCGATAAGCTTTAATGTCACCTCACGAAGCTGTCATACAAGTCCGAAAAAAATTCCCTTTACTCCATCGGAATTATCCCTTTCATCTTGATATGGGGAATGTCCGTCACAGTAAAGAGAGTATAAAAATACCGCATATCATTCTGTGATGATCGCGGCTCGCAACATTTATGACTTTTAAGACTTTGAAAAACCATTCGTTTTATAAATCGGAGTGAGTGGAGCAAGCCACATTACCTTTAGACTCCCTGTGATTTTTCTCAAAAGTCCTGCCGTATAAACGAGCCACTATGGGACATTCCCGCTGAAAACTGCTGCTCTGTAACGTCTGCCATCGGACTCGCCTTCCTTTCCAAACTTAACTGCAGAATACTTTACGCTGAAAGCCTGCTGTTCTGAGGATTTGGGAAACCCTTCAGCCCTTCGGCTTACTTTCTTTGGTCTTTCCCTTTCCTTGATAATAATATACCACACCCTTTAGCAAAAGTCAATAGTTTTTGAGATAAAATAGTGCATATCTTTTGTGCATTATTTTTATGAATTTTCAACATTGACATTTTAAGTAAATAGTGGTAAAATAAGAATGTTGAGACGTCACACGGCAGGAACAATACGGGAATATTTTCCGAATTATCCCGCCAAATGGCGCATATACAATACTAAAAACAACAGGAGGTTTCGGAAATGGCTGAAAATTTTGAAGATATGGGCGCCGATCTCTACACCTTGGTAGATGAAGAGGGCGTTGAGCAGACCTTCGAGCTTATGGACACCTATGAGACCGACGAGGGCGAGCTGTATTATGCACTCGTTCCTTATTATGAAAATCCCGAGGATATGGTCGAGGCTGACACAGAGCTTGTTATTCTCCGCAGCGAGGAAGATGAAAACGGCGAGGAAACTCTGGCTTCAATTGACGATGACGCCGAGTACGAGAGGATCGGTCAGATCTTTATGGACAGACTTTCCGAGACCTACGAGGAATAATTCCGTTTTTTATAGTATTTCTACAAATTCGGGAGTGCAAAATTAACAGAAATTTCTATTGATTTTTCATTCCGGTTGTGATATACTACAATTACAGAAAGAAATTCTGCCTTGACCGATAAAGTGTGGTTTTATAATCCAACACTTTTATTTAGGGATTCAGTCTCCTTCGGCGGATTGCAGACCTCCCGCCGCATTAGATGTGCGGACCAACGGACGCAGGGAGCGTGAAATCGAAGGGCTGTTGCCCACCTGCTTTGTGCGGGTTTTATTCGCCACATGGCGGCAAGGCGGTATTTATTGAAAACTGTACAGCCTCGGCTTTTTGCCGAGGCTGTTTTTTTGTCACGATATACATATGCCCATCTCAATATATAACGAGATGGGCATTTATACTAATACATCAGCTTTTTCAGATTTCTGTCCGACATAAAGGTGGACGCATTGTAAAGAAACATCACCTTGTCATACTCCGAAACGTCAATTATATCCTTGTAGGACATCTGAATGTAGCGCAGGTCAACCATAGTCACCTCGCTGAAATGCTCGGTCATAAAGGGTACGAAGCAATGGGCATAGCTGTCCTTGAAAACAAGCAGCTTTCCGCCCTCGTTTCCCGTGTGAACAGTGACCATAGGCTGATTGGTGCCGAAAAAGGTACTGTACTTGTCCTTTACCTCAAGATACTCTCTGAAATACATACCCTCGTGAAGCTGTGGCTCTGCGCCGAAGGTGGAATATATCTCCACCTGTGGCTCCTCTCCCCTGTCCGCAGGGAGCCACAGGTCTATGCTGTCCGGCTCTATCCCCTCGTAAAGCACCTTGGAATAGAACGTTCCCTTAAAGGAGTCGGAGGCGTGGTCGATATCATAGCTGCCTTCGGTAAGGGGCATTATATCCATCTTGCGAGCAGCGGCAATGTAGGCAAGAAATGCACCCTGAGTCGTCCAGTGGTGGTCTGTCCTGTAGTAGATATAGCTATCCTTGTTTGCGCTGAGGGTGGAGTACACGTCAATGGGAACGGCGCTGCCCTCAAGCTGTGCGTATACCCCGTTTATAAACGCCTGCTGGTCGGGGTTTGGGGCATTGGCAGGCAGCTCGTTTTTGTAAATTTCCGCCTGTGTGGGAACTATCATCACATATGGAGCGATATGGTTGTCCTCCGCAAATTTTTTTATGCCGTCAATGCTTTTCTGCACTTCTTCCATATCCGGCTCGGGTATCTTCTCCACAAGCCTGTTTTCAAGGATATAGATGTCATTGCGCTCCTTTTTTCCCGTAAGAAGCTCGGCGGCGGTCTTTGCGGCTATCCAGCCGTCGTGACCTGCGAAATGGTCGGAAACATAATCCTCCACACCGCTTGTGAATTTTCCGCTGTAGATGTTCTTGCCCGTAAGCTCAGGGAAATCCGCAAGCTTTCTGTTCTGTGTCTCCGAAAAGCCTTCCTTTTCGGAAAATACCGTAACAAGCCCAAGTCCCGTGAGAATACCGAAAAACAGCAGTACGGTGACGATGGAGGTTATGACCTCCGTACTACGGGCTTTTTCGGCTGCTGAACGGGTCTTTGCTGTTTTATTTTTACTCATATGCCTTCACCTTTAAAATCTGAAATACAAAAACGGATTGTATGAAGCGTCCACAAGATAGGCGGTGCAGAGGAGCAGTCCGCCCGTTACGAGAACGGTGGTGGATATTGCCTTGAAGCTTCTGCTCTTTTCTCCTGCATACTCCGCTATCTTGCTGCCGATGCCGCCCGAAATGAGTATGCACATCACAAGCAGGAAACAGTTTGAAACGAGAGTGTATTTGAAATATCCGTCAACCGCCGCTCCCCCTGCGCCGAACATTGCAGCAATGAACTGTCCTGCGTCCGAAAGGGTGTCCGTATCGAAAAGCACCCAGCCGAATACCGCCGCAAGGAAGGTGTAGAGCATACTTATTCCCGAGGGCAGCTTTTCAAGCACCTTGCCGAAGCCCAGCCGCTCAATGATTATGAGAACGCCGAAATAAAGTCCCCAAAGCACGAAATTCCAGCTTGCGCCGTGCCACAGACCCGTAAGCGCCCAGACGATAAAAAGGTTTCTGTAGGTCTTAAATGCCCCGCAGCGGTTGCCGCCAAGAGGGATATATACGTATGACTTGAACCAGCTGCCCAGCGTGATATGCCACCTGCGCCAGAATTCGCTGACCGATTTTGATATATAGGGGTGGTCGAAGTTTTTCGGGAACTCGAAGCCCAGCATTTTTCCCAGACCGCTTGCCATATCCGAATAGCCCGAAAAATCAAAGTATATCTGGAATGTGAATGCAAGTATGCCCAGCCACGCCGTTGCCGCGGATATCTGACCGTAATCCATTGCCTTTACCTCTGACCATATTGCTCCCACGTTGTTTGCAAGAAGAACTTTTTTGGCAAGTCCCTTGACAAAAAGGGAAATTCCCGCACTTATTTTCGGAACGGTCACAGAACGGGACTCCAGCTCCCCTGCCACCTGCTCGTATCTTACAATAGGTCCCGCAACTATCTGCGGGAAAAGGGACACGTAGGAGGCAAAATTCAGAAAGCTTTTCTGAACGCTGATATTCCTCAGATACAGGTCAATTGTGTAGGACATTGACTGAAAGGTGAAGAAGGATATGCCCACAGGCAGATCTACACGCTTTTCGTTAAGCCCGAAGGGATATATTTTATTTAGCGCCTTATTCACAAGGATAACGGGATTTGTAAGTTCCGTTCCTAAGAGACCGTTTATGCTGTCGAAAATAAAATCGCTGTATTTGAATACCGCAAGAAGCCCCACGTTCATACAAATTGAAACGATAAGGCATATTTTCCTTTTTTTGTTGTCGTCATCGTACTTGTCCATAAGCCTGCCTGCGGTGTAGTCAATTGCCGTTGACAGCAGCATTATTATGACATAAAAAGGCTCTCCCCAGGCGTAGAAAAGCAGTCCCGTAATGAAGATGATGATGTTTCTCAGTTTATTGCCCGAAACAAAATACAAGAGCATTACTATGGGGAGGAAAAAATATAAAAAGCTAAGCTCCGAAAAAACCAAATTTATTAGTCTCCCTTCACGTCTGCGCCGCAAAGCTTTCCTGTTATCTCTGTAAGCTCTTCGGCGGTCATCATTGTATTAAGTATATCCGCAATGGCGGCAGTGGTCATAAGCTCGGGCAGTCCCAGCCTTTTAAGAAGCTGTCTGCGCCTCAGGGACGCCTCGGGCGCACCCGAATACCCAAGTTCATACAGGAGCATTTTGTCAATGCCGCCCGTTTTTTTCTCCCCCTCGGTGCAGGACACCCCTGCCCTGCGGAATGCTTCAAGAAGTATCTCCTCGCTCATTCCCTCAACGCCAAGCTTGCCCTCCTTTGAAGGCTCTGCCTTGCGCCGCTCCTTGCCGAAAATATCGGGAATGTATACGTTTGTGATGCTGCCGTTTTTTACTGCACCCTTGAGATAGTTTCTTATCTTGAAGCCTGCGCTGTCGCTGTCGGTCAGGATTATTATGCCCGTTTTCTCCGCATAATGACGGATAATGCTCAATTTATCCTTGTCCTTGAAGATATTAAAGCCGCCTGTGCAGATTATTACGCCGTTTATGACCGAGGAAAGCTTTATCTTGTCATACTTTCCCTCCACCACCACAGCTTGTTCTATGTTTATCAAAATTATTCTTCCTTCTTTTTTATAACCATTCCCTACCCGAGAGTTTTGTGTTTTCCGTAAGGAAATCTTTGGCGTCAGCCAAAGAAACAAAACTCGGTTTGAAAATCTTTGATTTTCAAACTTATCTTTCCGAGAGCATTGAAACTATGGCTTTTTCAAGTATCACGCTCGGGTCTCCTGCGCCTGTTTTCATTGCCATATCTGCGTCTGCAAGTATCTCAAGACAACGTCTCAGCTTCTCCGTGCTTGTTTTACGAACGGAGGAAAAGGCGTTCTTTACTCGAAATTCCAGATTTGCCGCATAGCCGAAATCCTGCATAACATTTCCTATGCTCTTGCCGCTGTCAAGGGCAAGCCTTGCTCGGTAAAGGTCGTTCATACTGCCTGCAAGGACGTAGAGAAGATACACGGGAGTGTTTTCGGGGTCATTTGTAAGCTCGCTGTAAAGCTGTGTGGCGCGGCTCATATTTCCTGCGGCAACGGCGTTTGCAAGGTCGTAGGACTTTGCATCGGAGCTGTCGGGGGTCAAGAGCGCCACATCGTTTTCGGTGATATGTCCCCCGTTGGCGTAGGCGGCAAGCTTGTCAGTCTCGTTTACTGCCATATTCATATCGCCGCCGCAGCGGTCAAGTATCAGACCTGCGGCACGCTCGTCAACAGTACAGCCCTGCTTTGACAGAAGCGAGGTTATGAGCTTTATATTCTCCGCTCTGCTTTTCACGTTTATCTCGCAGACCGTGCCGTGCTTTGCCACAAGGTCGATAAGCTTTTTGTTCTTGGCGGTGGGCTTCTTTTTTCCGCCGCACACATCAATGTTCGGAGTGTAGAAGATAAGCACCGTTGTGTCGGGAATGTCCGAGACCGCTTCGGTGAGGAGCTTCATTCGGTCGGCGGTAATGCTTTTGTGTCCCTGCCGCTGTTTGGTTTCCTCCTCCATATCAAGGTCGCTGACGGTTATGCACAGCTTGTCCGCAAACATAGGAAATGCGTCACAGACCTCAACAAGCCCCTCCACATCAAGGTCACGCCCCTCGAAACGGTGGAGGTTATAGGCTTCATCGCCCTTTTTGACCGTCTTTGCAACCATTGCCCGACAGTATTTTTCTACGCTGTAGCGATCGGTGCCATAGAGATAGTAGGCTCCCGACAGTTCGCCGCTTTTTATTATTCTTGAAAGCTCTTTTTCGTTTATCGAAGCCATTTTCTATCCTCTCTCACATATATTTTCCCGCTGTCTGCAATAAATTCTCCGCCGCCCCTGACTATAATTTCATTTGCGGGGAGCAGACCCTTGAAGCTGTTTTTCGTTACCGCATAAATATCCGCTTGTACGTTTACTTCTGCGGTGCAGTTATAGATACACATATCAAAGCTTTTATCGGGCGGAGCGCATTTGCGGTCAATGCTGATGAGTTTCGCTCCCTCCGCTTCAATTATGCAGTATTCTTTGTAAGGACGGCAGGATATGCCGCCGAATTTAATTATATTACCTTCCGTCTCATATGTCAAGCCGTTATTTACGCCCTGGGACACTATCTGCGCCTTGGGAAAGGCTTTTTGGTAAAGGGGTGCGGCATAGTCCGCATTTTTCCGTAGGAATATCATTCCCACCGTTCCCGTATCATTTCGGGAAATATAACGCTCCGCCGCCTTTATGCTTTTAGAGTTACCCATAAAGTCAAAAATTTCCGAATACTGCCCCTCGGATATTATGAGAACGCAGCCTTTTCCATCGGTAAGAAGCGCCATCCTTGTATATTCGTATGGCACAGCCCTGTAGACCGTTATTGCCGCCGCTGCCGAAAGCACCGCCGCAGAGACGGTCAGTATCACCGCCGACCTGTTTTTCAAAACAAGGGCGGATACCCCTGCGGAAATTATCACAAGCCCGATCATAGGCGGGGCGATCTCGGTTCCCGAGGGGAGCGCCGCAAAGGCCAGGGAGCCTATTTTTTCCGCAGCCCACAGCACAGGGCGGCATATGGCTCCGCTTACAAGGAAAAGTCCTCCCGAAAGTCCGGAAAATGGCAGCACCGTTAGCACTGCTCCCGTCATTGCTATTATCATTGCCACCGTAAAAAACGGAGACAGCAGTAGGTTTGTAACGGGCGACACCACAGAAAGCTCGTCAAGGCAGAGTATTGATGCGGGTATGACCGCAAGCGAAGCGCATACAGCCGTCAGAACAGAGCTTGTCAGCCCCGATGCTTCGCCCATTTTCCTGCCGAACCTGTTTTCATAGGCTTTTTTCACATTATCCAAAGCAGCAGGGGCAAGGACCGCCGCTCCGAGCACTCCCGAAAAGGAGAGCATAAAGGAGGCGTTCCGGACGATAAATGGTGTTCCCACAGTGAGGACAAAGGCGGCTATGGATAATGATGACAAAGGGTCGCTCTGCCTTTTGAAAAGCTCCGCCGAATACACAAGCAGGGTCATTATCAAGGCTCTTATGACCGACAGGCTCATATCGGCGGTGAGGGCGAACACAAGGCACACTGCCGCAACAAGCAGCAGCTTTCCCCGTTTGGTCATTGACAAAGCCACCGCAGCCGCAGAAGCTATGCCTGCGGCAACTGCCATATGCATTCCCGAGACAGAGGCGATGTGTCCAACCCCCGAACGGTAAAGGCATTTTTCCGCTTCCGAGGATATATTCCATTCGTCGCTGCCGAATATCATTCCGATAAGAAGCTCTCCCTCGTCGGAGGGGACGTATCTGCGGATAATACGGGCGGCATTTTGACGGAAATCACGAAGGATGCGAAAAATGTTATGCTCCCCCGGAAAATATTCCTCGGTGTCCGTATCTAAAAGTAGAAAGATATTCCGGGAACGGTAATAGTCCGCTGAATCGAAAAAGGCTGTATTTTCGGGGGCATAAAGCGTTCCCGAAAGGTATGCCCTGTCCCCTCTTGCCACATCGCTGTTATCTGCATACCAGCCGATATCCGCCTTTTTGCCGTCACAAAGCTCCACACGTGCGGTACAGAAGGCGCTGTCCTCGGAGTAAACGCTCACGTCCTTTATAATTGCGTTTCCCTCAAATGACACGCCGCTTTGTGAAACGATGTCACGATACACAAATGCGTCATATCCGCTGTAAAGGAGCATACCTATGCCACAGGAGAGCGCCGCCGCCGAAAATGCAAATAATCGTCCGCTTTTTTCGGGTCGGACAATGAATATCACCGCCGCTCCGAAACACAGAAGCAGTCCGCCCGTTATGCCCGAAAGCCACAGAGCAAAAAACGAAGCTATTAGCAGACCTGCCAGATATCCCAGTCCCAAAACTGCCGCTTTACGTGTCATAGCCTATCTCCCCGAATTTTGTAACACTGACGGGGATATTATACCATATTATAGGGAAAAATGTCAAGGTCGGGCGCATTGCTTTACGAATACTTAACCGCCATTATTTCCAAAATGTAAACAAAATTATTCCGCCAATTCATAACAACCAAAAACACCGCAGGCAAGCCATTTTATGCCGGGCAAAATTTCTCGGAAAAATTTAAAAAAATACTTGACAAATGCATTTCTCTGTGATATAATATAATAGTCGTTGGGAGAGAGTTCCCGAGACAAGCTAAATATGTCGGGGTGTAGCTCAGTTTGGCTAGAGCGCTACCTTGGGGTGGTAGAGGCCGTGGGTTCAAGTCCCGTCACTCCGACCAAAAGAAATAACCTCTCAAATGGCTTTAATGCGTCAGTTGAGAGGTTATTCTTATATTAGATTATGGGCTTTGGTCAAATTTTGGTCAAATCGGGACAAATCAAGCCTGACGGCAATACTTTTCGTTGATGTGGAGCATATCGACTATTTCATCGGTTGCCCTTGCCTTGACTTCATTGAAGGCGTGAGTATATATCCCCAAAGTCGTTGCAGGCGTCGAGTGCCCAAGTATTTCCGAAACGGTCTTGGCATCTGTTCCCTTTGAGATCATTGCTGATGCAACAAAGTGCCGCATTGAGTGAATGCCGTAAAAGTCCATACCGTGCTTTGCACACATCTTTTTGAGATAATTGTACGGTATTCCGTTATACATTATCTTAGTGTATGTAGTGTCACAGAAAAGGAAATCTTCATCGGTATGCCTTATACCCATAAACTTCTTCTGATGTATCTCCTGAGCCTTGTACTTTTCAAAAAGGTCTATGACGATCTGAGGGAGCTTGATAACTCTCATTGAGCTTTCGGTCTTTGTGTTGCCCACATACATTTCCTTCTTCTTTCTTGAATAGTTGGCAGCCCTCTTTATTCTGAGGATATGAGTGTCAACGTCAATGTCGCAATACCTGAGTCCGACTATCTCGGAGCGTCTTAAACCGCATATTATAGCAATCGTTGCGAAAAGCTGATGCTTGAGCGGAGCTTCCGAGTAAAGCAGATCGACAAATTCTTCTGCCTGTTCGGGTGTATATATCTTCTTTTCCGAATGTACCTCGGGCGGGAGCTTAACGTTGGTGCAGGGATTTTTAGTGAGCATTTCAATTCTTATAGCGTAATCGAAGATGCTCGATACAAATGACAGATAGTGCTTTATTGTCTTGCGAGAGAGTCCCTTTTCGGGATCAACCTTGTTTACACCGGGCTTTGTAAGAGAATTGACGAAGCTCTGAACGTGGATAGTCTTGATTTTATCCATTCGCATATCTCCGAGTGCTTCGTAAGTCCTTTCTTTGAAGTCCTCACAGCGTTCACGGGTGGTCGTTGCGTGCTGAATATCAGCATAGTCAACAAACCATCTCTCGGCAAATGTCTTAAAGGTGACATTGGGAAGAACAGCCAGAGCGTTGACCTGCTGTTCAAACTCAAAGGCAATAGCTTCAGCCGCCTTGTCACGTTTCTTTTCGGTCATTCCCTCAAAGCGAGGATCATCAAATCTGATGGTCATACTCGAATAGAGGAATTTCCCGTCTGCGTCCTTACCATTGAATACTCTGACTCGGTAAGCGTTTTCTCTTTTTGTAATGTTCATTAACATTACTCCTTTCGTAGTTGCGAAAGGACAAATAACGTGTGGATGGTTGTCTGTCCCTTCTGGGTGGATACCTTCTATAATCTCCTTGCCTGTTGCCGCAGGCAGGGGGATTTTTTTATTTTAACAAAGCCCAAAACGTGCACATTTTATTTTCAAAATTATTAATCCATCTTGTAAACTCTTTGCTATTGCCGTTACGAGCATTTTTTCGCATTTCATAACTTTTGGATTTAAAATCAGAAAACTCGATTTCCCAAGTAGATATTTGTTCTTCAGTTAGAAGTTTTTTATCCTTTGCTCTTTTATACTTCACATACCATTTATGATATACCCTATTATATATTTTTTCGTATTCATCATTTGCTTTTTCTTTATAAACGTTGTAGTATTCAACTTTTCGTTTTTCCCTACATTCATCTGAACAAAGAACAGTAAAAGCGCTATTCCTTCCTATGAATAATTTTCCGCACTCATCACATCGCCTAGGAAATAATTTATCCTTATACAATACTTTGATATAGTACTCAACTATATTACCAACTTTAAAATCAGTTATAATATAATCCTCAAAAGTGTCACTACAAAGGAAATCTTTATGAATAAATATAGTGCTTTTTTCAAACATAAAGGTCAACATTTTGACAGAATCAGGCTCATTGTATGAAAAAGTAATGCTTCTTTGCCTTTCAAGGAAGTCATCGCTTATCACACCATTCACAGTAAACTCTAAAGCTCTTTCAAGATAATCCCATAATTTCTGCAAATAAATATTATTAGGTTTATTTGCCTTTTTCTCATTTATCGAGTTTATTACAGTATATAAATAATTTGTAGTAGGATTTTCCTTATCAGGAGAATATCCACGTAAGCATTTCTGTATGTCAGAATTAGTCAAATCAAATAAAAAAGCTCCTATATCCCTATCATAAACTTGCACATCCAAGCTGCGAGATTTATTTTCAACATAATCAATTACATCATCATGCTTTCCACAGACTAATATTTCATTCATGTTTTTTGTATCAATATGAACAGCAATCAGATAATCATCATCATGGATATCAGCTCGTTCACGCCACATATGAAACCCGCCTTTCATACAATTATTAAAAACAAAATCGAATAAAATCAAAGTAATTAGATTATACCAAAATATTCAATACTTTTCAATAGCAACATTGACGAAAATTAACAGTGTATTTTTGTAACAAATCACGTTTTTTTATTTTTTGTTACAAAAATACTTGATTATTTGAGATTTATGTGATAAAATACATTATATCAGATATTATTTGATAATTCTGTATGTTAAAAAAATACATAAATAAGGAGGACATATGAGTAAATCAAAACTTGTTACTATTCACGAAGCTGCGCAAACAGGTATCCTGCCCGAAAACACTTTACGAAAGTTGTGTCGTAAAAATGAAGTTCCATGTTTACACGTTGGGACACGCACATATATCAATCTTGAAGTGTTAATGGACTATCTATCCGACCCCAAAACTTTTCTGCAAAAGGATGGTGAGAAAAATGAATGAACAAAAAAAGACTGCCCTAAATTCATCTGTAGCAGCAGATGAAAGGCAGTCTTTGGATAAAAGAAAAAGACGTATTAAAAATTATAAATTCTGAACGAAAAAAACAAGGGCTTTCGCCGCTTGAAAAGCAGAAAAAAATACGTATTGATGCTGTCGTGATGTGTGCTACTATTATTAAGCCACCAAAGGAGTTTATGTCAACCCTCACACAAGAACAACAGCAGCAGTTTTTCATTGATGCTGTTGAAAAATTCAAATCTATTGTGGGATCGGATAACGTTAAATCTGTAGTCGTACATTATGATGAACTTGTCCCTCATGCACATATCTTTTGGCAACCTGTAACCGAAGATGGAAGGCTCTGTGCGAAAGAGATGCATAACCTTCATTTTCTCGGTACTCTTAATCGTGAAATGCCTAAATACCTTCGTGAAAAAGGATGGACTCAAATTGACGATTGTCATGCTTACGACGCTGAAGAAGCACAGAAACTTCGTGAGGAAATGGGAGACGATGTTTATCGAGAATATCGTCGTAGCCAGAAAGCAAAGCAGGGACGAGACAGCAAGAAGTATAAGGACGATATGGATAATGCTGTAGCTGAAGCACAGCAGCGCTTATGTTGCCTTGATAAAGAATTAGGAGAGACTACTGAAAGGTTAAACGAAGTAAAAGCTCAAGCAGAAAAGGAGATTGAGACTCTTTGCGAACTTCAGTATAATCATGGGCTATATGAACAATTACTGGATGGATTAGAAGAAGAGATTCACGAGAAAGAGGCTGAACTTACACGAAAACAGTCTATTCCTTTACCTCCGATCAAACCGTTTGGTCATAAACCAACATTGCAGATATATATTACAAGAGAGCAGTATATAAAAGCTAATTTGCAAAGTGATCTGGGCTTCAGAGAACGCATACAACGAGAAAAAATGCTTGGGAATTTATATGATAAACAATTTCTGGAGTATCAAGATCAGATTGCACGTTGGGAGCAGTGGGAAAAAGATTACGAAGAATACAATGAAAAATATGGAATGACTGCTATTGTAAAAAATACTGCTGAACAACAAGTTAAAATCCAAAAGGAACAGGCAAAAATTGCTGAGGAACAGGCAGAAAAAACAGCTCAACTAAAAGTCAAGGAAAAAAGATTGATTGAAATAGAACGGGAGCTATTTTATGCAGCACAAGCATTAGCCAAACAGGCTGCAGGTAAGCTATCCACAATCTTTGAAATACTATGCAATAATCTTCGGAAAGGACTGATAAATAATGAAAATCACAATAGAGGGAATAACTGTCAATACGAGAATAGCACAAGATTATCCCAAAAGGGGTATGAAAACAAGTGTAGCAGATAGTTATACGTTTACATATGCCACCGATATATCAGGAGGAGTGAAGTTTGAGAAAGCACTCGATGAAACTCGAGAGCTTTTCAAAACCAGAGGACTTCTGCTTGAAGATTTTTCGGAATTGAAGCTGATTAATAATACAGCTTGTTGGGAACTGTACATTGTTATAAGCGGGGATCTTGTGAAAAGAATGCCTGATACAGAATATGAAGATGTACCCAGACAAATGGCATAGTTCCCCCTATTTTGAAGTATGAGTCATCAAGACCGTGCGGACAGATCAATATTCGTAAATCACATTGCCTTCCGCTGAAAAATCAGTGGAAGGTTGTTTGTTTATGCGAATGATTGTGTTGCTATCCATTACAGCAGAAATCACATGAAAGCCAAAGGCGGCAAACAGGCACGGCCGAAGTTTCACGTGCTTTTACCAATCGAATATATTACAGACGCAGAATTATACAACGATATGAAAAAGCAAGTAAGCTGCATCTTCCCTTTCTTTGATACAAAGGCACTTGACGCTGCAAGATTTTTCTTCGGGACAAATCCTGTTGATGTTGAAGTATATCAGGGTAGTATGAATCTTACCGAGTTCCTTGAAGATGACATCTTTGACGAAGATATGCCGAACGGACAGACTGTTGCTATCCCCGAAGGACAGCGTAATGCAACCATGTCCCACTTTGCCGGACGTATTATAAAGCGCCTTGGAAATACAGATGAAGCATATCAGCAGTTCTTGAAACAGGCTGAAAAGTGCGCCCCTCCCCTTGAAAGCGATGAGCTGAATTCCATATGGAACAGTGCAGTAAAATTTGGCAAAAAGGTATCCAAACAGGCAGGATATATTCCTCCCGAGCAGTACAATGCAGAAATGAAGCTGAAACCCGATGATTATTCCGACATCGGACAGGCTAAGGTTCTCTCCCGTGAATACAGCGGAGAACTTGTATTTACCGATGCTACTGACTATATGCGCTATGACGGAATACGCTGGGCGGAGTCAAAGCAGCTTGCGGTCGGCGCTTGTGAGGATTTCCTTGATAGGCAGCTTGCAGAAGCTAAGATTGCTATTGAAAAGGCTGAAAATGCCCTCATAAAAGCCGGAGTTGATAAGGACGCTGTTATGGCAGGAGGCAAGGAATTGCAAAAGGCAATAGATGAAAACAGCGAAAAGGCCTTTGTAGAATATGCGGTAGCCGTTGCATACAAAGCTTTTGTTATGAAACGCAGGGATATGAAATATATCATATCGGCATTACAGGCGGCAAAGCCTATGCTGCTCCGAGATATAAAGGATTTTGATTCACAGGAATTTCTGCTGAACACTCCTGCCGCTACATACGACCTGCGTACCGGTGAAAGCAACGAGCACTCTGCTTCTGACCTCATAACTAAAGTGACCGCTGTATCACCCGATGATGAAAATATGGATATATGGCTGGAGGCAGTGAACAGCTTTTTCTGCGGTGATACTGAACTTATTGAGTACGTTCAGCAGATAGTCGGACTTTCGGCAATAGGCAAGGTGTATTTGGAAGCTTTGATTATATCCTATGGCGAGGGCAGGAATGGCAAGTCCACATTCTGGAACACCATTTCCCGTGTGCTTGGTTCGTACAGCGGCAGTATATCCGCCGATGCCCTCACAATGAAGTGCACTCGCAACGTTCGACCCGAGATGGCTGAACTTAAGGGAAAGCGCCTTGTTATAGCAGCTGAACTTGAAGAAGGAATGCGGCTGAATACCTCTGTAGTAAAGCAGTTGTGTTCGACCGATGAGGTTTCAGCAGAGAAGAAATATCGTGATCCTTTCAAATTTATCCCTACGCATACCCTCGTGCTGTACACAAACCATCTTCCCAGAGTCGGTGCAAATGACGAGGGCACTTGGCGCAGGCTTATCGTTATACCATTCAACGCAAAAATCGAGGGCAAGTCCGACATCAAAAATTATGCGGATTTCCTTGCCGAAAAAGCAGGAGGAGCAGTACTGTCATGGATTATCGAAGGTGCGAAGAAGGTCATCGAATGTAATTTCAAGCTGACTATTCCGCAGTGTGTAAGTGACGCCATCGAAAAGTACCGCGAGAATAACGACTGGCTTTCTATGTTCATTGGGGACTGCTGCGAGGTCGATGCGTCATATACACAGAAGTCGGGAGAGCTTTATCAGGAGTACCGTGCGTACTGTGTAAGAACCGGAGAATACACAAGGAGCACTACGGATTTTTACACAGGACTTGATTCTGCCGGATTTTCAAAGCGTAAAACAAAAACGGGCGTCATTGTGTACGGAATCCGCTTGAAATCAGACTTTATGGACGATTAAAACCATAAAGGTGACGGTCGGTGGAGGTCTTATTATAAACTCCCCTTTAGGGCTGAATTTTTATAAAAAAATGCTCTATAGGAGAGTTTATGAAAAGAGTATCACCGACCATCACCATTGACGATAAAGGAGCTGCAAATGCGTGAAAAACAGATAGAACAAAAGCTGGTAAAGGCCGTCAAAGCGAACGGCGGTCTGTGTCTGAAATTTGTGTCACCAAGTTTTGATGGAATGCCGGACAGATTGATACTACTTCCTGTTGGCAAAATCGCCTTTGCCGAACTTAAAGTGCCGGGCAAGAAACCAAGACCTCTGCAGATAGCAAGACACAAAACTTTGATGAACCTCGGCTTTCGGGTATTCATCATTGACAGCACAGAACAGATAAAGACAATACTTGATGAAATGATTGGAGGAGATGCCAAATGAATTTTATACCCCACAATTATCAGCAGTATGCCATTGACTATATCGAAAGCCATAGCATTTCCGCAGTGCTTCTTGACATGGGTCTTGGCAAGACAAGCATAACGCTGACAGCAATAAACGACCTGCTTTTCGACAGCTTTGATGTACATAAGGTTCTGGTGGTTGCGCCGCTGCGTGTGGCCCGTGACACATGGTCAGCCGAGATTGAGAAGTGGTCGCATCTTAAAGACCTGCGTTACAGCGTTGTGGTTGGTACAGAACGGGAAAGGCTCAAAGCTCTCAGTATTCCCGCAGACATCTACATAATCAACCGTGAGAATGTACAGTGGCTTATTGAGGACAGCGGTTTCCCTTTCGATTTTGATATGGCAGTCATTGACGAGTTGTCCTCTTTCAAGAACCACCAGTCAAAACGGTTCAAAGCATTTATGAAGGTTCGCCCCAAGCTGAAACGCATCGTGGGTCTTACCGGCACTCCCGCAGGAAACGGTTTGATGGATTTGTACGCAGAGTTTCGTCTGCTTGATATGGGAGAAAGGCTCGGACGCTTTATCAGCCAATATCGTGATGCATACTTTCAGCCGGACAAGCGCAACGGTATGATAATCTACAGCTACAAGCCGCTGCCTTATGCTGAACAGCAGATTTATGACAGAATCTCGGATATAACGATTTCGATGAAAGCCACCGACCACCTCAAAATGCCCGAACTGATAAGCTCGGAGTACACTGTGCAGCTTACAGAAAAGCAGAAAGAAAAGTACGAAAAGCTTAAAAAGGAGCTTGTACTTACTTCAGATGATAACGAAGTCACTGCCGCAAATGCCGCAGCACTTTCAAATAAGCTGTCACAGATGGCAAGCGGAGCCGTGTATTCCGATGACGGCAGTATCGTTGAGGTACATAATGGTAAGCTTGACGCTTTGGAGGATATAATCGAAAGCATGAATGGAAAGCCGCTACTTGTAGCTTACTGGTTCAAGCATGACCTTGAACGTATCAAGAAACGGTTTGATGTTCGAGAGATAAAGTCAAGCGAAGATATTTCAGATTGGAATGACGGAAAAATTCCCGTTGCGCTTATTCACCCTGCTTCAGCAGGACACGGCTTGAACCTGCAAAGCGGTGGTTCAACACTTGTATGGTTTTCTTTACCATGGAGTCTTGAACTTTATCAGCAGACAAACGCACGTCTTTGGCGACAGGGTCAGACAGCAAACACAGTGGTGATACAGCACATAATCACCAAGGACACCATTGATGCAAAGATACTGAACGCACTGAAAGCCAAGGATACAACGCAGGCTGAGCTTATCTCAGCTGTTAAGGCAACCTTATGATATACGGAGGTGTAGAATATGACCGCAAAGGATTATTTATTGCAAGCACGTTTTCTTGATGACCGCATCAATTCCAAGACTCAGCAGATTGCGTCACTCAACGAGCTTGCTGCGAAATGCACCACAACCTTTTCCGATATGCCGAGAAACCCCAATCGAGGACATTCCCGTGTGGAAGACTGCGTCATAAAGATCATTGATTTAGAAGACAGTCTTAAAAAGGATATTGAAAAGCTTGTGGATTTGAAGAAAGAGATAATGGGTGTAATCAAGGCTGTACCGAATGTGGAATACCAGACTCTCCTTGAAAAACGTTACCTCTGCTTTATTACATGGGAACAGATTGCAGTGGATATGAATTACTCAATGCAGCACATACATCGGATGCACAGCGCCGCATTGAAAGAAATTGTTGTGCCTGATTAACGTTAAAAAATCCCACCAATCCGAATATCGGGTGGTGGGGGTTAGTAGCAGAGTATGCCAATAACATTTTCAAGATTAGCAGGCTTTAAACCGCATTTGAGAGTCACTTTGTAATCGCGTTTAATTTACATGTAAATTCCGGTTTAAGCATTGAGTGCCTCCATAAGATCGGCAACACTGTCAAACGGACCTATAATATCTTCGTCGTTGTAAGCAGACTTCATCGCCGCTTTAGTTTCTTCATTAAATTCTTCGTCAATATCATAATAACCGCCGAACATTGCTATAAATCCACGGAGCTGTTCTTCAGTAAGGTGATTAAAAATACTTAATGCAATCTCTTTTGTACTCATAAAGCAAACCTCCTTTGCAAGTCAAAAGCTTTCTTAATATATTATATCACGCAAAATCAAAAAAATCAAATAGGAACAAAAATATGTGTTATAAAAACATGAGAGTAAATGTGATAGAATGAGATTGCTGATATATGTTATTATTATGATAGCGAAGAATACAGAAAGCCTTGTGAGAGTAATACCCACAAGGCTTTTCATCGTTATAATATGCTTAATAAATCGGCGGGAGCAATAGCCGGTATATCAAACTCTTCAAAATCCTTTATGTTTCTTGTAACGATATAATCACAGTTTATAGACTTCGCACAAACGGCAACAAGGCAATCCTCAAAGTCTTTAGCTTTTTTCTGGAAAGCAGTAAGAACTTCAGCATTGGTAACGCTGCATATTTTTACGATTTCGAGTATTTTGCCGATTGCCTTATATGCAAGCTCATTGCTGTGAGTATATTTTCTTACAAGATAATAAATATCGGTAATTGAAGAGGCTGAAACAAATCCGTCAATCTGATGTTCCTCACATAAGGATAAAAGCTTGTAGGAATCATTTACAAACGGCTCTCGTTCCAGCAGGACATCAATGATGATGTTAGTGTCAACCATTATCTTCATATCTGGAAAGGCGCTCCTCTCTCAGAGAATCGAGGTCAATATCGTGAGGTGCGTTATTAAGCATTCCACGGATAGAATCAACAGCAGACACCTGGGGATTGACTACCTTTGCAATGGTTTTTCCGTTTCGGGTGATGAAGATATCTTCATGTGCAATAAGTTCAAGGTATTTCCCGAAATTTGTCTTGAATTCAGTAGCTGTTACAACCATACTAAAACCTCCTTGTGTTTTCGTTAATTATATTATATGCGATTTTTTATTAAAAGTCAAGATAAATCGCACGAAATTTACGAGAAGCAAGTGGATGATTGTGCGATAAGGAGATGAACTTAATGCCAAGACGACCGCAGCGGCCGTGTTCCTATCCCGGCTGTCCGAATCTATGCGAAGGTCAGTATTGCGATAAGCATAAAACCGAAGCACGGAGGAAGTACGATAAGTATGAGCGCCCCGCTGATATAAATAAAAAGTACGGCCGTGCATGGAAACGTATCCGTGACAGATATGTAAAAGAACATCCTTTGTGCGAGAAGTGCTTACAAAATGGGCGGCTGACACCTGTGGAAGAAGTTCATCATATCAAGCCCCTCTCTCAAGGCGGCACACACTCAAATGATAATCTTATGAGCCTGTGCCAGTCCTGTCATACGAAAATCCACCACGATATTGGTGACCGGTAGGGGGTGTCAAATCTCTGTACCTATCTTATCGGGCAACGGCGTGGGGTTTCGTGTGTAAAAATCGGGGTTCAAAGGGGGTATTAAACCCCTTGTTCAAAAACGAGGTGAGAAAGATAGCTAAAGACGGTACAAACAGAGGCGGCAGACGAGTCCGTGCGGGAGGAAAACCCACTCCTGCGGCTGAAAAAATACAAAAAGGACAGAGCGCCAGAATAATGAACAATGACATTCCCACATTTGATGCGGAGGAGTTGGACGCAGTTGATTTGCCGGAGGGCGCTGTGCTTAACGGTGTGGATATGCCAAAGCCGGGAGAATATCTTTCGGCAAGGCAGAAGAACGGTATTCCGCTGGGCGCTGATGAAATATACAAGGAAATCTGGCTGTGGCTGAAACAACGAAACTGCGAGAACCTTGTAAACAAGCGGCTTATTGAAGCCTACGCTCAGGCTTTTGCAAGATACATACAGTGCGAAGATGCAATCAGCAGCTATGGACTTCTAGGAAAGCACCCCACAACCGGCGGTGTTATCGCATCACCCTTCGTGCAGATGTCGCAGCAGTTTCAGAAAAGCGCCAACCTTATCTGGTATGAGATATATGACATCGTAAAGGAAAACTGCACCGAGCCTGTGGGTGATGATCTGAACGATACAATGGAGAAGCTGCTCCGTTCAAGGAAAGGATAATACTATGTCGAATGATACGATGAATTTCTTCAAGGAACTTAAAAGCCAGCGACGCCGACTTACTCCACAGGAGTACAGAACCATAAAGGGACAGGCGATCAAAGGAAATGTTGCCGATGCCCGTAAGAGACTGCAAAAAGTAATGAAAAGGAGGAACGGCGCATGAACACCACAAGTGAAATGCAGCTTGTTTCCATAGACAAGCTTATCCCTTATGTCAATAACGCAAGAACCCACTCGCCGGAACAGCTGAAAAAGCTCCGCTCTTCACTCCGTGAGTTCGGATTTGTAAATCCCGTTATTATCGACAGAGATTTTAATGTCATTGCAGGACACGGCAGAATAACGGCTGCAAAGGCAGAAGGCATTACAGATGTGCCTTGTGTATTTGTTGACCACCTTACCCCTGCTCAGAAGAAAGCTTACATAATTGCTGATAACCGAATGGCTCTCGATGCAGGCTGGGACGAAGAAATGCTGCGTGTTGAGATTGAAGCTTTACAAGCTGAGGATTTTAACCTTGCTTTGACGGGATTTGATGAAAAGGAGCTTGCAGGCTTTTTCGATACGGACGATGATGCAAAAGAAGATGATTTTGATGTTGATGCAGAGCTTGAAAAGCCTTGTATCACAAAGTCCGGCGACCTTTGGCTTTTAGGTAACCACAGACTTATCTGCGGTGACAGCACCAAGCCGGAAACCTACGAAATGCTCATGGACGGCAAGAAGGCAAATCTCACGGTAACCGACCCGCCCTACAATGTAAATTATGAGGGCAGCGCAGGAAAAATCAAGAATGATAATCTTGAAAACGAGAAGTTCTATCAGTTCTTGCTGGACGCTTTCACCTGCATGGAAAAAGCCATGGCTGATGATGCAAGCATCTATGTTTTCCACGCAGATACAGAGGGACTCAATTTCAGAAAGGCTTTTGCCGATGCAGGATTTTACCTTTCCGGAACGTGTATCTGGAAGAAGCAGTCGCTTGTTCTTGGGCGTTCTCCGTATCAGTGGCAGCATGAGCCTTGCCTGTTCGGTTGGAAGAAGAACGGCAAGCATCAGTGGTATTCCGACCGCAAGCAGACCACCATTTGGGAGTTTGACAAGCCGAAGAAAAACGGCGACCACCCCACAATGAAGCCTGTTCCGCTTATTGCTTACCCCATAAAGAATTCAAGCATGAGCAACTGCATTGTCCTCGACCCCTTCGGTGGCAGCGGCAGTACGCTTATCGCCTGTGAGCAGACGAACCGCATCTGCCATACCATTGAGCTTGATGAGAAATACTGCGATGTTATTGTGAAGCGGTACATTGAGCAGGTCGGCTCGGCAGATGGTGTGTTTGTGGTTCGTGGTAGTAAGACAATACCTTTTTACGAAATGGAGGCGGCTGCTGATGAATAATGTACTTACGCTCGGCAGCCTGTTTGACGGCAGCGGTGGTTTTCCGCTCGGAGGACTCCTTGCAGGAATAGAGCCTGTGTGGGCATCCGAAATTGAACCTTTCGCTGTGCGGGTCACAACAAAGCGTCTGCCGCAGATGAAACATTACGGAGATGTTTCCTCACTGAATGGTGCGGAGCTGCCGCCTGTGGATATAGTGACCTTCGGCAGCCCTTGCCAAGATATGAGCATTGCCGGAAAAAGAAGCGGCTTGGACGGTTCTCGTTCAAGCCTTTTCTATGAAGCGGTTCGTATAATCAAAGAAATGAGGTGTGCAACAAATGGAAAATATCCTCGATTCATCGTATGGGAAAATGTCCCCGGAGCATTCAGCTCCAACAAAGGAGAGGATTTCCGATGCGTCCTCGAAAGCCTGTGTCAAGTCAAGGACGAAAGCATTTCTGTTACTGGATGTGAGAAATGGACAAACGCAGGAGAGATACTGGCAGACGGTTTCTCCCTCGCATGGAGAGTCCTCGATGCGCAATACTGGGGAGTCCCCCAGAGAAGAAAACGTATCTACCTTGTCGCAGATTTTGATGGCGAATGTGCCGGAAAAGTATTATTTGAGTCAGAAGGCTTGTCGGGGTATTCTGCAGAGAGCTTCCGTGCGTGGCAAAGAACTGCCGCCGCTGCTGAAAACGGCTCTGGAACGGCAGGCACAATCTGCCTGAATGACCAAGGCGGAAACAGAATGGACATAACGGAGGAAGTGACATGCACTCTTCGTGCTGAAGCTCACCATCCTCCCTGTGTAATGGAATCAGCAGGATTCTGCACCGAACACTCCGCCAAAGCACACGGCATTGGCTATGAAGAAGAAACCGCACCCACTCTACGAGCAGGAACAGTACCTGCTGCGGTGTATGAAAATCATTCACAGGACACCAGATACACAGGTCCTCTTGCAGTTGCTCCCACCGTAAGTTCTACTTATGGCATGGGCGGCAACAATCAACCTTTTGTTGTAGAAACACCATACACGCTGAAAATACGCAGCGGTTGTGTTGGCGGCGGAAAGGGTGCGCTTGTGCAGACGGATAAATCCGCAACGCTCTCCTGCAACAATGACCAGACTGTATTTGTGCCGTTTTCAAAAGGTACTCGCCCCCACTCCTCCTCGGAGGGGCAGGAGTGGAAGAAATCGGCTGTTGCCAACACACTTAATACATTTGATGTAGGAGAAAATAGGTGTAACGAGGTTGCTGTTAAGGCATACGGGATATGCTCAAAGGACAGCAATTCAATGAAATCGGACAACCCTCACAGCGGTATATATCAGGCGGAAACAGCAAGAACGCTTGACGGAAACGGCGGAAATCCCTCCTGCAATCAAGGCGGAATTGCTGTGGTTGCGGTACAGGGTTCTATGATAGGCAGAGCTGACAAGAACGGTCCGCAAGGCAGCGGAATCAACGAGGATGTTTCATTTACGCTGAATGCCACCGACCGTCATGCAGTTGCTTTTTCACAGGAAGCCTACGATAGGTACGCCGAAAATACCAAGTGCGGTTCACTGAGAGCCGCAGGAGGTATGTACGGCGGCGGTTCTGAAACGCTTGTATACAGCACAAGCAAGGCATCATATCATACCGATGCTTCAGAAAACCTTGCAAACACACTTGTGGCAAGCGACTACAAAGACCCGCCCACCGTTGTGAAAGAACCGCAGTATATTGTGCGCAGATTAACTCCCACCGAGTGTGCACGGCTGCAGGGTTTTCCCGATTGGTGGTGCAGTGACCTGGGCACGGACGAACCCACCGATGATGAAAGAGCGTTCTGGAACGGTGTATTTGAAACACACAGGAGAATCACCGGAAGTTCCTCAAAGCCAAAATCCGAAAAGCAAATACGTTCATGGCTGAAAAATCCCCACAGCGACTCTGCAGAGTACAAGCTGTGGGGTAATGGTGTGGCTTTGCCGTGTGTTTTCTTGGTACTGTCGGGGATAGTATGGGTCACTTCTTGTCGGGATTAGCTTTTCCAAGTTCGATTTTGCCGTGCTTTTCTTCAAACTTTTCGATGCATTCACGGATAAGAACGATTATCTGACCGTTAGCAGAACGCGCCTCATAATCGGCAACATAATGCAGCTTATCCAGCATATCATCATCAATTCTTATAGATAAACTCTTAATAGCCATATATAACCTCCTATATATGTTCGTATTGGCTTTATTTTAGCACCATTTTATGCTATAATGCATATTATAGACGCTAACTGCGTTTAAAATACGTTTATAGTGAGGTTATTATGAAAGTAGCTGTTATTGGTTCAAGAGGTCTTTGTGTATCCGATTTAGGCAAATATCTTCCCGAAGATACTACAGAGATAGTTTCCGGAGGAGCAAGAGGAGTAGATACCTCGGCAAAAGAATATGCCTTATCCCATGGAATTAAACTGACTGAGTTTCTTCCCGAATACGAAAAATACGGAAGGTCTGCCCCGCTGAAACGGAACATTACAATTATCGATTATGCAGATATTGTTCTCGCTTTCTGGGACGGACAATCAAGAGGGACAAAATTCGTTATTGACAACTGCCATAAGCTTGGCGTGAAGGTAAAAGTATACGTTCCTACATAATATTCAAGCCGTACATTGTGCATTACGCAGAATGTACGGCTTTCTGCTGATATTCGGTTGACTTATGCTCCTGTTCGAGTAATATGTGTAGTACAAAAACAAATGGAGGTACCGATCATGACCGTATATTACAACGCACAGGACAGAAAGCCACTGGTAAAGGCGATAAGCGAGTTCACAGAAACAAAGGCAGTTTATATGAAAACACCTACATACGCTTATCGCATTGGTGATTTCACAGTAACAAGAGATGGCAACCTTGAATTCGAAGACAGCGTTGACGCTGCAGACCTTATTGCACACCTTGCAAGCCTTGGCTTTACAGCCGACACAAGCGCCGACACGCCGCAGGAAACAACAAGCGAAGAAGTACCCGTCCCTGCCGCAGAAACCGCACACAGCGAAAACGTGGGGCTTACGGTGGAAGTTCCCATTGAGGGATTGGCGGTTGACAACCTTAACCGACTTCTTGATGCCAAAGGAAAGCTTATCTGCAAAGCCTTGGCTGTGGACAGTCTGCCAATCGAGGTCACTGACAGCACTGTGAGATTCTCGTGGTTCTCAGAGTGCTGCGCAGACGAATGCAAGGCATATACACATTTCGTTTCTGCACTTTGCGACCTTGCCGCCAATGCAAAGAGAGTGACGGCAAAGGAACGGGAAACCGACAATGACAAATATGCTTTCCGCTGCTTTCTTCTGCGGCTGGGATTTATCGGTTCGGAGTACAAGACCGAGCGAAAAATACTGCTGAGAAACCTTACAGGTTCATCGGCTTTTAGACTGGGGGCAGCTTATGCCAAAGGAGGTGCTGCAAATGAGATTTCCGAGTAAAAAGGAACTGGAGCATTACCGCAAAGAATATCCTGTCGGCTGCCGTGTGGAGCTTGTTTCAATGGACGATCCCCAAGCACCGCCCATAGGTACAAAAGGAACGGTTCACGGCGTTGATGACGCAGGCAGTCTGCTTGTACGGTGGGACACGGGTTCGGGGCTTAATGTCATTCTTGGTGTTGATGTGGTGCGGAAAATTCGTGGCTGATATACACAATTAAAGAATGTAATATTCGTTCAATATATAGCGTCTAATTGACTTGATAAATACCAAATGTAGAGTTAATATGTGTATACCGAAAGGGAAATACACAAACGGAGGATACGAAAATGAACGAGAAAACCACAAAGCAGATCGAAGAAATGATAAGCCAGACCATTGGGGTCGAGGTTGAAATGAACAATATCACAAGAGCAAGAGCAGCCGAGGTTGCCGCAGACTTTTTCGGAACAGGCAGACACGAATACACCGCCCGCCGCAACCGCTACGAAACCTACTCCGCTTGGGACAGCCAAGGCAGAGAATGGAAATTCCAAAAGGACGTCAGCATTTCGGGGCCCGACAGCGAAAAGTGCGAACTGGTCACTCCGATACTTACCTACAGCGACATAGAAACCTTGCAGGAGCTTATCCGCAGGCTGAGGAGAGCAGGAGCAAAGAGCGACGCAACAAGGGGCTGCGGAGTACACATTCACATCGGAGCAAAGGGTCACACACCACAGAGCCTCAGAAACCTTGCAAACATTATGGCAAGCCACGAAAGCCTTCTCGCAAGCGCCTTGAACCTCGACAGAAACCGCATGAGCCGCTACTGCCGCACGGTCAGCAAGGATTTCTTAACAGCACTGAACCACAAGAAACCCAAGACAATGGCAGAGCTTGCAGACACCTGGTACGGCAGCCAGAATGCAGATTACGGCAGGTCGGCACACTACAACGAGAGCCGCTACCATATGCTTAACCTCCACGCAACATTCACCAAGGGCACGGTTGAGTTCAGATTTTTCCAATTCGACGCACCCGCCGACGGAAAGCAGAACGGACTTCACGCAGGACAGCTCAAAAGCTACATACAGCTTTGCTTGGCACTCAGCCAGCTTGCAAAGCAGGTCAAGACCGCAAGCGCAAATCCACAGCAGACCGAAAACCCCAAGTACGCAATGAGAACATGGCTTTTAAGGCTTGGATTCATCGGTGACGAGTTCAAGACCGCAAGAGAGCTTTACACCAAGCGCCTTGAGGGTGACACCGCTTTCCGCAGCGGCAGACCCCAGTAAGCAGGAATCAGCTTCCTGCCTCCAATATTACCCCCGCAAGGGGGCTTTTGGTGGTAGAAAGGTGATCCCTACAAACCGCACCTTTCGGAAAGGACGGATCTGAAATGAAAAGATACTATCTCGCTTACGGAAGCAATTTGAATGTTTGGCAAATGGCACTGCGTTGTCCTACGGCAAAGGCAGTAGGCACAGCAGTTATCAAGGACTACGAGCTGCTTTTCAAGGGAAGCAAGACAGGCTCATATCTTACCATTGAGCCGAAGCGTGGTGCGGAAGTTCCCGTTGCGGTATGGGCGGTTGAGCCGAAGGACGAGTTCAGCCTTGACCGCTACGAGGGTTATCCTACCTTCTACTACAAGACCGAGCTGGAACTGCCGGTGGCTTTCATCAAGTCGGGCAAAACTGAGGTCAGAACAGCTTTTGTGTACATAATGCATGAGAACCGCCCCATAGGATTGCCGAGCGGTTCTTATGTTCGAACCTGCCTTGAGGGATATAGGTATTTCGGATTTGATGAGAGTATATTGCTCAGAGCACTGGACAACAGCAGGAGGAATCGGATATGAAGAGTGATAACTGCACGGAGCTTCGCACCTGTCCCCTTTGTGGGGCGCAGTACGGCGGCTATCCTGCCCTGTCGAGAAAGTACCCCAACACGCAGATATGCCCCGACTGCGGCACACGGGAGGCTTTAGAAAGCATTGGTGTCGAGCCGGAAGAACAGGAGAAAATACTGCAAACCATACACAGCTGCACAAGGCAGCTATAAAAAGTGATTGATATATTTTTTAAGGACTCCATACGGGGTCCTTTTCTTATGGGGTGATTATCTGAGAAAGCTTACAAAATACAAACCTACAAAGTTCAAGGCAAAGGACAGCCGCTATGATAAAAATGCCGCCGATTATGCGGTGATGTTCATAGAAAGCCTGTGCCACACCAAGGGTACATGGGCGGGAAAGCCTTTCGAGCTTATCGACTGGCAGGAGCAGATAATCCGTGACCTTTTCGGAACGCTCAAACCCAACGGCTACCGCCAGTTCAATACGGCATACATTGAAATACCAAAGAAAATGGGCAAATCGGAGCTTGCAGCTGCGGTTGCCCTTTTGCTTTGCTGCGGTGACGGAGAGGAACGAGCCGAGGTATATGGCTGTGCCGCAGACCGTCAGCAGGCGTCTATCGTATTTGAGGTCGCAGCGGATATGGTGCGTATGTTTCCTGCACTGAACAAGCGAGTCAAGATACTTTCTGCCACCAAGCGTATAGTTTACACGCCCACAAACTCATTCTATCAAGTACTTTCGGCAGAAGCCTATTCAAAGCACGGGTTCAATATTCACGGTGTAGTTTTTGATGAGCTGCACACTCAGCCGAACCGAAAGCTGTTTGATGTTATGACAAAAGGCTCCGGCGACGCACGAATGCAGCCGCTATACTTTCTTATAACCACAGCCGGAACGGACACCAAGTCTATCTGCTATGAAACCCACCGGAAAGCAAAGGATATTCTTGACGGCAGAAAGATAGACCCTACTTTTTACCCTGTGATATATGGCGCAGACGAGTCCGACGACTGGACAGACCCCAAGGTGTGGAAGAAAGCCAATCCCTCCCTCGGCATTACGGTTGATATAGATAAGGTCAGAACAGCCTGCGAGTCGGCAAAGCAGAATCCCTCCGAGGAAAACACATTCAGACAGCTTAGGCTCAATCAATGGGTCAAGCAGGCTGTGCGCTGGATGCCCATGGAAAAGTGGGATAAATGTGCATTTGCTGTTTCCGAGGACGACCTTGAAGGTCGTGTCTGCTACGGCGGACTTGACCTTTCCTCCACTATTGATATAACGGCGTTTGTGCTTGTTTTCCCGCCGATTGACGAAGATGATAGATACATCATTCTTCCGTACTTCTGGATACCGGAGGACAATATGAGCACCCGTGTAAGACGTGACCACGTTCCCTATGACGTATGGGAGCGACAGGGATTTTTGCAGACTACGGAGGGCAACGTGGTTCATTACGGATACATCGAGAAATTCATCGAACGGCTCGGCGAGCGTTTCAATATCCGAGAGATAGCCTTTGACCGCTGGGGTGCTGTGCAAATGGTGCAGAACCTTGAAGGCATGGGATTTACGGTTGTTCCTTTCGGACAGGGTTTCAAGGATATGTCGCCGCCTACCAAGGAATTGATGAAGCTTGTGCTTGAACAGAAAATCTCCCACGGCGGTCACCCTGTTCTGCGGTGGATGATGGACAATATCTTCATTCGAACCGACCCTGCGGGAAATATTAAGCCGGACAAGGAGAAATCCACGGAAAAGATAGACGGTGCGATTGCCACAATAATGGCGCTTGACCGTGCTATTCGCTGTGGGAATGATGCGAGTGCTTCGGTTTATGATGAACGGGGGTTGCTGTTTATATAAAAATTGCTTTCAGATGTATTGCATTTTGCAAGCAAATGTGGTATAATATAAAAAACAATAGCACATTTGATATTTGGAGGTGTTTGTTATGGCCAGAACCGCAAATGTATTTGTCCGTGTTGAACCGGATATAAAAGAACAGGCTGAACAGATTCTTGATTGCCTTGGTATTCCCATGTCCAATGCAGTAAGTATGTTTTTAAGGCAGGTCGTTCTTCAGAAAGGTATTCCATTTGATGTTAAACTCCCCACCGATATTCCTGTTGCAGCAGGTTCTCTTACGAAGGAACAGCTATACGCTGAATTAGATAAAGGAATGGCAGATGTCAAGGCAGGAAGAGTATATACAGCAGACCAGGTCGAGGCGGAAATTCGCAAGGAGCTTGGTACATGAAATATCAGATCTTCTATACGGATTTCGCAAGGCAGGATTTGAAAAATATTCACAGATATATTTCTGAAAGCCTTGTTGAGCCTGAAATTGCTGCAAAACTCACAAATAAAATTATGAAAGAGATTCGTTCTCTTGATGAGATGCCGCAGCGTTACAAATTATATGATGACGAACCCTGGCACAGCCGAGGAATGAGAACTCTGCCGGTAAATAATTATCTTATTTTCTATCTTGCAGATGAAGAAAAGGCTGTTGTCACAGTCATTCGTATTATTTACGGCGGCAGAGATATCAGCAAGCAGCTTTCTGAAACACAATATTGATAAATACATAAGATCACGGCATCTGTCAGCAATGGCAGGTGCTTTTCTTATGCCCACAATCAAGGAGGACATACGAATGAAGCTTTTATCCGGACTTTTCCATTCGAGAGATAAGCCCCAGAACAGAACCACAGGCAGCACATACACATTCTTTATGGGCGGTTCGACTGCCGGAAAGAACGTAAACGAACGGTCAGCCATGCAAATGACAGCTGTATATGCCTGTGTCCGTATTCTGTCCGAGGCTATTGCAGGACTTCCGCTGCATCTGTATCACAGCAAGGCTGACGGAGGCAAGGAAAAAGCTGTCGGACACCCGCTGTATTTCCTGCTCCATGATGAGCCGAATGCAGAAATGACCAGCTTTGTATTCCGTGAAACCCTTATGACGCACCTGCTGTTGTGGGGCAACGCTTACGCACAGGTAATACGAAACGGCAAGGGCGAGGTTATTGCTTTGTACCCGCTTATGCCAAACCGTATGCAGGTCAACAGAAACGAAAAGGGTCAGCTGTATTATCAGTACACCACATCTTCCGATGATGCGCCAACGATGGAAGGCTCTGCCGTTGTGCTTATGCCGGAGGATGTTTTGCATATATCGGGACTTGGTTTTGACGGACTTGTAGGCTATTCGCCGATTGCTATGGCTAAGAATGCTATCGGTCTTGCGATTGCCACAGAGGAATACGGCGCAAAGTTCTTTGCAAACGGTGCTGCGCCAAGCGGAGTCCTTGAACACCCCGGCACAATAAAAGACCCGCAGAGAGTCCGTGACGCATGGATGAGTCAGTTCGGCGGCTCACATAACAGCGGCAAGGTTGCCGTTTTGGAAGAAGGAATGAAATACACACCTATTTCTATCTCTCCGGAACAGGCTCAGTTCTTGGAAACACGAAAATTTCAGATAAATGAGATAGCTCGAATTTTCAGAGTACCCCCCCACATGGTTGGTGACCTTGAAAAGTCGAGCTTTTCTAATATAGAGCAGCAGTCCCTTGAGTTTGTGAAATACACTCTTGACCCCTGGGTAATAAGGTGGGAGCAGTCCTTGCAAAGAACGCTCCTCTCCTCGGAGGATAAAAAGGAGTATTTCTTCAAGTTCAACCTTGAGGGTCTGCTGCGAGGTGATTATGCCAGCCGAATGTCCGGATATGCTACTGCAAGGCAGAATGGGTGGATGTCTGCAAATGACATTCGTGAGCTTGAAAACCTTGACCGCATACCCGCTGAACTGGGCGGCGACCTTTACCTCATAAACGGCAATATGCTCCCGCTTGAAAACGCAGGTGCATTTGCAGATATAAATACTTCGGCAAAGGAGGAAGAAACAACCGATGAAAAACAAGAAATTCTGGGCATGGAAGAACATGGACGGTACAGAGTCGGAAAGAGCACTTGAACTGTACGGAACTATTGCAGAGGAATCATGGTTTGACGATGATGTTACTCCGCAGATGTTCCGTGATGAGCTTTTCGCAGGCACCGGTCCCGTTACCGTATGGCTTAATTCACCCGGAGGTGACTGCGTTGCCGCAAGTCAGATATATTCCATGCTTATGGACTACAAGGGCGATGTAACCATAAAGATAGACGGTATTGCCGCAAGCGCAGCTTCGGTTATTGCTATGGCAGGCACAAAGGTGCTAATGGCTCCTACCGCACTTATGATGATACACAATCCCATTACAATGGCTTACGGCAATCACAATGATATGCAGAAAGCTATTGAAATGCTGGACGAAGTAAAGGAAAGCATCATAAATGCGTATGAGATTAAGACAAACCTTTCCCGTGCCAAGCTGTCGCATCTTATGGACACCGAAACCTGGATGAATGCAAACAAGGCCATTGAACTTGGCTTTGCAGACGACATTCTGGAGGACGAGAAGAAGAACATTTCTGACATTCCCGCTTATGCTTTTTCCGGCAGAGCAGCTGAAATTTCGCTTATGAACAAGCTGACATTACGCTGCAAGTCGGAAAAGGAAGAACCTGTCGGAACACCTATAAGCGATCTCGAAAAGAGATTAAATTTACTGAAACCTTAAGGAGGATTTTACTATGAGCAAGATCAATGAACTTCGTACCCGTCGTGCAAAGGCGTGGGAGCAGACAAAGGCATTTCTCGATTCCCACCGCAGCGATAAGGGTATTCTTTCTGCCGAGGACACACAGACATACGAGAGAATGGAACAGGAAATCGTTGACCTCGGTCACGAAATCGAACGCCAGGAGCGCCTTGACGCTATGGAGCGTGAAATGGCGGCTCCCGTTTCTGCGCCCATCACTTCCAAGCCCGATAATTCAAAGTCGGATATCAAGACAGGTCGTGCGTCCGATGCGTACAAGACTGCATTCTGGAATCAGATCCGCAGCAAGAATATGATGACGCCCGAACTGAAGAACGCACTGCAGGAGGGTGTTGACTCCGAGGGTGGCTATCTTGTTCCCGATGAGTATGAGCACACTCTTGTTATGGGACTTGAGGGTGCTAATGTTATCCGTGCCCACGCTCACGCTTTCACAACATCAAACGGTGTACATAAGATTCCCGTTGTGGCATCTAAGGGCACTGCATCGTGGATCGATGAGGAGGGTGCATATACAGAGTCCGATGATGTATTCGGACAGGAGCAGATTGATGCCCACAAGCTCGGTACTATCATCAAGGTTTCCGAGGAGCTTATCACCGACAGCGTGTTCGATCTGGAACAGTATTTCACCGTCGAGTTTGCCCGCCGTATCGGCAGCAAGGAGGAAGAGGCGTTCCTTGTGGGCAACGGCGTTAAAAAGCCTACCGGACTTCTGAACGAAACAGGCGGCGCACAGCTTGGTGTTACCGCTGCAAGTGCAACCGCAATCACTGCGGACGAGCTTATCGACCTTTATTACAGCCTTAAGTCACCCTACCGCAAGAACGCAATATGGATTCTCAACGACTCCACTATCAAGGCAATCCGCAAACTCAAGGACGGCAGCGGTCAGTATCTCTGGCAGCCTGCGATTAAGGACGGTGAGGTAAACACCATTCTCGGCAAGCCTTATTTCACCTCCTCTTACGCACCCGAAATCGGTTCTGCCGCAAAGAGTATTCTTTTTGGTGACCTTAACTTCTACTGGATCGGTGACCGTCAGGGCATCACATTCAAGCGCCTTAACGAAAAGTATGCAGATATGGGTCAGATAGGTTTCCTTGCGTCTAAGCGTGTAGATGCAAAGCTTATTCTTCCCGAAGCTGTGAAGTATCTCCAGCAGAAAGCATAATGAGGTGCGGTTATGAGTTACAATGCAAAAAACTATACGGAGCAGAGCGGTGACAAAACCGTTATTGGCGGCGTATTGGAATTCAAGGAGGGCGCTCGTGTAATCGGACTTCCTCCGTCCGATATTGCTCCGGCAGCATTTCAGAAGCCTTCCGAAGCTACAACGGTTGCTGCTCTGAAGGACGATTTTAACACTCTGCTTGCCAACCTCAAAGCAGCAGGCTTTGTTTCCGACAACAATTAAGGAGGGCGGCGGCAGTATGGATATTTCAAAACTGCTTGAAAAGGTAAAGCAAAACCTCATACTTGAACATTCGGCAGACGATTCGCTTATTGAGGGATATATCACTGCCGCCGTTTCTTATGCGGAAAGCTATCAGCACTTGCCCGAAAAATACTATTCCGATAACGAAATGCCGCCAACAACGGAACAGGCAGTTATAATGCTGTCCTCACATTTTTATGAATCGAGGGACGGTTCAACGGGTGGTTTCTTTTCGGATAATGTGCAGGCAGGACAGCAGGTCTGGAACACTGTAAATATGTTACTGCGGCTGGATAGGCGGTGGACAGTATGAGCCTTGGAAGAATGAACACATCTATATCAATATGCAGGCCGACCGTGGGCAAGGACGATGAGGGCTTTCCAACTAAAAATGACGTTTTAATTGCCAATGTTCGTGCTTATCGTGAGGGACGTCACGGCAGCGAGAAATGGGCAAACCGTGCTGTGTTCTCGGAAGCAACAGACCTATTCCGTTTTCGGTGTATCCCCGATACAGAAATTGTCGCAGATATGGTGATTTTATGCGGCGGTCATCGTTTTGAGATAACCTCGGTTGAAAATATCAAGGGACGAGGAATGTATATGGAAGTGTTGTGTAAGGAAGTGAAACCCGGTGGCTAAATGTACAGTAAAAATGCCGGAGGATTTCTTGATGAAGATTTCCCGCCTTGGAGAACGAACGGACGAGATAATTCCAAAGGTACTTGAAGCGGGAGCAGCCGTTGTTGAAGATAAGGTGCGCTCCAATCTTTCCGCTGTTGTGGGTAAAAACACAAAGGAAGAAAGCCGCAGCACGGGTCAGCTTTTGCGGTCACTGGGCACTTCCAAAGCCTTGCAGGATAAGAACGGTGATTTTAACATAAAGGTAGGCTTTGCGGAGGACCGTTCCGATGGTGTCAGTAATGCCATGCTTGCGTCCGTTATAGAGTATGGAAAATCGGGACAGCCGCCCAAGCCGTTTATGAAATCGGCGAAAACGCAAAGCAGGTCAGCCTGTGTGCAGACGATGATCTCAAAACTGGAAAGCGAGGTAGATAAAATATGAGTCTGCTTTCCGAGCTTAATACGATACTGGACAGTATGAATATTCCCGTGGAAACAGGTGCTTTTTCCGGTTCTCCGTCCGAATATTATGCTGTCCTTACTCCTATTACTGACGTTTTCGGCTTTTTTGCCGATAATATTCCGCAGAACAATATCGAAGAAGTCCGTATCTCTCTTTTTGATAAGGGGAACTACAACGAAAAGAAAAACAGGCTGGTGAAGCTGCTCCTGCGGTCGGATATATCGGTCACTGACCGTAGATACATCGGACGAGAGGACAACACCGGATATTACCACTATGCCATTGATGTGGCAAAGAATTATGATATAAAGGAGGAATTGTAACTATGGCAACAATCGGTCTTGATAAGCTGTACTATTCAGAAATCACCGAGGACAGCGAAGGAAACGAAACCTACGGAACACCGACTTCACTTGCAAAGGCAATATCTGCTGACCTTTCGGTTGAACTTACGGAGGCTACTCTTTATGCAGATGATGGTGCATCTGAAATCGTCAAGGAGTTCAAGAGCGGAACGCTTTCCCTCGGCATTGACGATATTGGCAACAGCATAGCGTCTGTTCTGACCGGCGCAACTATTGACAGCAACAACGTGGTTATTTCCGCAAGCGAGGACGGAGGAAATCCTGTGGCTATCGGCTTTCGGGCGAAGAAGTCCAACGGAAAGTACAGATATTTCTGGCTTTACAGAGTCAAGTTCGGTATTCCGTCAACTTCGCTTGCTACCAAGGGTGACAGCATTACGTTTTCTACCCCGACAATCGAGGGCACGGTTCTCCGCAGAAACAAGCCGGACGGCAGCGGAAAGCACCCGTGGAAAGCGGAGGTTACCGAGGGAGAAAAGGACGTTCCGGCAAGCGTTGTTACTGACTGGTACAAGTCGGTGTATGAGCCGGCTTACGCGGCAACTCTGCCCGAAACTTTACCGACAGAGAACGAGGAGGTTTAACCTATGGAAAACGAGCGCAGTTCTTTAGTTACAATCGGCGGTGAGCAGTACGAAATGGTTCTCACCACACGCGCGACAAAGGCAATTTCTACCCGCTACGGCGGTTTGGATAATCTTGGCGACAAGCTGATGAAATCCGAGAATATGGAAATGGCGCTTGATGAAATCGTGTGGCTGATAACGCTGCTCTGCAATCAAGGCATACAGATACACAACCTCAAATGCGGGGATAAGAAACCGCTGCTCATCGAGGAAACCGTGGAGCTTCTCACCTCTCCGGGCGAGCTTGCGGAGTACAAGGACGCAATTACCGAAGCTATGCTGAAAGGCACAAAGCGGAATGTCGAAAGCGAGGACAACTCAAAAAACTCGGCGGTCGGGTGAATGACGATGAGCTGTTCACCCGACTGTTCTATTACGGCACGGCACAGCTGCACTTTGCTTCGGAAGAGGTATGGCTTATGCCGTTTGGGTTTCTGCTGGATTTATGGGAGTGTCATAAGCAGTTTCTTGGCATAGCAAAGCCGAAACGGGAGATGTGCATTGATGAGGTAGTGCCGGTGGGGATTTGATTAGAAAAGGGGTTGAAAAAAGTGGAAATGTGTGGTATTATGAAATCATAGCGTTACAGTTTACCTTCTTGACAAATCTCAATTTTTTGATTTGGTAAAGTCCTATTTGACGTTCATTAGAAGAAAGAGAATTGTTTGGAAGATCAATGAATAGTTTTAAATGTTAATAAATGACAAGGAGAAAAAGATGAGAAACGATTTATTAAATCCAAATTTATTCGGAAATGAAGCAGGAGAAGATGAAGATAAAAAAAGACTAGGTGATTATTATTTGGAGAAAGAAAAAAACAAAATATTTCATGATGCTGATCGAAGGCTAGGATTTGTTAGAGCTAGAAAGGGAGTGGGAAAGTCGGCATTGCTTAATTATTCTGCATACAAGGTAGAGGAAAACTATAAAAAGGATATGGTTATTAACATAAAAGCCTCTGAGTTGATTTCATTGTATGAATGTAATAATTATCAACCCCTTCACTACACAAATTGCTGGCAGCAAAGAATTTGTTTAAGAATATTAAATGAAATTGCCAGAAAGATTAAATTTGCAGCAACAGATGACTCGATGAAAATAATTGAAAATGCGGAGATAATGGGATACAAAGGGAAAAATATAATATCTGCGCTATCGGAGAGAATATCTTTGAATTTAGATAAGAGAATAGTTGAGAAGAAGGAGTGTGATAAAGAAATATCTAATGGCTTTGAATTATTGAAAAGATATTCTGAAGATAAGGATCAAAGAGTTTGGCTATTTATTGATGATATTGATGCAACCTTCGTGAATTCTGAAAATAATTTGATAATGGTGGGTACTTTTTTTACTGCATGTAGATATCTGGTTAATTCTGTAAGTGGTTTGAATATTAGAGCATCAGTTAGAACTGACGTGTGGACTATATTGAGAAATTTTGATGAAGCGCTAGATAAATGCGAACAGTATATGCTTGATCTGGTTTGGAGTACAAAAGAAACTGGTGAAATATTATATAACAAATTATATACATACTTTAGTATAGAATATCCAGAAATGAATTTAGGTGAGAAGAATTTCAAAGATGAGAAAAGTTTGAATTACATTTTCAATTTGGTATTTAATGGTCAATTGAAATGGGGAAGTAACAGAGTAATACCATATAGATCGATACATATTTTAGGTGCAGGAAGACCAAGATGGGCTGCTCAATTATGTAAAATAGCGGCAAAAGATGCGTTTGAAAAACAAAAAGAAAAGATAGATACAGGTAATGTCAATTTTGCAATGACTGAATACGGAAAATTCAGAATGGCAGATTTATATAAGGAACATAGGCATCAATGTAATAACCTGGAAATGATTATCGAAATATTTAGAAATAGCGAAAGAGCATATAGTACTTCTAAGTTAATTGAAATAATCAAGGAAAGATTAATCGATAACGGGAAAAAGGTATATATAGATGGATTGCCAGATGAATGTAATGAAGTGCAGGTTGGAAAATATCTGTATAGAATTGGATTTATCACATTGAGAAATGATGAATACAACAGAGCGTTGGGATTAACAAGGTACGAAGATGATCCATATTTGTTTTCAGAATACAATATTAATGACCAGCAGATATGGGAAATACATCCCGCATATAGAGCCGTATTGAAAATTCGATAATCTTTGGGGAGTTTACCTGCCATGTCGACAATCGACTTTGCGGAAAGCTATTCATTCTTACTCATATCGCATGTTGCCTTATGGATCAAGTCTGAAATACGGCTGTATGTTAGTTAGCTCCCACGTCTGATTTCAAACCCGTTTTCGAATGGCTCGTTTAATCGTTACATTCCCATTTATCAAACAGTATAACACACTAAAGGAGCACCCGTCAGGCTGCTTCTTTTTCATATATCTCAAGAGCCGCAAGGCTCTTTTTTTATGCCCATTTTCCGAGGAGGTGACGCATAATGTCCGAGAATTTCGGCTTGAAAATCGGTCTTGAGGGCGAAAAGGAATTCAAGAAATCCCTCGCTGAAATCAACAATTCTTTCAAGGTGCTTGGCTCTGAAATGAAGCTTGTGGACTCCCAGTTCGACAAGAACGATAAATCTGCCGAGGCGCTCACTGCAAGAAACCAAGTTCTGAACAAGGAAATCGACCAGCAGAAACAGAAAATCGAAACACTTCGTTCTGCCCTTGCAAATGCCGCAGAGTCCTTCGGCGAGAACGACCGCAGAACTCAAAGCTGGCAGATACAGCTGAACAACGCGCAAGCGGCTCTGAACGGCATGGAGCGCGAACTTAACTCCAACAATACCGCCCTCGCCAATGCCGACAAGTGCTTTGATGAAGCCGGAGATGAAGCAAATAACTTCTCCGGTGCGGTCAAGAAAGCCGCCAATACCAGTAATGACGCTGACGGAAAGCTGAGTAAGCTCGGCGATACCGCAAAGAAAATAGGTGCGGCTCTTGGCGCTGCTGCCGCCGCAGTCGGAACAGCCTGTGTTGCCGCAGGAAAAAAGCTGTGGGATATGGCGAACGAAGTCGGCTCGGCGGGCGACCAAATCGACAAGACCTCGCAGAAAATCGGTATCAGCGCCGAAAGCTATCAGAAATGGGGTTATGTATTCGAACGCTGCGGCGCTGACGTGGACAATCTCCAATCGGGAATGAAAAAGCTGTCTACCGTCATAACGGACGCGGCAAACGGCTCGGATTCCGCTGCCGAAAAGCTGTCTGCTGTGGGGCTGTCTATCGAGGATTTGAACGGCAAATCACAGGATGAGCAGCTGAGCATAGTGATTGCAGCTTTACAAGGCATGGAAGCAGGTGCTGAGCGTACCGCCGCCGCAAATGACCTTCTCGGTAAATCCGCAACTGATATGGCTGCTGTGCTTAACATGAGCGCAGATGAAACCGAGCGTTTGAAACAGGAAGTTGAAGACTACGGTATGATAATGAGCAACGAAGCTGTTGCCGCATCTGCCGCTTTCGAAGATAGTCTTACCAAGCTGTCGCATACAGCAGGCGGTCTGAAAAATCGTATGGTCGGCGAACTTCTGCCGGGGATAACGCAAATCACGGACGGGCTTGCCGATTTGATTGCCGGAAATGATAATGCTGCCGAGGAACTGAAAAGCGGTGTGACCTCTGTAATTGACACAGTGCAAACGCTGATACCGCAATTCGCAGAGCTTATATCCTCAATCGCAGGAGCCGTTCTTGAAAGTGCGCCAAGCATTATAACGGCACTTGCAAACGGTCTTTTATCGGCAATATCCGAGCTTACTCCGGTTATTTCAAATATAATCACAGAACTCATATCTGCACTTGTTGAACTGTTGCCACAGATAGTTTCAGCAGGCGCAGATATTCTTTTGTCGCTTATTACGGGTATCGCCGAAGCAATACCGCAGCTTATTCCGCAGATAGTGAGTGTTGTTACGGAAATTGTAAATACACTAATCGAAAATCTGCCGCTTATTCTTGATGCAGCCTTGCAGCTTGTAACAGGACTTGCACAAGGAATACTTGATGCCTTGCCCGTCCTAATAGAAGCCCTGCCGCAGATAATCACAGGAATTGTGGATTTCATTATCGGCGCTATTCCACAGATAATTGAAGCGGGAATCAAGCTGCTTACCTCGCTTGTAAAAGCACTGCCGGATATTATTTCAGCTATTGTTGACGCAATCCCGAAGATAATTGACGGAATAGTAAAGGCGGTCATTTCCGGTATTCCGCTTATTATAGACGCAGGAATAAAGCTGCTTGTTGCTCTTGTGCAGAATTTACCCACTATCATAACATCAATTGTCGCCGCAATTCCTAAGATAATCACAAGCGTTATTCAGGCAGTCGTGGGTGCAATACCACAGCTTATTGATGCCGGTGTAAAGCTGTTTATTGCCCTCGTTCAGAATTTGCCTACAATAATCACATCAATAGTAGCGGCAATACCGAAGATCATAACAAGTGTAGTTCAGGCAGTTATCGGAGCAATTCCGCAAATTATAAATGCGGGCGTTCAGCTGTTTATTGCACTTGTTCAGAACCTTCCTACCATCATAACCTCTATCGTAGCGGCAATCCCGCAGATAATTTCAAGCGTTGTGCAGGCTGTAACAGGAGCAATACCTCAGCTTATCTCCGCCGGTGTCCAGCTGTTTGTTTCCCTTATCGCAAATCTTCCCACCATAATCGTTGAGATAGTAAAGGCAGTTCCGCAAATCATAACCGGTATTGTTAATGCCTTTAGCGGAAGTATAAGCAGAATTGCAAGCGTGGGTTCAAATCTGCTGAAAGGCTTGTGGCAAGGCATTTCCGATACAAGCGCATGGCTTTGGAATAAGATAAGCGGATTGTTTAATGGTATTGTTGATAAGATCAAGGATTTTTTCGGAATACATTCACCATCTACGCTGTTTGCAGGTCTTGGCGGCTTTATGGCAGAGGGACTTGGTATAGGCTTCAGTGATGAAATGAAGGATATCTCAAAGCTTATGCAGAACTCCATTCCCTCGGATTTTGACTTTAACGCCAGAACACATATTAAGGGCATCGCAAGTGACAGTATTCTGGATTCTCCCGCCTATGCCTTTCCCACAGACGGTGGACAGACTATTGTCAATGTACCTTTGTACCTGGACGGAAAAATGATAACCTCTGCCACAAGCGCAGTGCAAAGCAGGAGAAACACATCATACCGACGTGCATTGGGGGTGAACTGATATGCCAAAGAAAATAATCCTGAGGGACAGCAGCGATAACATCGTATCCGAAATATCAAGCGTCATCTCCTGCGATGTTTCCGACAGGCTTTGCGGAGAAAAGACGCTATCCTTTGAAACCCTTATGTCCAATGGCCTTGAAACCATGCGTGAAGACGAGAAATACACGGTAGAATTTGAGAACGATATATACGATGTTGTTTCCTTTGAAAAGAAAATGAGCAGCAGCCTTTATTACATAAAGCTTGACTGTGAACACGTTTCATATCGTCTGAATGATACCGAGCTGGAGATGTTTTCACGCACAGGAACTTGCGGTGAAATTCTCATAGAATTGCTGAAAGGCACGGGTTTCATCGTAAAAAAAGCCTCCGGTCACACAATGACCTATTCCAAACAGCAATCGGCAACGGTCAGAGCCGTCCTGCTTGATTTTGCTGCATTTATCGGCTGTGATGTGGTGTTTGAACGCTTTAATGTTTCCGTTATCCCGCATAGAGGTGAAATATTACAGCGAAATGAAAATAAACTGACGGTCAAAATACTGACTGTCAGTTTAAGTAATGAAGATTTTTTTACAAAAAATGAGGCGAAATCATTCTCGCCTCATAGTTTGTATTCAGTTGTTTTTACGCATCGTGTTCTTGATTTCACGGGTGATTTTCATAATCGACTCTATTTCATCCGGAGTGCAGTCCGATATAATCTCATTATACTCGCTTCGGTATATATCATTAACCGTCGGAACATCTAATCGAAGCAATGAGTCAGCCGATACTTGAAGAGCCTCAACTATTTTACAAAAAGTCGAGAGCCACATTCTTGACTTGCCGAGTTCAATGTCGCTTACATTTGATGTGGCTATATGGGCGGCTTCAGCAAGTTCTGCCTGCGTCATACCTTTCGACAAACGAGCTTTTCGGATTCTCTGACCGATATTTATCATTTCGTTTTTCTCATCCATACCCCACACCTCCTTTTAGCGAACTCGCTATTTCTTTATATATTTTATCATCAACTCACCAATTTATAAACAGCGAAGTGGCGATATATTAGCCGATAAGGTATAATTACATTGAAAAAAATAAAAGGAGGTCATTATTATGACAATAAACTATTCACTTATCGGCAACCGTATCAAGGCAGCTCGCAAAGCGAAAGGATTATCCCAATCAGAGCTATCTGAACTAATTGACAGATCTGTTGGGTATATGAGCTACATAGAGACCGGCAGAAAGAAGCCAAGCCTTGAGACTCTGATTCAGATTGCAAACGCTTTAGATGTAACGATTGATGAATTGCTGTCAGACAACATTTCAGCGGCTTCTCCGGTATCCAACACGCAGCTGAATCATTTGTTGTCCGATTGCAGTGCCTATGAAAAGAGGGTTATTCTTCTCTCCGTTCAGTCAATAAAGGACGCAATAAGAATAAGCAAGCCCTTAATGGAGGTGAATTTCGATTACAATTATACGGAAAACTAATACTATTTTCAATCGACTGGCAGTCATTGTTATGACTATCAGGATATTTATCCCCCCATAAAGTGATTATATTTTCGCAAAAAGTGCTTACATTTTCATTAAAACTCTTTTTATATATCTGATACTATGGTATAATACATATGAAAGGAATGGATAATCAAAATGATTAATAATGAACATGCTATCAATAACAAATACCCCGTTCCACGAGAATTGGACGGGGTATATTCGAGAGTTATTCGAGATGGAAAACCGGTAAATAGATGTTTCTCTGATTTAACCTCAGAGGAACAGGAACGCTTTATGCAAAATCTAGACAAGAATGGCTTGATGACCCTTTGCAAACACATAACTGAGGTTATGAGAAATCTTGCTGATGAATTTGATATCATATGTAAAGAAACGGAGGAATAACTATGTACGCACCCGTCATTGATGGCAATTTGGATTTCCTTGCGCACCGCTATAGGCATCAAAATGAGTGTGCTATCCCGTTTGATGATAAATCTGTTAAGAACATAGACGAAATATTTATGCTAATGAAGCAGATTAAGCCAATAAGGGATGACAATGATGTTCATAACTTATGGATAACCGCAGATAGAGGCCCTATTGAAGCCTTTGGAGTCTACGATGAACTTCTTGAAGAAGGAGAGGTCGAGAGCAGAAGTGAATTCGAGGAACTGTGGAACACTTACTACCCAAATGATACTGTTTGGTATGCTCTTTGCACCGTTGAACGTGAAGACTGCGGATATAGGGCGATATTCCTCAATCATGACCTTGTAATTGAAATAGATCCTCGGAAAAAGAACTTCACATTTGAAGAAGATATCTCTGAATTGACCGGATGGATATTGGAACAAATCAAAAGAAGTCTTTCTGAACTTCACGCCGGCACATACAATGAAAGAATAACCTCCTCACTGCCTTTCAACCACAGAACCGGAACGATAGTTCGCAAGGATTACTGGGACATTTTTCCGCAGTGTCGCGCTAATTTCTTCGAAGACATAACGCAAGATGAAATAAACGAGTTTGTTTCTTTTGTGAATGAGCATCCATCAGATAGTTCTGAAAGAATACCTCATCTCACCGCTAATGACTTTTTTGAACTATGCGCTCTTGGATATAAGGCAAATAATTATCCTGACACAGACCTTTCGGCAAAAGAACAGTATTACCGATATGCTGATGGAAGAGATGACGGTTTAGGAGAAATTGATGCGTTCTCTGAGGAAGAGTTTATTAAGTGGCTTCATTTCAAGGATAAATACGGTCACCCGTGGGAAGTTTGCAGAGGCGGTAATTCAACTCATATCTCCCTATATGTTAGGCACTATGATGATGGATTCAAGCTTGTCCTTTCGGGTTCTGCACTTACCAGAACAATTGAAACTGTAAAATTCTATTTGGCTATTCGTAAAGCAGGATATCCGATATCACTTGTCGATGGCCATACTCTGGTAAGCCGATTACTTGAAACCGAACGAATCGGAATTGTACCGGAAGGAGTCATTCCAAGCTACTGCGAGAGTCTTTTCCCGAATGAGCACATTATCGATTTCATGAACTTGCCTAGCGAGAATAGGCAGCTTGTAGCAGATCATTGCGTTTGGCAAGATATAGAGCCTGTGGAACTTATAGATAAATAGACGATGCAACCCTTAATGAGAAATGCAACCAAATGCAACCCTATGCAACTTGTATCAAAATATGCGTTTGTAGCCAGATGTAATAACCTCTCAAATGGCTTAGATACGTCATTAGAGAGGTTATTTTCATATTAGTTTTCGCGTCATGGACGATTTTGGAACAACTCCTAAAGCCGCCTGTTTAGTTTTAACGAAATCAAAACTAAACAGACGGCTTTGTCAAAAATACAGCAGAAGAACTAATTATAACCTATTATTTTCTGCTGCACTTTTTCTATGTATGAGCACAAAATAAGCTATCAAATTAAGAACAAGCGCTCCGGTCCACGCCGCGGCATCAGCATAAGCTACAGCAGCAAAATCAAAACGCGGTATCAGAATATAAATTGCTGCAAGCCGCAATACCATTTCAAGTATTCCCGAGAGCATCGGAACCAAAGGACAGCCCATTCCCTGCACAGCATTTCTGAAAATGAAAATACAGTTAACGCCGATAATCGTTATCCCGAGTATCTTTAAATATGCCGAGGTGAATGTGACTGCATTATCACCGCTCAGCATAAACTGTGCCAGCTCCGAAGAAAAAATGTTCATAACCGCACCCATAGCTATGTAAGATATAAGAGAAATAATAAGTCCTGTCCGAACTCCCTTTCTTATTCTGTCATACTTTTCTGCGCCATAATTCTGTCCTGTAAATGCAGCAATTGTGAAGCCTGCCGTTATCGAGGGAAGCATAAACAAATTCAGATATTTAGTGCACACAGAATACGCCGAAGTATAGTCAACTCCAAGTCTGTTGATAAACGACTGCACTATTATGCAGCCAACTGCCGTTACAGAATTCATAAATGCCATAGGCAGACCATTTTTCAAAAGAACTGTACCGAGCTCACTGTCAGAACAAAAATCATCTTTTTCAAATTTCATTATTGAAAGCTCTCTGATTTTAAGAATACAGATAATAACAGAAACAAGCTGTGCTGAAATTGTTGCGAAAGCCGCTCCCGAAACGCCTGATTTTAATACGAAAATAAAGAGAATATCTAAAAGTATATTGATAGCTGATGATATGATTATTGCTTTGAAAGGAGTTTTGCTGTCGCCCATAGCGCGAAGGATACCCGAACACAGATCATATGCTGCGGTAACGGCTAAACCGCCGAAAATAATTCTTCCATAGCTTAGTGTATCGCTCATAATAGAACTATCTGTCTGCATTATAACAAGAATATGTTTAAGTGAAAAAACACTTAACACCGTTAAGAGTGCAGCAATAATAATGCACAGTCTGACCGACTGCCATACCGCCTTTCGCATTCTGCTGTGATCGGCAGAGCCATAGCTTTGTGCGATAATTACCGAAAAGCCGTTTGTAAGCCCCATTGAAAAACCAATTATGAAAAGGCTTACTGCTCCGATTATTCCAACAACTGCCTGTGATCTTCTGAAAAATACCGATCTTCCCTATATTGAGATAGCCTATTCCTTGGGATTTTCCACTCAGAGTATGTTCATCAGGATATTCAAAGCCGAAACAGAGCTTACTCCAAAACAATACAGGGAAAAGTATTATGTATGGGAATAAATGCCTATAATAACAGCCTTTTATTCAAAAAATTTCTCCCCGTCTACAGCGGGGAGGAGAATATCTTTACAAGCGATATACCGAAAGAAGCCCTTTCTAAGCTCCTTTAATTCATCGTGGGAAAGCTTTCCGTTAAGACGGTATGCGTAACGAATATCCTCGTTACGTAACAGCGTTATCTTATCATATATTTTTAGTTTTCAAGAGTTTTGAAAATTGTTATACCAATTTTTTACGGCAGGAAGGCATTGTTAACAAGACGTTTTTCAATTTAGAACCTGTCTTCACAAGAAATGTGTGCGGATTTTCGAGCATAATTTTGCCCAAGACAAGGCAAAAATCCGCAGGCGGGCTGTCGCCCGGCAAGGATTTTTAACGCAGTCTGCGGCAAAATTTGCCGAAAAGACGTGTGCATATGCTTGTGAAGACGGGTTCTTAAAAGGCTTGACCGTCATACTTTATGTCAGTCCACATAAAGTCCTCCCACAGCGCACAGCCGCCAAGGGGAGTCCTCGTCCTTTCTGCACATTACAAATTCCATACAATTTTCGCCTTTGGACATTCCCGTCCGACCCTCTTCAATGGTTTTTGAATAATGGACCATATAAACCTTACCATCATAGTAATCATTATTCTTTACAAATGAAGTGGGCGTGCCGATGTATCTGATATCTGTCAGCCTGATATCGTCGCAGAACTGCCAAAAATCAAAGGACTTATATTCGCGGGGCGGCTCCTCGTCCCGTATCAATGCCTGACCGTAAAGATTGCCCGCGTCCCAGTACTCAAAATATTTTATCAGAGTTTCTTCTGCATTCAGAGCGTTAACTTCTTCAGCGGCATTTCGGAAGCAATCCCTGCTCATTCCCAAAATAAAAAGCTTCTGAAGCAATACTGCTGCGGCAATGATGATAACAGCTGTCAGCAGACCGTGCTTTTTGGAAACAGCGCCGTTTGCATCTCTGTCTTTCATCTGCCAAGCTCCTTTCTCATAACCACAAATCCGTCTCCGCCATCTCTTTGCTTTATTATAGCATATCATCACAGCAGTGTAAAGAAAAAATCCCCCGTATCCCAATAAAAGATACGGGGGAGAGCATTATGTTTATTACTCACAGTAAGCCTTTATAGCTTCGGACATAAACAGGGCGGTGCCGTCACCCTGCTTGTCCATATTTTCCTTAAAACGCTCGTCTGCGATATACATCTCGCCCAGACCTGCAAGAATTTCCTTTGTGCAGGCGTAATAATTTTCGGAAATATAGTCCTGCCACTTCTTCACAAGAGCCTGCGCCGCAGGGTCGGAGGGCTTTGCGCCCGATCTTGCGCACTCCGCAAATTCCCCGATAATATCGTTCATACCGCTGTTTACCTCTTTCCATTTGTCCTTGTCATAGCCTGCGGTCTTTTCGGCGCTTTCCTTGTATGCCGCCGTGCCGCCCCATTTTTCCTTTGCCTCTTTTGCGTATTTTTCACGCTGAGCCTCAAATTCGCTGTTATCGAATACGTTCATATCCATATTTTCTCCTTTCATTGCGCTGTCAAGAGCATTTATTAGCCGTTCAAGCCGTTTCTTTTTCAAGATCAGCAGGTGCTTTTGCTCCCTCAGCGCAGTCTGCTTGTCGTAATCGGGAGAGGAAAGTATGTCGGAAATGCTTTTCAGAGGAAAATCCAGCTCGCGGTAGAAAAGTATCTCCTGCATTCGCTGCAGACTTTGCTCGTCATACAGCCGATAGCCGTTCTGTTCGTCAACAGTGCAGGGCTTTAGCAGTCCGATCTCGTCATAATAGTGCAGCGTGCGCACGCTCACACCCGTAAGCTTGACAAATTCTCTGATGTGCATTTTCATAAATAACCATTCCTTTTCTGAGAGTTTTGTGCAGCAAAACTCGGTGTGAAAATCTTTGATTTTCACACATATTTCCCTTGATTATGAGTATATACTATGACGTAACGTGAATGTCAAGGGGTTTTGGAAAATTTTTTAGAAAAAAATTCCCGTTATTGACGGCTCGTGTGATATATAGTATAATCATTTCGGAAAAATTTCAATTTTTTTTTGCCAAAGCCCTAACCAAACGGAATTTTTTTCACTATACATACAGAAGCTTCTGAAAGTCAAGGAAAGGAGAGCCGAATATGAACACCCATGAACGCCGTGAAAAGGTTGCCCGTATGTCCAAGTCGATCTTTCAGTACTGTCTGTCCCGAACAAGCTCCTATCAGGAGTCCGAGGACTTGTCACAGGAAATTTTGCTGACCCTTTGTGAGAGCATTGAAAATCTGCGTGATGAAAAGGCATTTTACGCATTTGTCTGGCGCACCGCCGACAATATCCTCAAGGGCTGGTACCGTAACAAGGACAAACGCAATACTGCAGAGCTTGATGATACGATATCGGATAATTGGTGGGAGAATTTTGAAGCACAGGCGCAGGAGAACGAACAGCTCGCACTCCTTACAAGAGAGCTGGCGCTGCTAAGTTCCAATTACCGTCGGGTCATGGTAGCGTACTATATCGACGGGCTTTCGGTGGGGGACATTTCGGCTCGCTTTTCGCTGACGCAAAGTATGGTGAAATACCTTTTATTCCAATCAAGAAACCGAATCAAGGAGGGCATAACTATGGAGAGAAATTTCGGAGAATTAAGCTACCGTCCCGTAGAACTGATATCACGTTCCTGGGGAAAATTTAACATCTTTCACGATATGTTCAAAAGCAGGGTGAAGCAGAATATCGTAATGGCGTGCTACTATGAAAAACAGACAGAGGAGCAGATAAGTCTGCAGACAGGTGTTCCCACAGCATATCTTGAAAATGAGATCGCACAGCTTCTGGAACATGAGCTTCTGCTTGAGAAAAACGGATATTACCTCAGCAATATTGTCATTGTGACGCAAAAAATTATGAATGAAATATATGAAGCTCATAAGGCTTCGATACACGAAACAGCTGAGCTGATAAGGAGTTTTATTGACAGTTCAATTGATGATGTGCGTGCTGTCGGCTTTTACGGCAGTGATATGCCGCTCAATTCTATGAAGTGGTTTCTCGTTTCGCAGCTTTTGCACCTTGCATATATTGATTTTTTGCAGGAAAAGCTGACCTTCGGTGACCGGGACAGCTATCCCGAGGATAAATTCGGACAAAAGGGCTATCGCTGGCTTTCGGAGAAAAGCGAGTATCATGATATCTATATGTTCCGCACCAGCAGACGCGATGACTCTGAAAAGGCGGATATTGTACTGTGGGATGTTGATGTGAACGGGGAGCCCGTTTGTCTGAAAATGAACAAGCTGCACGAAACTATGCTCATTGAGCTGCTGACAGAGCAGCCGAGCTCCGAAAGTGACAAGCTGATATGTGCGGAGCTTCTGAATAATAATTTTGCGATCAAAACAGATACGGGAATACAGCCCAATTTCCCCTGTCTCACCGTGGAACAGACTTCCAAGTTGGGTGATTTAATTGTTCCTGTGGCGCAGGAAATATGCAGTCAGGCTCTTGTCAGACTTGACGGGATCAAGCGTATTATGGCGGAGCATACCCCGGATCATCTGCTTGATTATGCCGAAAAGGTCGCACCGGGAGAAATACTCCCGGAAACCTCTGCCGTTATGAGAGAACTCTGCGAAAGCGGATGGCTGCTTCCTCTGACAAGGGGAATGCTTGCTACTACGGTTATGTTCAGAGCGGATTGAACCCGACAAATATCATCATTACAAAGTAAGCTTTTGTGTTTGAATAGTAAGCCCCTCAGAGCGCTTCTGAGGGGCTTTTCCGTTTCGCTGACAGGGTGCTGTTCGATTGTTTTTATGTGCTTAGTATTCCACCTTTACCCCCACCGACCCCAGCAGCTCCACCGCCTCGGGAAAGGAAAACACAGCATTTTTCATTTTGCAGGAAAGGATATCCACACGGTAGCCCGAAGCTTTTCTGAAATCAGCCTTCTGCATATCGCAGCGGAAAAACTCCGTCCTGTCAAGCTTACAGCCCTTGAAGCTGCTTTCCGCAAGCTGACACTCGGCAAACATTGACTCGGTTATCTCATTGTCCGAGAAATCAAACCTTTTGAAATTTATCTCCATAAACGAGTTGTATTTCAGAAAGCAGTCCTTCATAACAGCTATGGGTTCGGTAAAGGTTCCCTCGGGAAGCACTTCGCTCCAGTTCACCTCAGTCAGCCTACAGCCTATAAAGCGGCAGTCCTGCAGCTGTGAATGTAGCGAGGCTTTGGGCTTTGTGATGGTGCAGTTTTCAAAGGTGCAGTCCGAAAAAATACACTCAGACAGCCGGACTTCTTCAAACAGACAATCTTTGAATGTGCAGTCGGAAAATCTGTAGTCCTCAAATTCCTCATAGGTGAATGTCAGATTTTCAAAGGTCTCGTTTTCAAAATCCTTATCGTTCATTTCGGCTCCTTTATAAAAACAGCCCCCATATCTGTCAGCTGATGTCAGATACGGGGGCATATTTTACTTTATTTTCGTAAAACCTGCGATTACTTCATCTCAGCGATAGCAGCCTGAGCAGCAGCAAGTCTTGCGATAGGCACACGGAAGGGTGAGCAGGATACATAATCCAGACCGATCTTGTGGCAGAACTCAACAGATGTGGGATCGCCGCCGTGCTCGCCGCAGATACCGATGTGGAGCTTGGGATTAACGGGCTTGCCAAGCTTGATAGCCATTTCCATCAGCTTGCCGACACCTGTCTGGTCGAGCTTTGCGAAGGGATCGTTCTCGAAGATCTTGGTGTCGTAGTAAGCGTTCAGGAACTTGCCTGCGTCGTCTCTGGAGAAGCCGAAGGTCATCTGAGTCAGGTCGTTTGTACCGAAGCAGAAGAAGTCAGCTTCCTTAGCGATATCGTCAGCTGTGAGAGCTGCACGAGGAATTTCGATCATTGTACCAACCTCGTACTTGAGATCGGAGCCTGCTGCAGCGATGATCTCGTCAGCAGTCTTAACAACAACGTCCTTAACGAACTTGAGCTCCTTAACCTCGCCAACGAGGGGGATCATGATCTCGGGAACGATTGTCCAGTCGGGGTGCTTAGCCTTAACATTGATAGCAGCCTTGATGATAGCCTCGGTCTGCATCTTAGCAATTTCGGGATATGTTACAGCAAGACGGCAGCCTCTGTGACCCATCATGGGGTTGAACTCGTGGAGGCCTGCGATGATAGCCTTGATATCCTCAACGGACTTGCCCTGAGCCTTAGCGAGAGCAGCGATATCATCTTCCTCTGTGGGAACGAATTCGTGGAGAGGAGGATCCAGGAATCTGATTGTAACGGGGTTGCCCTCGAGAGCCTCATAGAGAGCCTCGAAATCGCCCTGCTGCATAGGCTCGATCTTAGCAAGAGCAGCCTCTCTTGCCTCAACTGTGTCAGCGCAGATCATCTCTCTGAATGCTGCAATTCTGTCAGCCTCAAAGAACATGTGCTCAGTACGGCAGAGACCGATACCCTCGGCACCGAGCTCTCTTGCCTTCTTAGCGTCAGCGGGTGTATCAGCGTTTGTTCTTACCTTGAGCTTTCTGTACTTGTCAGCCCAAGCCATAACTCTGCCGAACTCGCCTGCGATAGTAGCGTCAACGGTGGGAATGATCTCGCCGTAGATGTTACCTGTTGTACCGTCAATGGAGATGTAGTCGCCCTCGTGGAATACCTTTCCGCCGAGCTCGAACTTCTTGTTCTCTTCGTCCATCTTGATATCGCCGCAGCCGGATACACAGCAGGTACCCATACCACGTGCAACAACGGCAGCGTGAGATGTCATACCGCCACGAACTGTGAGAATACCCTGAGAAGCCTTCATACCTGTGATATCCTCGGGAGATGTCTCGAGACGAACGAGGATAACCTTTTCGCCTCTCTGGTTCCAAGCGTCAGCGTCATCAGCTGTGAATACTACCTTACCGCAAGCAGCTCCGGGAGATGCACCGAGGCCCTTGCCGAGAGGAGTAGCAGCCTTGAGAGCCTTAGCATCGAACTGGGGGTGGAGAAGTGTGTCAAGGTTTCTGGGGTCGATCATTGCAACAGCTTCCTGCTCGGTCTTGTGACCTTCGTCAACGAGATCGCATGCGATCTTGAGAGCAGCCTGTGCAGTTCTCTTACCGTTACGGCACTGGAGCATATAGAGCTTCTTGTTCTCAACGGTGAACTCCATATCCTGCATATCGTGATAGTGGTTCTCGAGAGTATCGCAAACCTGAATGAACTGAGCGTAAGCCTCGGGGAACTTCTCCTCCATCTGAGCGATGGGCATAGGAGTACGAACGCCTGCAACAACGTCCTCGCCCTGTGCGTTTGTGAGGAACTCACCCATGAGCTTCTTTTCGCCTGTAGCGGGATCTCTTGTGAAGGCAACGCCTGTACCGGAATTGTCGTTAAGGTTACCGAATACCATGGGCATTACGTTAACTGCAGTACCCCAGGAATAAGGAATATCGTTGTCGCGGCGGTATACGTTTGCACGGGGGTTGTCCCAGGAACGGAACACAGCCTCGATAGCGAGCTTCAGCTGCTCAACGGGGTCGGAGGGGAAGTCTGTGCCAAGCTGATTCTTGTACTCTGCCTTGAACTGCTCTGCGAGAGTCTTGAGGTCGGCAGCGGTAAGCTCAACGTCGTACTTAACGCCCTTTTCTTCCTTCATCTTGTCGATGAGCTGCTCAAAATACTTCTTGCCGACTTCCATAACAACGTCGGAGAACATCTGGATAAATCTTCTGTAGGAATCGTAAACAAATCTCTCGAACTCGGGAGTGGGGTTGCCTGCGATCATAGCGGCAACAACCTCGTCATTAAGACCAAGGTTAAGGATAGTGTCCATCATACCGGGCATAGAAGCTCTTGCGCCGGAACGAACGGAAACGAGAAGAGGATTGTTGAGATCGCCGAACTTCTTGCCGTTAAGCTCTTCCATCTTCTTAACGCCTTCCATAGCCTGAGCCATGATCTCGTCGTTGATCTTTCTGCCGTCTTCGTAATACTGTGTACAAGCCTCTGTTGTAATTGTAAAGCCCTGAGGAACGGGAAGGCCGATGCTTGTCATCTCAGCAAGATTTGCACCCTTACCGCCGAGAAGATTGCGCATGGTCATATCGCCTTCGCTGAACATATAGACCCATTTTTTTGCCATTGGATATTACCTCCGTTAATTTTGATTTTTTCTCACGCAGAAGCAATGCCCACCCTCCCTAAAAATGGTGCGGCATTATTATACGTGACCGTAAATATATTATAACAGAAATCTATTAAATTTTCTACTGTACAATAGAAGAAAAAATGAGGGCTGTTTTTGGCTATTTTGACCAAATTGAAAAACTTTGACGGAATCAAAGAGCAATATGTGTAAAATATGCTTGAAATATTCATCTTTATGTGGCATAATAGAAGTTAGAGTTTTAGATGATAGAGGATAGATTTTTTTACGGTAAGTATATTTGTGATTTGATATACAAATTGTAAATTGCAAATTTTATACAGAATATAATGTTTAGGAGAATTTATACTATGAGTAAAAAAACCTGCGCTATAATTTTAGCGGGCGGTCAGGGCAAGCGAATGAAGTCCGACCTCCCCAAGCCTATGTTCAAGGTGCTGGATATGCCAATGCTGGACTGGGTAACAAGAGCCTGCGAGGAGGCGGGTGTGACGGATATCTGCGTGGTTACGGGCTTTAACAATGAGGTCATCGAAAAGCACCTTGAGGGCAGATACCACACCGTTTTCCAGCCCGAGAGAATGGGCACGGGTCACGCTGTGATGATGGCTCTTAACTGGCTCGGCGAGCGAAAAGACAGCGACGTTCTTATCTTAAACGGGGACGCTCCCTTTATCGACGGGGACACCATTTTGGGCGCTCACGCCCTTCACTCCGAAAGGGGTAATGCTGTCACCGTCATAACCTCGGAAATAAGCGACCCCACAGGCTACGGCAGGATACTCCGCACCGCCGACGGCATAAGCGGCATTGTGGAGGAAAAGGACGCCACCGCAGAGCAGAAGAAAATTCGTGAGATAAATTCGGGCGCATACTGGTTTGATACGGAGAAGCTTATCTATGCTCTGGGGGAAATTAAGCCCAACAATTCTCAGGGCGAATATTACCTTACGGACTCTGTATTCGTTCTCATAAGCGCAGGTTTTCGTGCAGATGCATATATTTCTTCAAATTCCGACGCGGTTTTAGGTGCAAATGACAGAAAAGGTCTTTTGTTATTGAATAATACGGCAAGATTTGCTATAATAAATAGGTTGATGGACGAGGGCGTGGAATTTACCTGCACCGACGGCGTTACTATCGGCAGAGACGTTAAGGTGGGCAGGGGCACCACAATTCTTCAGGGAGTTATCCTCAGAGGAAACACCGTTATCGGCGAGAACTGTGTTATAGGTCCCAACTGCATTATCGAAAACTGCGAGGTGGGCAGCGGCACTGCGCTCAACACTGTTCAGGCTTTCGACAGCGTTATCGAGGATAATGTGAAGATAGGTCCGTTCGTTCAGATACGTCCGGGCAGCAGGATATGCACAGGGGTCAAGATAGGCGACTTCGTTGAGGTCAAAAATTCCGTTATCGGCAAGAATACAGCCGTTTCTCACCTTACATATGTGGGTGACAGCGATGTGGGCAGCGGAGTTAATTTCGGCTGCGGCACGGTCACATCAAACTATGACGGCGAGAAAAAGTACCGCACCGTTATCGGAGACGACGCATTTATCGGCTGCAATACAAATCTTATTGCTCCCGTCACCGTTGGAAAGGGCGCATACACGGGCGCAGGCTCCACCATTACCAAGGACGTTCCCGACGGGGCGCTGGCGGTGGAAAGAGCGCAGACAAAGCTTATCGAGGGCTACGGCGCAAGAAAGCTTAAAGGCAGGATAGAGAAAAATCACAAGGACTGATTTTTTCTGTCGGTTTAATTTGTCCATTTTTTAGGAAATTTATATAAAGGAGAAGAAATAATGAATATTCACGGCAAGGATATCAAGATCTTTACTGCAAACTCCAATCCCAAGGTTGCCGAAGAGATCGCAAGGGAGCTTGGCAAGCCCCTGGGTCAGTCTGAGGTGGTAACATTTTCCGACGGCGAGATCAGCGTTTCCATCAAGGAGAGCGTAAGAGGCTCCGACGTTTTCGTTGTGCAGTCCACAAGCACTCCCGTAAACGACAATATGATGGAACTTCTCATTATGATCGATGCATTCAAGAGAGCCTCCGCAGGCCGCATCACCGCCGTTATCCCCTATATGGGCTATGCCCGTCAGGACAGAAAGGCTAAGGCAAGAGACCCCATTTCCGCAAAGCTGGTTGCAGACCTTCTTACCGTTGCGGGCGCTGACAGAGTTCTTTCTATGGACCTTCACTGCGCTCAGATACAGGGCTTCTTCAATATCCCCGTAGATCATCTTCTGGGCGTGCCTATCCTTGTTCCCTACTTCGTTGAGAAGTTCAAGGATATAAGAGACAATACCGTTGTTGTATCTCCCGACCTTGGCTCCGTAACAAGAGCAAGAAACTTTGCCGCTAAGTTTGACGCTCCTCTTGCCATTGTTGACAAGCGCCGTCAGAAGGCAAACGTATGCGAGGTAATGAACATCATCGGTGATGTGAAGGACAAGGACGTTATCCTTGTTGACGATATGATAGACACTGCAGGCACACTCTGCAATGCTGCAAAGGCAATTATGGAAAAGGGCGGAGCAAAGTCCGTTACCGCCTGCGCAACTCACGGCGTTCTTTCCGGTCCCGCTATCCAGCGTATCCGGGACAGCGTTATCAAGGAGGTCGTTCTGCTTGATACCATCGCTCTTCCCGAGGAGAAGAAGATCGACAAGATCACCGTTCTTCCCGTTGCTCCCGTATTCGCTCAGGCTATCCAGAGAATTTACGAGGACAGCCCTATCTCTCCCCTTTTTAACAACTGATCGCTGAGTAATTCGGCGTATCTCCATACATCTTACGGGGCTGGTGCATATTCGGCAGCAGCCCCGATTTTTGGGATATATTTATATGTAAAATATCAATAAATACGGCAATTGATTTTTGTACACTTATACGAATTTTTTATTTTATGCAACTTTTGTTCTATTTGACATTGACAAAATGGTACTAATGTGCTATAATATAATACAACGGGGCTTCCGCACAGTCGGCAAGCCCTATAAGTGTTAAGGAGACTTTTTGATAATGAGCATTTTCGATATTTTCGATCAAATAAATAAAAACAAGACACCCGAACCGACGGGTCCTGTTGAATATATAATCGCAGGGCTGGGAAACCCCGGGGCGCAGTATGAAAATACCCGTCACAACGCAGGCTTTATGACGGTGGACACCCTTGCCGCAAAACACAGCTTTGAGATAAAAAGGCTGAAATTCAAATCCCTTACCGCAGATACCGTGATAGCGGGAAAGCGGTGCCTTGTGATGAAACCCTCCACCTTTATGAACAACAGCGGCGAGGCCATTGTGGAGGCGATGAATTTTTACAAAATTCCTATCGAAAACGTGATAATATGTTATGACGATATAAGTCTTGAGCCGGGCAAGATACGCATACGCCGCAAAGGCTCGGACGGCGGTCACAACGGCATAAAATCCATTATCTACCTCACAGGCTCTCAGGATTTTCCCCGTGTGAAGATAGGCGTGGGTCAGAAGCCCTCAAAGGACTATGACCTGGCAAACTGGGTGCTTGGAAATTTCCCCTCGGAGGACATTCCCAAGCTCCACGAGGCAACAGACAACGCCTGCGCCGCTATTGAGCATATAGTAGGCGGCAACATCGACAAGGCTATGAATCTTTACAACAGTTGAAACGGATATGATTGATTATGAAGAAGAATGTTTTATTTTTTGCAGGAGCAGTGGTATCGTCTCTTGCTCTTTTACTCGTTGTTTGCATTTACTCGGCGGACATAATTTTGTCCGTACACACTCTCACCTCAAACGGAGCGGCGCTCATACTTTCCTCGGCTGCATTTGCTGCCGCCGACATTATTTCTGCCGTTTTCTGCCTTACGGGCAAGATGAAGGACGATAAATCGGTTGTCTATTCGGTCACAAGGCTTTTTATCATCGTTTATGCTCTGAATATGAGGGATAAGTCTCCCCTGTTCCTTGTTATCGCAGGGCTTAATGTAATAATGTATGCGTTATCATTGTTTAAGGATTTCAGAAAATTTGCCGCAAGAAACAGCGGCTCAGAGGTATCGGAATGAATAATAGTAGCTCCCTTTTCGGGAAAATAAGACCCGTCCTTGCAGAACAGGGCGATATCAGAGATATCTGTGAAACTCTATCAAGAGGATATTCCCCTTTAGCCGTATCGGGACTTTCCTCCGTTCACAAGTCACAGCTTGCTATGCTCATAAGCGACGCGCTGTACGGTGAGAAAAATGTGCCCCTTCTTCTTATTGCCGATGACGAAGCGGGCGCAAAGAAGATATGCGACGACATAAACGAGCTTTATGGAGACACCCTTGCATATGTATACCCTGCAAAGGACATTACCCTTGCAAGGGTGGACAGCGTTTCAAGGGAATATGAGCACAGGCGGCTGGGTGTGCTTACCCGCATACTTGACGGGTCTTGCAGAATAGTCTGCGCTTCTGCTGAGGCGGTAATGCAGAAAACCATTCCCCCAAAGGCTCTTTCGGACAACACCATAGTTTTATCAAGAGAAAATCCCGTTGACCTGCCTGCTCTTACACAAAGACTTGTGAGAGCAGGCTACACACGCTGTGACAAGGTGGAAAGCCCTTCACAGTTTTCGGTGCGCGGCTCCATTGCGGACATTTATCCCGTTCAGGAAAAGGCTCCCGTGAGAATGGAGCTTTGGGACGACGAGATAGACGCATTTTCCTACTTTGACCCCGAAACTCAGCGCCGCACCGAAAGCATTGACAGGCTGGTTATCCCTCCTGCCTCGGAAGTCCTTTTCGACAGTCCCGAGGAGCTTGCGGAGAGGATAAATAAGCTTACTTCTTCCGTAAGAGGAAAGAGAGCTGAGACTGTAAAGGCTAATCTCACAAAGGATGCAGATGCGGCTTTAAACGGTCTTACCCTTGCAAACATTGACAAGTACATCACAATCGCATACGAAAAGCCTGCCCTTATTTTCGATTATCTGAAAAAGGAAAGCTGTGTGCTGTTCAGCGAATACCATAGCTGCTGCGAAAGGGCTAAGGGAGTTGTTTCTCAGCACGGGGAGGACATTAAGATACTTCTTGAAGAGGGAGAACTTTGCAGAGGTCTTGAGGGCTATATGGAGGGCTTTGAGGTCATTTCACAGAGGGCGCAGGAGTTTCCCTGCGTGCTTATGGATTCTTTTTTGCGCACAAATGACCTGCGGTGCAAGAAGCTTTTGTCCCTTACGGCTTATCAGACTGCGCCCTGGGGCGGTGAGATACGTCAGCTTACGGAAGACCTGCGCTCGCTTATTAACCGCAACTACTCGGTGGTAGTCCTTGCAGGCTCGGAAAAGACATTGCCTATCATTGCCGACGATTTGAGAGACGAGGGCATTCCCTGCGACATTATGAACGCTGACAGCGTTCTTACAAAGGGACGGGCGCTCCTTACAACGGGCTGTCTTTCCTCGGGCTATGATTATCCCGACATAAAGACTGCGCTTATCACTCAGGCGAGGGCTATGACCTCAAAGCGGAAGCTTCGGAAAAAGAAAAAGGGCGAGGAGATAAAGTCCCTTGCGGACATTACTCCCGGCGACCTTGTGGTTCACGCGCTTCACGGAATAGGCAGGTTTGAGGGCATTCGCAAGCTTGAGCTTGAGGGCATTACTAAGGATTATATTACCATAAAATATGCGGGTACGGACGTGCTTTACGTTCCCGTTACTCAGATGGACCTTATTTCAAGGTATATAGGTCCCCGTGACGATACGGGTGTGAAGCTCAATAAGCTTTCCTCAAACGAGTGGCAGAAGACCCGTTCCAGGGTCAAGAAGGCTGTCAAGGATATGGCTGACGAGCTTATTGCCCTTTATGCAAAGCGCGCTCAGACAAAGGGATTTGCATTCTCCGAGGACAACGACTGGCAGCAGGATTTTGAGGCGAGATTTGATTACACCGAGACCGATGACCAGCTTCGCTGCATTGAGGAAATTAAGCAGGATATGATGAAGCCTGTTCCTATGGACAGACTCCTCTGCGGAGATGTGGGCTTCGGAAAGACTGAGGTGGCATTTCGTGCGGCATTCAAATGTATGCTTGACGGAAAACAGTGCGCAATTCTTGTGCCCACAACGGTGCTTGCGTGGCAGCATTTTCAGAGTGCGGTAAAGCGTTTCGAGCATTTCCCCTTTAAGATAGAACTGCTTTCAAGATTTCGCTCAAAAAAGCAGCAGGAGGAAATTTTAAAGCAGCTTAAAGCTGGCACTGTTGATATGGTCATCGGCACACATCGCCTTGTGCAGAAGGATGTTGTTTTCAAGGACTTAGGACTTGCCATTATTGACGAGGAGCAGCGGTTCGGCGTGGCTCACAAGGAGCGGTTCAAGGAGGCGTTTGCGGGTGTGGACGTGCTTATGCTGTCGGCTACGCCTATTCCGAGAACGCTTAATATGGCTATGAGCGGCATTCGTGATATGAGCGTTATCGAGGAGCCGCCTGTGGACAGATATCCCGTTCAGACCTATGTTATCGAGCATAATATGGGCGTTATCGTTCAGGCGATAACCAAGGAGCTGAGACGCGGCGGACAGGTCTACTACATTCACAACCGTGTGGAGACAATTGAGGGTACTGCCGCTAAGCTTGCGGAGCTTATCCCCGACGCACGAATTGCAGTGGCTCACGGTCAGCTTTCCGAGGAAAGACTTTCGGACATATGGACGGAGCTGGTAGAACACGAGATTGATATACTTGTATGCACCACCATTATCGAGACGGGCGTGGACGTGCCCAATGTAAACACTCTTATCATCGAGGACGCAGACCACTTAGGGCTTTCCCAGCTGTATCAGCTGAGAGGTCGTGTGGGACGCTCGAACCGCCGAGCATTTGCATATTTTACTTTCAGACGGGGAAAGGTGCTTACTGAGGTGGCTTCAAAAAGGCTTGACGCCATCAGGGAATTTACCCAGTTCGGCAGCGGTTTCAGGGTGGCTATGCGCGACCTTGAGATACGCGGTGCAGGCTCGATTTTGGGAGGACGGCAGCACGGGCATATGGAAGCGGTGGGATATGATATGTATTTACAGCTTCTTAATGAAGCCATTGCCGAGGAGACGGGTCAGCCTGTGCCCAGAGCGCCTGAGGAATGTCTTATTGACCTGCAGATAGAGGCGCACATTCCCGATGATTATATCGAGAGCCTGTCGGGAAGACTTGACGCATACCGCAAGATAGCGGCTGTTTCCACCAAGTCGGACAGCCTTGACCTGCTTGACGAGTTCATCGACCGCTACGGCGACCCTCCAAAGGCTATCCAGGGGCTTATCACCGTGGCTCTTACCAGAAATATGGCGGGCAGAGCGGGCATAAAGGAGATAACCCAGCGCAAAGACGTGCTGATGATATACGTAAGCTCTGCAACTATGGAGCAGATACAGGCGCTTGTGGCTGAGTTCAAGGGCAGGGTGTCGGTAAACGGCTCCTCAGAGAAGCCATATATAGCCGTAAAGCTCACTCCTGCCGACAAGCCTGTGGAGGTTATGCAGCGTGCGGTTGAGATAATGGCAGGAGAATAATTATACCGTTTTTGTGTAAAACGCAGTTTTGCAGGGGCGATATCGTCGGTATTTTCAGCATAATTTACAATGAAAAATGGGTGTTTTTCACACCTGCTACAAAATATTATCAGATTTCAAATAAATAATTCACATTGTCATATTGACATAACAGCCATAATTGTTGTATAATTATTCTAATGATTTATGCAATTTTTTCCGCACAGTGCGGATATATCTAAAAACAGTTCCCGTAACGGGGGAAAGGGGTGGAGCCTATGCGTAAGAGCAGCGGACAGAGCATTGGTGAAAAAATACTTTTCGCTGTTGCTTATGTTATCATCAACATTATTGCCATATGCCTTGTTATAAATGTTATAAAAAAGGATCCCGACAGCGCCTCGGCGGCAATATCGGCAGTATGCTATGTTATTGCGGCGGCTCTGTTAGTAGGTGCCGTTGCACTCATTCACAACAGCCGTGCAAGCAAATTCAAGGAGCTTAAAAACCTTGAGAAGACTATGGAGCAGCTTAATTCCATGGTGGTTCTCTGGGACACCTCTTTCAGCTTTGTAAGAGCCAACAGCTCCTTTATCCGCACCACAGGCTATTCCGAGGAAGAGCTTCTCGACCCCGAGATAATGAAAAAAGTGCTTCCTCCCGACGCATTTTCCGAAAATCTCCAGGGCATCATCAACAGCCGCGATGAGGAATTTCTTATTCAGACAAAAGACGGCTCGTCTGTGTGTACAGTCTGGAACACGTCTATAGTTTCATCAATATCAAGGCGCGGTATCGGCGGAAAAGAGGACGTCAGCGTTCTTATGTCCATAGGTCCTAACCTTACCGAGACTAACAGAATGAAGCAGGAGGTCATTGCCGCTTCAAGAAAGCTCAGTGAGTCAGAAAAGCGTTACGCTCTTTCGATGGATCTTTCCGAGATCGGTCTTATCCTCAAGGAGCAGGGCAGCAGCCGCTATTATGTTTCCGACCAGCTATGCGAAATGCTGGGCATAGTTTCCGAGGGCGGATATGTTTCGGGAGAGGTAATAAGAGAAGCTTTCTATCCCAAGGACAGAGTGGTTTTCGACACCTTTGCTTCGGGTATGAAAAACGCTTCCGAGGGTCTTTCCAGAGACGAGATACATTCCGTTGACTTCCGCGCAAAGGCTGCCGACGGAGATTATCACTGGTTCAATTTCCGCTATCAGTCCCCCGACTCCGGCAATCTGGACGTGGGCGGAGCTATCCTTGACATCACCGCCGAAAAGGAAAAGGATCTCGTTATCGAGCGTATGGCGTATATCGACGACGTTACCCAGATATACAACAGAAACAAGTTTATGATGATGGGCAACGAGATACTTGAATGTACAAGAGCCGACCGGAATGTTAACTACTGGGTCATTGTTCTGGATATCGACAGTTTCCACATCATCAACGACACCTGCGGATATACAAACGGAAACCATCTCCTGAAGGAGATAGCCGCTGTGCTGCTTTCAAACCTCACAGAGGGCGGATTTACCGCAAGGATAGGCGGCGACAACTTCGCTCTGCTGGTAAAAGCCACCGGAGACGAGGAGCTTCCCATACGGCTTATCAAGCGTATTCAGCTTGACCTTGCAAATATAAACGGTATGGGTCTTGAGACTCAGAACATTACCTGCTCCGCAGGCTACTGCCTTATGAGCGACGGCGGAATGGGTGACTTTGCTCAGGTACTTGACCGTGCCGAATTTGCTCTCAGCCTTTCAGACGGCACAAGAAGCTCTATTCTCCGCTTCGATAACCACGCCCACGACGCTATCATCGCAGGCAACGCCATTGAAAAGGAGCTTGGAAAGGCTATCGAAAACAACGAGCTTGTGCTTTATTATCAGCCTAAGATTAACCTCGAGGACGGCTCCGTAATGGGTATGGAGGCTCTTATCCGCTGGATAAAGCCCGACGGCACCGTGGTTCCTCCCAGCGATTTTATCCCCGTTGCGGAAAATTCTATGCTCATTACTCAGATAAGCAGATTTGTGCTCTTTGAAGCCTGCCGCCAGAACAAGCAGTGGCAGGATATGGGACTTGCTCCCGTGACCGTTTCCATAAACCTCTCGGCTATCGACTTCTATCAGACAAACGTTACCGAGACTATCCGCACCGCACTTAGCGAAACGGGTCTTGCTCCCCAATACCTCGATGTTGAGCTTACCGAGAGCCTTGCGCTCAAGGATATCGACCACGCCGTTATGCAGATGCAGGAAATAAAGGATCTGGGCGTAAAGCTCTCTATGGACGATTTCGGAACGGGATATTCCTCACTCAGCTATATCCAGATACTGCCTATTACTCTTCTGAAGCTCGACCGCTCTTTCATTATGTACCTTGAAGAGGACGAAATTTCACGAGAGATAGTTTCTGCGGTTATCCGTATCGCAAAGTCCAAGAAGATAGAGACCATTGCAGAGGGCATTGAAACTGTGGGACAGGGCGAGATACTCAAAAAATCCGGCTGCGATTATGCTCAGGGCTATTTCTTCGGAAAGCCTATGCCTGCGGACAGATTTGAGGAATTTTTGCGCGCAAGACAGTCAAAGCCTATGACAACTGTATAAATAATATCCCCTCAAAATTCTCGGGAAAGGAAGGGTCATAAAATGGCTAAGAAAAGAATTGGTATCCTTACAAGCGGAGGCGACTGCCCCGGTCTTAACGCTACTATCAGAGGCATTGCAAAGGCGTGCTACGAGAAAATGGGCGTTGACAACGTGCAGATAGTCGGAATCCAGAACGGTTATTACGGTCTGATAAACAACATTGCCAGAGAAATGGAGCCTTCCGAATTTTCGGGAATACTCACCCAGGGCGGAACTATCTTAGGCACAAAGCGCCAGCCCTTTAAGATGATATCCAGCATAGGCGAGGACAACATCGACAAGGTAAAGCTTATGAAGGACACCTACAAGAAGCAGAAGCTGGACTGCCTGCTCACTCTCGGAGGAAACGGCACTCATAAGACGGCAAATCTTCTCAGCGAGGAAGGTCTTAACATAATCGGACTTCCCAAGACCATCGACAACGATATTTTCGGCACGGACGTTACCTTCGGTTTCCACACGGCTGTTGATATCGGCACCGACGTTATCGACAGGCTCCACACCACAGCCGCTTCCCACAGCCGTATACTTATGGTTGAGATAATGGGCAACAAGGCAGGCTGGCTCACCCTTTATTCGGGCGTTGCAGGCGGTGCGGACGCAATTATCATTCCCGAGATACCCTATGATATTGATAAAATTTGTCAGGCAATGCAGAAACGTGCGGACAACGGTCACAGATTTTCCATTGTTGCCGTTGCTGAGGGCGCTTACAGCAAGGAAGAGGCCAAGCTCAAGAAAAAGGAGCGCGCAAAGGCTCGTCTTGAGGCAGGAATTACCACTGCCACAAACTCCATTGCCGTACAGATACAGAAGGCTACGGGCATTGAGACAAGAGTCTGCGTTCCCGGCCATATGCTCAGAGGCGGCAGCCCCTCGGCTTACGACAGGATCCTTGCCACAAGATTTGGCGTAAGAGCAGCTCAGCTCATTGACGCAGGCAAGTACGGCGTTTCCGTTGCGATGATAAACGCAAAGATAGGCGAAAATCCCCTCAGCGAGGTGGCAGGCAAGACAAAATTCGTTGACCCCGAGGGCAACTATGTCACTACCGCAAAGGATCTTGGCATTTCTTTCGGAGACTAAGCTTAAACTTAAAATTATAATTTCCGTTCCCGTCAGGTTTTGTCGGGGGCGGATTTTTGTCTCTCTACGGAGCGTTTATTTACTTTTCCGGAGTTATGTGTTATTATCATATCATCAGACCGAAAGGAGACGATGAAATGATATTTACACCTTTGGATATGGCTTCATATCCCCGCAGAGAGGTATTTATGTACTTCTCAAAAATGGCGCCTACGGGATACTCCATAACCGTAAATGTGGACGTCACAAGGCTGAGACAGAAAACCAAAGAGCAGGGAATAATACTAATTCTTAATCGTTCTGTAGACAAAGCCGACAGATAGAATAAGTCCGGTCTAGGAAAGCGACCGCAGGCAGGATATTCACAGAAGGTGATAATAAGCTTTTGCCCCTGTCTGTAACCTGCCACCACGCCGCCACCGACGGATATCATATCAGCCGTTTTCTTGAGGAGCTGCAAAAGGATATGGACAGCTTTTCGGTATAATGCCAAAGCCCGGTTTCCCCTGCTAATTTTATCACATCTGCTTGACAATAGGAAAATTATATGGTATAATTTTTATTGGAATGAAAGAAATAAGGGCAAGGGACTGCCCTCATAGAATGACAGGAGGAAATCAAGCAATGAAACTGAAAAAACGTTATATCGTAGCCTGTGTGCTTCTCTGCATTGCAGCTATAGCGCTGTGCGTGGGAGTATTCAACATCGAAATGGGTCTTGCCCGCTATTCAAAGCTCAACAAGGTCACAAGCTCAACATGGTACGCCACATCAGCCAGTGACCTTGAGACCCGTCAGAACACCGACTTTTTCATCACCGAAGTTATAAAGGGCGAGAATGCGGAAAATGCAAAGAAAGATGCCAAGTTCGGATATCTCGGAAAGCAGAGCTTTGCAAATGGCAAGTATGTTGCTTTCGGACAGGAGACTTGGGGCGGTTCCATTACACTTAACGGTAAAAATCCCAATACAGGTGAGGACTATAAGCTGGGCGACAGAGTTTCCGTTTATTACAAGCCCGATAACCCGAAGCTTATTTATGTGACTACCGATTACACTATCTACCTTATCCTTCTTATCGTAATGCTGGTGGTAGCTATTGTTCTTATCTTTGTTTGCCGTATCGTTAACAAGAATATGAAGGACAACACATTCAGCGAGGCGGCAGTCACAATTATGGATATTCCTATGGCGGTTCTCGTTGCGGGATTTATTCTCTCCTTCTTTGCCGGAATGCTTATCGGAAACATTCAGGTCGACGCTACATACACATCTATCAACGAAAGCATTGTTCAGGCTATCGAAGCAGGCGAGATCACATTCTGATCTGTTCTTAAATAAAAAATAAAGGGTACGCGTAAAAGTACGGGTACCCTTTTTCATTAAGCAGTTAAAGGAAATGAATATAAATTATGGTCAGAGAAATAAAAAAAGGCGAGGAAATCTTTTCGGAAAAGGCATTCCCTGCGGACAGAAGCGACATAAAGACCGCAAAGGATCTGCTTGACACTCTTAAAGCAAATTCCGATATATGCGTGGGAATGGCTGCAAATATGATAGGCGTTAACAAGCGCATTGCCGCTGTATCCGCAGGAAAAAGCTCCTTTGTTATGATAAATCCCGTTATCACCGCCCATTCCGCTGAGACCTATGAAGCGGAGGAGGGCTGCCTTTCCCTTGAGGGAAAGCGAAAAACAGAAAGATACGAATGGATATGCGCCGAGTATTTTGATATTAAATTCAAAAAACAGAAGCAGAGATTTTCAGGCTTTACCGCTCAGATAATCCAGCACGAAATGGATCATTTTGAGGGAAAAATAATCTGAGGTTTTTTATAAAATGGACAACGGACTGAAAATAATTGCAAGGATAGAGAACGATTTTACGGAGAAATTCGGCGTTCCCCGTCAGAGCGGACTTGCGGATATAACGTCAAAAATAGTATTTGAGCCCGAATACCGCGTTCCCGAAGCCTTCAGAGGGCTTGAGGGCTTTACCCATATCTGGCTTTTGTGGCAGTTTTCCGAAGCGGTAAGGGATAAGTGGTCCCCCACCGTCCGTCCCCCGAGACTGGGGGGGAATACAAGAATGGGCGTGTTTGCCACCCGTTCCCCATTTCGTCCCAATTCCATCGGGCTTTCCTCGGTAAGGCTTGACAGGATAGAGCTGCAAACACCCGAGGGACCTGTTCTGTATGTTTCGGGAGCCGACCTTATGAACGGCACTCCCATTATCGACATAAAGCCATATCTTGCCTACACCGACTCCCACCCCGAAGCGTCTGGGGGCTTCGCTCTCACAGAGCGGGAGGGGCGGCTGAGCGTGGATATACCCGAAAGCATAGCACGAAATATCCCAAAAGAAAAGCTGTCGGGACTCACAGAGGTGCTTTCGCAGGACCCCCGTCCCCAGTATCAGTCCTCTCCCGACAGGATATATACAATGAGTTTCGGCGGATTTGAGGTGTCCTTTAAGACCGATAATTCGGTGCTTACCGTTACGGATATCAAAAAAAGCTGAAAGCTTTTGTGTAAATGCAACAGGATATGATTTATTTTTTTGCATAGCTTACAGATTTGCTGTAAAGCTGTTGCCAAAAGCTGTATAATATGGTATAATTATAATATAAAAATATAGAATGGCAGGATTTTATCAGCAGGAGTATCTTGCCTCTTGCTTCATAATATCTTGTCTCTGATAGGGAAGGACTGATAATAAAAATGGCAGTACAAAATAACGGCAATCCTCCCGTAGACGGGGAAGTTATCATAACCGTTCCGCCTAATTTCTCTGCGGCATATATGTCCATCTATCCGCCCCAGAACGGCGGCAGAGAGATCACCTTTGACAGCGTGATGTCAGCCCTCAGTGCAAAGGGAGTAAAGTATAACATCAAAGAAAGTCTTATCCGCAGCCTTATCGAAAACAAGGATTTCGACAAGGAGATAAAGGCGGCTGAAGCCGATATGCCCGTTGACGGCAAAAACGGCACCATTACATACAAGTATGACAAGGATCAGATCATCGCCCCCCAGGAGGACGAAAACGGCTTTGTTGACTACAAAAACTTAGGTCTAATAAGGAATATCCGCGAAAATGAGATCATTGCCGAAATAACTCCCCCCGAGGAAGGCAAGAACGGCAGAGATGTACGCGGAGTCGAAATGAAAGCAGCTCCCGGCAAGCCCGCTCCCTATACCCTGGGCAGAGGCACAAGGCTTTCCGAGGACGGGCTTACCATCGTTGCGGCTATTGACGGTCACGTATGCTACCGTGACAAGGCGTTCTGCGTGGAGCCTGTGGTCACAATAAACGGTGATGTGGACGCTTCCGTTGGAAATATCGACTTCCTCGGAGACGTTGTCATCAAGGGTGAGGTGCTTGAAGGCTTTTCCGTCACCGCAGGCAAGAATATCACCATCGGCGGCAATGCCACAGGCGCAAAGATAAAGGCAGGCGGTGCAATAACCATTAAAAAGGGAGCCATAAACTCCAAGCTTACCGCTCACGGAAATATTTCCTGCCAGTTCTGCGAATATTCCGACATCTCCACCGACAGCGACCTTAACATTCAGAATTTCGTTATCTGCAACGTTTACTGCGGCGGAAACCTTACTTCTAAGGGCGTGAACGGCGGCAAATACACCGTTCTCGGCAATACTGAGGTCACATATCTGGGTACCAAGAATTACGCCCCCACCGAGGTCACAGCAGGCGATAACGCTATGCTTTCCGCCGAGAAAAACGAATGTCTTAAAAAGATATCCGAGCTTGAGTCCACCATTGAGAGGTGCAATCAGATATCCGAATTCCTGACTGCCAAGCGCAAGGAGCTTAAAAAGCTTCCCGAGGATAAGGAAGAGCTTTTAGGCTCTGCCATAAAGACAAAATTTGCCAGCCAGAATGAGATAAAGCAGATACGCAAGCGCATTGTCAGCATTGACGAAAGCCTCAGCGAGGTCCAGCATTGCTTTGTTTCCGTAAAGGGTATCGCATATCCCGGCTCAAAGGTGGTCATCAACGAAGCTGTAAAGAAATTCGAGGTCGAGACACCCAGAGTAAAGATATTCCTTGACGACAACGGCGAGCTTGTTACAGGCACAGTATGACATAAAAAATCTCTCCTCGATTTTTTTCGGGGAGAGATTTTCAGGTTGAAAGGAACAGGAGAATGACGGACAAAACAAAGCTAAGGCTGAAAAATCTTCTGAAAATTTTCATTATTCTTGCAATTATCGGCATAGCGGCTATCGGCGCAGCTCTGGGAATTAGCGAGTATGTAAAACGCTCCGTTTCGGACAGGCTGCTGTCTCCAGAGGCTGCGGCGGAGCTTAGTGATATTGACTGCATAATCGTTCTCGGCTGTCGGGTAAACGGTGAAACGCCCAGTCCTATGCTCAGTGACAGGCTTCTGAGAGGAATTGAACTGTATGACCTTGAAGCCGCTCCCAAGCTTCTTATGTCCGGCGACCACGGCAGGACTAATTATGACGAGGTAAACGCAATGAAGCAGTTTGCCATTGACAGAGGTGTGCCTTCGGAAGACGTTTTTATGGATCACGCAGGCTTTTCCACCTACGAGACTATGTACCGTGCCAAAGAGGTATTTGCCGCAAAGCGTGTGATAATCGTCACCCAGAGCTATCACCTTTACAGGGCGGTGTATATTGCCCAAAAGCTGGGGCTTGATGCCTATGGTGTGTCCTCGGACTTACAGACCTATATCAGGCAGGATTATTACAATTTGCGTGAGGTACTTGCAAGGGACAAGGATTTTGTGAAGGTCATTTTCAAGCCCGAGCCCACATATTTGGGAGAGGTCATTCCCATAAGTGGAAGCGGCGACCTTACCAATGACAAGGAGTTTACCTGATGGATATTTTTATGCGTTCAAGCTATGACCCCAAAGACGTTACTGTTTTGCTAAAGGACATTACGGGAATGGTTGAGCCGCTGCCTGCGGAAAAACGTGAACCCCTTATCCAGAGCGGCGTTCATTACTGCGAAATGCTTCCCCTTGAATATGACCCGTCTCCCGATTATATACGTGAGTATGAGAATGCGTTAAAGCGATTTTCGGGGATAACCGCAAGGTGCATTGCCGAGGTTTCCGAAAGGATAATAAGAGACAAGAAAGCTCCCGTGCTTGTGTCCCTTGCAAGGGCAGGACTTCCTGCTGGCATTATGATAAAGCATTATCTTGAGAAAAAGTACAACACAGATATCCCACACTACGCCGTTTCCATAATCAGAGGTCGGGGAATTGACAAAAACGCAATGAACTACATTCTCGAAAGACACCGCCCCGAAAGCCTGCAGTTTGTGGACGGCTGGACGGGCAAGGGAGCAATACAAAATCAGGTAAATGAAGCAATGAAGGACTATGATGGCGTTGACCCGAGAATTGCCGTCATATCCGACCCTGCCTGCATAACCCCTTTCTGCGGCACCCACGAGGACTTCCTTATAGCAAGCTCCTGCCTTAATTCGGTAGTCTCGGGGCTTATGAGCAGGACCTTTCTCAGAAGCGACATTATCGGGGAGAATGATTTTCACGGGGCGGCATATTACAAGGAGCTTGAAGCCTATGACCGCTCATACGAATACATAAACGCTGTTGAAGCCTGTATGGAATACGGTTATATTGCCCTTGACGATAAGCCCTTTGAATACGGCTCGGGACGTTTGGAGACCGCAGAGGTGGCAAAGGCTTTCGAAATCGCCGATATCAATCTTGTAAAGCCGGGAATAGGCGAGACCACAAGAGTTCTGCTGCGGCGCGTACCTTATATGGTGCTTATTGCAGAGGACGCCCCTCGTGAATACGTGGCACATATTATTGAGCTTGCCCGTGAAAAGGGAGTGCCTGTTAAGAAATATCCGCTTAAATGCTACCGTGCCTGCGGAATAATCAAGAATATGCCTGCGGACACGTGAGAAAAGAGGTAAAAATGCTGTTCCTGTCCGACCTTGACCGAACGCTAATTTTTTCATACAAACGCCTTACGGAGGATAACGTCTGCGTGGAGGAAAAGGAGGGCAAAAAGCTTTCCTTTATGACCCCTGTTTCCGCAAAGCTTTTGTGCGAAATCTCCGAAAAAGTGAAATTTATCCCCGTTACCACCCGTTCACTTGAGCAGTTCGAGCGGATAAGCTTCCCCTCGGGAATACCCCGTTTGGCAGTCTGCGACAACGGCGGCAATCTCCTTATAAACGGCGTTCCCGACCCCGTATGGCGAAAACGGGCAGAGGAGCATATCCTGCCTGCAATGGCTGAAATGGAGCGGATAAAAAGCTATTGGGAGAGCCTTGAAGATGTGTATTTTGAAGTCCGCCTTGTGGACGGAACATTTATCTTCACAAAAAGCCATACACCCCTTGAAACGCTCCGTCTTACAGCCGAAAAGCTATGTCCCGAAACAGTCGACCTTTTTGACAACGGGGATAAGATATACGCTGTGCCCAAAGGAATAAACAAGGGAGCGGCACTGCAATGGCTCAGAGAGCGCTTCGGGGAAGAGATAATTGCCGCAGGAGACAGCCTGTTTGACCGTGAAATGCTGCAAAAATCCGATATCGCCATCATTAAGAAGGGGGAGCTTACGGGAGAAAAGCTATGTATCAGTCAGTATTCCGAAAGCGGCGACGACCCCGATTATACGCTCCTTACAGTAAAAAAAATACTTGAAGAAAGAGGGATCCTATGTTAAAAAAGATCATTGCACTACTCCTGGCAATAGGTACAGCCGTATCCTCCGCCGCCTGCACACCCGAAAAAGGCAATTCGGAAAGCACGTCCGTCTCCCAAAGCACCGAGCTTTCCCTGTCAAACCCCAAAGCAAGCAAGGAAGCCAAGGCCCTGTACAAATACATCTGCGACACCTACGGAAATGGCATAATCTCGGGACAGCAGGAGTCTACCTGGATGGGCAGCGATCAGTACGAGTTTGAGTACATTTATAAAAATACGGGCAAATACCCTGCAATACGCGGTCTTGACTATATGAACGACGACTTCAAGGGCGTAAACAAGCGTGCGGAGGACTGGCATAACAGAGGCGGCATTGTCACCATCTGCTGGCACTGCGGCTCCGATTTCAGCCACAGCTGGGACGAATGTATGAAAACGGAAATATCCGACTGGGACAAGGCGCTCACCGAGGGTACGGAGGAATACAAATCCCTTATTGCAGGAATGGACAAGGGCGCAAAGGCTCTTAAAGAGCTTCGCGACAAGGGCATACCCGTTCTGTGGAGACCTTTCCACGAGCTGGACGGCGGCTGGTTCTGGTGGAGCAAGGGAGGAGCGGAAAATTTCAAAAAGCTTTGGAAGATAATGTATGACAGATATACAAATTACTGGAAGCTTGACAATCTGATATGGGTATTCGGCTATTCGGGCAACGGCAAGGGCTATGACAAGTGGTACCCCGGCGATGAATATGTGGACATTGTGGGTGCAGACTCCTACAAGGACGGGGCAAACAATAACCTCTACAAAAAGGTAACGGATATCGTGGGAAGTAATGTACCCGTCTGCTTCCACGAGTGCGGACGGATACCCACCGTAGCACAGCTAAAAAAGGACAATACAAAATGGGTATGGTTTATGACCTGGCACACGGAATATATTACCGACAAAAACGATACAGATGACCTTAAAGCTATCTACAACGATGATTATGTCATAACCCTTGACGAGCTGCCGAAGCTGTACGAATAATGCAAACAAATCTCTCTCCGCAAAAAAAGCGGGGAGAGATTTTGCATATATAGCAAAAATACTTTACCGATTTAAAGCTTTTATGCGTTTATGCAAAGAAGTTACAGAGATGTCACATAATATTCATAAAAATAAGCTATAATAAAAAGCATAAAATCGACTTTGAAAGGACTTAAAGGATATGAAAATAGTTGCAGTCGGACTGGGACTTATCGGCGGCTCGCTCTGCAAGGCGATAAAAAAGCACACGAACCACCTTGTAGGCGGCATTGACATTGACAGAAAGACCGTTAAAATGGCTCTCTCTCAGAATGCTATAGATTATGAGGCAAAGGACGTTTCCGAAGCGGATATCACTATCGTCTCCCTGTTCCCCCCCACAATAATAAGCTATATCAAGGAAAACGCCGACCTTTTCAAGGAGGGCAGCATTGTTATCGACACAGGCGGTATCAAGAAAGCCATAGTTGACGAGGTGACTCCCATACTTGCTGAAAGGGGAGTTACCTTCATCGGCGTCCACCCCATGGCAGGACGAGAATTCTCGGGCTTTGAATATTCTCTGGACAACCTTTTCGACAACGCAAGCTTTATTATGACCCCCACCGAAAGCACCCCCCTGGAGGAGATACACATTATAGAGGACCTTGCATACTCTATCCATTTCAAAAAGGTGGTAAAAGCCACCCCCGAGGAGCATGACAGGATAATCGCCTTCACCAGCCAGCTTGCCCACGTTGTCTCCAACGCATACATCAAAAGCCCCACCCATCAGCAGCAGCTTGGCTTCTCCGCAGGCTCATTCCAGGATCTCACCCGAGTTGCAAAGCTCAACGAAAATATGTGGACTCCCCTTTTCCTTATGAACAAGGAACCGCTTTTATTTGAGATAGATTACATTATTGACCGTCTCGGCGAATACCGCAAGGCGATTGCGGATAATGACAGCGAAACTCTCAGAAGCCTTCTCAGAGACGGAAGAATACTCAAGGAAACTACCCCCGTGGACTGATTTCGGCTTGACTTGTATGGGACAGATGTGGTATAATCATATCAAAGCACAGAACTCTTCAAAAAGCTTCTGTGCTTTGATTTTTTGAAAGCGTGATAAAAATATGCCCCATTATTATATGTTCCATAAGCCGAAAGGCTGCGTTACCGCCAAAAAAGACAGCCTGAGCAAAACCGTAATGGACTATTTTCCGAAGGATTTACGTGACTCCCTCCACCCCTCGGGACGGCTTGACAAGGATACCGAGGGATTTCTTCTCATAACCGACGACGGTGCCCTTACCTACAGTCTTATGCACCCCGACAAGCACGTTTCAAAGACCTATTTTTTCTATGCCATAGGCGTGCTCACCGAGGAAAAGATAAAAGCAGTATCCGAGGGCTTGACAATGCGGGGCAGCAATACACCCGTCCGTCCCGCAAGGATAAAATGTCTCTCACAGGGCGTGATAACCGAAATTGCGGATTTTCTCCCCGAGAATAAGCGTGAGCAGTTTCTCAAATACCCTGCCCAGAAAATCTTTTCGGGGGAAATAACCATAGAAGAGGGGAAAAATCATCAGGTTAAGCGAATGCTCAGGGCTATTGACTGCTGTATCGTCTATCTCAAGCGGATAAACATAGGCGGCGTGTCCCTTGACGAAAGCCTTGCCCCCGGAGAGTACAGGGAGCTTACCTATGAGGAGCTTGCGAAGCTGAAAAGATAAAAAAGTTTCTATTGACCTTTTGTCCTTAAAATGGTATTATAATAATAAAGCACATAGCAATGGAAAGATTTTAATATAATGCTATGAATACCTTAAATTACGGAGATGATAGTGTATGTGCGGATTTGTAGGGTTTACAAATGCCATTGACAACTCAAACAAGGTCCTCGGCGCAATGATGGACAAAATAAAACACAGAGGCCCCGACTCGGAGGGACGGTATATTGACGAATGTATCGCAATGGGCTTTCGCAGGCTCAGTATCATAGACATAACCGAAAGCGGCAACCAGCCCATATTCAACGAGGATAAGTCCAAAGTGCTTTTCTTCAACGGCGAGATTTATAACTATATGGATATCCGCAGAGAGCTTGAGGCAAAGGGACATAAATTCACCACCAATACCGACTCCGAGACCCTTATCCACGGCTATGAGGAATACGGTGAGAAGCTTCTTGACAAGCTTAGAGGAATGTTTGCCTTTGTTATCTGGGACAAGGAAAAGAAAGAGCTTTTCGGCGCAAGAGACTTTTTCGGGATAAAGCCCTTTTACTATGCCCTTATGAACGGCACATTTATGTTCGGCTCGGAAATAAAGTCCTTTCTTCCCCACCCTGCCTTTGTAAAAGAGCTTAACACCACCGCTCTTGAAAATTACCTCACATTCCAGTATTCCCCTACCAATGAGACATTTTTCAAAAATGTCTATAAGCTCCCCCCCGCCCACTGCTTCAAGTATAAGGACGGCAAGCTTGATATAAAGCGTTATTGGGACGTTCATTTCAATGCCGACGAAAAGCCCGATATGGATATGTGGGTGGACAGGATTTCCGACACCTTTAAAAATTCCGTTGAAGCCCATAAAATTGCCGATGTAGAGGTAGGCAGCTTCCTTTCCAGCGGAGTTGACTCCAGCTATGCCGCATCTGTAGCAAATGTTGACAAGACATTTACAGTAGGCTTCGGTGAGGACGAGAAATACAACGAGATAGGCTGGGCAAAGGAATTTTCCAAATATATCGGCAAGGAAAATATCAGCAAGGTAATAACTCCCGAGGAATACTGGGACAATATCAAAAAAATACAGTACCATATGGACGAACCTCTTGCAGACCCCTCCTGTATCGCACTTTATTTTGTCTGCAATACCGCAGCCCAGTATGTAAAGGTAGTCCTCTCCGGCGAGGGCGCAGACGAGATATTCGGCGGATATAACATCTATAAGGAACCCTTAGGCTCCCACGCCTATAAATCCCTGCCCAGATTTATCCGAAAGGGAATAGGCAGTGTTGCCGAAAAACTCCCTCCCAAACGCGGCGTAAACTTTCTTGTGCGAAACGGCAAGGACCTTGAGGAACGCTTTATCGGCAATGCCTATATGTTCTCCCCCAGAGACAGAAAGCGCCTTTTAAAAATAACCACCTCCGCTCCCGACCCCACTGCCATAACCGCTCCCTACTTTGAAAAGGTCAGAGACAAGGACGATATCACCAAAATGCAGTATCTTGACCTCCACCTTTGGATGGCAGGAGATATCCTCCTCAAAGCGGATAAAATGTCAATGGCAAATTCCCTTGAGCTGAGAGTGCCCTTCCTTGACAAGGAAGTAATGGCGCTGGCGGAGCAGATACCTTGGCAGTATCGTGTAAGCACCGAAAACACCAAGCTTGCAATGAGAAAGGCTGCCCTTAAAGCCGCTCCCCCCAAGACCGCAAACAAAAAGAAGCTGGGCTTCCCCGTTCCCATCAGAGTATGGCTCAGAGAGGATAAATACTATAATATCGTAAAAACGGCATTCACCTCCCCTGCCGCAGAGCAGTTTTTCAATACGGATATGCTCATAAAGCTCCTTGACGACCATAAGGCAGAGAAATTCGACAACAGCCGCAAGATATGGACAGTATTCATCTTCCTCCAGTGGTATGACGTATATTTCGGAGAAAATGTATGAGAATAATACTTGCAATTATATTAACAGCAATTCTATTAACAGCCTGCGGCGGCGGAGATAAGGAAAACGAGACTGTCACACATTCCGCCGCCACAATGACAGGCGAGGGCGTTCTCATTGAAGAAACCGAAGCCGCGGAATAACCGAAAGGAAGATCCTATGATAGACATCTGCCTGCCCGGAACGGGCGGAATGAAGCCCCTTCCCCACCGTTTCCTTACAGGGCTATGGGCGGAGCATAAGGGCAAGGCACTGCTTATCGACTGCGGCGAGGGTATGCAGATAGCCCTTGCCAAAGCAGGGCTCAGCCTTGCAAGGCTTGATACGCTGCTTCTGACCCATTTCCACGCCGACCATATGGCAGGACTGCCGGGGCTTCTCCTGTCCGCAGGAAATTACGGAAAATCCTCACCTCTCGTGATATACGCTCCCAAAGGCGGCAGGGAGATAATACAAAGGCTCTGCTGTATCTGCCCCGAGCTGCCCTTTGACGTAAGCGTACACGAACTGAGCGGCGAGGGAAAGCTGTTCCGGAACGAGCTTGAAATAAGCTTTATGCCCGTGAGGCATCGTATAGACTGCTATTGCTACAGTATAACAGAGCGCCGCCCGCCCGTGTTCAGCCCCGAAAAAGCGGACAGGCTGGGGGTACCCCTTAATATGCGAAGCGTCCTCCACAAGGGGCAGAGCATAGAGGTAAACGGCAGTATCATCACCCCCGAAATGGTCACGGAAGGCTCCCGCCCCCCTTTAAAGATCACGTATATTACCGATACGGTCTATTTTGACGGTCTTGTCTCCTTTGCCGCAAATTCCGACCTGCTTATCGGCGAGGGAATGTATAGCGAGGACGAATTTATCCCGAAAATGACCGAAAAGGGTCATATGGTCTTTTCCCAGAGCGCAGAAATTGCCCGCAGTTCCCATTCAAAAGAACTGTGGCTCACCCATTTCAGCCCTGCCCTCACCGCCCCCGATGAACATCTTGAAGCGGCAAGAGCCATATTCCCAAATACCATTGCAGGCACAGACGGAATGAAAAAAACAATAAGCTGACCGCAAAAAATAATCCCGCAGTCCTCATCATACCCCTCCCCAAAATTCCCCTTGAAAAAAAAAAAACCATACCGTGTTATTTTTATTCCATTTGCTATTATAGCACATCTGTGTCAATTTGTCAATACATTTAGAACATATTTTCTGATTTTGTATATATAAACAATCACATAAATTCTAAACAATACTCCTTTGTATAATATACACAAAAGTTCAAAATTCTCCACATAAAATATGCAATAATTATCATAACAAAAACATCGGAGGTGCGCTATGATAACAAAAGAATTTCAGAACATCAGACTTTCGGGACTTGGAATGGGCAATATGCGCCTGCCCATAAAGCCCGGCGGCTCGGACGGTGACATCGACCACGAAAGAGGAACAGAGATAATCGACAAAGCAATGTCCGAGGGCATAAACTACTACGACACCGCCTATATCTACCACGGAGGAAAGTCCGAGGAATTTCTCCGTGAAGCGCTTGTAAAAAGATATCCCCGCGACAGCTTCTATATAGCCGATAAATTTTTTATACACGCAAATCCCGACTATAAAGCCGTATTCGAGGAACAGCTCACCCGTCTTGGCACTGACCATATTGACTTCTACCTTATCCACAGCGTCACCGACAACACTGCCGAGACATACATAAAAAGCGGCTGTATCGAATATTTCGAGGAGCAGAAACGGCTTGGCAGAATAAAATATCTGGGCTTTTCTTCCCATTCAAGCCCCGAAAAGCTGAAAGAATTTGCGGCTTATCGCGATTGGGACTTTGCCCAGATACAGCTTAATTACTTTGACTGGCTTTTCGGCAGCTCAAAAGCGGAATACGAAGCACTCCGCGAAAAAAATATCCCCATAATCGTAATGGAACCCGTCCGCGGCGGCAGACTTGCAAGCCTCACCCCCGAAGCGGAGACTCTCTTAAAATCGGCTCACCCCGACTATACTGCAGCCTCCTGGGCATTCCGCTGGCTGAAACGCCTTGACGGTATCAAGGTCATACTCAGCGGAATGTCCGACAACGCCCAGATGGCGGATAATCTCACAACTTTTTCCGACGGATACGCCCTCACAGACGATGAAGAGCAGCTTCTTTTCAAAGCCTGCGAAATATTCCGAAGTGCCATAAGAGTGCCCTGCACCGCCTGCCGCTACTGCTGTAACGGCTGTCCTGCCGAGATAAATATCCCCGAGGTCTTAAATCTCTACAACCGCTATAAAATAGACGGGGAATGGGCGCTTGAGGATATGGACAAGCTTGATACCAAGGGACAGCCCGGCGACTGCATAGGCTGCGCCGCCTGCGAGAGCCACTGTCCCCAGGGAATAGCCATAAGCAAGATAATGGAAGAACTGACGGAAAAAACATCGAAATGATAAATTTCTATATGACCTTTTCCCCCGAAAATAAAGACCTTGCCGACCTTGTGAGCCGAACCCTCGGGAGTAAAATGAACGGGATAGCCGCCTTTTTCGGACTTGACGGCATAGACCACTGCCAGAAAATAATTATTTACTCCACCGCAGAGGAATACAAAGCCCACGCACAGCAGTTTACCGAATATTATAGTTGGATGATAGGCGATACATATGACGGCAATATAAATCTCCTCTCCCTCCTGCGGTGCAGAGAAGCGCAGGGACACGAAAATATGACCGAGGAGGATTACATAAAGCTTATTCTCCACGAGTTCACCCATATCTGCCAGCAGCAGATAAACCCGAGCGCAGACGGAGTAATATGGTTCTGGGAAGCCCTGGCGCAAAACCTCTCGGGGCAGACAAATGAGGATATAGAAATAACCTGCTCCCCGAAGGAGCTTTCGGAGGATTACATAAACCTTTTCGGCAATTACGCCATAAGCTGTAAGCTTGGCAGATATATGCTGCATAACCTCCCCCACGAAAGGATAATGGAATATGTAAGATACCCCGAAAAGCTGACAGCAGACCTTCCGAATATCATAAGTGAAGCGCAAAAAACTGAAAGGACAGCAAGAAAATGAACATCGAAAGTCAGTTTAATAAAATAGCCCGCGAATACGATCAGAACCGCCGAAAATTCATACCCTGCTTTGAGGACTTCTACATCACCTCCACCGATTTCATAGCGTCAAATATCACAAAGCCCCGGTCTGTTCTTGACCTGGGCGCAGGTACGGGACTGCTGACTTCATTTTGGTATAAGCACTTTCCCCACAGCAATTTCGTCCTTACGGATATAGCGGGAGAAATGCTTGACGTGGCACGAAAACGATTTTCCGGCTGCGAAAACGTAAGCTTTGAGATATCCGATTATACGGCAGACCTGCCCCCTCAAAGCTTTAACGCCGTAATATCCGCCCTGTCTGTACATCACCTTACAGACGAGGATAAGCAGAAGCTTTTCGGGCGCATATACGAAAAGCTCCCCACAGGCGGCATATTTGTAAACTACGACCAGTTCTGCGCCGAAGACCCCACCACAGATGCGTGGTATAACGCATATTGGGAAAATAAGCTTTACACAAGCGGACTGACAGAAAATGATATTTCCCTCTGGAAAGAGCGCCGTAAGCTTGATAAGGAATGTTCGGCGGAGCAGGAAAAAAAATGCTCCGAAACGCAGGCTTTAAGCAGGTAAGCTGTATCTATTCAAGCCTTAAATTTTCGGTCATCACCGCCGTAAAATGATATAAGCCGCACCGAAAAAGTGCGGCTTATATTAATCTTTAAGCGTTCTATCTGCCACCTTTGTCTATAGGTTGGTTAAAGATTAGTATTATATCATTTCTCCCTGTACCCGCGGGGCGTAAGCCCCGTCCGCCTTTTAAAAAGACGCATAAAACAAACATCATTCTCATAACCGCATAAAGCGGCAATTTCCTTCACCGTAAATGAGGTGTTTTTCAGGTAATACTCCGCCGCCTTTATCCTTGCCGAAAGCAGATCCTCATAGCAGCTCACCCCGAACCGCTCCCTGTAAAGCTGCTGAAAATGGGAGGGACTGAGATTTACCTTTTCTGCAAGCTCCGCCACAGAACCGAAGCTGCCCGCATTGCTGTAAAGCTCCGCCCTCAGCCCGTCCAGAGCAGCGCCGTGAACGCTTGGGAGGGGCTGACTTTTGTCTTTTCCCGAGAAGTCGGATATTTTTAAAATCAGCATTTTTATCAGCATATCCATATACCGCTCCTTGTGGGGAGAATTACTCATTTCCTCCCTGCCTATCATACGCAGAAGCTCCTCCGCCTCGCTGTCGTCCGCAAGCGGTATCACCCTGTTTACAGAAATGCCTGCACTCTTAAGGAAATCCTCTTCGCCCCTGCATTCCATATGCAGGAAATGATTTACATATAAATCTCCCGCCGCAGAGTAATGCTGGGGCGTTCCAACCTTGTAAAGAAGCACGCTTCGGGGAGGAGCAACTACCTCCCCCTCCTCAAGGAATACCCTTGCTTCCGTCTTGAAAAAAAGCAGCAGATCGTCCCCCGAGCCGTCGGGACGGTTAATATCAAATTCTTTTTCGTGACGGTAATTCATACCCATTGCGTGAAATATCATCATAAGCTATCACCTGTAATCGTAGGATTTGTCAGTATAATAATATAATACGTCATTGCAATTATTCTGTCAAGGTGGGATAATTATATTAACGAAAATTTCGGCAAAAAAACTATGAAAGGACGAACTGTAATGAAAAAAATATCAATGCTCATAAACGCCCGTGACAAAATATCCCATATAAATCCCGAGATATACGGACATTTCTCCGAACATCTGGGCAGATGTATCTACAACGGCATATATGTGGGAGAAGACTCCTCCATACCCAATACCGACGGCATAAGAAACGATATCATCGAAGCTTTCCGAAATATAAAGCTGCCCGTGCTCCGCTGGCCGGGAGGCTGCTTTGCTGACGAATACCACTGGAAGGACGGAATAGGTGAAAAATCAAAGCGCAAGAAAATGGTAAACACCAACTGGGGCGGCGTTACCGAGGATAATTCCTTCGGCACCCACGAATTTATGCGCTTATGCGAGCTTGTGGGCTGTGAGCCGTACATTGCGGGAAATGTGGGCAGCGGTACTGTTCAGGAGCTTGCGGAGTGGGTGGAATATCTCACCTTTGACGGCATTTCCCCAATGGCAGAGCTTCGAAAGCAAAACGGCAGAGAAAAGCCCTGGAAGCTGAAATATTTAGGTATCGGCAATGAAAACTGGGGCTGCGGCGGAAATATGCGCTCCGATTATTACATAGACCAGTACCGTCAGTATCAGAGCTTCTGCAAAAACTACTCGGGAAACGAGCTTTACAAAATAGCCTGCGGACCCAACTCGGGAGATTATAACTGGACAGAAGCAATAATGAAGAATCTGAACAAGGATCAGACAAGGGGCATATCCCTCCACTACTACACTGTACCCACAGGCGACTGGAACAAAAAAGGCAGCGCACGTGACTTTGACACCGACCTTTACTACAGCACTATCGCAAAGACTCTCTATATGGATACCCTTATCACCCGCCACACAGAGATAATGAACCGCTATGACCCCGATAACAATATCGGACTTATCGTAGATGAGTGGGGCTGCTGGTATGACGTTGAGGAGGGCACCAATCCGGGCTTCCTCTATCAGCAGAACACAATGCGTGACGCCATCGTAGCCGCCTGCAACCTGAACATCTTCAACAGACACAGCAAACGTGTGACAATGGCAAATCTTGCCCAGGCGGTAAATGTGCTTCAGTCCCTTATCCTCACCGAGGGCGAAAAACTTATTAAGACCCCCACCTACCACGTGTTCGACCTCTTCAAGGAGCATCAGAACGGCGAGCTTGTTTACTGCTTCAGCACAGACGAATACGCAGGGGATAAGGAAAAGGTGCCTCTCCTCTCAAGCTCAGCATCTATAAAGGACGGAGCAATGACCCTTACCCTTGCAAACTGCTCTCTCGAGGACAGCACAGAGATATCCTGCGATATCATAGGCTTTGAGTGTTCCGAAGCATCTGCACGTATCCTTACCGCTGAGGTACATACATATAACGACTTTGACGCTCCCGACTGCGTCGCACCCGCCGCATATCCCGTAAAGCTTGAAAACGGCGTCCTCACCGCAGAGCTTCCCCCCTGCTCGGTAGTAAGCGTGACAATAAAATGAGCCGCCCCTTCTGCAAAAGGTGCTTTTTCGCGGAGCTTGACCCCAAAGGGATATATAAGGAAATATCCGAGCTGATAGCCGCTCTCCCCGATGAAAAGCGCGCCGATGAGGAAGAATACCGCCGCCGCCTTAAAATATGCGGCGAATGTGGCTCCTTAGGCGAAGGCACCTGCGGCAAATGCGGCTGCTTTGTGGAGCTGAGAGCCGCCAAAAAGGATATGCACTGCCCGAGTGAAAAACATTTATGGTAAAAGAATTACCGGATGATATGTCTCTACACACCGTATGACGTGAAAGACATATTATCCGGCAACTTTTTTATACAGGATTTTACCGTACAAAAAAGCACTTGACAATATAAGTGAATATATGGTAAAATAAATAATAATTAAATTTGTATGCAAAACTAATTCTCTGTCGGTCCACAGACAGTATAATATGTCCGTCTCCTTATGGGACTTAGAAAAATCAAAAACGTTGAGGTGCAGTTCATTGAAACTTACAGATATCAAAAATAAGCTTACATATAAAAACATATTTATAGCGGTAATGTCGGCAATGACCATAATATGGGCATTTCTGCTTCTGACAGACTACGAATCTCTGCTCCAAACATTTTTCCTTAAATGCGAAGACTTTATGGCAGATTTCACTAATGTTGTTCAGTATTCCAAAAATTTTGATCCCTATCACTCTACAACGAACACATCTGCGGAACACGCCTATTTTCCTCTGTCGTATTTGATCACAGGATTTTTTGCCGGAATTGCCTTAGATTGTTCTCAGAACGATTTCACCATCTGGCAGGACCCTGTTATGATGAATTTTATATTGTTGTTTTTTGAGTTCCTGGCAGTTCTTTTATTTGCAGAGCTTTACGAAATGGCTGACGGTACCAAGCTTACAAAACTTCTTATTTCCCTGGTGCTCATATGCTCCGGAGCGTACATAACAGCCGTTGAAAGAGGAAACCTGATAATTCTGTCTGTAATATTGTCAATATTCTTTGTAAATTACTATGACAGCAGCAACAAGGTTGTTCGTGAGCTTGCATTCATTGCCCTTTCAGCAGCGGCAGCTCTGAAAGCTACGCCTGCACTTCTCGGAATAATACTTTTATATGAAAAGCGTTATAAAGAGGCTGCCAGACTTATAGTATACGGCATTTCATTCTGTTTCCTGCCGTTTCTGTTTTTAAAGGGCGGCTTTGCAAACATTCCCGTTTTTCTGAATAATGTCCGTGAAAACTTTTCACTGTACGAAAATACTATCGGATGCGGACTTGATTCAATGCTCAGAGCTTTGGGACTGCATTACCCCAATATGGTATCATTTTCCAGAATAATCACTTACATTATCTCCGCCCTTATCCTTCTTACATATACTTCTGAGCAGAAGAAATGGAAAAAGCTTCTGGGTCTTTCAATGATAATAATAATGCTCCCCAACCACTCCGAGGGATATAATGTCCTTATGCTTCTCCCTGTAACAGTAATGTTCCTTAACGAAAAAGAGCACAGCAAGCTTGACTGGATATATCTGATATGCTTTATCCTCCTGTACTGTCCTCTGTACATCGAAAACCTTACAGGCTTTTATGATTATCAGTATCCTCTTGCCGTAATATTTATAATGCTCGGAATAGAAAGCGAAAGGAAGCTTTTTGAAAAGATAGGCGAGCTGAAAATATGCGTCAGGCAGACTGCGGAACAGTCCGCCGAATAATACAGGGAGGGAATTATTATGGGAATAAGCGCGGTATTACTGTGCAAAGAAGAAGCGGAAAACCTTGACATTCTTCTCCCCGAAATAAAAGCGCAGCTTGAAGCGACAGGCGAGGACTTTGAAATACTCATAATCGACACAGAAAAAGCGCTTGATAATACGCCTGAGGTCTGCGCAAAATATGGTGCAGAATATATAAATCAGCGTTACCCGAGATTTGGCGGAGCTTTCCGCACAGGAATAGAAGAAGCAAAATTCGATAAATTTCTGATAATGGACAGCGACGGCTCACACGATCCGAAATATATTTCTTCAATCTATGACCGTTTTGTCCAAGGGGCGGACATTGTTATCGGCTCCCGTTATGTAAAGGGAGGGGAAACCGACGATTCAAAGACCTCGGTTATAATGTCACATATCTTAAACAAGGTTTTCAGAATAGTTATCGGTGTGAAAGCAAATGATATTTCAACAGATTTCCGTATGTACGACACACCGCAGCTAAAAAAAGTAGAGCTGACCTGTCAGAACTATGACGTTCTCCAGGAAGTGCTAATGAAGATGAAGCTTAACAAGCCTGCTCTGCGAATCGAAGAAGTGCCCATCAGCTTTAAAAAGAGAATGTTCGGTGAATCCAAAAGAAATCTTCCTCTTTTTATATTAAGCTATATAAAAACAATGTTCAGACTTATCGGTATCAGAATAAGATACGCTCCGAAATAAATGCTTACGTGGAATAAAAGCAGAAAAACATAGCGTTCGCCGTAAAAAAGCGAACGCTATGTTTTAACTTTTTACCGATATATTTATTTGCCGTCTTTGATCTTCTTTTTCGCCTTGTCCATATACATAAGCTTGTCGGACTTTTTGAGTATCTCCTTGAAATCGCCTGTTTCCTCGGGAGCCGCCCTGTAAATGCCCACGCTTGCTGAAACCTTGTAAGGCTTGCCCGATGAAGCGGTGTAGCTTTCAAGATATCTGCCGATATCCCCCCTGATATCGCCCGAACATTCACCGTTTATCACAGCGATCATCTCGTCGCCGCCAAATCTTGCGCATACCGCATCTTCGGGGCAGCACGCCTTCAGAGCAAGAGCCACCGTGCGGATAGCCACATCGCCCTCGCCGTGACCGTAGGTATCGTTAATATTCTTGAGACCGTCCAGATCGGCAAGAATTACCGTCAGACCGTCCGTACCCTCTTCAAGGAGCCTGTCATATTCCTTGATAAATCCGTGTCTGTTGTAAAGCCCCGTCAGCGCGTCCGATTTGTACATTTCCTCAATGCGTGTGTTAAGGTAATGTTGGTAGCGCATATTGCGGTAGCTGCCGATAGCAGTGCTCATAGCGTTGATGGTCTGGGGCATCTTGCTGTAATTTGCCATATCAAAATTGTTGAAGTGGAAGCATACAAATCCCAGCGGATTTTCCAAGAAATTCAGAGCAAAGAATATGAGAGGGACCTTCTTATTGATAACTGCGTCAATTCCCGTGAACATCTCGGAGGATTTAAAATAATAGGGCTCAAAGGCATTGGAATAGTCGGTGTTAAAGAGCATAAAAAGCTCGTCGTCAGAAAAATCCTTTGTGCATACTGAAAGAGGATTGACCGTTTCGTCAATACACTCGGGCTTCAGTACGCATACCATATTGTAAAAATACTGGGACTTATTGAAGCTCTTTGCAACTTCCTCAATGCTCCGGCACATCTGTATACGGGTCGAGATGTTGTTGAAGGCATAGCTGTCCTCCTGAAAGCGGTAGAAGCGGTCATTCACATCGTTCAGATACAGCGAGGTGTTTATAGGCTCGGCGCAGTGGCAGCCGCAGGACTCGGAAATGACCACCCTGGGAGTTATCATTTCCCGTACAGGACCGTCAAAGCCGTCAAATATCCTGTCAAGAACGTTTGCCGTCTCTCTTGCCAGATCCTCATAGCTGCAAAGACAGGAGGTTATCTTGGGAACGGAAAATTTAATTGCTTCAATGCCGTCAAAGCCCGTAACGAGAACATCATCGGGAACTCTTATATTATGGTCGGCAAGAACTCCGCAGACGGTTATTGCCATAGTGTCGTTTGCACATATGAATGCCTTGGGGAGCCTGTTTTCCTCAATAAGCTTATTAACGGCTTTTTCTGTGGGAACAGACCAGAAATCACCGTAGCTCACCATATCTTCGGAAAAGGAAAGACCCTTTTTCTCAAGCTCACGCTTAAAGATGTTTATGCGGCTCTCGGAGAACTCGTTTCCTTTAATGCCTGCTATCATATGCAGGTCTGTAACGCCGTGATACTCCATAACGTGGCGTATAACAAGGGCAAAGCCTTCTTCAAAATCAAATTCCAGAGAGCGGTAATTCGGCTCTATGCCCCCCGCAAAAATCACGGGGATATTATGCTTTTCGCATCTGGTGCGGACAGACTCTATGATCTCCCTGCTTTTGATCTTCTCGTCCATAATGATAACAGCGTCGGTCACATCATAGTTTATAAGGCTGAAAACCGCAGATTCTCCCTTATCCTCGGGGGTGTTCCAGTACAGGTCGGTGCAGGTGGCATAAACGAAAAGTCGCCAGTCTCTTTCTTCAAAAAATTTGTTTAAATTCATAATGTAATCATAGTTGACCTCGTCGTTGATCCGTGACAGGCACAGAGCGATTACCTTTTTGCCCCACAGCATTGTCTGAAACGCCTCCTTTCAGGTGTATTCTGATTTGCCGTTTATAATAACGGAACGGAAAACTGTCCCCGAAACGATCTGTAACAAAGGGATATGTTTCTTTATGAAAACGATTATATAATTACATTTATTATACCATAGCGGTATGAGAATTTCAACACAAAAAAAACAAATTTCACCGTATTCTATAAAAAACGTTCAGGATTTGTGAAATATGCAGATTTGCCGGAGACAATTGATTTTACAAGGCTCCGTCTTAATGTAAATGATTTCATTCCTATGGAGAAATCGCACAAAAATTTTCGTTATTTTGCCTATTTATTACGTCACAAAGCTTTCAATATGTATAAAAATAATTATTTAAACCATAAATTTTAAGAAATCTATTGCAATTATTATTAAAATTTGATATAATTATATCAGAAAATTTTTGCGCCTCTGCGCATTCGTTAGGAGTGTATATCTGATGACAGAGCTTATTGGTGTTAATGAGGAAAGGTGTATAGGCTGCAACGCTTGTATCAGGGTCTGTCCCTCTCCCGAGGCTAACACGGTAAAAGTCCTTGAAAACGGAAAGACCGTTACCGTGATAAACAATGAAAAATGTATTGCCTGCGGCGAATGTGTAAAGGTCTGCAAGGCTAAGGCAAGGGATTACGAGGACGATACCGACAAATTCTTCAAGGACCTCAAGGAAAGAAAGATCATTGTCATCGCCCACCCCTCCATCAAGACCGCTTTCCCGGGTACTTGGCAGGCTGTGCTCAAGTGGTTCAAGCAGAACGGCGCAGACGGCGTTTATGACGGCTCCTACGGCGCAGATATATGTACCTGGGGCTATGTAAGAGCCATTGAACAGGGCAACGCAAAGAACGTTATTTCCCAGCACTGCCCCGCTGTCGTTAAGTATATGGAGCTTTATCACCCCGACGAGACAAGGGATCTTTCCCCTGTTCAAAGCCCCGTTTCCTGCGAGGCTATCTACATAAGGGATTTTATAAAGAAGAACTATGCGGTTGCCGTGCTGACCCCCTGCCCTGCTATGAAGCTGGAGTTCGAGGCTACGGGTCACGCTGAGTACAACATAACCTTTAAGCGCCTTAAAGAGTATTTCCGCCGCAAGAAGATCGACTTCAACAAGACTCTCGAGGGCGATCAGCACTATGATTTCGACGATCAGGTACAGGGCTGTATGGGCGGTATCTTCCCCACTCCCGGCGGACTCAGATACAACCTGTCCATCAATATTCCCGATATTATCGCGGTAAGCTCGGACGGCACCGGTGTATATAAGGAGCTTGACGAGTACTGCGAGCTGCCCGCTCACCGTCACCCACAGGTATTTGAAGCGCTCTCCTGCAGCGGAGGCTGCGGATGCGGATGCGGTATCGGCAACGAGGGCGATCAGACTGCTCTTGAGATAAAGGCTATTATGCGCGAAGTTGAGATAGACGCCAGAGGACGCCGCAAGACCGCTCTCAACGGCGTTGACAAGCAGTTTAAGATATTTGATGACCGTATCAATCCCAAGAGCCTTATGAGAAACTATCAGTCGGGCGGAAAGACCACCCCCGAGCCTTCCGAGAAGGAGCTTGAGGAGGTTTACGCAAAGCTTGGAAAAACAAACGAGTACGACCGTAAGATAGACTGCGGTGCCTGCGGCTACAGCACCTGTGCAGAAATGGCTAAGGCTGTTTACTTCGGCAGGAATATCCCCGAAAACTGTATCAAGTGCGCTAAGGCTTCCTCGGGCGGAGCTGTGCCTGTGAGCCATCCTGCTGACAATGGCAAGACTGCTGCGATAGCAGAAAAGGTCAGCGGCTTTGCCAACAATCTTCTCGCCGATATCGAGAACATCTACGCCAGCCTTTACAACATTGACTCCTCTAATCAGAAGTCAGCTTCGATGTCCGGTATTGTGGTAAACATTCTCGAAAAGGTCGTAGGCTTCTGCTCCTCTGTGGAGAGCATTGATACGGATAATCTGCCTATGCTGGTTTCCACTCTCGAAAAGCTTCAGTCTGCGGTCTCCTCTCTTAACGATAACATCACCGAGTGCGCTAACGGCTCGGCTACCATCAGAGAGGCTATGCAGGCGGTTGCCGACGCTACTACCGAGCTTAACGTTATGGCTCAGGATATGGTGTCCTCTGTTGCTAATAAATACTGATATTTTGCGGTTTTACCCGGCAGAGAAAAGGTGTAATTTACAGGAAATGTTAATCGGGTCTTAAAATAAGGCTATTGTAAACTTAATTGTGAGCTTTACGGGCTTTTATGGCTCTTATACTAATTCTTAATCGTTCTGTAGACAAAGCCGACAGATAGAATAAGTCCAGTCTAGGAAAGCGACCGCAGGCAGGCTTGCCGCCTGGCAAGGGAGCTTGACGACGAATGGGCTTATTCTAGCCGAGGATTTGTCTAT
>JAQYLI010000033.1 GCA_028720105.1 Oscillospiraceae bacterium | reverse complement strand
TAGACAAATTCGACAGCCATAACGAAGCCACTCGTCGTCAAGCTCCCTTGCCGGGCGACAGCCCGCCTGCGGTCGCTTTCCTAGATTGGCTTCGTTCTATCTGCCGCCTTTGTCTATAGAACGATTAAAGATTAGTATAAGACAGCGAATGAAAATGCGGAATGCTCCCTAAAAAACGGTCTGCTGCTTGAATTTACGGCAGACCGTTTTCGTATCATCGGCGTGAGAGCGCAGGATAAACAGTGCGTCGGTGTAAAGCCGCCTTTCGTTTTCTCTTGCTATCCTTTCAAATTCATCGGGTGAAACCATCGGTCGGGTCCTTTCAGTATTTGTTGTCTTCTTGAAAAACGTTTTTCATAAGGATATATCCCCGGGGGAAGGATTTTGTCACAGTAAATTTCCGATTTGTATGTTTTTATGAATTACTTGATCATTCATATTGCACATTGCATAAAAATCCCTGCAGAACTGCCGAAGCTCTGCAGGGATTTTTCATTCAATATTATCAGCCGTTTTCTTCTGCCTGTACGCCCAGAATTTGTTGATGACAAAATTCAGCGGAACGTTTACGCAGATGTTTAGCAGGGGAGCGATATCCACCGCCAGTTCGTGATTGTCCATACTTATGCCGAAGCTGTTCATAAGCTCTGTAAGGGGAGGGGTAAAACGTTCTATTTTCAGCAGGTCTATCCAGAGAATGAGCAGAACGTTATTGAGGAAAAGCCCCGTAAATGCATATGCGGCATAGGTTTTCAAAAGCACCTGCCACCATACCCGCTTTTCCATATTTTCGTCCTCTTTGAAGACAACCTTTGTCTGCCATAGATATGCGTGGAGAACGCTTATGATAAATGCGATAACGCTGGCAGCAAGATAATGAAGCCCCAAAGCTACGCATATCATATATATTATCTGGCTGACAAGGGTGTTCAAAACACCCACAATGCCAAAGCTTACGATTTGTTTTAACAGCTTGTTTTTCATAATCAGACCTCGGATAAAAAAGAATATGCTTTAATTATAACATATCCTCAGGGAAAAATCAAGGGATTCTTTCCATCGGAATGTACATTATTCCGTCCTCCAGCCGCTGCATATCGGTAGGAACGAAGCCTATCCTGCTGTAAAATCCCTCCGCAAGGGGAGCGGCGTGAACGGTAAACACCGTATCCGGGTGGTCAGCGGCAATGTGGTCAAACAGCTCTTTTCCAACACCTGTTCCACGATGCTCATCGTCAACAAAGGCAAGGCTTATGTGGCTGCCGTCTCTTATTGCCATCATTCCCACAATACTGCATTGTTCTGAGCAGATATATACTTTGAAATCGCCTGAAGCAATGCGGTCTCTGATATCCTTTCCGTTAACAAAGCTCATAAAATGCTCCCTGCCCTCGGGAGGATACATGGGGGCCTCAATTTCGTCAAATACCCACGCCGCAAGGGAGAGAGATTCTTCAATGCGGCAGTCACCCGGTTTTAAAAGTTCAGTTACTCTCATTTTCTGTCTCCAAGTGCCTCATATGTGCGGTGACCGCTTACGCTCTTGTAAGCGGGACGGATAATCTTGCCTGCGTTTGCAAGCTCCTCAATGCGGTGAGCGGACCAGCCCGAAATTCTTGCAATAGCAAAGAGAGGCGTGTACAGCTCCATAGGGATACCAAGCATACTGTAAACAAAGCCGCTGTAGAAGTCGATATTTGCGGACACGCCTTTGTAGATGTGACGCTCCTTTGCAATGACCTCGGGAGCAAGCCTTTCAACCAGATGATAAAGTTCAAGCTCCTTTTCCATACCCTTTTCCGCAGCAAGCTTATCCACAAAGCTGCGGAAAATATTTGCTCTCGGGTCGGAAATGGAATAAACTGCGTGACCCATTCCGTAAATAAGTCCTGCCTTGTCGAAGGCTTCCTTGTGTAAAAGCTTTGTGAGATAATCGGTTATCTCGTTTTCGTCCGTCCAGTCGGAAACGTTATTCTTCATATCATCGAACATTGCTGTTACCTTAACGTTTGCGCCGCCGTGCTTGGGACCCTTGAGAGAGCCTAATGCCGCCGCAATTGCCGCATAGGTGTCGGTTCCCGAAGATGTTACAACGTGGGTGGTGAATGTGGAGTTGTTGCCTCCGCCGTGCTCTGCGTGAAGCACAAGAGCAATATCAAGTACCTTTGCTTCAAGCTCCGTAAACTTGCTGTCGGGGCGGAGAAGATGAAGGATATTCTGTGCTGTGGAATATTCGGGCACAGGCTGATGGATAATAAAGCTTTCGCCGTCAAGGTAATAATTCTTGCACTGATAGCCGTAAACTGCGATAAGAGGCATAAGGGCGATAAGCTCCAGAGACTGTCTTAAAACGTTGGGGATAGAAGTGTCATTGGGATAATCGTCATATGAAAACAGGGTGAGAACGCCCCTTGAAATGCTGTTCATAATATCGCTGCTGGGAGATTTCATCATAATATCTCTTACAAAGGTGGTAGGCAGCTTTCTGTAATCCGCCAGCAGAGTGCAGAACTCTTCAAGTTCCTTTGCATTAGGAAGCTTTCCAAAGAGAAGAAGATAGGTTACTTCCTCAAAGCCGTAGCGCTTGTCCTTTCCGAAGCCAGTCACAAGGTCGCTGATGCTGTATCCGCGGTAATAAAGCTTTCCGTCGCAGGGAATCATCTCGTTGTCTTCCACTGTGTAGGAGACTATCTCGGAAATTTCCGTAAGACCTGCAAGAACTCCCTTGCCGTTAATGTCTCTCAGACCCCTTTTCACCTCGTATTTGCCGTACAGCTCGGGGTCGATCCTGCCGTTGCCAACGCACATATCGGCAAGCTTTTCGATCTGCGGAGTTACCTGTGAAAAACTGTAGTGTGACGCCATTTGCCTCATCCTTTCTTAATAATATTTTCATAATATTGCACTATAAACATCTCTATTATAACATATTTTTTAAATGAACGCAACATCTAAACTCACATTTTTTCAAACTTTCATCATTCTGTCACATTGGCTGTAACCGAATTTTGTCCCGAATTATGTTGACTTGACGGGTGCGATGGGTATATAATTATCATATACATCACAGAACCACAGGGAGGAACTGAAATGAAACCGGCAATGAAAACAGCGCTTCTTATATCACTTTTAACATTAACAGCCGCTTCAGTGAATGTGAGTGCGGCGGGCAAGCAGGTAGAAATAAACAGCGAAAATTTCCCCGATGAGGTTTTCAGGGAGTACGTATCCGATAATTTTGACAAAAACAATGATGGAAAGCTTTCAAAAAAAGAGCTTGCTCCCGACAGTGACGGTAGGCTTGCAATTAAAGTCGGAATGATTACGTCCGATCTTACGGGAATAGAGTTTTTTGAGGAGCTTACCCATCTGTCTTGTGATCAAACAAAAATAACCAAGCTTGATGTTTCAAAAAATACAAAGCTTAAGGTGCTTAACTGCAGCGAAAGCAGCCTTATGTTTCTTGATCTGTCAAATAATAAAGCTTTGGAATATCTTAACTGTGAGGATAACAAAATTATGAAGCTTGATCTGTCGGGACACGATAAGCTGGAGGTTATAAATTGCAGAAATAATAAGCTGAGATATCTTGATATTTCAGGATGTGAGGCTTTGGAAGAATTGATCTGCGATAAAAATCTCCTTGAAAGTCTGGACACTTCCGAATGTCCGAAGCTTCTGGAATTAAACGCAGAAGGAAACCGGCTAAAACAGGTCAAGCTTTTTCACCCTGCCCGGAATTCAAAAGAAAAACATGATTTCAGATTGTTCGGAAATGATCTTACATCAATTGATCTTAGCGGCTACGGCAAGTTTGATGTGTATATAAGCAGTCAATACAGAAATATAAAGGTTAAAAACGGGATATATGATCTGTCCGAGCTTGAAAAATGCGGTCTTGACCCCGACAGAATAACTTACATTAACGGAGCAGAATATGACCCGAAAGCCGATGCTCTTGTAAACTTCACATCAAACGAGATTTACTACTATTACAAATGCGGCAACGGGGAAACGGAGCAATTCAATCTGCGTGCGGATTTCATTTCGGACGATGCAGACAAAAAGCCTTTTCTTTGTGCAGACAAAAGATATATAACAAGCTCCCTCGTATGGGAGAAGCTTAGCGGTGCGGAAAAATATGTGATAGAGCGGTTTGACGAAAGGTCGGACAAGTGGGAGGTCATTGCCGAGACAACAAGTAACAGCTGCACCGACAATAAAATTGAAGAGTATGTTTACTACAAATACAGAATATGTGCCTTTGTGAACGGCAAAAAGGGAAAGTATTCCAATGTTGTTGAGACAGGATATTTTGATTATCCCGACTGACTTTACCCCGATAATACATTATTATCAAAAAAGAATTGCATAATTTTTTCAGATAGTCTTTATTTTTTTTATAGAATGTGTTATAATATAAGTTGATTAAATTTTTTCTAATATGTATTCGGGGTGAAGCTTGTGGCGGAAGCAAAGGTAAACGTGACATCAATGAACAGCATTATTTCTTTGTTCGGCAAATTTGATGAAAATGTAAATATTATCCAGCGGCAGTACGGCGTGGTGATACTCAGCCGCGGAAACGATATCCGTATCAGCGGCGAGGAGGAAAATGTAAACAAAGCCCGTGCGGCGGTGGAGGCTCTTGCGGAAATGGCGGACAAGGGCGAGGTCATAAATGACCAAAGTTTGAGATATATTTTCTCTATGGTTGAGGAAAATTCGCTGAACGAAGCCGTAAAGCTCACAGATGGCGGCATATGCGTCACATCGTCGGGAAAGGTCGTGAAGGCAAAGACTCTCGGACAGAAAAAGTATGTTGACGCTATCGGCAAAAATACCATTGTTATGGGAATTGGACCTGCAGGTACGGGTAAGACCTATCTTGCGGTGGCAATGGCTGTGAAGGCTTTTAAAAATCACGAGGTCACAAGGATAATCCTAACCCGTCCTGCGGTGGAGGCGGGAGAGAAGCTGGGATTTCTGCCCGGTGACCTGCAAAATAAGGTAGACCCCTATCTTCGCCCCCTGTATGACGCTCTGTTTGATATGATGGGAGCGGAAACCTTTGCCAAATATATGGAAAAGGGCAGCATTGAGGTAGCCCCTCTTGCATATATGAGAGGACGTACTCTCGACGACGCATTCATAATTCTCGATGAGGCTCAGAACACCACCAGGGAGCAGATAAAAATGTTCCTTACAAGACTTGGATTTAACAGCAAAATGGTCATAACAGGCGACGTAACTCAGATAGATCTCCCCGACGCAAGAAAATCGGGACTTGTAGACGCTATGAACGTGCTGAAAAATATCGACGATATCGCTATCACCCGTTTCTCGGAAAAGGACGTGGTACGTCACAAGCTTGTACAGGACATTATCAAGGCTTATGAAAAGGCATATGAGGATAGAAAGAAGTAATTTTGAGAAAAATTGGAAGAAAAAAGTCAATATTTGGAATTTGGAAAGATATGGAAAGGACGAGATAAAAATGCCAAAGCTCAAGGTATACATCAAAAATAATCAGAAAAGCGTAAAGATCCCTGTGGGACTGAGACTTCTTGTAAGAAAATGCTGTGCGGCTGTGCTTGCATACGAGCATTTCGGAAATGACGCGGAGGTAAGCGTTTCCTTTGTGGATAACGCCGAGATACGCCAGCTAAACAAGCAGTTTCGTGATAAGGACAAGTCTACCGATGTGCTGAGCTTCCCTTTAGGCGAGGACGGAGTTTACGACATAAATCAGGAAACGGGTGCGCTGCTTCTCGGAGATGTGGTGATCTCTATGGAGACCGCCGTAAAGCAGGCAAAGACCTACGGTCATTCTCTTGAGAGGGAGGTAGGCTTTCTTACCGTTCATTCTATGCTCCACCTTTTAGGCTACGACCACGAGACCTCCGCTCTTGATGCTGCAAATATGCGTGAAAAAGAGGAGGCAATCCTCGGGGAACTTGGCATTTCACGTGACGAGAGCTTCACACCCGATGAAGTCTGAGCTTAAAGCATTTTTTAAGGCGTTTACATACGCTTTTTCGGGTATCGTTCACGGGATAAAACGAGAGCGGAATATCCGCTTTCACCTGTGCGCTGCTTTGACGGTTCTTGCATTTATGGGGTTTTATGACCTGACAGCCGCCGAGAAATGCGTGATATTTCTGTGCATAGGCGGCGTTATTTCCGCAGAGCTAATAAATACGGCGGTGGAGAATGCTGTGGATATGTACAGTAAGGAAAAAAGCCCCGCCGCAAAGGATGCAAAGGACTGTGCCGCAGGTGCTGTGCTTGTGATGTCTGTATGCGCCGCAGTGTGTGGAATTATGATATTTTGGGACAGGGCGGTATTTGCCGAGATATGGGAATATTTTGCCTGCCGTCCCTTGGCAGTTTTCGGAGCGGCGGTGTGGGCTGCTGTGGCATTTTTGTTTGTATTCGGGATAAAGAAGAAAAAGTAAAGAATTTAACGGAGATATATTTTTATGGAGACTAAATCGGTATTTGTAACAATTGCAGGGCGTGCTAATGCGGGAAAATCCTCCCTGCTGAATAAGCTTATCGGCGAGAAAATTGCTATGGTGACAGAAAAGCCTCAGACCACCCGCACAAAGATAACGGGCGTTCTTACCGAAGGGGAGATACAGTACGTTTTCATTGACACCCCCGGCATTCAGATAGCCAAAAACAAGCTTGGCGAGCATATGAACAGGGCGGTGCAGGAGTCTGTTACGGGCATTGACGCAATTATCTATGTGGCAGATGTGACAAAGAAGATAAATGACATTGACCGAAACGCAATAGAAGGCTTCAAAGGCGGCAGGACACCCGTTATCCTGCTTATCAACAAGATAGACCTGCTTGACGACAAGGGAGCGGCGGCTGAACGTATTGCCGAGTTTTCGGAGCTTATGGACTTCCATTCCGTAATTCCCGTCAGCGTTTCCGAGAATGACGGGCTTGATATCTTAATGGATGATGTCAGAAAGCTTGCTGTGCCCGCTCCTCACTACTTCCCCGAGGACTCGGTGACAGACCAGCCCGAAAAGGTGATTATGTCCGAGATAATAAGGGAAAAGGTAATGATACTTATGCACGATGAGATACCTCACGGCATTGCCGTTACCATTGAGCAGCTTGACGAGAGTGTTACCCGAAGCGGCGAGGATATCCTTAATATTTCCGCTACCATATTCTGCGAGAGAGACTCCCACAAGGGAATGGTCATCGGCAAAGGCGGTGCTATGCTCAAGAAAATTGGCGCAATGGCACGTGAGGAGCTGGAGGAGTTTTTCCGCATAAGGGTTAATTTGCAGCTCTGGGTAAAGGTCAAGGAGGACTGGCGCAACAGAGAGGGTCTTATCCGCAATTTCGGATTATCAAATAATACCAAGTAATATAAAAATACGGTCGGGAAATAATTATAACATAACACCTTAAACGGAGGCTTATGCTATGACTGAACAGTTTTCCGATACAAAATGGAACACCTTTGAAAACAGCGGACGTGTGGCTGATTATCTCAGCTACAAGGGAATAGGGGGTAGAATTTTACCCATATTGAGGGAAGTGAGTGACAATGCTCATAACGACGGAGGGAGCGGTGATATCCGTCAGGGACGCAGGGGACAATGACCGCTTTATAACCATACTTTCCCCCGAAATGGGGCTTGTGGATATTTCCGTCAAGGGGGCAAAAAAGCTTAACTCCAAGAGCAATTCCTCCACTCAGCTTTTCGCCTGCGCAAAATACTGCTTCAATGAACGGTCGGGAAGATATTACCTTAACAGCTGCGAGCCTGTGAAGACCTTTTACGGGCTTCGGCTGGATATGCAAAGGCTGAGCCTTGCCTCCTATATGGCGGAAATAATACGCTATACTGTTACTTCGGGACAGTCCGCAAAGGACGTGTACAGGCTGTTTATGAACAGTCTGTACCTTCTTTCGGAAAAAAGCGCCGACTGCGCCTTTGTTAAATTTGTCTTTGAGATGAGAATAGCGGCAGACCTTGGAATGATGCCAAATCTCCTGGGCTGTGACGAGTGCTACCGCTCGGACTGCACCCTGTGCTTTCTGATAAAACGGGGGATATTTCTCTGCTATGACCATATGGAGACAAGAGTGGTATATCACGATAAATACAATGTTGACGTTACTGCGGGAATGTTCGAGGCGATACGCTTTGTATGCCTTTCGGATATGAGCAGGATATTTAACTTTCGGGTGTCGGGAGAAGCCCTTGAGAAGCTGGGCTACATAAGCGAGCTTTATGCACAGGTGCATTTCGACAGGCATTTTAAGACGCTGGATTTTTATAACAGCATAGCTATGCCCGAAAATAATGAAGATGAACACACGACTAATGAGGATAATGACTTATGAATAAACATTTTGAAACCTTAGAATTACATAAAATTCTCGATATGCTCTCGGAGCAGGCGGGAAATGATGAAACACGCCGAATGATAGCCGCTCTCGAGCCCGAGACGGATACCGACAAGGTGAAAGAGAGCCTTAAAAAGACTGAGGACGCATTTGACCTTTCGGTGAAATTCGGAACACCTCCCTTTTACAATTTTAAGGACGTGAGAGGTTCTCTGCAAAGAGCGCAGTCGGGGGCAAGCCTGTCCCTTCGTGAGCTTCTTGACATCTGCTCAATGCTCAAGCAGATAAGAGGACTTACCGATTATCACGCCTCCTGTGGCGATGCAGAAACTGTTCTTGACCCCTTGTTTGCGGCGCTTTCGCCTAACAAATGGCTTGAGGACAAGATACAGAATGCCATTCTCACCGAGGACGAGATCGCCGATACTGCCAGCGCAGAGCTTGCAAATATCAGGCGGAAGATCGCTCAGGCGGGGGTGCGTATCAGGGAGAGCCTTGACAAAATGGTGCGCTCTGCCGAAATCCAGAAATCACTTATGGATAATATCGTCACTGTTCGTGACGGCAGATATGTTCTCCCCGTAAAGGCAGAGTACAAGGGAAATGTTCGGGGTATCGTGCACGCTTCATCGGCTACCGGTTCCACACTTTTCATCGAGCCTGAGGCTGTTGTGGAGGCAAACAACGATATAAGAGTTTTACAGGGCAGAGAGCAGGAGGAGATAGAGCGAATCATTGCCGAGCTTTCCTCAGACTGCGCTTCCTGTGCGGAGACTATGAAGCGGGATTACCTCACCTGTGCTGAGCTTAACCTTTACTTTGCAAAGGCAAATCTTGGCGCAAAAATGAGGGGAACGGTTCCCGAGATATCCGATGACGGCGTGCTTGAGCTTAGGAAAGCCCGTCACCCCCTTATCGAAGCGGATAAGGTGGTTCCTGTGGATATTTCCATTGGAAAAGATTACAGCACACTTATCGTTACGGGTCCCAATACTGGCGGTAAGACAGTTCTGCTGAAAACTGCGGGACTTCTCACCGCTATGGCAATGTGCGGTATGATGGTTCCTGCTTCGGACGGCACTAAAATTTCCGTATTCCGCCACATTCTTGTGGATATCGGAGATATGCAGAGCATTGAGCAGAGCCTTTCCACATTTTCATCTCATATGAGCAATGTGGTGAAGATACTGAAAACTGCGGACGAAAGCTCTCTCATTCTCATAGATGAGCTTGGTTCGGGTACAGACCCTGTTGAGGGTGCGGCGCTTGCGGTTTCCATAATCGAGGCGCTTATGGCAAAGGGCAGCAGGATATTTGTGACCACTCATTATCAGGAGTTAAAGCTTTTTGCAATTGAGCGTGAGAATGTTGAAAACGCCTCCTGCGAATTTGATGTAAAGACCTTACAGCCCACATATCGGCTGATAATCGGTTCACCCGGAAAATCAAACGCATTTTCCATTTCCTCAAAGCTTGGACTTCCCTCG
>JAQYLI010000032.1 GCA_028720105.1 Oscillospiraceae bacterium | reverse complement strand
AATTTATTCGGACATCAGACTGTCGGCTCGATAACGATACAAATATACTGACCGATATATTCCATTTGCGGTGCATATTATTTCTACCGTTACCGAGCCGCCTGCTTCTTGCCCACAAATAATTATAGAACGAGTGGCTGCAGGCTCAGCCTGCTTTCACCCACTCATAAGCCACCGCAAACCATTCTCTCACCCAATAAGATGGCAGTAGAGGTAAAAAGGTGTGAGAGCTTTTGCTGTAGCTTTCAAGTCCCTGCTTTTTTGATATCATAGAAGCTCTCAGCTGATGAAATTCGCTAGTTATTATCACCGCTCTGCGCTCCTCACCAATGCTGTCGATAATTTCCAGAGAATTACGGATATTTTCATAGGTGTTTGTGGACTTGTCCTCCATAATTATCCTGTGGGGGGATATTCCTCTGCTCACAAGACCGTCTCTGATACATTCGGCTTCGCTCATTGGCTCGTCACTCCCTTTTCCTCCCGAGGCTATGCATATCACATCGGGATTTTCGGAAAGATATTCATATGCCGCTTCGATACGCTTTTCAAGCATAAGCGATGCGCCGTTCTCCTTTACCCTGCACCCGAGAACTATCACGTTTGCAGGTGTTTGGGGAGCATTATCAATTGCCCTTGCCATAAAAACGGAAATAGTAACGGCAAGTATGACCGATACCGCCGCAAGCAGGAAGAAAAGCACAAGAAGTATCCTGCCCGCTCTCGTCTCCGCCGCCTTCACAAAAAGCTTTGCGGCAATGTCGGGAAACAGGCACACAAAGGCAAGAGCGGCGCTTACAGCCATTCCTGCAGCGTTTCCCGTATGAAATTTTGCTGTTATCCCCGATACAAGAAACAGCAGAAAAAATGCGGTGCTTATTATCCCTAAAGCAAAAAGGCACACTCGGGGAAGCGTGCCTTTTACAAATTCCGATATCATTCTCATAACGCCTGCTTGAGAGCCTTTGCGAGCTGATCGGGACAGGAGGTTCCTCTGCCGCCGCAGTCAACGTTCTCAAGCCTTGAGATAACGTCCTCAACCTTCATTCCTTTTACAAGGCGGGAAATTCCCTGAGTGTTACCGTTGCAGCCGCCTGTGAATATGACGCTCTTAACAACGCCGTCCTCGACTTCTGCGGTTATCTTTCTGGAGCATACTCCTCTGGGAGTGTATTCGATAGTCATTTTAATTCTTCCTTTCAGTTATTTTTTACTGCAAAGCCGCAGTATGCGGTCAATGTTATCCTTGTCGGTGGTGTACATTCCCAGATGAGTGGGACGCATATTGTAAAGCCCGTGGAAATCCGAGCCGCCCGTTACGATAAGGTCGTACTCGTTTGCCTTGGCAAGAAGCATTGCCTGCTGCTCCTCGTCGGCGGAATAGTGATATACCTCAATGCCGTCAATCTTGCCGTGTGAAGCAAGGTCATCTATAAGGTCAACGGAATCATATACCATAGGGTGGGCAAGCACCGCCACTCCCCTTGCCGAATGGATAAGCTCGAGAACATAGTTCACATCGGGATATTCCCTTTCCACAATGCAGGAACCCGTCTGCTCGTTGAAAAGCTCGTCATTCAGCTTGCCGTAGAAATGGGTGGAATAGCCGTATTCGATAAGGGCGTGAAGTATATGCTGCTTGTAAATGCTCTTGGAGCCGCTTAAATGCTTGGTGATGTCCTCCGCTGTAATGGGATAGAGCTTCAGCACGTTCTCCACCGTTTCCTTGGCGCAGGACTGCCTTATCTCGCTGCACCTGCGGCAGATACCCTCAAGCCTGTCAGGCTTCTGGGGTGCGTAGCAGAGGATATGTACCTTTCTGTTTCTGGTCTTATCCCAGGCGGTAAGCTCCACTCCGGGAATTGTCTGAACGCCGTATCTCTCTCCCAGGATCTTTGCCCTTGAGACAGATGACATAGTATCGTGGTCTGTAATGGATATAAAATCAAGTCCGATGCGCTTAGCCTGAGCGATGACCTCCTCCATTCCGAGGGAGCCGTCCGACAGAGTTGTATGTACGTGAAGATCGCCTTTCATATATACAAGATCCTTTCCTGTGCAGGATTTTGGCGGAAGTCATACTGACTGCCGCTTAGCCGACTGAATTTACACTTTAATATTGTACCACATTTATACCCCTCAGTGCAATACTTTTTCAGATATTTTCACGATAGTTTCACAATTGTGTTTTATTCTGCCCGATTTCCCTTGTATTCCCGTCTTTCCTGCCCGCTGTAAACGGTAAATCTGTCCTTGCCGCCGTTTTTGGAGAAATACATTGCAATATCCGCAGAGGTGTAAAGCTCCTTGAAATCCCTGCCGTATTGGGGGGCAAAAGCCACTCCGATACTTGAGGAAACGCTTACCTGCCTGCCCAGACTTTCATCTGAATATGTGTACCTGATACTGTCGCAGAGAGCGGCGCAAAGCCCGTTAATGCGCTCCGATACATCGTCTCCCGAGAGAAATGCCATAAACTCGTCGCCGCCTATCCTTCCGGCAATATCGCCGCAGTTAAGGAGCGCTTCTATCTTTGTGGCAATATCCTTTATTACCGAGTCGCCCCAGGCGTGACCTAAGATATCGTTCACGTTTTTGAAATTGTCGACATCAATTATTATCATAGCGTGGGAGCCGCCCTTTTCAAGTCTTTCGGAAATAAGGGCTTCGGTTGTAGTCTTGTTGTAAAGTCCTGTAAAGCGGTCGCGGCTTGCGTCCTCTCTGAGACTGACTACATCGTCGATATTGCTTATCTTGCCGACTATTTTAACAGGCTTGGAGTCCGCGTAGACTGCCGTTCCGCTGAATTCTATCCAGTTCACATTGTCCTTTGCGTCAATTCGGGCAACCACCGCACCGCAGGCTGTCTCACCCGAGAAAAATCTGGTTGTGCTGTCTGTATCCTTAGCCCTGAAGCCGTTGCAGGCAAGTACGCGCTTCATAAACGCTTCGTGGGAATTTGCAATGGTTTTGGGCAGGTCGGGGTCAAATACCGAGCCGTAGGTGATAAGGCAGTCCGTTTCGATATCGTACTCGAAAACCACGTCCGAAGAACTTTGCAGAGCCGTCTGATAAAGCTTTCTTTCCTTTTCGGACTTGATGTTCATCTCTCTTAGCTGAGACATCATTTCGTGATTGCGCTGGAGAAGGGAATTAAATCCCACGGCAAAATGCTCCAGCTCACGGCAGCCCTCGGGATGAAGGAAGTCATCGTCTCCCACATTATCTCCCATAAGCTGAATGGAGTTTATCTTCTTTGTATAGTTCTGAAGAGGTTTTACCACCTTGTTTGACACGATGGAAATGGTGACAACGAGCATTGCCGCCACCGCAAGGAATGTGATAACCGTTATCCGGGTCTGACGGTCGATAAGCTTCTGAGCGGAAGAAAAATCCCGCAAAGCATAGATAGTCCAGCCACAGTTTCCGGGATTTTCAGCCGAACCTACAAGCTCTCTTTCGCCGTCAAAGTAGCTTCCGCTGCCCGAAGGCACGATACCCAGCTTTGAAAATTTGCGGTAGATCATATTCACATCGGAATGATAGATAACGGTATTGTCGGAAGTAATGATGTATATCTCATTGTTTTTTGATTCGGGCAGCTCGGATATCTTAACCCACAAGCCGCCAAGCTTGATATCTGCGCCGAAATAGCCTATGATCTCTCCCGTGCGGTGATCCCTGACAGGCGCAACGGCTGAAATGACCGTTTTCCCCGATATCGGCGACACATAAAGATCTGTAATATAATAAGACTCGGAATAGTTCAGATCATCACTGAAAGGAAACATAGAAAATTCAAAATCGGGCTTTGCCGTCCAGCCGTCCGAGGAATTTGAAAATGCCACGCCCTGATTTTTACTTGATACCAGCCAGGTGCGCTCAAGACTCTCGGGAGCGTCTGAGACCGCAGAATCAAGCTCCCCCATTGTTAAGCTGAAATATGCGTTATATTCAATGGTATCTCTGTCCTCGGCGGTCTGCAGAAAGCGTTCTATATCCTCAATACCTGCTTTCATTTCAACAGCTTCACCATAGGACGATATCATATAGCCCACACGGCTGCAGGCAAGCTCTGTGCTGCCCGCCGCTTCCGACCTTGAAACACTGTCTATGACCCTGCGGACGGAGATCGTCATAAATCCGCCTGTGATTATGATTATCACCAGAACGGGAAGAACTGTGTACAGCATTATTCGTGATTTAAGGCTCATTAAAGTGGTTTTGTGAAAATTTTCGGACAAGCTCACACCTCCTGACGGGATATTACCCGAAAAAGCTCAACCATATATTTATATGTCCAAAAGATATCCTTCTGAACAAGAATAGTCATATTGCTCCATATAATATATCGGCAGATTTTTTTAAAACTTTAGAATTTTTATAATATTAAAACAAGTTTACATAATAAACGTCAGTTTTTGTAAAAGCCCATACTCAGAAATCTTTTTACTGAGCTTATACTAATAACCAATTGTTCTATGGATAAAGACGGTGGATAGAATACGTCGGGTCAAGGAAAACGACCGCAGGCAGACTTGCCGCCCGGCAAGGGAGCGTTGCCTTATAAGGCAACCGGATGATGAATGGGCTTATTCCAGCCGAGGATTTGTCTATGGGTTGATCAAGAATTAGTATTACACCGCAAGCGTTATGGCAAACGGCGTTATCGGCGCCTGTCCAGATATCGAGCGCAGGGCAATATTTAAGAACCCCACAAAAAAGTTAATCAAATCTCCATTGAACTTTTCATTGCAAAATGATAAAATAGGACGACTATACAAAAAAGGAAGCTGTAAGTTTATGTGTACTTTTCTGCTTGCACTTATTTATCTTGCGTTTATAAGCCTTGGACTGCCCGATTCCCTGCTTGGCTCCGCCTGGCCTGCCCTCAGGCTGTCCTTTGACGTGCCTATCTCATATATGGGCATTGTTTCTATGATAATCTCGGGCGGAACAATATGTTCGAGCCTTATGTCCGAGCGGCTCACAAAGCGGTTCGGAACAAGGATAGTCACTACAGTGAGCATTTTTGTTACCGCAGCTGCAATGTTCGGATTTTCGACCGTTACCGATTTTTGGCAGCTTTGCTTATGGGGAATACCCTACGGTCTGGGGGCGGGGGCTATTGATTCGGCTCTCAATAACTATGTTGCCCTCCACTACAGCTCAAGGCATATGAGCTGGCTCCACTGCTTCTGGGGTGTGGGAACTATCATCAGCCCCTATATAATGAGCTATGCCATTGCTCATTCCTCCTGGAGCGGCGGCTACCGCATTGTTTCATTTATCCAGCTGGGCATTGCCCTCACTATGCTTATCACCCTGCCCGTCTGGAACGTTCACAAAGGACAGGGGGACAGCGAAAGCGGCGGAAATGTGGTGGGACTGCAAAAGGCGCTTAAAATCAAGGGTGTTCCAAGCCTGCTCTTAGGATTTTTCGCCTACTGTGCCGCTGAAGCAACGGTAATGCTCTGGGCAAGCAGCTATCTTTCGGAAACAAAGGGCTTGTCCGAAAAGACCGCCGCCGCATACGCCTCCCTTTTCTTTATCGGCATTACCGCAGGACGGTTTATCTCGGGCTTTGTTTCGGACAGGCTGGGAGACAGAAATATGATACGTATCGGAGTGGCTGTTGCCCTGTCGGGAGTTCTGCTGGTGCTTCTGCCCGTAAATGCACAAATGCCTGCCCTTGCAGGATTTGTGGTCATAGGACTGGGCTGTGCTCCCGTATATCCCAGCATTATCCACGCCACGCCATCAAATTTCGGAGCGGAAAATTCTCAGGCGATAATCGGGATACAGATGGCAAGCGCATATGTTGGCTCAACCTTTATGCCCCCTGTGTTCGGGCTTTTGGCAAACCATATCAGCATAAGGCTTCTGCCCTTTTATGTAGCAGTGTTCCTTGTACTTATGATAACAATGACCGAAAGGACTTTCGGTATGAAAAAATGATGTTATATCTCTCATAAATTTTCAATTGAGATAAACAATGTCTCTAAATTGAATAAAATCCCCAAAAGCTTTAAAAAATGTTGCAATTTGTAAAATTATATGTTATAATACTTTTAAACGGTATAACATCACGCCGAATAATCAGAGGACAGGAGCTTGTAGTATGGATGAACGCATTGCCAATATAAGCGACCCGAATTTGATAATCCCTGCCGATAACTGCACTGACCTGTTTTTCAGGCTGTTCAACAGTATGTACGACGGAGTATGTATTTTCGAGGTCTGCGGCGCAAAAGTAAAAGCCCTATACCTTAATGAAAGATATTTTCAGGTCATAGGCTATACCAAAGAACAATATCTGCCTTATTATGACAACGTTACCATCACTCTTTATGAAGAGGACGAACAGAGAATATTTGAACACGCCGAGGAATGTGTTAAAAGCGGTAATGATTTTTACTGTGAGGTCAGAGGCTACCGCTTTGACGGCAGCGTGGGCTGGTTCTGCATCAGAGCGAGAACGGTAGATTTCATCAAAAGCGAAAATCCCGTTTTTCTTGCTTCAATAAATGATATTTCAGTTCAGAAGGACACCGAGCACAAGCTCAGCATTAACTCTGAAAGATATAAGATACTCGAGGAGACAAGCAGTGCATTCCTTCTCGATTATGACTGCGAGAACGATGTTATGACCTTCTCCCCGGGCAAGGGTCGGGACGATATGGTCATAAAGTCATATACCTCCTACCTGCGCAGAAGCTGTCCCATTTATGATGAGGACGTTATATACTACTGTAATGTGCTTTTCAAGACCTGCCGAAAAAAAGGCAAGGGCTTTGTTGACGTCCGCTCACTTGACAAGGACAGGTCTTATTACACCATATGCCGCATTATTTTCTCAAGCATTGCCGACGAGTACGGAGAGATAATCCGCGTGGTGGGACGGATAGAAGTCATTGACGAAAGCTCGGGGCTTATTGCACGTCTTGCCGAGGACAGAAGCAGCAACAGCGTGGCAGGGCTTACCGACAGCGCTACTGCTCTCGGAATTATCAAGAACAGGCTCCCGCAGTGCAGAAGCCGCTGTTTTATGATAGTTGCGGATATTGACAAGTTTACCGCATTTAACGAGAAATACGGAAAGGCGTCGGCAGACGACGCTGTAAGACTCTCGGCGGAGCTTATCAAAAGCGTGTTCCCCGAAAATTCCGTTATCTTTCGCTATGTGGGTGACGAGTTTGTCATTTTTGCCGAGGACATCAGCGAAAGCGAGCTGCACGATATGATAGACAAGCTGAGAGCCTCCTGCAGAACGGCTATGCTTACGGTAAACGGCGAGAGCATCAGCGTTGATATTTCGTTCAGCATAGGTGCTGCCTGGACTGTTTGCGACGAAAGGGTCAATATCAAGGATTTCTTCATCACCGCCGACAGAGCGCTTATCAAAGCCAAAAAAGAGGGCGGCGACAAGATGCACGTGGAGAAAATCATCTACTGATATTCGTAAAAATTGCTAATTGAAAAAAATCTGCGGCTGTGGTACAATATGTATTACTGCCGCATTTTTTATAAGAGAAACAGAAAGGATAATTTCAGATGAACAAAAAGGAGCTTGCAGAGATCAAAAAAAGCTTTTCCGAGGGCTGCGGATTTTTTACTTTGAACCGTATCCTTTACGCATACTGCGACGCCGAAAAGCATATTAAATACACCGAGTCAAAGAGCTTTGCCATTATGCCCGAGGACGAGAGCGCTGTGGTTATGGAGACACTTAAAAAGGCGCTCAGCGGAAGTCTGGGTAAAAATCTGAACGAGTACCGCTTCCCCAACGAGTCATATGAGGAGGGCGGCGCTCAGAACGTGCTTTATGCCGCTGTGAAGGGCAAGCTTGAGGACGAGGAGGCTAACAAGGCTTTTATTGACAGGATAGTCGAGAACACCGATTATGCTTCCGCCTACACCATTATTTCGGGTCACTGTACATACAGTATTCTTGTGAAGGACAAGAATGACGAGATAATCGGCGAGGGCGATTCCGAGTATAATTTTGTGATAACCGCTTTATGCCCCGTTAATACGGGTGATGACGGTCTTTTCTACGATGACGAGACTCAGACCATTGCTAAAAAATCCAACACCGAGATGATAATTGCCAAGGCTCCTCAGGACGGATTTTTATATCCCGTTTTCAGCGACCGCTCACCCGATGTGAACAGCGTTATGTATTACACAAGGTCGCCCAAAAAGCCTAATCTTTCCATTATTGAGGACGTTCTTGACTGCAAGTTCGATTTTACTCCCCAGGGCGAGAAGGAGCGTTTCAGAGCCGTTCTTACCGACGTTTGCAGGGACGAGCTTGATTATACGGTCATCACTAAGGTAAACGACAGCATTAAAGAGGTCATTGACCAGAATAAGAACGAGACCGAGCCGCCTGTTATTGACTGCAGCCGTATGAGGACCATTCTTTCCGACGCAGGCGTCAGCGACGACAAGCTTCAGGCGCTTGACGCTGTTTACAGGGATACTGTGGGCGACGGCGCTCTCAAGGCTTCAAATCTTGTGGAGAACAAGACCGTTCTTTCCGTTCCCGAGATAACCGTGAACATCAGCAAGGAGGCTACCGACAAGGTGAGGACTTCCGTTATTCAGGGGAAAAAGTGCCTGATAATCGACCTTGATGACCCCAGCGTGCTTGTCAACGGGATAGAGACTTCCTTTGAGACTGCTGAGAAAGAGCCAGCCCAAAGTGAAGCTGTTACAGTTTGATTTTTTGCTGCCGCATTTTTATGCGGCGGCTTTTTTGTTATGCACAAGTATTTTGCCAAATAGGAACATATATTTTTGTACAGATATACAAATTTACTGCATTTTCAAATCTTTGTTCCGAAAGCACTTGACATTTTAATACAAATGTTCTATTATATAATTACAGAAAAGCTCCCCTGCATATGACTGCAAGGGAGCGCATTATTTCTGTGGGAATTACTTCTTGAGCTTAACTGCTTCCTTGACCTTTGCAACGATATTCTCGGCGCAAAGACCAAATTCCTTGAGAAGGTCTGCGGCGGGTCCCGAGTGTCCGAACACATCATTTACGCCTACCTTGACAACGGGAACGGGGCAGCACTCTGTTACAGTTTCCGCAACGGCTGAGCCAAGTCCGCCTATTACGCTGTGCTCCTCGGCGGTAACGATAACGCCTGTTTCACAAGCTGCCTTGCAGATGATATCCTTGTCAAGGGGCTTGATGGTATGGATATTGATAACTCTTGCGTTAATGCCCTCTGCTGCGAGAGTTTCGGCAGCTTTCATAGCCTCGTTTACCATAAGTCCTGTTGCAATGATGGTAACATCGCTGCCATCTCTGAGCTGTACGCCCTTGCCAAGCTCGAACTTGTAGGTTTCCTTATCGTTGAATACGGGAACTGCAAGACGTCCAAAACGCATATATACGGGTCCCTCAAAGTCAAGAGCTGCCTTTACGGCTGCCTTTGCCTCAACATCATCAGCAGGGTTGATGATGGTCATTCCGGGGATAGTTCTCATAAGAGCGATATCCTCGTTGCACTGGTGAGTTGCGCCGTCCTCGCCTACGGATATGCCTGCGTGAGTTGCGCCGATCTTCACGTTAAGATGAGGATAGCCGATGGAGTTTCTTACTATTTCAAATGCTCTGCCTGCTGCAAACATTGCAAAGGAGCTTGCGAATACCTTCTTGCCTGTGGAGGCGATACCTGCGGCTACGCCCATCATATTTGCCTCGGCAATTCCGCAGTCGAAAAATCTCTCGGGGCAGGCTTTCTTGAATATGCCTGTCTTTGTTGCTGCCGCAAGGTCTGCGTCAAGGACGATAAGGTCGGGATATTCGCTGCTCAGTTCTGCCAAAGCCTCGCCGTAGCTCTCTCTTGTAGCCTTTTTGATTACATCTGCCATTGTCTTAGCCCTCCAGTTTCTCAAGCTGTGATTTAAGCTCGCTCATAGCCTGCTCGTACTGCTCTGCGTTGGGTGCGGAGCCGTGCCAACCTACCTGATCTTCCATAAAGGAAACGCCCTTGCCCTTTACGCTCTTCTGAACGATGACTACAGGCTGTCCGTTTATCTTCTCTGCCTCGTCAAAGGCTCTTTCGATATCGTCAAAATCGTGGGCGTTCATTGTGATAACGTGCCAGCCGAATGCCTCGAATTTATCGGTGATGGGCATAGGAGAACATACCTCGGTGATCTTGCCGTCGATCTGGAGACCATTGTTATCTACGATTGCTACGAGATTGTCAAGCTTATTGTGAGCGGCAAACATTGCTGCCTCCCAAACCTGACCTTCTTCTATCTCACCGTCGCCAAGAATTGCATATACCTTGTAGTTGTCGCAGGATATCTTGCCCGAGAGCGCCATTCCGCAGGCTGCGGAAATGCCCTGTCCCAGAGAACCTGTGGACATATCAACTCCGGGAATATACTTCATATCGGGATGACCCTGGAGACGGGAACCTATCTTTCTGAGAGTTTTAAGCTCGTCAACCTCGAAAAATCCTCTCTGAGCAAGTACAGAATAAAGAGCAGGAGCGGTGTGTCCCTTGGAAAGCACCAGCCTGTCCCTGTCTGCCATTTTGGGTGACTTGGGGTCAACGTGCATTTTGTGGAAATAAAGATATGTGAGAGTATCGGCAATTGAGAGGGAGCCGCCGGGATGTCCCGATTTTGCGTTGAAAACGCCTTCGATGATACCCATTCTCACCTTGCAGGCTGTGATCTGAAGCTGTTTTTTAAGCGTCTGATCCATAAGTTACAATCATCCTTTCAAATATTCCCGAAATTCAGGAAATTAATATATATTCTATCAACTCGGCAACCGCTCCGTGAGAGCAGTCCGATTTGCAGACCATCTTACACGCCGATTTTACCTCGTCTATGGCGTTTGAGGGGCAGGCAGGGAAATCCGCATTTCTGAGCATTTCAAGATCGTTGTTGAAATCTCCCATTGCGACTGTTACGCTGTCCTTGTCTCCGTAAAGCTCAAGAAGTTTTTTCATTGCAAAACCCTTTGAACAGTTCTTCGGCAGCATTTCGTGGAAGATAGTGCTGGAGGTAATGTATTCCACTTCTGATGAATACGGTAGGGTCTGTGCATATTCCGCAAAGGGCTTTATACTGTCCTCGGGCATTGCAAAGAGAACCTTACACCAGTTTCCCGAGGGAACGCTTTCAAGAGAATCCATTATTTCTGCGGTAAAGCCGCCTATTTTCCAATGTCGGCGCTCGTAATCGTTCATCTGAACGTCGTAAATGCCGTTGGGAGTACATATTTCCGCGCAGGCTTCGGGGAATTTTCCGAGAAGCTCCGATATCATTATCCGTGCTTTATCCTCGGGGAGATAGCTTGACCACATCACTTTATTTTCGCAGCAGTCGTATATCATTCCGCCGTTGCAGAGTATCACGGGAAAATCCACTCCCACAGGCTCAAAGTAATGCCTTGTTGCCTGCAAAACTCTTCCCGTGGCGACCACGAACTTTCCGCCTGCTTCACGAAGTCTGAGTATCGCTTTCAGATTTTCCTCCGAAAGTGTCTTGTCGGCGTTCAGAAGTGTGCCGTCCATATCGCTGAAAAAAATTATTTTCGATTTATCCTTAAACATATTGCCTCGTTTCGCCGTCCCCTATTTTTCGGAGGACATCGCAGAAATACTGGGGAAGTTCGCTTTCAAACTCCATATACTCATAGGTTATGGGGTGGACAAAGCCTATCTTCCCTGCGTGGAGACATTGACCGTCTAGGCCCTTGAAGGGCTTGCCGTAAACGTCATCTCCCAACACCGGGTGTCCGATATACGCCATATGGACGCGTATCTGATGGGTGCGCCCCGTTTCAAGCCTGAGCTTTATGAAAGAGTATTTATCATACTCGGTGAGGACGGTGTAATGCGTTACTGCGTGCTTGGAATTTTTCTCGGTAACGGTCATTTTCTTGCGGTCGGTGGGGTGTCTGCCAATGGGGGCGTTTACAGTTCCCTCTTTTTCCGAAAGTCTGCCGCATATGACCGCACGGTATTCCCTTGTGAAGCTGTGCTCCTTTATCTGCGCCGCAAGTCCTGTATGAGCCGCATCTGTTTTGGCGACGATAAGAAGTCCGCTGGTGTTCTTGTCGATACGGTGGACTATTCCCGGACGGATAACGCCGTTTATGGAGGAAAGTCTGTCGCCGCAATGATACATAAGGGCGTTCACAAGAGTTCCCGTATAATTTCCCGCCGCAGGGTGGACTACCATTCCCTTGGGCTTATTGACCACAAGAAGATAGTCATCCTCATAGATTATATCGAGGGGAATATTTTCGGGGAGGACATCAAGGGGCTGTGGCTCGGGAATAACGGCGGTTATTTCATCACCCGCATTTACAGTGCAGCTTTTGCTGACGGTCTTTCCGTTTACGGTGACGCTGCCATTTTCGATAAGCTTTGCTGCAAGGCTGCGGCTTATTTCTTCGCCGCAGGCTGACAGAAGCTTATCTATCCTCATTCCGCTGTGGGTCTCGTCGGCAGTGAGCATTATAACGTTGTCACTTGTCATTTTCCACCTCGTCAGGTTCGGGGGAAGCGATTTTTTTCAGATATTTCTCGTCAATGAAAAGGTAGTAGGCTATAAGCAGTATGGCTCCTATGACCACGCAGACATCTGCAAAGTTGAAGATGAAATTAAAGGGGAAGAGGCGGATAAAATCCGTAACATACCCTTGGAAAACACGGTCATAAAGATTTCCTATGCCGCCGCCCACTATCATTGCGTAAGAAACGGTCATAAGGGGGTGCTTATGCTTTTGACGGTGGAAATAAATGGTTATGAGGACGAGAGCAATGGCGGTGACTACGGCAAGAGCCACGGTCTTGCCCGTAAAGCTGCTGAACGCCGCTCCTGTGTTTTTGTGGAGGGAAAAGGCTAAGATATCCATATCCCCTGCAGTTATCACACGGATAAGGTCGCTCTCGCCTATACTTGACTCAGCCGCCACCTTTGTGAGCCTGTCGATAACAACAAATGCGGCGGAGAGTATCCAGAAAAGTATTATCATTATGCTCTGAAAACTATCTGCTCGGCGCAGCGCTTGCAGAGAGTGGGGTGTTCGGCGTTGGCGCCTACGGTCTCGCTGTAGCTCCAGCAGCGCTCGCACTTGCTGCCCGAAGCCTTTTCCACGCTGAATGAAAGCTTGCCGTCAAAGGCAGGGTCTTCACACTTAAACTCGCCGTCACCGTTGTTTACCACCTCTGCGGCGGAAACGATGAATACCTCGGCAAGGTCGCCCGAAACTGCGGAAAGCTTTGCGTAAAGCTCGTCGCTGTCGGCGTGGAGAGTTACCTTTGCTTCGAGGGAAGCTCCGATGAACTTCTCCGCTCTCTTAAGCTCAAGAGCCTTGGTCACGGAGGAACGGACGCTGTAGATCATATCCCACTTTGCGGTGAATGCCTCGTCAACGGAAACGCCTGTCTTTTCGGGCATCTGACTCAGGAAAATGCTCTCCTTATCATCATTGATGCTGTGGGGGATATATTTCCAAATTTCCTCGGCAGTGAATGAAAGCACGGGAGCGATCATTCTCGAAACAGCGCTCAGTATCATATACATTGCGCTCTGCGCGCTTCTTCTTTCGGGAGATGTTTCGGGTGTGCAGTAAAGTCTGTCCTTGATGATGTCAAGATAGAAGTTTGACATATCGGTTACGCAGAAATTGTGTATGCTGTGGACAACAACGTGGAAGTCAAATGCGTCATAGGCTGCCTTAACCTTGTCGATAAGCGCGTCAAGGCGGACAAGCGCCCACTTGTCGATGTCAAGCATCTTGTCGGGGCTTACCATATCCTTGTCGGGGTCGAAGCCGCTGCCGTTGCAGATGTTGCCGAGGATATATCTTGCGGTGTTTCTGATCTTCTTGTAGGTCTCCGCAAGCTGCTTTAAAATTTCCTTGGAAATTCTGATGTCCGAATGATAATCGGAGGAGGCTACCCAGAGTCTCAGGATATCTGCGCCGTTCTGGTCGGTGATATCCTTGGGGTCAACGCCGTTTCCGAGAGATTTATGCATTGCTCTGCCCTCGCCGTCAACTACCCAGCCGTGGGTGCAGACTGCCTTATAGGGAGCCTTGTGACCTGTTGCGGCAGAGGTAAGGAGGGAGGACTGGAACCAGCCTCTGTACTGGTCTGCGCCCTCGAGATAGAGGTCAACGGGAACGTCAAAGCCTCTTTCCTTCATAACGGCGGTATGGGTAACGCCGCTGTCAAACCATACATCGAAAATGTTGGTCTCTTTCACAAATTCGCCGCAGCCGCACTCGCACTTGACAGATGCGGGGATAAAGTCCTTAGGCTCCTTGATGAACCAGGAGTCGGAGCCTTCGGCACGGAACATATCGGAAATTGCCTTGATGGTCTCATCGGTGACAACGGGCTTTCCGCAGTCCTTGCAGTAAACAACGGGAATGGGTACGCCCCAGGTTCTCTGACGGGAAATGCACCAGTCGCTGCGGTCGCTGACCATACCCTTGATTCTGTCCTCGCCCCACTCGGGAATCCACTGAACGTCCTCGATAGCCTTGATAGCGTCATCCTTGAAGTCCTTGACGGAGCAGAACCACTGCTCGGTTGCTCTGAAAAGCACGGGATTTTTACATCTCCAGCAGTGAGGATACTGATGGACGATCTTTTCAAGTGCAAAAAGTGCGCCGGACTCTTCAAGGTCCTTTGCAATGACCTTGTTTGCCTCATCGGTCTTGAGACCCTTGTATTTGCCTGCTTCTTCGGTGAGAATACCCTTGGAGTCAACGGGTACGGTTATGCCGATCTCGGGGTACTTCTTGCACACCTCGAAGTCGTCAACACCGAAGCCGGGTGCGGTATGAACGCAGCCTGTACCGCTTTCGAGAGTAACGTGGTCGCCTACGATAACAAGCGACTCTCTGCCCATAAAGGGGTGCTCGGTCTTCATATATTCAAGCTCGCTTCCCTTGAAGCAGCCCTCGGTGGTGTAATTCTCCACGCCCTTTGCCTTCATTGCAAGGGGTGCAAGCTCGGCAGCCATAATATAATTCTCGCCGTCTGCCTTTACAACGGTGTATTCATACTCGGGTCCTACGCAGATAGCAAGGTTTCCGGGGAGAGTCCAGGTGGTTGTTGTCCAGATAACGAAATAGGTCTTGTCAAGGTCAAGTCCCATTGCGGTGAACTTGCCCTTATCGTCTGTTACCTTGAATTTTACGTAAATAGAGTGGCAGGGGTCGTTTGCGTACTCGATCTCAGCTTCGGCAAGTGCGGTCTGACAATCGGGACACCAATAAACGGGCTTGAGTCCCTTGTAGATGTAATTCTTTCTGAACATCTCGCCGAATATCTCCACCTGTCTTGCCTCAAACTCGGGCTTTAAGGTAAGATAGGGGTCGTCAAAATCGCCCCATACTCCCAGTCTCTTGAACTGGGACATCTGGTTTGCCACCTGAGAATGAGCGTATTCATTACACTTCTTTCTCAGCTCAACGGGGGGAACAGCGCCGTTCTCAACGCCCATCTGCTTGAGAACTTTAAGTTCGATGGGAAGTCCGTGAGTGTCCCAGCCGGGAATATAAGGAGAGCAGTATCCGCTCATATTCTTCTGCTTGACGATAATATCCTTCAGCACTTTATTAAGTGCAGTACCCATATGGATATCGCCATTGGCGTAGGGAGGTCCGTCGTGAAGAACGTATTTGGGAAGTGACTTGTTCTTCTCGATCATCTTGTAATACATTCTTCCGCTTTCCCATTCGGATATCATATCAGGCTCTTTCTGAGGGAGATTTCCTCTCATAGAAAAATCTGTTTTGGGAAGATTCAGTGTGGTATTGTAATCCTGTGCCATTTTAACTTACTCTCCTTAGTTAGATGGAATAAAAATTTACTGCATTGAAGCGGTGTTGATAACTCTTGTAGCCTCCATATCCTCAGGGGCGGGAGCAGAAGCGGTAACGCTATCCTCCTCAGAGGTCTCCTCTTTTTCTTCAGCGTCGGACTCGGGAAGAGAGGTGATAAGCTCAAGGTGAGACTTGTACATACTGAGCAGGTTGGACTTGAAATCGCTGACAGCAGCCTGCATTTTCTCGAGAGTTTCCTGCTCTCTCTGCGCTCTTACGGCAGTGGAGCCGATGATCTCGTCAGCCTTCACATTTGCGGCGGAAATGATCTGCTCGGCTTTCTGCTGAGCCTCGGAGATTATAGCGTCGGCTTTGGACTTTGCTTCCTCCATAACGGCTCTTGCCTGCTTCTGAGCGCCGATCATAGCGTCCTTGAGGGCTTCCTCGTCTGCTTTGTAGCGGCGAATACTCTCAACCAGCACTTCTATCTTCTTTTCTGTGTCCTCTTTTTCTTTGGTCATCCCGCTTATCTGGTCGGCAAGCTGATTTAAAAACTCGTCAACTTCCTCGGGCTTATAGCCGGGCTTTGCCTGTTCAAAACGCTTGGTGTTGATCTCCATTGCTGTTATCATTTAAATAACCATCCTTTCTTGAGAGTTTTGTGTTTTCCGCAAGGAAATTTCCATCATAGACCGGAAGACAAAACTCGGAGGTTTGAAAATCTATGATTTTCAAACACATTCCTCTTTTCACCGCAGGCAATATCCTATCCCCGAACCCACTGCGGACAGGTTCGGAAATTTACAAGTATTTTTTTATAGTGATATGTATCCTGTCTTTTTTGGTGGAGCCGCCTATTTCCGAAAGGATAAACCTGCCCGACCCTCTGACGGACAGAACGCTTCCCTCCGATACATTTTCAGATACGCTTTCCGTAATCCCGTGATTTACCGAAACCGAACCCGAACGGATAAGCGCCGCCGCCTTTTCACGGCTGACCTTCAAAGCTGCGGAAATAATGCAGTCAAGGCGCAGTGAAGCCACAGTAGCGGTAATTTCGCTGAATTTATCCTCTCTTGACAATGCTTCGCCATCTGCAAAGCGTGTCTTTACACCCACTCTGCCGATTTTTTGTATGCCAAACACAGCCATATCCGCCGCCGCAGGGCTGAGCACCGCAAATGCGCCGTCCTCGCCGCAGAGGATATCCCCCGTCTGACTTCGTTTTATCCCCAGGGACATAAGACTGCCGAGATAATCCCGATGGGTAAGCGAGCCTGCTCCCCTGCCGTCAAAACGAATTATGCGAAAAGGAAAATCCTCGTGCTCCGGCTGCATATATTCGGGATATAGGCAGAGTATGCACCGCATTGCTCCCTCATATCCGCCGAAAAGCTCATATCCCTCTATGCCCATATAGGAAAGAAATTCTTCTGCCAGAGCCGATTCTCCCTCGCTTAAAAAGCCCGAAAATCTGGGAGTACAGCTTTTTTCGCAGATAGACAGCATATCCCCTATATGGGAAATAAGCAGCCTGTCCTCCCCGTCAAGCCTTTTTGCGGCAATGAAGGAATTTTTGTCACGCCCCATAGCTTACATCAAATTCGCCCGTGAGATCAGAGTAATACTCCGTTGCTTTCGAGTTCTGCCGAAAGCTCATCTCCCTGAAACCCAACGTTGTAGGGGGTGATGATAAAGGTGTTGTTGGCAACAGGCTTTATGCTTCCGCCGTTGGCGTATGCAACTCCGCCTAAGAAGTCGATAATTCTTCTTGTAACATCGGGAGTGGTGGCTTCGAGGTTCAGAACAACGGTCTTTTTGTTGTTAAGGTGATTTGCGATCTCCTTTGTATCGGAGAATTTCTCGGGCTTAACAAGAATGACCTGAAGCTGTGCTGTGACCTGGATATTCACTCTGTTGTTGTCGGGAGAGGGCATAGCCTGATTTCTAGGGATATTGTAGCCCTCGTTCTGAGGAACAGGATTATTCTGGGGAAAATCATCATATCCCCCGTCGTTATCGTAATCCTCCGGCTCACTGTCAAACCCCAGCGCCGTTTTGATGTTGTCGAAAAGTCCCATTTTTTATTTCTTCCTTTCTCGATATCTATAAAATATTTGCATTAAACACTGTAATTTCTTGCTCCGAAGAGCGCGCTGCCCAGCCTTACCATACCCGTACCGAATTTCACGGCATCGGTATAATCGGCGGACATTCCCATCGAAAGCAGGGTAATTTCCGAATTTTTCGGAGGAGCCGCTTTCAAATCTTCAAAAAGCCGCTGCATTTTTTCAAAATAAAAGCAGCTGTCTGAGGGGGGAGGAATGGTCATAAGACCGCATATCCTGACCCCGGGAAGCTCGGATATCCGAGATATCCCGTCGTGAAGCGCCTCGGGGGAAAAGCCGCTTTTTGAAGCTTCTCCGCCGATATTCACCTCGCACAGTATGTCCATAACCCTGCCCTGTTTTACAGCCCTTGCGGATATCTCCTTTGCAAGCTCTGTGCTGTCCACTGACTGGATCATTGTTACACTATCTATGATATACTTAATTTTGTTGCTTTGCAAGTGGCCGATGAAGTTAATTTCAGCATTTTTTACATATTGTTCTTTTTTGCTTAAAAATTCTTGCACACGGTTTTCACCTAAAAGCTCAAAACCCTGTGAAACTGCGAAATTAACTCTTTCTGCGGGAACGGTCTTGGTGACCGCCATTATTTTAATGTCATCGTTCTCCCGTCCCGCTTTGACCTTTGCTTCCTCCATATTAAAGCGTATCCGCTTAATATTTTCGGAAATATCCTCAAATCCGTTATTCAAAGTGAACTTCCCCCTCCAAATTTTCGGATAATGACTGCTCTGTAACAGCTTCATCTGAGACGCTCTGTTCGGAACTGTCCGTTTCTTCGGCGGAGGTTTCTTCCGCGGAGGATTCTTCCGAAATTGCTTCGGCAGGCTCAGTTTCGGAGATAACAGCGTCGGTATAATGAGGAATTTCCTCCTCAGGCTCTTCATTCGTGACTATTTCGTCGGAATTAGCCATATATGCCGCTGTATCGACGCCCTCGATAATAATGTCGTCATAAACGCAGACATATTCCTCGTTGGAGGTGAGCCTTGAAAGCAGATAATCCTCGCTCTCGAAGATAGGATCAACCTTTTTGAAAAGCACTCTCTGTCCCCAGAGAACATAGCAGCCCTTTTCATTGTTTTTGTTGAAGCGGAGAGCCTCTCTCGGTACCCTGATACCCTCAAAGTCGTTAAGAGTCATCTCGACTCTCTCAACTCTTTTCTGAACAAGGTCAAAGGTCATCTCCTCACACCGCAGGATAAGCGTCCATTCCTTTGGGTCTTCGGTAGGCTCAAGAGACTCGATGGTAGCGGTGACAGTATCGGGAGTGGAGGCAAAGCTAAGCTTTACCGTGTCTCCCGGATTGTAAACACTCTCGGAATTGTCGATAATGCCTGCGATCTTCCAGTTATAACCTCGTACCAGCTTGCCGATCTCGTTCTTGTTCCTGTTCGCACCTGCGGAGCCTTCGCCGGCAATAACGTCCTTGATGGTCTTTGCGGAAAGCTCTCCGCTTTTGTCCATTGTAAGAACGCTTTCGTATCCATCGGTGCTGCTTACAAAATAGCCTGCGTCGGGAGAAACTATCTCCGACGTGCTGTTTTTACGCATTTTTACAAGCTCGTCTATCTGACCGTTAAGCTCGGCGATACGGTCGTCATAGCCGTCCTCCTGCTTTACGGATATCTGATAGATGCTCATAAGTGTGAGCAGATCGTCACGCTGGCTCTTGATGTCGGAGATATCCTTCTTTGCAAGCCTTGTTGCCACCGCCTGATAACGCTGACTGATAAGACTTGAAATAAAAGAAGGGTCGGCGGTAAGCACCGTTCCGGGATTTTGAGCGGCTTTCAGGAGGTCGATCTCATCGGAAAGCTCCTTTATCTTCCTGTTTATCTCAATGTCGTTCTCGCTGCCGTATACGTATGCCACCACAGAGCCGTTGGCGACCTTGCTGCCGTCTGAAATGGGGTAACTCAGCACCCCTGTGTAGCTTTGCCTGATAACGGACTCGTCACGGATATAAACACCTCTGAACGAGACCTTGTCCGCCGAGGAATAGATGACCGCAGTCTGGGTCTTGTACTCCTCGGTAACGCTTGTGTAAACGCTGTTGAACACCGAACACAGGATAAGCCCCGCCAGCAGAACGAACATGACTTTCATAATGCCGTTTTCCATCGCCGTTCATTCCTTTCAGGGGATACTCACTTTTCGGCGGTATCCTTGTCCTGCTCTGCGTCAAGAATGGAAATGGGTCTTGCGGGAACTATTGTGGAAATAGCGTGCTTATAAACCAGCTCCTGCTTGCCGTCAGCATCAATTATGACCGCATAGCTGTCAAATCCCTTTACAACTCCCTTAAACTGGAAGCCGTTGGTAAGGATACAGGTAATGGGAATACGTTCCTTTCTCGCCTGATTAAGGAACACGTCCTGAAGATTAAGCGCTTTGTTCATTTAATATCATCCTTTCGTTAATTTATCTATCTGATATTAGGTTTATTCAAGAATGAATGACCCGATACAGAGCATACTGCTCCATATTCTTTTTAATTATATCACATAATTTTTGATTTGGCTACTATATTCAAGCAATTTGATATAATTCCGTCAAATTGTTCACTATTTGCCGTATCAACCCACGTAATTCGTACATCTCGACGAAACCAGGTAAGCTGTCTCTTGGCATAATGCCTTGATTCCTGCTTTATTTTGTCGGCAGCTTCCTCTAAGGAACATTCGCCCTCGAAGTAGGGAATCATCTCCTTGAAGCCTATGGCGTTGAATGCGGTGCGGAGTTTATATTTCTCATAAACGGCTCTTACCTCTGCTTCAAGCCCGTCCTCAAACATCTTGTCAACACGCCTGTTTATCCTGTCGTAAAGCACCTGCCTGTCAAAGCAGGTAAGACCTATCATACAAGGCTCATAGGGAGACTGTTTTTTTCGGCTCTCCTCCCTGTTTTCGCTGCCCGTTCTCCCAGACAGCAGACACATTTCTATGGCTCTTATGACCCTTATGACATTGTTCGGGTGTATGCTCTCAGCCGCCTGCGGGTCAAGGCTGCGGAGCTTTTCGTGCATATGCTCTTTGCCCATTTTTACCGCTTCTTCCTCCAGCTCCTTTCTGAGGCTGTCATCGGAAACAATATGGTCAAAGGAGATATTGTCGATAAGGGAATTGATGTAAAGTCCCGTCCCGCCAACAATTATGGGCAGCTTTCCCCGACTTCGGATATCCGAAATGCACTCCCTCGCCATTTTAACATAATCGGCTACAGAAAAAGGCTCGTCGGGCTCAAGGAAGTCCATAAGGTGATGAGGAACTCCCCTCATTTCCTCGGGAGAGGGCTTTGCGGTGGATATGGCAAGCCCCTTGTATATCTGCATAGAGTCGGCGGACACCACCTCTCCCCCAAGCCGCAGTGCAAGCTCCACGCCAACTGCGGTCTTGCCCGAGGCAGTCGGTCCGCAGACCACAATAACGGGTATCTTTTCGGTGCTTTTCTCCATTAAACTATCCTCCGGAACTGCTTTTCAAGCTCTCGCTTTGTCAGCTTGAACATTACGGGTCTGCCGTGAGGACAATACCTTATCCTTTCGTCGGAAAGTATCTGTGATACAAGGTATTTAAGTTCCTCGGGATCGGTGTTGTCGTTTGCTCTTATTGCCCCGTGGCAAGCAATGGTGTGGTACATATCATCAAGTATCTCGGGCAGAGGGTCGTGCCTGTGAGCCGCAAAATTCTGCGCCAGCTCGCATACCGTCTCTCCCGCGTCCCTTTTGTCAAGCACTGTTGGTATGCCCTTTATAATGACCCTCGGAGCCTTGTCCGCCTCGATATCAAAGCCAAGATCGGCGCATACACGGAGATTTTTCACAAGTGCGTCATACTCCCCGTAATCCAGGACAAGCTCCTCTGGAACAAGGAGGAGCTGCGCCGTTAAATGCTCCCTGCCGCTTCTGAGATTTTCAAACCGTATCCTTTCGTGAGCAGCGTGCTTGTCAACTATAAGAATACCGTCCTCCACCTCGGCAATGGCGTAATTTTTGAAGGCTTCACCGATAATTCGGAAGAATATTTCCTTTGGCGGCTCTTCCTTTTTCTCTGTTTTTTCTGTCTCGCTATGCTCCTTGAAAGCATTGTTGTCAATATACTTGAACTCCTGCTTCACAGGCTCAGCTTTCAGATTTTCGATAGCTTCTTCATCGGCGGTATTGCCGTAGCCGCTTTGAAGATGCTGGGAAATATCCCGGGGTTCGGGCTTTGCGACAGCCTTCGGATCGTGCGGTATTTCCTTTACAGGCGTATCTTCGGGTCTCTCGGAAGATGTATGTATCTCCGTATTCTTTGCCCCTGCCCAGGCAGCCTCCGCAGCGGCGACTGCCATTTCCATCTGCTCTGCCGCAGATTTTCCCGACACATTTTCAAAATCACGTGGGATCTCCTCCACCCGAATTTTATGCTCATAGCTCTCGCCGTTTTTCACAGCTTTGATATTCTCAAGCCGCTGTGACTGATCCTTATCGGTGCAGGAAACGGGTATCACCTTTTCGGTGAATTGCGATTTAGATGTCTCGGGAAGCTGGGTCTGAACGGGCTTCGGCGGGTCTTTGAACATCGGTGCGGCATAATCCGCCTCTGTTTTGGGCTTTCGTTCAAGATTAAGCTCAACAGGCTTGGAGTCCTGCAAAACGGCATTTTTCACCGCAAAATAAAGTGCGTCATAGATAAGCTTGTCGTCGGAAAATCTCACCTCGGTTTTTGCGGGGTGAACATTCACGTCCACAGTCTGTGGCGGAATATCCATAAAAATAACGCAGGCAGGGAATTTTCCCTCCATAATGCAGTTTCTGTAGGCTTCTTCCAATGCGCTCATACAGGTGAGGGATTTAACATATCTGCCGTTAATGAAAAAATGCTGCATTGAGCGGTTTTTCCGTCCCCACAACGGCTTTACCGTATAGCCCGAAACGGATATGCCCCCAAGACGGTAGTCAACGGGCAGCATTGATGCCGCAAATTCCTTTCCGAAAACGGAATATACGGCGGAGTACAGCCTGTTGTCTCCGGGTGTGAAAAGTTCCTGACGGTTATTTCGGATAAATCGGAAGGATATTTCGGGGTGGGAAACGGATATCTTGCTCACAATGGAAGCAATGGCGTTGCCCTCGTATTTGTCCTGCTTCAAGAACTTGAGACGGGCGGGAACGTTGTAGAAAATATCCCTTATTATAATAGTAGTGCCGTCGGGGCAGCCCGAACGCTCTATAAGCTTTTCCTCGGTGCCCTCGATGATGTAGTGGGTGCCGTATTCCTCGTCCTTTGTTTTGGTTATGACCTCGCATTTTGCCACAGCGCAGATAGACGCAAGCGCCTCTCCGCGGAAACCGAGAGTGAGTATCTTTGAAAGATCGTCTTTCACGTTCAGCTTGCTTGTGGCGTGGCGGAGAAACGCCACTGGTACGTCCTCGTGGGCGATACCGCAGCCGTTGTCGGTTATTCTTATGTAGGTGATGCCCCCCTGCTGTATCTCCACCGTAATTGCGGTGGCGCCGCTGTCAATGGAGTTTTCCACCAGCTCCTTTATGACAGAGCTGGGGCGTTCTATCACCTCGCCTGCAGCAATAAGCTCCGCAAGCTCCTTGTCAAGCACGTGTACCCTTGGCATTTTTTCACCTCCGAATTATGTTTGCGTTATAATTTACCCATTCAGCATATCGCAAAGCTCCTGCAGCAAAAGCATTGCGTCTCTGGGCGAATACTCGTCGGGATTGGTTTTTCTGAGCCTTGAAAGCACCATTTCTTCCTTCATTGAACCGAAAGATATCTGCTGTTCTTCCTCCTGCTTCCTGGGAGCGCCGCTCTGAGCGTACTTTTCAGCTTCCATTTCGGAAAGCAGCTCCTTAGCCCTTGAAATGACTCCCTTGGGAAGTCCCGCAAGCTTTGCCACTTCAATTCCGTAGCTGTCGTCAACGCCGCCCTCAACTATCTTACGTAAAAATTTTATGCTCTCGCCATATTTCTTAACGGCAACGCTGTAATTATTCACTCCCTCAACCCTGCCCTCAAGCCCGATAAGCTCGTGGTAATGGGTGGCAAAAAGGGTCTTGCAGCCTATCTTTTTCTTGTTGGCGATGTATTCTGCCACCGCCGTTGCAATGCTTATTCCGTCAAAGGTTGAAGTTCCTCTGCCCACCTCGTCAAGGATAACAAGGCTCTGCTTGGTGGCGTGCTTTAAAATGTCCGCAACCTCACTCATTTCCACCATAAAGGTTGACTGTCCCGCAGTAAGGTCGTCGGAGGCTCCCACACGGGTGAAAATGCGGTCAACTATGGATATCCTTGCGCTGTCCGCAGGGACAAAGCAGCCTATCTGCGCCATAAGCACGATAAGGGCAGTCTGTCTCATAAATGTGGATTTACCCGACATATTGGGACCTGTGATGATAGCCATTCTGCGGCTGTCGGTGTCAAGGTAAACATCGTTGGGAACGTACATCTCGCCGCTTATCATCTGTTCCACAACGGGGTGCCTGCCCCCCTTTATATCGAGAGTTCCGTCAATTACGATATCGGGCTTCACATAGCGGTTTCTCATTGACACCTCAGCAAAAGAGCAGAGAACATCAAGCGCCGCCGCAGCCTGAGCAGTCTCCTGCACTTCTGTGAGCCTTGAGCCGATAAAATCTCTTACCTCCGCAAATATCTCCGCTTCCATCACAAGAGTTTTCTCGCTTGCTCCCGCAATTTCCTCCTCCGCTTTTTTCAGCTCGTCTGTGATAAATCTCTCGCAGTTTGCAAGGGTCTGCTTGCGGATATATTCGGCGGGTACAAGGTCATAATAGGATTTTGTGACCTCAATGTAATATCCGAAAACCCTGTTATAGCCGATCTTCAGGTTTTTAATGCCCGTTTTTTCCTTTTCTCTCGCTTCGATCTCGTCAATAATGCCCTTGCCGCCCTTGATAATTCCTCTAAGCCTGTCAAGCTCTGCATTGAAGCCGTCCTTGATAACTCCGCCGTCCTTCACCACAGGGGGAGGGTCATCGGCAATGGCATTATCCACAAGCGCGGCTATCTCTTTCAGCTCGTGTATTTTTCCCTCAAGCCCCTTGAGAAGATTTGTCCTTACATTTCCGAGAAGAGCCTTGATACGGGGCATCTGCTCTGCCGTATGGGCAAGAGCCTTTATATCACGGGGATTGGCGGTTTTGTATACCACTCTCGTCATAAGACGCTCAAGGTCGTAAACGCCCTCAAGAGCGTCTCCCAATTCCCCTTGTAAAACGGGGTCATTGTAAAGCTCCTCAACAGCGTCCAGCCTGTCGATTATGGCGGCAGGCTTAAGAAGAGGCTGCTCGATGTAGGATTTAAGAAGTCTCTTGCCCATTGATGTGCGTGTGCGGTCAAGCACCCATATGAGACTTCCCCGTTTTTCCTTGTTTCGGAGAGTTTCGGTAAGCTCGAGGTTTCGCCTTGCGGTAAGGTCAATCTCCATAAAACGCTTGTCCGAATAGGTCACAAGCTCCGTAAATCTTCCCACCGCCGCACGCTGAGTGTCGCTGATGTAGTAGAAAAGTCCGCAGAGGGCGGCAACGGAGCATTTGTCACTTTCGTCCACATTCATATCCGAAAGGCTCTCGGCGGAAAACTGAGCAAGAAGGGTGCCTAAATGCAGCTCCCTGTCGAATTTGTCCTCCTCCAAAACCGTTTCGCAAAGCTCCATTCGTGTGCGGATAAAATCCATCACCTGAGCAAGTCCCGAAGCTTCGGCATTTACAAGCAGCTCCGCAGGAGAAAAACGGGATATCTCGTTGATAAGCGACTCGCAAAGCTCCGTGGGAGACTTGTCTTTATGTGTAAAAAGCTCCGCCGTTCCCGTTGAGATGTCCGCAAAGCATACAGAAGCCGCTCCCTCGTGAACATAAAGAGAAGCGATGAAATTATTTTTAGAGTCATCAAGTAGATTGCTTTCGGTGAGAGTTCCCGGGGTAACAATCCTTATAACGTCCCGCTTAACAAGCCCCTTCACAAGCTTGGGATCCTCCATCTGCTCGCAGATAGCCACCCTGTAGCCTAAGTCGATAAGCTTTTTTATGTAGATCTCGGCGCTGTGGTAGGGAATGCCGCACATAGGCGCGCGCTCCTCCTGTCCGCAGTCCCTGCCCGTAAGCGTAAGCTCCAGAGCCTTTGAGACCACTACAGCATCGTCGAAAAACATTTCATAAAAATCTCCCAGACGGAAGAACACGATATGCCCGGGATATCTGTCCTTAACGTCAAAATACTGCTGCATCATAGGAGAAAGTGTGCTGCGGTCAACGTTCATCTTCCGACCATTCCCTTTCCAAAAATTTCTCACCACTCGAAACAAGAAGCAAGTCGGACAGCTTGCTGTCCGAAATTCTTGCTTCTTGACTCTTAAAACTCTTGCTTCTTAATGACAACCTCCGCAGGAAGCGCAGCTGCCTGTGCAGGAAACGGGATTAGACTCGGGGCAGGTCATAGGGTCCTCGCCGTTTGCGGCGCAGGTAACGATATAGTTTATGCTGTCAAGAATACCGTCCATATCGGACTTAGCAGCCTCGAATGCCATCATCTTGGGATTTGTGACAACAGCGGCATAAAGCCTGTTGAGATCGTTGTTCAGGGCAGTAATGGTGTCGGTGTTCTTGTCCTCCTTAGCCATTTCGGTGTTAAGCTCCATCTTCTTCACGTTGAAATCGGTGATATTCTTCTGAAGCTCCTCGTCCTTGTCGTTTGCCAGCTTGGCAGCCGCATATGCCGCATATCTGGGATCCTCCTGCAAAGCCTTTCCGAGTGCTCTTGCCGCTTCGATTACGTTCATTTTCAAAACAACCTTTCTATAAAATTTTTAATATTACTATCCTTTGACAGTTAATAGTTAATTATACCACAAAACGTCCATTTTGTCAAATGCATCAATTTGCAGATTTTAACCGTTTTTTGCGAAAAAAAGCGTGCTTTCCGCCACAGAAAACACGCTTTTTAACATTCTTTTCATATTTATCGGTAAATAATGATTTTTTTGTAAATTATCAGCAGAAAAGCTTAGAAAATCCCTCTCTGAACTCCTCGGGGGCGTTGTCGGAAAACTCGATGTCCTCGGGAATATATGCAATATACTGCACCTGTGAGGTGAATTTTACAAAGAAGCTCTCCCCCTCCTTTGTCTCCATATTCAGAGTAAATCTTTGTTTGAAGCAGCCTTTGCCCTGCGCATATATGGAATTTTCAAGATAGATCTCGTCACAGTAAAAGGGGTCCTCTCCCTCTACGGAAATAAGCTTGTATTCATCGGTAAAAAGCCGCTTGACCTCTGCGCTGTAATATGCAAGATATTCATCACGTGCTTCGACCACGGGAGCAAGCTCAGCTTTACATTCGTCCGTTTCGGTGTTCTCCCAGTCGCCATCGGCTATGTATTTGTCATATATCCTGTAGATCTCGTTATTCGTTCTGTTGAACTCGGAAGTAAATATCTGCGGAGAACGATCCGAGCCGCTGAAGCCGTTTCCTTTGAGCGTCGCTTCGGTTATTCCAAGTGCCGCATTTCCCGGATAATCGGGAACCATAAATTTATCATAAATTTCCCTACATTCATCTTCCCTGCCCTCATATTTATCGGAAGTGCCATAACAATTCACAATAGCCTTAGTGATAAAGCAGTCCCCCGCCTCGTCACGTACAAAATCAATGTACACCTTCAAAGGGATATCCGATGTGTATTTTTCATCAAGATAAAGATTAAGCTCGCCCTTCATATCAGCACCGTAATATTTTGCTTCGCAGTCAATATATTCTATTGGATATTCGGAAAAGAAATCTCCGAATATCTTGGTATATACATCAAGCAGCTCTCCCTCATTTTTTCTGTTAACGCCATCAAGCCCCTTGAAGCCCACCTCCGAAAGAGCCTTGCGGTAATTTCCCTTTTTAATCAAATTTCCGAAACCCGTCATTTCACGCTCTGCAGCAATTGCCGACCAGCTTATACTTCCGCTGTGATTAGTTTCATTTATGGATATGGCACCGATAATGCATATGACCACAGCCATCGGCACCGCCACAGCCGCCGTTAAAAATGCCAGCTTCAGATAATGCCTTCTTGTTTTTTTCAGCGGATTTTTCGCCCCTCCTGCCTTCTCCTCCCGAGGAAGCTCTGCGGACATCGCAGTAAGCTGTTCGGCGCATTCTTCACACTCTGCGCAATGCTCCTCCACAAGCCGCCTGCTGCTTTCCGAACACACCTTGTCCGAATAAAGAGGAAGCAGGTCTCTGATGATATCGCAGTCCGTTTTCATAAAATATCCTCTCCTTTCAGAATTTCTCTAAGCCGTTCTTTCCCTCGAAAGAAGGTCACTCTCGCCCAGGTCTCCGATTTTCCGAATATCTCCCCTATCTCCGAAAAGCTCATATCCGTGTGTATTTTCAGAAGCACTATCTCGCGGTACGGCTCGGGGAGACGGTGAACAGCCTTGTATATATCCCTCTGCTCCATTCTTCCCGAAATGTCGGTATCAACGGGGATATCCTCGGGTTCGCAGTCCTCCCGCCGCTTTTCCCTGCGCAGATGGGATATGTAGAGATTTTTCGCAATGGCACAGAGCCAGGTGGTCATCTTCACCCGCCCGTCAAAGCTTTCGGCGTGGGTTATGGCTCGGAAAAAGGTCTCCTGGGTAAGCTCCTCGGAAAGGCTGTCGTTTCCTCCGCTGAGGCTCATAAGATATTTGTACACCCTGTCGGCGTACTCCTTGTACTGTTCTTCCTGCCTCATTTGGAAGCCTCCTTTCCTTTTCATAGATTAAACGCCGAAAGGTTATGTTCGTTACAGCGTTCACGAAAAATTAACATATCAGAAAGCATTTGCTTTTCAAATAAATACGCCACAGTGCTGATGATTTTTGTCACAAGCACCATGGCGTAATAATACGACTATCAATTTATTCTCCACAGCTTTTAATTAAATTCTGCTTTTTCATAGCATTTTCAAGCTTTGTTTTATACTCTTCGCTTAATTCAAAAAATCGCACTTTAATTTCAAACTGACTTATCGCTTCAGCAAGAAAAGAACTGCCTTGAAGCTGCTTTTCTTCCTCTTCGGAGCATACTACTATGTACTTTGCAAATTTTTCGCCGTAAACTTTTTCTATCAGTAACATTTTTAATATATCTGCTTCTACCTTATGAAGCTGTGCAGGTTTCAGCTTTCCCATATGAGAATGTATTTCACCGATCACCTTTGCTCCGGCAGAGTAAAAGTCCGGTTGAATTTTTTTACCACAATTTCCTGTAAGCGAAATAACCGGGTTTTTCTCTAATTTCAAATTTAATTCTGACTGAATTTTACAGAATAATATATTTTCAATTTCGCATTGTACACTGCTGTCTGAGTCCGTATATTTCGCCATATCGACTTCATTCTCCACTATAAAACTCCGTGTCTGTAAAAGCTTCTATATCAGTTCACCCTCTACCGCCCAGTTATGGGTCTTTGTGACCCTCACCTTCCTCATCGTGCCGATAAGCTCGGGAGATCCTTTCACAAGGGTGATGATAAACTCGCCGCTCTTGCCGCTGATAAATTCTTCCTTGTATGTGCCGTCAAAAAGCACATCAAATTCCGCTCCTAAGAAGCGCTTGTAATGCTCCTCGGATATCTCACGCTGAACTGCAAGAAGCTCACGAAACCATTTACCCTTGTCCTCCTCGGAGGTATGGTCGATGATCTCGGCAGCCTTTGTGCCTGTCCGCTTTGAGTAGATAAACGAGAAAATGTTGTCATACTTCACTGCTTTAACGATATCAAGAGTCTGCTTGAAATCCTTGTAGGTCTCATTGGGAAATCCCACGATAATATCGGTGGATATGGACAAATCGGGCATTACCTTTCGGGCATATCCCACCATATCCATATACTGCTCCGCCGTATAACGCCTGTTCATTTCCTTTAAAATGCGGTCGCTGCCCGACTGCAGGGGCAGATGAACGCTGCGGCAAATCTTTTTGCTTTCGGCAATTACATCGAAAAATTCCCTTGTGGCGTCCTTGGGGTGGGGTGACATAAATCTCACTCTGAAATCCCCGTCGATATTGTCGATGCGTCTTAAAAGCTCGGGAAAATCTATCTTTTCCTCAAGCCCTCTGCCGTAGGAATTGACATTCTGACCTAAGAGCATAATTTCCTTGCAGCCGTCCGAAACCAGCCTTTTTATCTCCTCGATTATCTTTTCGGGACTTCTGCTCCGCTCCCTGCCCCTTACGTATGGAACGATACAGTAAGAGCAGAAATTGTTGCAGCCGTACATTATGGAGACTCCTGCCTTGTATTTCTCGCTTCTCACCGCAGGGATATCCTCAAAACATTCGGTGTTTCTCTCGGCGGTGTCAACGATAAATTCATTTTTTGTAAGAGCCTCGTAAATCAGCCTCGGCAGCTCCTTTGCGGCAAATGTGCCGAAAACAATGTCCACGTGGCGATATGACTTTTTTATCTTCTCCGCCGTTTTCGGCTCCTGACCCATACAGCCGCCCACAGCGATCAACATATCGGGCTTCTGCTCCTTAAGACGCTTGAGTTCACCGATATTGCCGTAGACTTTCAGCTCGGCGTTTTCACGGACAGCGCAGGTGTTGAGGATAATAATGTCTGCGGCGGTCATATCGTCGGTAATGCCGCAGCCCATAAGACAAAGCTGTCCTTTAAGCTTCTCCCCGTCGCTGACATTCTGCTGACAGCCGTAGCTGTGAACACAGCACAGGGGCGGAGTCTCTCTTTTGGCGAAAATATCCCTTACCGCCTGAATGTAATTTATTTCCATCTATGTAACGCCTTTCGATCAATAAACGTAATACTTGTCATATCCCATAGCGGTAAGAGCCTTCACAGCCTCGTCAAAATCGTCCGCAGACATAGACTCCCTGTCAAGCATAGGATATACGGGCAGCTCGCCGCAGCGTGAGGAAACCTCTCCGTAAACAGCGGTTATCTTCTCGTACATATCCATATCATCGAGAATGACTTCCTCGTTTCCTGCCACCATAGTGCGGCTGATGTTATTTTCCGAATAATCAATCATAATCCGACAGCCATCAAGCTCGTCGGGGTAGAAAAGCTCGCTGTATCCTCTGATAACTGAATTTGCCGTAATTCTGAGCATAACCTCCGTGCCTGCCTCGTTTCCCGCATTGTTCATCATCACCGCAAGAGATGTGAGAGCGTGGTAACGATCGCTGTATGGCGAAACCTCCTCGCCCAGCATATCAATATCCGACGAGCGGAACTCGGGGAAGATGTAATCATCGCATATGACCTCGGTAAAGCCTGCATTGCCAAGCTCCGTAACGATATCGCAAAGATACTCCTGCGCCGTTTCATCAAAGGGAGAAAGCCAGGGCTTGCCCCCCTTGTCGGGAGATGTGTCAAGCCAGGTGTCCCCGTCCTCGCTTCTGTATGAGCCGTCGCGGTAATCGCCATAGCGGTTGTTGTCGTAAAGCACGGAAACAAGAGCAACAGGGCGCAGTCCTCTGCTTTCGGCAGCATTTACGATATCCGAAGCGGAAAGCTCGGAAACAACGGGGTCGTTTCCGTCAATAACGGTGTCCACAAAATCAAGCTCGGTGGCATAGTGGAATACGCCTCCCTCGGTCTTAACGGGGAATATAACGGCGCTGCAGCCGCTTGCTCCAAGCTCGTCAAGAGCGGCGTTAAGGCTGTCTGCGTCCGCCATACTGTCGGGGTCAAGGTAATATGCCGCTCCGCCCTCTCTGATAACGGCAGCGGGAGCAGTTTCGGTAGGCTCAGTTTCCAAAACTGCAGGTGCCTGTGTTGTTTCACCTGCTATAGGAGAAGTCTCGCTTACAGCAGGCAGGCTCTCCGTCTGAACGCCGCTTACAGCTTCGGTAATGCTTTCCGTATGGACGGAAACGCTGTCTGAAACATTGTCGGTCTCCGTGGGAGTCCAGGGCTCCGACTCTGTTCTGTCGGGACGGGAGGCGATGTATCTTCCGATAGGTCCCGCCACGCTGTAGCCCACGAAAATAAGCGCCGCCACAGCCGCCGCACCTGCGATTATCTTAACCGCATTTTCGTTTCTTCTCTTTATTTTATAATGCCTTTTGGGCTTGAAAATTTTCTTTTTTCTTTTCATTTTGTTGTCCTTTCATATCTTAAAGATCTATATATAAGCAGGTGCGTGACCTAAAATGCCATACACTGCCATTGCCATTATTCCCGAAAAGATCATTACCGCAGGATATCCTCTGAACGCTCCGGGAACATCTTCCGAATAAAGCTGTGCGTATACTCCCGACAGCATATATGAAGCCGCCGTAAAGCCCAAACCCGCAGTCAGTCCGAAAAGGAGATATTCGCCAAAGGTTTCGCAGCCCGAGGCGCTCAGAAATATTGTACCCATAACTGCGCTGTTAAATGCCGAAATATGCACATATTTTTTAAATTTGGGAAATTTGCTTCTTACGAACAAAAATGCGCACAGAAGAGTCACAAGATAAACGCCGCCCACAATAAGAGCGTAAAGCGCCACAAGATAATGCCTGTCCTGTTCCGCCGCAAAGGGAAGCCTTGAAACTCCCCACATTGCTATGGAAGCCGCCGCAGTAAAGTAGGAAACTCCTGCGCACACTCCGGGCAATGTCCTCTTGTTTTTAGCCGCGGCTATCATGGGTGTAACGCCAAAGGCTCTGGCAAAAACGAAATTCTCGGCTATGACCGACATCAGAACGGAGGTCAGCAGACTTTGAAAGAAGCCGGGGTCATTCATTATTATGCCCCTCCTTTCTGAACGATCTGATAAATGCGCCCATAAGCCCGATAAGGATAAATCCGCCGCAGGGAGCGTTCAGAATGGGGATAGTAAAGCCTACACCGTAAAGAGTGCCGTCAATTCCTCCCGTAGAGAGGAGCTCTCTTACAAAGCCAAGAAGTATGACCGCCCAGCAGAAGCCCATAATGTGAGAAATAACGTCAAGTATCATTGTGGGCTTATCCATACGGAAAAATCTTAGCTCCGATACACGTGTGATAAATTCGCCCGAAACTATCATCGGGAGGAATACGCCCAGCTTTGTAAGGTCATATTCAAGCTGTCCTTCATAATAAATACAGAAGGGGATATACACCGCCGCCGCAATTATGGTATATAATACAATACGGAGGGCGTAAGGGAGCTTTCTCGGGAGGAAGGAGGATATCAGCAGGGACATAAGCGTTACCGAGGCAAATACTGCGGCATAGGTCGCCGCACCGTCCAGGGTATTCGCTATTATCACAGCAGGGGCAAGGGACATTCCCGCCGCAAAAACGGGATTATGGCTGAAAAGCCCCTCGGAAAATGACCATTTTTTCTTAGCCGTTTCCATCGTCGTCTCCCCCTGTCATTGCAATAGTTTCGCTGATATCATCGGCATACTTTCCGAAAATGCTTTTAACTCTCTTTCTGCGGCGTGCAAGCTCTCCGAATTTCCCGGTAAGCCTGCCGAAGGGCGCAGAAAGCACCGCCGCATAGACCACAGGATTTTCAAGGCGTGATATCTCACCTGCGGCTATGAGAATGACCGCAGAGACAACACCGAAAAATATCCTTTCGGGAACAGTTTTGGGAACGATGCTGTTATCGCAGGAAAGCACAGATAATCCGAAAAGGAGCATACCGCCCACCAGAGCGGTCCTGACTCTGAAAACGCCCCCTGCCGCAAGGCTCCAGCCCATAACTATGGCAAGCTCGGTGAAGAAAACCGTTCCCGAAATGGCTTTTCGGGATATGAGATACAATGTGCACACAGCGGTAAGCACGGTAAATGTGCAGCCCATAGGACCTGTAAAATTGCCGATAAGCAGTTCTATATTCGTGTATGAAGCGGAAGTCGAACGCATTGCCGCGGAGGTAAAGGAGGGGTAAAGCCCGTCTGTTATTATGTTTGCAAGGGGCAGCTCAGTCATAGGCTTAGGGTAAGACAAGACTGCCGAAGGAAAGCAAAGCTCCGCAAAAATATATCCTGCCGCAGCGCAATTTACTATCTCTTTGCCGTGACCGCCGAAGGGGTGCTTGGCAATGCATATTGCAAAGGCGCAGGCAGCGGCGGCTATGGTATACGGCACTGAGGCAGGCATCATAAGCGCGATGGCAAGCCCCGTGATCATGGGGGAAACATCGTGAATATGCAGGCTTTTTCTTTGAATAATAAGGCAGAGAACATCAAGCCCCCAGCATACTCCTACGCACAGAACGCAAAGCAATGCCGCTCTCATTCCGTAGTAATATACGGACATTGCCGCCGTTACCAGAAGCACCAGCAGCATATTGACCATTGCCCCGAAATCCTCGGGACGGTTACTTTTGCCTTCCCTTTGCTCACGTACAAAGGTAGTAAGCATACGGGGTTCTTTCTTTTTCATATAAATATATTCCTTGATATAAAGGTGGTGTTTGATTGCGGATAGAACGAACGGGAAGCCACAGAGCAAGAGCGGTTATTTCCGAAAGGGAGCTATGCCTTCTGGGGCTTTCTGCGGAGAAGCTCCGCGAAGGCTCTCCCACAGCCTCACTGCTCATATCCGAAATGGTGGAAAGGGCATTTCCCGAAAAGGGAAAATACACCGTATCCGTAGAGATAATTCCCGTAAGATGGGGAGGGTGCGTTTTTATTATGACACGAAAGCCGCAGCAGACAGCAGTAAGCCCGATGATAATAACCACAGCTTCCGCCGAGGAGCTTATCAGGATATGCCGGAAGATAAAGTCTCTGAGCATTTCCTGCCCCGAAAGCGCAGTAACGGGCGGACAGGACTATTTAAGGCTCATAGTACGTATTCCCGAGGATATCCTGCTGTACGAAAGCATTTCCGAAACGGGGACAATGATACCTGCGGACGAAACGGCTCTTGCAAAGCTGTCCGAGCACGACAGGGTGATCATTTCCAAAAATGCGGTGGAAATACTTTCGGGTTTATCTCATTGAGCGGGCGGCAGCTGCCATATCCTCAGCCTTGAAGAGATAGGAGCCTGCCACAAGGATATCCGCTCCTGCCTCTCTCACAATAGCGGCAGTTTCGGCGTTGATGCCGCCGTCAACCTGAATGTGAGTACCGGGACATTCCCTGTCGATGTATGCTTTAAGCTCACGTATCTTGCCCGACATCTCGTACATAAAGCCCTGTCCTCCGAATCCGGGCTCTACGGTCATCACAAGAACCATATCCACCGAACTTACAAAGGGCAGCACCTCGCTTGCGGGCGTTCCGGGCTTAACGGCAATGCCTGCCTTTTTTCCCCGAGCCTTTATCTCACGGATAACGGCGGCAGGGTTGGAATTGCTCTCAAGATGAAAGCTTATCATATCCGCTCCGTTGTCCGAAAAAACGCCCACGTATTTCAGAGGGTCTGTTATCATAAGATGAACGTCCACAAACATATCCGTATGCCTGCGCACACCTGCAAGAACGGGTACTCCGAAGCTGATATTTGGAACGAAAACTCCGTCCATAACGTCAAAATGAACGTGGTCGCAGCCGCTTTGCTTTATCCTGTCAAGCTCCTCTCCGAGACGGCAGACATCTGCACTCAGAATGGAAGCGGAAACTATTGTATTCAATGTAAAAAAGCTCCTTTTATCAAAAAATGGTACGCCCGCCCTCCCGGATATCTGCGGAAGCTGACAGCTATACATAATAAGTATAAACCAATATCGCTCCGCCGTCAATACAATTCGGGGCGGTTTTTTCATTTCGGAAATTCGACTATTTTCGGGAGTGATAATTCGGGACAGGTTGTGCAAATTTTCATACGGATCCTAAAAGCAATTTTAAAAGCAGAAAAATGTTACAAAAGTATTAAAATATGCCCATACCCCTTTACTTTTATATTTTAGAGTGCTAAAATAGAAGTACGGCATAGTTCGTATAAATACGAAAAAAATTTTACCGAAAGGACTGTATAAATTATGGATGAAAACAGAGCAGACGAAAAGAGCCTGAGCTTTCTTTATGACGCAATACTCTGCCTTGAAACAAGGGAGGAGTGTGCAAAATTCCTTGACGACCTCTGCACATCTCTTGAGTTGAAATCCCTCTCCCAGAGAATGCTTGTTGCAAAAATGCTTTCGGAAAAGAAGATATACAACAACATCGTTGCAAGCACGGGAGCAAGCACCGCCACCATCAGCCGCGTAAACCGCACACTTAACAGCAAATACAGCGGCGAGGGCTACCGTATCGTATTCGACCGCCTGAAAAACACCACCACCGACGAGATACTCGGCGTGAACACAGGCGCTGAAGGGAACGGCTGAAATTGAGCGGCTACAGCGCATTTGCGTATTTTTACGACCGTCTCACCGAAAATATCTCCTACAAGGCGAGAGCGGAGTATTTTGACAGGCTCATAAAGCTTCACGGGGGCAGAAAGGGCATTCTTTTAGACCTTGCCTGCGGAACGGGCAGCCTGTCCGAGGAAATGGCAAGGCTGGGCTATGACGTTATCGGCACAGATGCCTCGGAGGAAATGCTGTCCTGCGCTATGGACAAGAAATTTGAAAGCGGTCTGCCCATTCAGTATCTTTGTCAGGATATGACAAAGCTTGATATGTTCGGCACTATTGATGTGACCCTCTGCGCTCTCGACAGCTTAAACCACCTTGGCAGCCTTGAGGATATCAGAAAGACATTTGAGCGTGTCTCCCTTTTCTGCGAGCCGGGAGGACTGTTCATATTCGACGTGAACACCCCTTACAAGCACAGGAATGTTTTGGGAAACAACACCTTTGTCTACGACCTTGAGGACGTTTACTGCGTGTGGCAGAACAGCTTCAATGATGACTCCCCCGATTGTCGTGTGGACATTTCGCTGGACATTTTTGAGAAGGACGAAAAGGGCTTGTTTACCCGATATACCGACGAGCTTTCGGAAATTGCCTTTCCTCGGGAAATTATCGAACAGGCTCTTGCCGATTCGGGAATGACCCTTGAAGCGGTCTATGACTTTGACTCCCTTGAGCCGCCCCGAAAGGACAGCGAAAAGCTGGTATTTGCCGCAAAGAAACCTGCGCATAATTTATAAAGGAGCAACCCATTATGGCAAAAATTGTCAGAACCATATCCGAGGACGCCTCCGTTGTGGCAACAGCCATTGACGCAACGGACATAGTTTCGGAAATTGAAAAAATACATCAGACCTCTGCGGTAGTCACCGCCGCATTAGGCAGGCTCACCATTGCCGCCTCCCTGATGGGAATAGGTCTCAAGGGGGAAAAGAACACTCTCACCCTAAGAATGAACGGAAACGGTCCCACAGGCGCACTTATCGCCGTTGCGGACAGCTTCGGAAACGTTAAATCCTACGTCTGCAACCCCGTTGTTGAGATTCCCCTCAACAAATTCGGCAAGCTGGACGTTTCGGGTGCTGTGGGAAAAGACGGCACCCTTTCGGTGGTAAAGGACCTTGGACTTAAAGAGCCTTACTGCGGTCAGGTGCCTATCGTTTCGGGCGAGATAGCCGAGGATATCGCAAGCTATTTTGCAGTCTCAGAACAGATACCCACCGTCTGCGGTCTGGGAGTTCTTGTAAATCCCGACCTTACCGTAAAGGCGGCAGGGGGATATCTGGTACAGCTTCTCCCCTTTGCGGACGAAAGCTGCATTGATATACTTGAAAAGAATGTAAACTCTCTCCCCTCGGTCACACAAATGCTCTCATCGGGCGTTACCGCCGAGGAAATGGCTATGAAAGTTCTTGAAGGCTTGAAGCCAAATGTTATGGACGATCTCACCGCCCATTACAAATGCGACTGCTCAAGGGAAAGAGTGGAAAGAGCCCTTATTTCCATAGGCAGCGCCGAGCTTGACCAAATGGCGGAGGAGGAAGAGACCTCCGAGGTATGCTGTCATTTCTGCGGCAAAAAATACACCTTTACCTCCGAGCAGATAAGGGAGCTTTCCCGTCAAGCAAAGTCATAATCGTAAATTATTCGGAATATAATTTAGTACAGCACAAATCGAAAGGAATGAGCCGTATGGCAAAAACAAGAGTCGCCGTTATTTTCGGCGGAATGTCAAACGAGCACGATATATCGCTTATCTCAGCTTCAAACGTTATATCCCACCTTGACCCCGAAAAGTATGAGATCATACCCATCGGTATCACACGAAAGGGAAGATGGTTTTTCTATCCGGGAGACATCTCCTGCATCAAGGAGGACAGATGGGAAAGCGACCCCGACTGCGTTCCCGCAGCCATTCTCCCCGACCCTCTTTACAGAGGCATTGCAAAGATAACCGATAACCGTATCACCATTGTAAAGGTTGACGTGGTTTTCCCCGTTCTTCACGGAAAATTCGGCGAGGACGGCACCTTGCAGGGACTTCTTGATATGTCGGGTATCCCCTATGTAGGCTGCGGCTGCTTTGCCTCCGCCGCTTGTATGGACAAGGAATACACCCACACCGTTTTGGAGAAAAATGGCGTTAATATGGCGAGATACCGAGTTGTAAGACAGTCGGATCTCGGCAACCTTGAAGCGGTATGCGAGCGTATCGCAGGCGAGCTTGACTATCCCCTTTTCGTGAAGCCCGCCTGCAGCGGTTCATCGGTGGGCGTAAACAAGGCAGCCTGCTTTGAAGACCTGAAAAATGCGGTAAAGCTTGCATTTACCCACGACAAAAAGGTCATTGTCGAGGAATATATCAAGGGCAGAGAGCTGGAATGTGCCGTTCTGGGAACGGATAACCCCTTTGCTTCGGACGTGGGCGAAATTCTCTCCTGCAACGATTTTTACGATTATGACGCAAAATACATACTTGGCACCTCGGGACTGAATATCCCTGCGGATATTCCCACAGACGCTTCAAAGGAGATACGTGAGACAGCTGTCAAGGCTTTCAGGGCTCTTGGCTGCTTTGGTCTTTCAAGAGTTGATTTCTTCCTTGCGGACAACGGAAAGGTTTATTTAAACGAGCTTAACACATTGCCGGGCTTTACATCGATTAGTATGTACCCGAAGCTTATGGAGAAGCTTGGCATACCCTACGGCGAGCTGCTTGACAGGCTGATAAAGCTTGCTTTTGAAAGGAACTGATCTCAGACAGTACCTAACCTCTCAGGAAAGGACGGTCATAAGAGTATTATGGCAGATTTCTCGGCAGATAACAGTGAAAAGGCGATAGGCGTTTTTGATTCGGGTCTTGGCGGACTTACCTGCGTCACAGAGCTTATGAAGCTTATGCCCTCGGAAAATATCATCTATTTCGGTGATACCGCACGTGTTCCCTACGGAACGAGAAGCAGGGAGACCATTCTCGAATACGCCCGTCAGGACGTAAATTTCATAAAAAGCCACGATGTAAAAATGATAATTGCCGCCTGCGGAACAGTTTCCTCGGTGGTGGGTAAGCAGAAGGATTTCGCAGGAGATATCCCATTTACGGGAGTAGTGATACCTGCGGTACAGGCAGCCTGCGCCGCCACCAAAAACGGCAGGATAGGCGTTATCGGCACCGCCGCCACTATCCGCTCGGGTGCATACGGCAAGGCTATCCGCAACATCAGACAGGACGCTGTTGTTATCGGCAACGCCTGCACAATGTTCGTCCCTATGGTGGAAAACGGCATTACAGACCCCTCGGACATTGTGGTAAAGGCAATGACAGAGCGATATTTAAAGCCCATCAAGGACGAGAATGTGGACGTTCTCATTTTAGGCTGCACCCATTATCCCATTCTGTATGATGCGATCGCGGAGTATATGGGAGAGGGTGTGAAGCTCATTTCTTCGGGAGCTGAGGCAGCAAAATATACGATGAATATGCTTGCAAGCCGAAATATGCTCTCCGAACGTGAAGGAAGCGGCACTGTTTCCTACTTCACCAGCGACAGCAAAGAGCTTTTCGAGACAAACGCCCACGCATTTATCGGCAGTAAGCTTATGGGCGAAGTAACTCAGATATCCATAGACGATATATCTCAGAAATAAAAGGAATGAAAAAAATGCCGTCGGCAAAAGGAAAAGAAAAAAAAGTAACCATTACGCTCAAAAGCGTTTCGGACTCCAAAAACGGCCCTCCCGATGTTATGGAGCTTATCACTCAGGGAACCTTCAAGCCCATAAAACTCGGAAACGCAGCCGGCTGGGAGATATCCTACGAGGACAGCGAAGCCACCGGCTTTGCAGGCTCCACCACCACAGTTTCCTGCATTGGCGAGAGCCTTGCTTCAATGACAAGAAGCGGCTCGGCGGAGTCTCACCTTGTGATAGAAAAAAACCGCCGCCACCATTGCCACTACGGCACAGAGTACGGCGATATGCTTCTGGGCATTTCCACATCACGCATAATAAACCGTCTTTCCGAGGAGGGCGGCGTGCTGTATTTCAAATACACCATTGACGTAAACTCCGCTTTTATAAGCGAAAACGAAGTCTATTTTGAGATATCAGCCGATTAAAACAGTACCCGTCCGCAGGAACGGACGGGTACGATTTATATAAAACGACATTCGGTACCGATAGGACGGGTCTCCCAAGGACGGTCGATCCGCATCTTCCGCCGCCCGTCTCGCCAGCCTGCACTAATGTCGTACTATACTAATTTATGCGGCTCGGGCGGCGTTTGTTCACCCTGTGAAAACCTCCCAAAAGAGATCCTGCACAGGATATGCCACTTTTGCCCAAAATCTCACTCCGAAAGCCTGTTACATCAAATCAAAGGAAAGGAAAATTTTTTATGAAGCTTATGTTTGCCTCAGATATTCACGGCTCCGCTTCCTGTCTTGAAAAGCTCCTTGAACGCTTTGAAGCGGAAGCTCCTAAGAAGCTTATTCTTCTGGGAGACCTTTTATATCACGGTCCGAGAAACGATCTTCCCGATGGCTACGCTCCAAAGGAAGTTATCAAAATGCTGAACGACTGCAAAAAGGAGCTTCTCTGCGTTCGTGGAAACTGCGAAGCAGAGGTTGACCAGATGGTGCTTGAATTTCCCGTAATGGCTGACTATATGACGATGTGGCTTGGGGACAGAATGGTTTTCTGCACCCACGGACATCTTTTTGACCCCGATAATATGAAGCTGCTAAACATTGGAGACGTTGTGATAAGCGGTCACACCCACCTTTATCGTGCAGAGGAAAAGGACGGGATATATATCGTGAACACAGGCTCCGTATCTCTCCCAAAGGGCGGAAATCCGCGCAGCTACGTAATTTACGAGGACAATAAATTCTCCGTCAGGGATATGGACGGAAATCCCCTTTCAGAACTCACCCTCAGATAAAAAAATCGTTCGGGCTTTATACCCGAACGATAAATCATATTCTTATGTTTCCTCTGAACTTTCCTCGGTCTCTGCCGGCTCTTCATCATCAACATTCTCCCCGGAAGAAGCCTCGGGGTCGCTGTCGGCAGCTGCTGCGGGTGATGTCTCCCCTGCCGCAAGAATGGTTGCCGCATAGTTTATTTCACGATAGCTTACGTTCTTGACTGCCATTTCCACATCGGAAAATTCAACAAAATAGTTGTAGGAACGGTCATAACCCTGCTCGGGGTCGGTGAAATAATATCTGTAGCAATAGGTGGAGTCGTTGGAAATAGTGCGCTTGATGTAATAGGGCTTGAGACCCAGCTTCTTGTTAACGTTCTTGATGCTCATACCGTACTCCAGGGAGTTCTGGTCAAGCATATCAGCCATCTTTCTGCCCTTCCAGTTGAGCTTGAGCTGAGTAAAGTCATAATACTCGACAGCAGTGATGATATCGTCCTCGCCCACGGTAAGGAGAATTACCCACTGAGGCTGCTCCGAACCGCTTACCTTGGTGGTCTTATCGGAAATGCATATGTAGTCGAAGCTTGTCATATTGTTTATCATACCGTTGGCGCTCTTTTCGGAGAAGGTAAGACCCGTTTCCGACTCGGCATATGCCACATTTCTTCCCACAGGAATGTTCTGAGCGGCATTGTAGCCGTCGCTTGAGCCGAAAAGCTGCACAAGTATCACTATGATAACGACCGCAGCAATAAGGGCAAGACAAATACCTGCCGCTTTTATCTTCTTTTTAAAAGCCGCTTTTTCCTCGGGAGTGCGCTGCTTTTTCTCCTTTTTGGGCTTCTGGGGCTTGGGAGCCTTTTCCTTTTTGGGCTTTGCCTGCTTTTTCATACGTCCCTTGTCGTCCACATTATCGGGGAGCACGGGAGCTTCAAGCTCTGCGCCGCAGGCTTCGCAGAATATATTTCCGTCGGGGCATTCACTGCCGCATTTTTTACAGATCATTTTATCAGCCTTTCTAAAACTTGTTGATATATCAACATTTAAAATAGTTACAAATCAGTTACAAGATAATAATACCACATTTTCAGAGTTTTGTCAACAGAAACGGCGTTTTTAATACTTTTTTAATCATCGCCTAAAATACGCAGGATTGAAAATGCTATATTTCAGTTTTGAATAAAATAAATTGAATTGAACAGATTTTAAAAGTTATTTTTGCAAGTTAAAAATATTTTTCCTGCAAATACTATTGACAAAATTGTTTTTATGTGATAAAATGGAAATACATCGGGACTGTGCGAAGGGTGCAGTCTGTATGAAAGGAGAGCCAGCTTATGCCGTCAGTAAACGCTGTCATAGCCGCCGCTTCGGAGGATATAAAGGCAAGCCTGTCGTCAATGTGCGCCGAGGCAGGAATATCGGACATTACCGTTACCGATGGCGAAAGTCTCAGGGAGCTTTTTGCTGAGCATACCTACGATATCGCTCTTCTTGTGCTGCCCTTTGAGGACAGGTTCGGAGCGGATACGGCGGCTTTTTTAAGCAAAAGCTATGACGCTCAGACCATTGCCTTTGTGCCGTCAAAGGTGTATGACGAGGTTTGCGCAAAGCTTGCAAAATCGGGGCTTCTCATTCTTCCCAAGTCCTCCCCCAGAGCGCTTATAATAAACGCTCTTAGAAACGCTGTCCATACCAAGGAAAAGTTGGACAGCTTGCGTGAGGAGCAGCGGACTCTGACGGAAATGGTAAACGAAATGAAGCTTGTTAACCGTGCAAAATGCGTTCTTATCGAGTATCTGAGGATATCCGAAAAGGAAGCTCACCGCCAGATGCAGAAGCGTGCCATGGATCAGCGCATAACCCTTTCCGAGGTCGCGGCGGACATTTTAAAGACATACGAATACAATTAAGGAAGTGTTTTCTTTATGAAATTTACAAAAATGCAGGGCATAGGCAACGATTATATCTATGTAAACTGCTTTGAGGAAACAGTGAATGACCCCGAAAGGGTCTCGCAGATAGTCAGCGACCGTCATTTCGGCATTGGCGGCGACGGTCTGGTGCTTATAATGCCGTCGGACAAGGCTGATTTCAGAATGAGAATGTTCAACGCCGACGGTAGTGAGGGAAATATGTGCGGCAATGCCACACGCTGTATCGGCAAATTCGTTTATGACAACGGTCTTACGGACAAGACCGAGATAACTCTTGAAACAAGGAGCGGAATAAAATATCTTACCCTTTATCCCGAAAACGGAAAGGTGAAAACCGTCCTTGTGAATATGGGAAAGGCTATTCTCAAGCCCTCGGATATCCCTATGAAAGCGGAGGGAGACAGCTTTATCAACAAGCCTATGAAGGTTTTGGGAAAAGATGTTTTCATAACCGCAGTTTCAATGGGAAATCCCCACGCTGTCACCTATGTGGAGGATGTTGACGGGCTGGAGCTTGAAAAAATCGGTCCCGAATATGAAAATCACCCGCTGTTCCCCGAGAGAGTGAATACGGAATTTATAAAAGTCCTCGACTCCCACACAATTCAGATGAGAGTCTGGGAGCGCGGTTCGGGAGAGACCTGGGCGTGCGGAACGGGAGCCTGCGCCGCAGCGGTGGCATCGGTGGAAAACGGCTATTTTAAACGCGGCGAGGAAATTACCGTTAAGCTTCGCGGCGGCGACCTTTTCATCACCTATGAAGAGGACGGAACAGTCCTTATGAGAGGTCCTGCCGAGACTGTATTCACAGGCGAGATCGATGTATAATAAATCTATGTAAACATATCTGAAAGGACGAATACCAATGGTTAAGATCAATGAAAAATTCCTTACAATGAAGAAAAATTATCTCTTTATAGATATCGCAAAAAGGCTCAAGGCTTTCACAGAAGCAAATCCCGACAAGCCCCTTATCAGAATGGGTATCGGAGATGTTACCCTGCCCCTTGCTCCCGTTGTTGTGGAGGCTATCAAGAAGGCTGCTGACGAAATGGGCGTTAAGGAAACCTTTCGCGGCTATGAGGACAGCGGCTCGGGCTATGATTTTCTGAAAGAAGCCATTGCAGGCTATTACAAAAGCTTCGGCGTTTCCCTTGAGCTTTCCGAAATTCGTGTAAATGATGGTGCTAAGGCTGACTGCGGCAATATCGTTGATATTTTCGGAGACGGCAACACTATTCTCGTCACCGACCCTGCATATCCCGTTTATGTGGACTCAAACATTATGGCAGGCAGAGAGGTTATTTTTGCCGACTCAAACGAGGAGAACGGCTTTGCGGCAATGCCCGATGACAATATCCACGCAGATATAATTTACCTCTGCTCCCCCAACAATCCCACAGGCTCGGTATATACAAAGGCTCAGCTTAAAGAATGGGTGGACTATGCTCTCAGAAATGAAGCGGTCATAATCTTTGATTCCGCTTACGAGGCATTTGTCTCCGACCCGGAGCTGCCCAGAAGCATTTATGCGGTAGAGGGTGCGAAAAAGTGCGCCATTGAAATGTGCTCTCTTTCCAAGACCGCAGGCTTTACGGGAACTCGCTGCGGATATACCATTATTCCCGAGGAGCTTATTGTCAAAGCCTCCGACGGCTCGGATGTAAGCCTTGCACAGATATGGGGACGCAGACAGGGCAGCAAGTTCAACGGCGTTTCCTATCCCATTCAGCGCGGCGCTGAAGCCGTTTTCACCCCAGAGGGTCAGAAGCAGACCCACGAGGCAATTGATTATTACAGAAGAAACGCAAAGGTCATGGCGGACGCTCTTACCGAGCTTGGCATCAAGTTCACGGGCGGCATAAACTCGCCTTATATCTGGCTCAAGTGCCCGAATGGAATGGGCAGCTGGGAATTTTTTGACTTCCTTCTCAATAACATTCAGGTGGTGGGCACTCCCGGAGAGGGCTTCGGCAAAAACGGCGCAGGCTGGTTCAGACTCACCGCCTTTGGCACATACGAAAACACTGTGGAGGCTATGAGAAGATTTAAGGAGCTTCTGAAATAAGCAGCGCACCGCTGTTATAACACTGAATAAACGCTGCCGCTTACGGAAAAGCATATCCGCAGGCGGCGGATTTTTTTCGGACGATTGACATCAAGGGGAAAATAAAGTATAATTATATCAATGAATTTATGGAGGGATCAGATGGAAACGTCTCCGAAGAAGAAAAGCAGGCACATCTTCATAAAGCTGCTTGCCCTTCTTATCATAATTTTTTTCATACTGTCAGTTATCAGCTTTCCGCTAAAAATCGTTACATACGAGATATTTACAGATAAAGTCACTGAGCCTGTGCGTATTGCTCAGGTGTCAGACCTGCACAGCGAATATTACGGCAGGGATATGAAAACCCTGCTTGAAGCCATTGACGGGCAGTCCCCCGATGTTATTGTGCTGACGGGAGATATTTTTGACGACGTCAGAGATAACGAAAACACCCGTATTTTTCTTAAAGCCGCTGCCGCGAAATATCCCTGCTTTTATGTTTCGGGAAATCACGAGCAGCGAAAGGGCGGCTGGCTGAAATTCAGAGAAGAAGCTGCCGATCTGGGTGTGACCGTCCTTGAGGGGCAGGACATCAGCTTTAAAGGAATAACCATTTGCGGCGCTTCATCAAGCGGAGACGGCAGGCTTACCTTTGACGGGAGCGTGGAAAAATGCGCCCAAGAAGCAGGCGACGGCTTTAATGTGCTTCTTGCCCACTATCCCGAGAAAACCGATTTTTACCGCTCCTTCGGGAAATTCGACCTTGTGCTTTCGGGGCACGCTCACGGCGGTCAATGGCGTGTGCCATATCTGATAAACGGCGTATTTGCTCCCGAGCAAGGTATTTTCCCCAAATATGCAGGGGGAATGTACGAGTTTGAGGACAGCAGAATGATAGTGAGCAGAGGGCTTTCACGGACAAGTATAATTCCCCGAATTTTCAACAACCCCGAACTGGTAATTATTGACATTCTGCCCGAAAGCGAGGAAATAAATTGAACATTGATCCTGTGAAGATAATTAAAATTTCCGCCGGAGCTGTTGCGGCGGCGGCTGTGGGATATGCTCTGGGGCTTCAATACGCCGTTTCCGCGGGAATTATCTGCCTGCTCACAATTCAGGACACACGTAAGGAGACCCTCAAAATAACCCTGAAAAGGCTTATCGCTTTCTGCGGCGTTACCGTTTTATGCGCTGCTGTATTCGGTCTGTTCGGTTTCGGATTGTTGCAGCTGGGGGCTGTGCTTCTGCTGTTTCTTATCATCTGCGGCACTCTGGATATGAACGAGGCTGTGGCGATGAACAGCGTTATTGCCACCCATTATTTTGCTTCGGCTGACATTTCACCTGCGATGATGGGAAACGAGCTTTTGCTGCTCGGGGCAGGTGCGGGCATTGGCGTGCTGCTTAACATTTTTATGCCCTCAAACACACGGAAAATTCGCCGTATACAGCAGGAGACTGACGAAAAGATACGGCGTATCATTGGGCGAATGGCTGTATATATCGGGACTGAGGACAAGTCCGATTACACAGGAAGCTGCTTTGAGGAAACAGACCGTCTGCTTGAGGCGCTTCGCAGTGAAGCGGTGAAATACATCGGCAATTCCTTTGTGAGCGAGAAGGATTATTTTTACAAGTACGTGGGAATGAGAATGGAGCAATGTATCATTCTTATGAGGATTTTTACCGATATCAAAAGGCTGAGCGCCGTTACGTCATATTCTGAGCCTATCTCCCGTTTTCTCAGTAAAATGAGCGGCGAATTCAGCGAGATAAATGACGCTGTGGGGCTTCTGGAAGACCTTGACGGGCTGTTTGCATATTATTCGGAGGAGACTTTGCCTGAAAGCCGTGAAGAATTTGAAAACCGTGCTTTGCTGTATCACATTCTTTGCGACCTGAAAAATTTTGTTGCCCTCAAGGCTGATTTTGCAAAAAATCTTGATGAGAATGAAAAGAACAGATATTGGGGTGCAAAAATGCAAAAAAATATTGACTGAAAGTCTATTTTACGGTATTATTATTACAAGCAGAATTAAATTCGACGGAGGTATTTTTTATGAAAAGAATTATTATTACGGACGATGAAATTATGAATCTCAGAATGACGGAATTTATTCTGAAAAAAGCAGGCTATGAAACGGTCAAAGCGGCTTCGGGAATTGAATGTTTAAACGCTGTCAGAGAGCAGAAGCCCGATCTTATACTGCTTGACCTTTTAATGCCCGAGATGAATGGATTTCAGGTAATTGAACAGCTCGGAGAAATTGAAGGGGGCAGGGATATCCCCATTATACTGCTCACCGCCGCCGAGGATAAGGAGAGCCTTGACAAGGCTGCCGAAATGGGCGTATTTGCCTGCGTGGGCAAGCCCTTTAAGCAGGAGGAACTGCTTAGCAAAATTCAGCTGGCGCTGGGGTGATTTTATAATGCTGACGGACAATATCAGAAAAGAGCTTTTTGAAAACAGGGACGAAAAATTTCAGAGCTTTCAGGCAAGGCTTATCCCGAATATTCCCGGGGAAAGCATTATCGGGGTGAGAACTCCCCTGCTGCGGAAAATGGCTAAGAGACTGTATTCCGAGGAGGCGGAGGATTTTCTTGCCGATGTTCCTCACAAATATTTCGAGGAAAATCAGCTTCATTTCTTTATTCTGTCCCACATCAAAGACTATGACAGCTGCGTTTCAAGGGTGGAGGGATTTCTGCCGTATGTTGACAACTGGGCGACCTGCGATCAGGGCTCTTTTCCCATTTTTGCAAAGCACAAGGAAGAGATACTTGAAAAAATCAAGGTGTGGATAGGCTCGGAGCATACTTACACCGTGAGATTTGCGGTCAAGCTTCTTATGCAGTTTTTCCTTGACGGAGACTTCAGGGACGAATATGCGGAAATGGCTGCAGGGGTGAGACATGAGGACTATTATGTAAAAATGATGGTCGCCTGGTACTTCGCCACCGCTCTTGCAAAGCAGTATGACAGGATAATACCCTTTTTTGAGGAGCGCAGGCTTGACCCCACTGTCCACCGCATGGCTATTCAAAAGGCTGCTGAGAGCTATCGCATCTTGGACGAGAGGACATCATATCTTAAATCCCTGAAATAAAATCGGACTGCCGTATATACTGCGGCAGTCCGATTTTTGGAATGTATGTGTTATTTTTTACAAATTTATTTGAGCAGAATTGTTTAGATATACAAAGTTACACATTTGTTTTAATTTCACTTGACAAATTGACACAGATGTGCTATAATATAAATACAGCACAGGAGCCGATGAGGGTGCAGCGGCTCCTGTGCGTTTAATATAGATCATTATCAGCCTTGAAGGATAGTTATTCTGAAAACGTCAATGGGAACTCCTGTGCTTTTTATGGCAATAGAGTCGATATCTGCGGCTGTAAAGCCTGCTGCTTCTACGGCGGCGGTCATCACGTCGTACTCGAATATGACCATTCCCTCTGAACAGGAGGTGGCTGCCACTTCAACTGGGGTATCGCCTATGGTGACAGTCATTGCGGCAGGGGTGAGATTTGCGGGCGCAGAAGCGGTGGAGGTATATTCGGCGAGGAAGAGAACTCCGCTTGAAAGAATATCTGTGCTTATGCCTTCCGCAGATAGACTTATTTCGGCGGAAACGGCATTTCCCATTGCAGTCTGATGCTCTGGCTCGATTATGATACCTGCTGAAAGCTCATCGGCTGAGTGAAGTCCGTCCGCTGCGGCAGCTTCGGAAAGGGCTGTTTCGGAAACAGTTTCTTCGGCAGACGTTTCGCTTTCGGAAGAGGATGCCGTTTCGGATGTAAGCTCCGTTTCGGTAACTGTAGTAATCTCGGCGGGCATTTCGGTTTCGGAGACTTCGGGAACAGTTTCGCTTTCGGTAACAATTTCTGTTTCGGGCATTTCGGTCATCTCGGTAACGGTAAGCTCTGTCTCCTCTATAACGTCGTTGACAGGCTCTCTGTTTTGTCCGAGGAAGAAAACAGCTCCGCATACTGCTGCAGCGGCTAGTATTGCTATAACGGCGATAATTCCGCCTTTTCCCTTTTTCTTCGGCTCTGCGGGGATATTTACGGTCTCGGTGACCGGTTCGGGCTTTGGCTCGGGCTTATTCTCGGTTTTTGGCTCCTCCGCAGGCTTCTGAGGCTCGGGCTTTGAAGCTTCTTCCTTATGTACTTCTTCCTTTGCAGGCTCATTCGGCTCCTCGGAAGTCTTTTCGGGTTCGGATCTATCAGTCGAAACAGGCTCGCTGTCAAGCTTTTTGATATCGGGGATATCCTCAAGGATATTTTCAGCCGCCATTTCAAGAACAGCCGCCTGCTCCTCGGGAGTAAGCACGCCTGTATTTACCTCGGGAAGCCCCTCTACATCATTTGAAGCTGTTTCGGTATCATATTCCTTGGGCTTTTCGTCCTCGGAACGGGAGGACACCTCAAGGACGGGCGCTCCGCAGTGCGGACAGAATTTGCTCGTTTCAAAAAGCTCTCCGCCGCAGTTTGTACAATATGCCATATGATATACACCTTTCTTATCATTGGTCTTTTGAGTTACTTATCAAAAGAAAACTGCTGTATAATACACATTCAAGTTAATTATACAGCAGAATTTATTAAGATATCAATTACACTGCATTATCCCATTGTAAAAAATCTTTGAGAGGCAGTATATGTTTCACCCGGAGCAAGCTCCTCGTAGCCGCTTTGCTCTGCGGGCATATCAAGATTGGGGGCGTTTACCTGGGCTGTCATAGGTTCGGGACAGAAATAATTCATAAAGCCGTTATGGTTCCAGACTATCCAGAACTTGTATTTATCGTCCACCTCGTTGCATATCTTCTTTCCGCTGTCGGTATCTGTCATTATGGTGCCGTGGAAGGGCTTGCCGTCAAGAGTAAGAGTCCCGCCCGAATACATATCGTTGCAGATGTCCTTTAAAACCGGGCAGGTTCCCGAAACGTACTGCTTATCATATTCCGAAAGCTTTGCTCTCTTGCCCGTGGGGAGCCATTTGGATTTATTGAATAGGATATGCTCCTCGGCAGGGACCTGAAGTCTGATATTCTCCTGGAGTCCCCCGTCCACAAAGGGTGCGTTGATGGTGGTGTGGGTGGCAATGGATACGGGCATCATCTTATCCGACTGATTGATAAGGGTAACGGTATGGGTAAGCCCCTTATCGGACAGCTCTATCTTTATCCGAACGGTGAATTTTACGGGGAAGCAGTTATAGAAAAAGTCCTTTTCGTCATAGACATACTCGTTTACAACATATGCGGTCTTGCCCTTGACTGCCATATCCTTGACGGTGTAGGCTCTTTTCTGTATAAAGCCGTGAAGGTGATTGCCGAAGCGCTCCTCATTTACGGGGAGACGGTAGAGGGCGTCGGAGGTGCGGAGAAGTCCGCTTTCAAAACGATTGGGAAGATAGAGGGTTGGCAGTCCCCATATTTCGGGTGCGTTCATTATCTCGCCTATGGAAACGCTGCCGTTATAGCGGAATATCTCCATTCCCCTTTTATTGTCTCTGAAACGGAGGACGTTGGAGCCGAGTCCGTGAGCGACTACTGCGTAATATCCGCCTGCCGCAAGCTCGACTACCTCTGTGCCCTTGTGTATGGCTTTTCTTGCATAAAGCTCCATATAAAAAACTCCTTTATTTTAAGTATCGTATGCACGTATTCTGAGAGGTATTCCAAGCTTCTCCGAAAGTGCTTTGCTTTCGTTTATTTCACGCTCGGAGATAACGTCAACTACTGTGAACATTACCTTTGGAACGTATTTTTTGCAGTCCTCGGCAAATGTGAGCATTGCTTCAAAGCTGTCCTCCCATTTTGGGCGGGTGACTTTATTATAATCCTCACGGTTTCCCGAGTTAAGGCTTATGGAAACGATATCCACAGCGCCCTCAAGCAGCTTTGCGGTGGGTCTGCCGTTTATCTTATCGCCAAGGCCGTTGGTATTGAGCCTTACGGTGATATGGGGGTAACGCTTTTTCAGCTCTTTGCCGATATATGAAACGTCCTCTGCTCTTTCCATTGGCTCGCCATAGCCGCAGAAAACTATTTCTCCGATATTTTTCATTTCATACTTATCAAATTCGGCAAGGACTTCCTCACAGGTGGGCTCTCTTTCAAGCCACAGGCTGTCGCTGCCGTATGCTCCGTCGCCGTTATGTCTTATACAGAAGGTACAGTTACAGGGGCAGCGGTTTGTGAGATTGATATACAGATTGCTATGCACCGCATAGACAAATGTGAGACTTTTCAAGGTTATTCTTCTCTCTTTATTTTCTGATTTTAAGCGAAATATCAAACGCCTTTACCGAATGGGTTATTGCTCCTACGGAAATGATATCCACACCTGTTTTTGCAACTGCGGCGACGGTGTCGATGTTTATATTTCCCGACGCTTCAAGGACTGCCTTTCCGTCGGCAATTTTTACGCACTCGGTCATTTCCTCGGGGGTCATATTGTCAAGCATTATTACGTCAACATTACAGCCGAGAGCTTCTTTCAGCTCTTCCTTGTTTCTTACTTCCACCTCGATCTTTGCCATATGGCCTATCTTCTGCTTGAGAGCGGAGACTGCGCCTGTAATGGAGCCGTATGCGTCGATGTGGTTATCCTTGAGCATTGCGGCATCGGAGAGGTTATAGCGGTGGTTTCTTCCGCCGCCTGCGGTCACGGCATATTTCTCTAAGGCTCTGAGTCCCGGGAGAGTTTTTCTTGTATCAACAATGGAGGCTTTTGTGCCTGCGCAGGCTTCTACAAGCTTATTGGTGGCGGTAGCAACGCCGGACATATGCTGCAGGATATTGAGAGAGGTTCTCTCCGCTTTGAGTATGGAACGGGTCCTGCCCTCTACTCTTGCAATAACGTCCCCCTTTTTCACCTTTTCGCTGTCGTGAATGAATATCTCGCACTTGACGGTGCTGTCAATAAATGTAAAGGTTCTGAGGGCGCAGTCTATGCCTGCAAGGACTCCCTCCGCTTTGGAAACAAATTCGGCGGTGGATATTTCCTCCTCGGGGATAAGCAGGTCGGTGGCAAGGTCTATGTAGTTTATATCCTCGGACAAGGCTCTTTTAATTACATCATCAACATAAAATTCGGGTAAAAGCATTTTGATTTTCCTTTCATATGGGTTAATTTACACAATAGTCAAGAGTTTCTCCGATGCTCTCGGAAATGAGAAGGTCGGCTCTGTCATCATATTGTGTGGCGCTCTTGTTTATCAGCACAAGCTTATTGCCGTGATAATACTCGATAAGTCCGCTGGCGGGATATACAGACAGAGATGTTCCGCCGATTATGAGAATATCGCAGTTTTCGATAGCTTCGATGGCGGCGTTTACCGTTTTCTGGTCAAGACCCTCCTGATAAAGCACCACGTCCGGCTTTAAAAGTCCGCCGCACTTGGAACATTCGGGAATATAGGGGGAATTTTTCACATACCGGGCATCGTGAAGCTCGCCGCAGCGGACGCAAAAGTTGCGGTGTACGGAGCCGTGAAGCTCGTAAACTGTCCTGCTTCCCGCAGCCTGATGAAGTCCGTCTATATTCTGTGTTACCACAGCTTTAAGCTTTCCCCTGCGCTCAAGCTCGGCAAGGGCAAGGTGAGCCTTATTGGGCTTTGCATCAAGATAGAGCATTTTATCCTTATAAAACTCGTAAAACTCGCTTATGTGATTGCAGAAAAAGCTGTGGCTGAGAATTGTTTCGGGGGGATATTTATATTTCATATTATATAGTCCGTCCACGCTTCGGAAATCGGGTATACCGCTTTCGGTGGAAACTCCTGCTCCTCCGAAAAACACTATATTGTCAGAGCTGTCTATCCATTCTTTAAGACGAACGGCATTTTCCGTTACTGCCATTGTTTATCAATCCTTTCTGCGGGGAGCTGCATATATGTTAATTATACCACATTCATTCCGAAATTGCTACTGTTTTTTGAAATTTTTACAAAAAAATCAGAAGCCGCTTTATATAACGGCTTCCGGGATATAAAATTTAGTTTTTCTTTTTCATAAGCTTTATCATCACTGCCGATATAGATGCCGCTCCGAGAGACAGGCACAGGGGCAGGATATAGGTGCTTCTTCTGCCGCTGTTCAGCGAGTTTACTGCCGAATTGTATGCCGCTTTGGCGTCTTGTTCGGTGATAAGCTGTCCCGAGACTGCTAATCCCTCATTGGCAGAGATATCGTAACCGAATGAGGAAAGGTCGGTGGCTTCCGGGGCGGGGAGAAATACCCAGAAATTGTCCCAATATTCATTACATCCGTTCTCCAATTTTGCTGCCCATCTGCCGCTGTATATCCAAATATTGCCGTTTTCGTCTGTCCAGCATTTGTCTGCGATCTCGTTTGTGAAGGGGTATGTTTCCCTTGTGTACCACCTTTCTGCTTTTATGATAACATATCCCTCGGAGAAGGGATAGTTCCACAAAACTACTTTTTCCTTCGGGATATATTCGTCAAGCTCGCCGCTGTAGTCTTTAAGCTCGCTCTCGTGCTCGTCAAGGAAGGTGAAAACGCTGTATATCTCGCTGAGCCCCGTCATTTTTACCCAGCCGTCCTGCCTGTCACTGTCGAAAAATGAACAGCAGCCCCATATTTCACCCGTATGATCTGTATAGGTAAAGCCCACCTGAACGGTCTCCCCCGATTTGATACTGCCGTTTGTTTTTCTGTCAAGAGGGCTTTCTAAAAGGTCGCTGTCCTCAAGCACCTCATATGAGCGCCATTCGATATATTCACATTCTCTCGAAACGTTACGATAGAATTTATTATCGGGCTCGACAAGCACATCGGCAAAGGCTGCCGCTCCCGAAAAGGCAAGCAGGAAAAACGCTGCAAAGATTGTGCAGAAAATGTTTTTTAGTTTCATAATGTCACCTCATCAAATTTATAAGAATACCACAGAGAAAGGAAAATCCGTTTGCGCTGAGTGAAAAAAGAAAGGGCTTTTTTATATCCGTCCTGCTTTTGTAAACAAGCCATTCCAAAGTGACGGCACTTATTTCAAGAAGAGCCGTTATTATTGCCATTGCAAGCCCGTCAAGTTTCATTTCGTATGCGAAATAGATGTGTATAATATTCACGAGAGGATTTGTAAGCAGGTTTGCAAGGAGCATTATTACAAAGTTTCTGCCGCCCTTTACTCCCCATATTGCTCCGAACAGACCCTCAAGGAATATGGTCAGCAGGAGGGCAATGCCCATTGACTTAATTATTGCAAGAGTCATCTGAATGTTCAGACCTCCTTTGGAGCGCAAAGCCTGCAAGGAGCATTGCCCCGGAGATAATGCAGAGGAGCGTCATTGTCAGCTTGCTTATCTGCATACCGCCATTTGCGGTATAAACAGGGACATATCCGAGGAACAGGGCGAATGTCAGAAGTCCGAAGGAAAATCCCCTGCCGCCCCCAAAAATATCCGCCGCCGCTCTGAGGGTGATGGGCATTGACATATTAAAAAGGAGTATAGCCGCCAGTCCGCAGATAATATTATCCGAAAAAAGGTACAGAAGCGCCGCCCCGAGCATTGACACAGCCGCCGCTTTTTCCTTGCCGAAAAAGTCCGAAACAAAGCCGCCCAAAGCCTTTCCTCCTGCGGTAACAAGCACTGACGCAAATGCCGCCATAGGTGTTATTTTCCACCCGAATGACAGTGCAAAGCCTCCTATGCTGCGGATAACCACCACCGCAAAGAACAGAAATGCCGCTGTGATAACGTGTGCGGAAGCCTTGAAGGAGAAAAAATTCTCCGCAGCCGCTCCCTTTTTGCTATCACATTTGAAAATATAGGGCGAAGCAAAGATAAATGCCGCCGCAAAAAGCATTATGAGCATCGGAAATATGTAAGAAAGCTCGCCGCCCTTTCCCCAGACTGTTCCGAGATAAAGCCCTATTGCTCCCGGTGACACGAAAATCCCCAGCGCTCCCGAACTGTCATATTTATCGAGGACGTATACTCCTCCCCCTGCGTGGAAAAGCGCATTTCCCACTCCTGCGCATATGGCGGCAGGAGTAAGAAGCCCCCAGAGTGCGCCGAAATATGACAGAAAAATAAGTCCGCAGCCTGCGGCGGCGGCACGGTGTCCTCCGCCGAATTTGTCAAGGATTATCCCTATGGGCATTTGCAGGGCAAAGGCACAGAAATTATAAAGCAGGAAGCTTTCCCCGTATCCCTCTCTCGCAAATCTCATCATCAGAAACGCACAGCACATATCCACAAAAAAATGGGCAAGGGAATACACCGCTGTCATTGCATTTCGTTCCATTTATTCGACCGTCCTTTCAGGCTGTTCTAATATTAAAACAAACTGACTTTCGTTTTTGTTACACTAAAAGGTGATATTTGGATATTTAAACAGTTTGACGAGAATATTACTGTACAAAATGCCACATCGGACCATTCCCCTTGCCTATATCAAGCCCTGCGGAAATTACCTTTGTAATGTATTTTTTTGCGCTCTCCACCGCCTCGGGAACGCTCTTTCCCTCCGCAAGACCGCAGGCAATTGCAGATGAGAGAGTACAGCCTGTGCCGTGAGTGTTGGGATTGTCGATACGGGGGCTTTCCATATAATAAAATTTGCCGTTATACAGCAGGATATCGAGAGCGTTTCCTTCAAGATGTCCGCCCTTTATCAGCACGCCCCCCTTTGTATTGTCCGAAAGGGATCTTGCCGCCTTTTCCATATCCTCGGGTGAATGTATCTTCATTCCGCAAAGCCGCTCAGCTTCGGGGATATTGGGGGTGATGACTTCCGCAAGGGGCATAAGCTTTTTTATAAATATCTCAAGTCCCTCATCGTCAAGAAGCTGTCTGCCGCTGGTGGACATAATTACCGTATCGCAGACTATATTTTCTGCCTTGTAAATCCCAAGTCTTTCGGCTATAATGGCGGCGTTTTCGCCGTTCATAAGCATTCCCACCTTTACCGCATCGGGGAAAATATCGGTAAAGACCATATCAAGCTGTGCCCTCATCATTTCGGGGGAGACTGCCTGCGCAAGCCGAACCTCAGTTGTATTCTGAGCTGTAAGGGCGGTTATGGCGGTCATTGCAAAATGCCCCATTGCCGAAATTGTTTTTATATCTGCCTGTATGCCTGCTCCTCCGCAGGAGTCGGAGCCTGCGCAGGAAAGTATTTTCTTTATTTCTTTCATTTAATGATATCCCCCGCTGCGGCTCTGAGATATCTTGCGGCGGCGGCAATGCCCTCCGCTGTCTCTGAGCCGAATATAGCCGAAACAACGGCTATGCCCATTATGCCGCTGCCCCTGAGAGCCGTTACATTATCCGCATTTATTCCGCCTATGGCGCATACGGGTATGCTTACCGAGGAGCATATCTCACGAAGCTCGGACATTGAAAGCGCCTTTGCATTCGGCTTTGTGGGCGATACGAACATTGCTCCGCTGCCGAGATAATCCGCTCCCGCCGCTTCTGCCGCTTTCGCCTGTAAAACGGATTTTGCTGTCACACCGATAATGGCATTTTTCCCGAGGATACGCCTTGCCGCTTTCGGGTCGCCGTCTGTTTGTCCCAGGTGAACTCCGTCCGCCCCCGACAAACGCGCCACGTTTACATTATCGTTTATTATCAGAGGAATGCCGTATTTTTTTGTGACAGTAAGGACGTCCTTTGCTTTTCTTATATACTCCTCCTCGGAGATGTTCTTCTCTCTGAGCTGGATAACAGCCGCTCCCCCCGAAATTGCGGCTTCTGCCTGTTCGGAAAGGGGCAGGCGTGTGTATGAACTGTCGGTAATTGCATATAATGTATAATCGGTTTTCAAAATAAAGTCCCCTTTATCGGAA
>JAQYLI010000031.1 GCA_028720105.1 Oscillospiraceae bacterium | reverse complement strand
TAAAGCTCGCCTTTCGCTGAACAAAACAGGAAAGGCGAGCTTTATTTAAATAAATTTATTTATCAAATTCGGGGTTAAAGGCGTAGAAGTTTCTGGAGTGGAGATTATCCTGAGTTATGCGGAGCGCTTCGCCAAAGCGTACATCAATAAGCATCAGAATTTCCACACTATTTCCACCCTATCTGGAAACACCGTTATCCTGTCAATAATAAGCTGTACAACGTCCCTTTTATCATCAAATGACAGCTTATCCCACACGCTCATAACGTTTGTCAAGGCTTTAAAATCGGGGAGCTTGCTTTCCGCTTCTTCAAGCCTGCTTATCTGCTGTAATAGCTCTGTTTTTTCGGAGTCAAGTTTCTTGATTTTCTGGTTTATGTATGAAGCAGTAGTGCTGTCAGCTTCTGTGAGCTTATCAATGAGAGTGTCAATGCTGTTTTCAATATTCAGAATATCCGCTCTCAGTTTGATTATCTCGTTATTGCTGACACCTTCCGCTTTAGGCTTAATGACAATATTTGTCAATTTATCCGTTATCCTGCCTTCAATCAGCTTTTCAAATTCATCTGCATATATTGTAGGCATTGGAGTATCGCAAATCTTGTTAGCTCTTCCTGAACAAACGAAATACCGTCCTGCTTTTGTTTTGGATTTCTTAATAGTCATAGCGTAACCGCAACAACCGCATTTCACCTTTCCTGCAAGCCAACTGTTCTTTGCCTTGCAAGTCTTGATCTGGTGATTTCCAAGAAGTTTCTTACGGCAAGTGAGCCATATATCAGAGGGAATAAAGCCGTTATGCGGAGCAATTACAACATTCTGACCTTCCAAATCCCACGTTTTACGGTTAGTGTTTTCACCAGAAAACAGATAACAGCCGTGCATACCGTCAAAATCCTCTATCGGATTACAGAGATTTGCTCCCTGCTGTTTGAAGAACATATAAACGTTGACATCAGCCATTACATAAACGGGATTTCTCATAAGCTCTGATATCCGTACTGTATTCCAATTCTTACCACGGTTATTGACACAACTGTCCTTTGTTATCTCCCTGACAACATCTCCCAAAGTAGCGGATGGCTTTGAATACAGTTTAAATATCCTTTTTATGTCATTTGCTTCAACAGGATTGACTTCATACATAGATGTTTTTATCCCATCAATAACAGTAGGCTTTTTGGTGAAGCCGTAAGGAATTTTACCGCCCATATAAAAACCTCGTCTGCTTCTGCTGTCATAAGCATCTGCAACACGCTGTTGTATAGTTTCACGCTCAAGCTGTGCGAATACAATGCAGATATTCAGCATTGCCCGTCCCATCGGGCTTGAAGTGTCAAAGCGTTCTGTTGCGGATATAAAATCGACCTTGTGTTTCTGAAACTCGTCCATCATCTCGGAAAAGTCCAGAATAGAACGGCTTATCCTGTCAAGCCTATAAACAATGACCTTGCTTATCTTGTTAGCTCTTATATCGGACATCATACGCTGAAAGTCTGGTCTGTCGGTATTCTTTCCGCTGAATCCATTGTCCTGATATATTACTGCCTCCTCTCCTCTTGCTTCATATCTGCACATCTCGATTTGTGATTCAATTGATATAGAATCTTCACGATACACAGATTTTCTTGCATATATCGCAATTTTCAAATTACATCAACCCTTCTTAATACAAAGAAGGCTAATGGTGGTTATTTTCAGTATAACACCATCAGCCTAAAATGTCAAATATTCATTTTCATTATTTTTATGCGAAATACTTTGCAAAAATCTTAAACAATTCATTCTCAATATTTTCTATTTCATTTACTGATACATCATCTTCGCACTTTTCAATACATTCAAAATCTTCCATAATAACAACTCCTTATCCGTCAAATTATATGAGTAGGACAACTTTCCTTATAACCAATAACCAGATTATTTCACCTTGTATCCTCTCTTTTTCAGTCCACGCTTCAAAGCCTCGATGTGATCTCTCGTTGTTTCCAACGTCTCCACACAATCCTAATAAAAATTTCGGGGAAACGGCATATGGTCGAACCCGTTCACAACAATATCATCAAGATGATAATCAATTCTGCCGTTATCCAGAGGAGCAAAGTCTCTGACGAAAAATCCATTCTGAGTTTCTTCCATACACATATATTGTCTTGACCCAAGACCGCCGTTATCATATCGTCTCTCATATTGTACCGGGGAATAAGCATCGTAAACCGAGATATAAACAGCATTTACCAATTCATCTTTGACCTCGTTTACAACTTCTTTTGTCATTGTTTCTTGAATGTCAGTTTCAATCTATCTGAATAGTTCATTCAAATTTTTACATTTCATTTTGTTCCACCTTATTCTTGCAACTGTTCATATTCTGCACATTGTTGGAGGCGTTATCGTCCTGCTCCAAATCTTTTTTAATATAGTAGCTTATCCATTTACACAAAAGTTCCTTAGGCTTCATTGATATTGTCAGCAAGATTTTTCTGTTCCGAGATACGCTCGTCCATCAAATCGGAATACTCGTCCTTGAGCCTGTCGATATAATCTTTTTGAGACTCGATTTCCTTTTTATTGATATCGTCCAGAGTATCATACAGCCCCTCAAGGTCTGATTTCAGATTTTCGATTTCGTCCTCAAACCCTGTTTTCAGTGACAGTTCATTGATACGGCTCTGAGTCTCCGCAATAGCCCCGTTTATCTGAGAACGTGCATAATCAAAACTTGCATTTACTGTCAGCTCGTTTCCGTCACCGTCAACATATTTTTCAAGAGCGTTATCGGAGAGTTTCTTGTAATTCTCAATCTTTTTGTCAAAAAGGTCTTGCTCCCTGTCTTTACGGGCATTGTAGACCTCTGCTTCATACTTGTTATATTCTTCCTGATATTTGGTAAGGTCGGAGAAATACTGCTTATATGCTCCGTCAAGCCAATTGATATACTCTTCCTGTGTAACCCTGTTCATCTCGACATCGTGATTCCACTTTGCATAGAGTTCATCGAAAGCGGCTTTGTTAGGGTCGGTATTACCATTGCCATTGTCAAAGGTGGGAGCATCAAGGCTTGTATAAAGCCTTGTCAGAATACCATTTATTGATGTAGCAATAGCGTCCTCAGTTTTACCCGTTGTATCTCTCAGACCCGAGATAATAGCACCGAGTTCATCAATACTGAGTCCTGCAAGCTGGGCGTTCTGAGCGGTCTTACCCATTGCCGTTGACAGCTTTCCTGCAACGGTATTTGAAGCCGTATCAAGAGCAACTAAGCTCGATACCACATTTTCGATTTCGTCCGACTGTAATTTGAAAGCATTGCCGATCGTCACAAGGTTAGAAGCGGACGTTTCCATATCTTCAAAACCTATCTTTGACAGAAATACCGTGCTTTTCAGATAATCGTCAAGCTCTCCTGCGGCTTTTCCTGTTCTGAGCAACGTTTCATAAGCGTTTTCAAGCTCTGAGATATCGACCTTAAATTCAAAGCTCTTTTCCGATAAGTCAGCTATGATATTATCAGAGTCCGCTCTTGTGCCGTTTGTGATGATGGAAAGATTTGTAGCATACTTGTCATACTCTTTGACCGCTTCTGTTGCTTCCTGCGCTGCTTTTCTCACAAGCTGTAAGGCTGTTTGTGATGATACCACCAAGCCCGTATTCCTAAGAGCGGCTTGCAATGCGCCGCCAAGTGTTTCCGTCTCACTCTTTGTAGCCTTGATAGTATTGGAAAATCCCACCATCTGTTTCTGGGCATTTGCTGTACTTACCGAGACATTCAAAGGCTGTGTCTGTGTCTGTACCTGTGCTATAGCCTGCTTATACTGCCTTTTCAAATCATTCTTGCGGAGCTTTAAGTCGATGTACAGATTTCTTTTTTGTCTGTTGAGTGCTGTGATTTGCTGTTGGATTTCAGCACTAACATTCCCATCAAGCTATGCTTGCAATTTGATTCTTTTGATTTGTGATTCGATTTTCAGAATATCATTGTTGATTTGTGTTACGGATTTTGGCTGATCAAGCTCTGCCGTAACCATTACTTTTAATTCGTTTTCTGCCATAAAGATTTCCTTTCTAATGTATTGACTTATATTATGTTTAGTGGTATAATATGAATAGAATAAATCTGTTTTTGGGGGTGTGTTTATGTTTGATTTATGTAGCTCACTTTTAGCTCACGAACCGCCTTACTGTGTGTCTCTCCGTTGTTGTGAATGTGGAGAAGATCATCTTGTAGATACGGATAAATTTCAAACCATATCACACGATTTTGTTGTACTCAAGGACAATGTAAAATTATCCTGTGAAAGATGTGGCTCAACGCAACCTCAAGATGAAAGATACATTCCCCTTGAGCCTCAGATAATTCGTGAAGAGTATCTTCCCTCCACCGAGTCAAAGCTTCCTTATTGGATGGAAAGAGATGTTACAACAGAGGAGCTTCTGAGAGCTATTGTATTTGATTGATATGTTGCCCCGCTCATTCCGAGTGGGGCTTTTATCAGTCATAATCAAGAATTGCCTCGAACATCGACCGCTTTTTTGCCACCACGGTTACTGTATCTTTCTGCGGCTTAATGCTAAGAACCTTGTAAAAGAAATAATCCAATTTCAAGTCAATGTTCAGTCCGTCATACACTTTTTTATAATCGGCTTTATTATCCTTTTTTTCCATAACAACGAGACGGCAATAATCCTGTAGCTCAAGACTCAGATCAAGTAACGTCATAGTTAAGCTCCTCTTGTTCGGGTGGAATACTTTCGGTGTTTATGGTGGATTTCTGAGGCTCTTCGACCATTATAAATAAGCCGCCGCATAAATATCTGTGTGGAGCTACCCACATAACAGAAAGATTCGCTTCATAGTCATTCATTCTGAAAAAACTGCTCTTGCCCTCGTATATCGGAGCAGGCTCTCCGCTTTTTCCAAGTTGCATAATCTTAATATCCATACAATATAGTACATCAATAAGTTCTCCTAAAATCATTTTTCATTACTTCCTTTCTTATCGTTTTTATGTATTGCTTGATGTTCTGCCGCCGTTACGAACATCAAATTGTCAGCTCGCTAATTCAATGGATTCTTGTCCTTATGGTGAATTTGCGGCTTGTTTTCAGTATTCTCTACAAAAGCGATGGCAACCACCTTATGGAGAAATACATTATCAAATTTGCCCCATCTGTTTTTCAACTTCAAGGTGGGATAAAGCACCTTTTTCGGATTCTGTTTATCTGGGCATACATATGGTTTCAACACTCGTTTTTTCTCTATTGAGAACACTCTTCCCATATTAGATATTATGTAATTCGGATAATCTTCCAACGATTTCCATATCTCGCCTTCAAGATTTTTGATATAACGATTTTTCCGACAATTCAAGTCTTGTGCTGTTATATTGTTTTTTGTTTTTTTAATCATATTGTTTTTCAGCTTGTCATATATTTTCTTTTTGTTGGGCTGAATAACTGCGATTTACTCATTTTGTACTGACCGACAGCTTAACCGCCCGAATCCTATCGCCGCCCCGTCCGCATTAAAATTGCTGTCTGTGTTTCTGTGATTATGAACAAGATGAAGCCCTCCTTTCTTAACTGTTTGCTATTTCTGTTATTTTCGCCGCATAATCAAGCATAAAATCTTCCATACGCTTTTCCATCTTTGAGCTGATAACTCTCTTGTCATTAAGCCATAGATTAAGTGTGACCACTCCAATGTCTGCACATTTGGCAAACTGAGCCTGTGACATTTTGCTATGCTTCAAGAATGTATTGATTTTGTTTTTTAAAATAGTGTTCATACTGAATATACCTCCCTTCCAATATACAAAAATTGCATCAAAAAAAATCGAGTCCGCAAACCGCTTGCCTACGTCGATTACGGACATTGAAATTATTTTTCGTTTTTCCCATCATTGTTTTTCAGTTTCTCATATGATATCTTTGTATCTCATAAAACATACCAACCCCACCTTTCTCAAGTATTGATTATTTTGCATATTTTTTCAACATATTCCGAAAAAAACACTTTAATTCGGAGCTGCGCCTTTTGGCTGAGTTTCCTGTTGCCGTTAAGCCATTCACATATTGTTGTACAACACATATTAACATTCTTAGCAAACTGTGATTTTGTCATTCCGCTACAATTCAGAAACTCAGTTACCTGATATTTAAGTGATGAATCCATACTGTTTCACTCCCTTCCATTATAGTAAAATTGCAAAAAAAATAGCGTGTCCGCAAGCAACGCAATGAAGCGGTTTACGGGCACACCAAATTTTTTCTATTTGTCGGAAACGGATTACTTTGTCTTGATACAGTCAAGTATGTTATCCTTAATCTTCTCATAAAGTTCCTATTCGCTGTGAGCTGTGAAATTCTTATCATTGAAAATCTGGAACAAAATTAAGGCAAGGTCTTTTTTTAGATCATCAAAATCCCCACTATATGAATTTCTATTAACTGACTTGCATTTCTTACGATGAAGTTCATTCACCAGATTGTTAAGTTTCTATATATTGATTTCAAGTGTGCTGTAATAATTCTCGCACCCTAAACCCTCGACCCTATCTGTAAAAATCCTGTCGAAAGCAGACTTGTTACCGCTCCGATAATCAGCATAAATATCAAATAAATCCATAGTCATATCCTCCATTATACGAACATCAATTTCAGAACATCAACCTGATGTTCATCACTTCCTGCGAAAAATATCAAGGGATTCACATATATTCGCAAGTCAGCATCTTTCTATCTTCTATTCCTGCAAGCATATCCGCAAAAGTAATATTTTTGTCCGTCTGCTTCAAAGGTGATATTATCGTATATATCCAACAACCTTGAAGCGTGAGACTAATCATATCCGATCGCTTCGCAAAGTTCCCTGACAGTCATAGGCTCTATCAAGTCCAAGTCTTTCTCAAGTGGATTATGACAGATAATGTTGTATTCAATATTGATATAGGGAATGAGCTGAAAGATATACCCAAGATTCGAGTGTTTTGTCTGCGGAGTCATTTCGTATAATGACCGTATATATTTGATATATACTCTTACATATCTGGTATCAACAAGAGATTTTTTGTGTCGATGTTTCCCCTTGTGAAAAATCTTCTTATTAAGTCGGTATGAATTATCATCTTTGATTAGATAGCCCAAATCTGTGACCTCTTTAAGAAAGGCTTTAAATGTTGTAGGCTTCAAATGCATAATATCTTCCATTTGTTCCCTTGACATTTTGTTATTACCCACCATTAAATATTCACTATCGTATTCAAGCCAAGTCGCAAGGTACATAAGTCTTGCGGCGGTTTGGGGCTTCAAATCTGTTAAATCAAAATTCTCGCCAAAGAAGTACATTATGAAATGTCGGTTATGATGAATAGCACGGCAACATTCAACTGCTATATTTTGGTAGTTTTTCTATTCTATGACTTCCATCTGTTCCATAGTGATAATTTTAGATACTTCGACCATCTCTCCTGTTTCCGTGTCGATTGCCTATAATTTTCCCATTGTGATTTCCTCCTGTTTCTTGTTATTGTGATTACCGATTAACGTCAAGTCTTGTTTCAAAGATACCATATCCCAAAGTATCCCAAAGTCAATATTGACAATAAATGGTAACTCGCCAAATTTCGACCTTGAAAATTTCCTCAAAATCGTGCAAAAACCCTTTGTACACCTAACAAAACGGGCATTTTTCCAACTCGCCAAATTCCGACCTCACAAAATCCCCCGTTTATGTAGGAAAATACTGCAAAAATGGCTCATATGAGATACACAAAGTTCTGTTGTACATACAGCCACGATCTGAGTATTAGTATTACTGTCCGCACAATATTATATTCGGGTGGTATCATTTCCCACGCTGGATAATTCCCACCAACGAAATGAATAATATAATGTTGGTATCGTATCGGCAACTGAAACACCTGACCGCACATTTAAAAATATTACATTGGCATATCCTCCCGAAATAGATTTACCCCCAAGATAAAGCAAATAAAGTTCACAAACAATTTACCAGATAAACAATATATCTCTTTTAGAATCTGATATACTTTTGTATAGTTATATGCACTTCACTTTCCTATAATATAATTATAGCATATTTTTGCCGTCCTGTCAAGTTTTTCTGGGCGGTTTTTTTATTATAACGGTGGAATATGATTCTGGGAATGTACCAATTTTGCAGGAAGATAAAGGAATTATGACATATAATTGTCGCCGCTCCCTTAGTTTATGTATTACCACTTTTCGCACCGCCAATAGTAACAATGCTAAAAGCCTTGTATTTACTGCACTTTTGGCGTATTTCGTTAAAAAACTGACTCGTTTTCCTAAAATATAAAAGTGCCAAAACTGAAAAAATATGGCTTAACTACGCCGCTTTCGGACTTATCCCTTGTATAAAGGAGTTATAAAGGTGACATAATCCATTTTTTTGAGGTGGGGACTATCTGGAGTAGTGATAGATTTCACTACGGATTATTGTCCTCACCGAAAAAAGAAGATAACGCTAATATAGCAAACACCGAGATTACTATCCAAGCTCTACCGAGATACTCCACTCTTTACAGCCGCTATTATTATGACGGTGTTCGCTATTATAAAGCTATATACACGGATTTCTCCACCAATAAAATTAACCATCTGTTCTCTGGTGGTATTCTCTGTTGATATTTTCGGGAGCGATACATTGCTCCGATCGCTTGATGTTGTCCTGAGCTGCTGTTACAAGTGCCGCAAAGAATATATTCCACCAATAATATTAGTTACCGCAAACCGCATTGACAGCAAGGCATTGCAGGAAAACCGCCCCGACATTTACAACGTGTTTGTTAAGGCTTCAACATACGAACGCCTTACAGTCAAGTAAGTTTCAAGTCCCCTTTGCAACCGCAACTTGCAGAGGGGCAACAACTGACACAAGGGGCGGCTACTGCTATTATACACCGCAACCGCCCCGAATGTCAAGAAGATTTTCGGAGGTAACTATGCGTAAAAAGGAATTTGCAACTCGTGAAGCCGTTGCCATTCTTGCCGCCAATGGATTTTCATTTCTGAGACCCGGCAAGGGTGGACACTCCATTTACAGCAACGGCAAGTCAAGTATCAGCATACCCGTCCACAGCAAGACCGTCAACAAAATGCTCTTTGCCCGTATCATCAAGGAAAACGGGCTGAGAGTGTAAGAACACAAGGAGACTTCAAGATGTACATATATAGAAATATCGTCCGACTTTTCGACCGCCTGCCCGATACCGTCAAGCAGAAGTTATGCGGCATTATGTTCGTTGCGCTGGGCATACTGTCCGCAATTGCAAGCAAGGATAACGGCGTTTATGATATAACGGCGGCGTTGCTTTTCGTGCCTTTGGGCTTGTGTATGGTATTCGGCAAATTTGACTAATGAAAGGATTTTTGATTATGAGCAATAAGAAACGTAATTCAGCAAATTTCACAGTAAAGCCCCTATCTTATAATATAGCGGATATTCACATTAAGCCCTCGTTTATCTCGCTTTCCGTTGAGTGGCTTTCTCTCCCCATCAGAATGAGACAGAATCTTTGTAAGGAGCTTCTGAAAGAGTCTCTGGATTTTCCCGATGAAGTGTTATTCCTCTACATCATCATACCATATGAGAACGGCTACACAGATTTTTGCGATACATTTCTTTTCCTGTCGATGTTCCCTTGTATCGGTGGAGAGTGGCAAGATGAAAATGTTGTGGCAGATCTTGAGAAGTTCGCCAGAGGTGAGGATTCGGATATCTCCTGTCTGTGTAAGCGACTTAACCTCGACACAAACAAGCTGTTGAATCTTTCGGCAAGGATAGAGCCGTTTGAGTTCATTCTATAATTCCATTCACCCGAATGTTAATGTATATAGTGACCGCTCAGAGATGGGCGGTTGCTAAATACCCATAACTGTAAATATAGAGTCTGAGCCTGTTTACATAGTGTAAAACAATGTGTAAAACCGCCTTTATTTTACAGTATTTTCGATAACTGCAATATAGCAAAATAGGGTACACCCCAAATTTACAGCCATAGGAGGGCAATGATATGAAAATAGCTTATGTAAGAGTATCGACCATTGAACAGAATGAAGCCCGACAGATAGAAGCCCTTGAGAAGTTCGGCATTGAAAAATGGTTTACCGAAAAGATATCCGCAAAGGACACCAACCGTCCACAGCTAAAGCAAATGCTTGATTTTGCTCGTGAAGGTGATACCGTCTATATCCACGATTTTTCCCGTCTTGCAAGAAGTACAAAGGATTTGCTTGATATCGTTGAAACGCTCCACAGCAAAGGCATAGCACTCGTGAGCAACAAGGAGAACATCGACACATCAACGCCCACGGGAAAGCTTATGCTCACTATGATAGCTGCAATAAATGAATTTGAGCGGACAAATCTCCTTGAACGTCAGAGAGAGGGCATAGCCATTGCAAAGCGTAACGGCAAGTATAAAGGGCGCAAGCCTTTTTCATCGGATATGTTTGACGGGCTGTATGCTCTGTATCTCCGCAGGGAGATAAACAAGACGGAGCTTGCAAAGCAGTTAGGGATATCTCGTCCCACTCTGGATAAGCTGATACGGGAACGGGGAGTTTGATAATTGTAAAATCGTAATAGGGGCGGCATTGATGTGCTGTCCCTGTTTCATTTCTTCAAGTATTCATATTATTGGATATGGATAATTCAAGAAACGAAAAAATTTAACCACCATTAACCCCTTCATACTTACTTCACTTTGTACGTTTGGTATCGCCGAATCTCTGAAAATGCACGATCTCCCTCTGCCTGAGAAATTTGATAGGATCTCTGACATCCGGGTCGTCGGCAAAGCGCAGGATATTGTCGTAAGTTGTGCGTGCTTTCTGCTCCGGTGCCGCCCGAATGTCGCTATTTATTTTGGATATATAATTCATCGGTATTAACAGGTTTGATACAATAAAAGATTAAGAGCATAACATAATATTTCATTCGGCTGAGACTGTTTTTTGCGTGTTTGGCAGAATGATTTTTTCTCCCGTAAAAAATACGTTAATCTCACGCAAAAATTTTTTCACTGTGATTGACATAAATGACAAAATATTGTATAATAAATTTAAATGCGGCTATTGTATTACTGTGCCGCAAATCCCGAAAAAGGAAGTGAGAGTATGGAAAGCGGAAGTAACAGCGGCGTGATACCACGAAGGCGCTCTGTCTGCGTTTTTTGTGCCTCACAGTCTGATACGGGCTGCGCTGTAATTTTTCGGACGCAGACAGAGTAAAGCGGTATCGTGCCTCCTGTTTTATAATAAAAAAGGAGGTCTTTAAAATGGAAAAATATGAAGCTGCTGTGCTTGTAAAGCACAGAGCATTTGTGCAGCTTAAAACTGCGCTCCAGGAAATGATGCCTGCGGATATCGCTCAGCTGCTCAGCGAGCTTATCGAAGAACAGGACGAATTCGGTGAAAAGGAATTTACCCTTATTTTCCGCGTGCTCCCAAAGGAACTTGCTGCGGAAGCGTTCACCTATATGGACAGCGACCTGCAGATGGTGCTGATAAACGCCATCTCCGACCGAGAGCTTCGTGCTGTCCTTGACGAGCTTTTCCTTGACGATACGGTCGATATCATTGAGGAAATGCCCGCTAATGTGGTATCACGAATACTGAAAGCCACCGACCCCGACAAGCGTAAGCAGATAAACGAGCTGCTCAATTACCCCGAGGACAGCGCGGGAAGCATTATGACAACGGAGTTTGTCTACTTCCGAAAGGAGGATTCCGTCAGGGAAGCCTTTGAGCGTATCCGCAGCGTCGGAGTTGTGAAGGAGACGGTTTATACCTGTTATGTCACAGATAACCGCCGCCTTGTGGGACGTGTTTCTCTTCTCGACCTTGTGGTGGCAGATGAGGACGCAGTTATCGAGGATATTATGGATTCCACAGTGGTAAGCGTTTACACCCACGACGACCAGGAGGCGGTAGCAAATCTCTTTGCTAAGCACGGTCTTGCGGCTATCCCCGTTGTTGACAAAGAAAACCGCATTGTGGGTATCATCACATTCGACGACGTTATGGACGTCATCAGAGAGGAAAACGCTGAGGATATGGCTATGATGAGCGCCGTTATGCCCAGCGAGGACGGCTATTTCAAAACAAGCGTCTGGAAGCACGCCCGAAGCAGAATAGTATGGCTTCTGGTGCTTATGCTCTCTGCAACGCTCACAGGCGCTATCACGAACCATTTCGAGGCTCAGATCGCAGCCATACCGCTGCTGGTATCCTTTATGCCAATGCTTACGGGTACGGGTGGTAACTGCGGCTCCCAGTCCTCCACAATGGTAATTCAGGGTATGGCAATGGACGAGATCCGCCTGAAGGATTTCTTCAAGGTGGTTTTCAAGGAATTCCGCATTGCCATCATATGCAGCGTGATACTTTCGGCGGTGAATTTCGGCAGGATAGTCCTTTTCTATCACGATGTGAAGATCGCCGCAGTGGTGTCGGTCACTCTTGTGGGAACGGTCATTCTTTCAAAGCTTTTAGGCTGTATGCTCCCTATGCTTGCAAAGAAAATACACATTGACCCTGCAATTATGTCCGCCCCTCTGCTCAGCACCCTTGTGGACAGCTGCTCAACACTTCTGTATTTTACAATTGCCCTGCACGTTCTTGATTTTCCCGCATAAACGGGGAATGATATATATTGCGGCCCGGAAAGCCGCTTTGATTGGAGAGATTTTATGAGAAAAACAAAGATAGTGTGCACTATGGGTCCTGCTACCGACAATGATGACATTCTCAGAGATATGATGCTTTCGGGAATGAATGTTGCCAGATTTAATTTTTCCCACGGTGATTATGCCACTCACGAAAAGCGCTATGAACAGCTCTGCCGCATAAGAGAGGAGCTTGGGCTTCCCATTGCTGCTCTTCTCGATACAAAAGGTCCCGAGATACGTCTTGGGAAATTTGCGGACAAGACTCCCGTTACCCTCTGTGATGGAGACAAATTTATACTCACCACCGAGGAAAGAGTGTGTGACAAGGAAATTGCCTCCATCAGCTTCAAGGGTCTGCCCGATGATGTTAAGCAGGGCACGGCGATACTCATAAACGATGGTGCCGTGGAGCTTAAAGTTGAAAGCGTCAGCGGAAACGAGATACACACCGTTGTAGTTCACGGCGGCGAGATATCCGATAACAAGGGCATAAACGTACCCGGAGTGGAGCTTTCTATGCCCTACCTTTCCGAAAGGGATATGAGCGACCTTGAATTCGGTGCAAAGATAGGCTTTGACTTTATCGCCGCTTCATTTGTAAGAACTGCCGCAGATGTGGCATATCTGAAAAAGTTCATCAAAAGCCTTGGCTGGAGTACTCCGAGGATAATCGCAAAGATCGAGAATATGGACGGAGTTAAGAACATAGACGAGATACTCGAGGTAGCCGACGGAATTATGGTGGCAAGAGGCGATATGGGCGTTGAGATACCCTTTGAGCAGATACCTGCTATCCAGAAGGATCTTATCAGAAGGGGCTATAACGCAGGCAAGCAGGTCATCACAGCGACTCAGATGCTTGAGTCTATGATAACCCATATCCGTCCTACCCGTGCAGAGATAACCGACGTGGCGAACGCGATCTATGACGGAACATCGGCAATTATGCTCAGCGGAGAGACTGCCGCAGGCAAGCACCCCGTTGAAGCTGTCCGCACAATGGCGCTTATTGCCGAGACCACCGAGAACGATATCAACTACGTTAACCGCCTCAGAGTACGTGCGGAGGACAAGGGCAAGGATATCACCAACGCCATTTCTCACGCAGCCTGCACCACTGCCCACGATCTGGGAGCAAAGGCTATCGTTACCGTTACCAAAACGGGCGGAACTGCGAAAATGCTCTCTAAATTCCGTCCTGCCTGTCCAATAATCGGCTGCACTCCCAGCGAGATAGTCTGCCGTCAGATGAATTTGTCCTGGGGCGTTACTCCCCTTATGATGGACGAAAAATCCAGCACTGACGAGCTTCTTGACGGAGCGATCGACGCAGCTGTGAGCCACGGACTTCTTGAAAAGGGCGACGTTACCGTTATCACCGCAGGAATACCTCTCGGCGTTTCGGGCAACACCAATATGCTCAAGGTAACGGTTGTTGGCAAGGACTCGGGAACACATATATAATTTTGAAAGGAGAAAATTAAATGAAAATAAGAAATATAAAGAAGCTTGCCGCTCTTGCGGTATCTGCCCTTATGCTCTGCGCCTGCGGAGGCACCACCGAGAACACTTCGTCGGAAAGTAATACCGAAAGCGAGCAGACAACTGCCGCAAATCCCGAAGAAGGACCTCTCTACAATTTTGATATGCCCGAAGTAGGCGAGAAAATAGCGGTCATTACCGTAAAGGATTTCGGTGAGATAAAAATAAAGCTGTTCCCCGAGCAGGCTCAGAAGGGCGTTGAGAACTTTGTGGGTCTTGCGGAGATGAACTATTACGACGAGCTTATCTTCCACCGTATCATTCCTCACTTTATGAACCAGGGCGGCGACCCTACGGGAACGGGAACAGGCGGCAAGTCTATCTGGGGCGATAAATTCGACGGCGGCATACCCGAGGGACTTTATCATTTCAGCGGAGCGGTTGCATATGCAAACTCAGGCTCCACAGCAACAAACGGCAGCCAGTTTTATATCGTAAATACCGACCCCGGCGAATTTGATCTTGGAGGAACATATCTTGAGGACGGTTCGGTTTATTATTACCAGACCTTTGAGGAGGCAGGCTTCTCACACCCCAAGAACGTTCAGGAAATGTATAAGGAAAAGGGCGGCACACCTTTCCTTGACGGAAGCTACACTGTTTTCGGACAGGTTTTCGAGGGTATGGACGTTGTAAGAGCAATGGGACAGGTGGAGACCGACGAAAATGACAAGCCTCTCACTCAGGTTCAGATGGAGTCTGTAAGAATAGTAGAGTACACGGGAGAATAAAATATTTGCTGTGGGGACCTTCCTCACAGCAATGTACATAGGGGGAATACATAATGAAGCTTTGCCCTAACTGTCACCGTCTCAGCAAGGACGATGATTTCTGCTCATACTGCGGCAGCGCAGTTTACGATGACAACACAGATTATTCCATTGACTGCTCTCAGATAAAGGGTCACACCCACGAAAAGCAGACTTTTTCGGAAAACAGCTCATATCAAAGCTACCGTCAGACAAGTTCCAATTCCTCACCCGAGGCAAAGAAAAAGGGCAAGGGGTGTCTTACCCTTATCATATTTTTCATTATAATAAATGTGATCGCCGAAATGCTTTCAGGCGGTTTTGCAGGGTTGGTTGAGCTTCTTGGAAATCTTCTGAATGAGATATAAAGGATATGGAAAGTCTTTCAATGGAAGAGCTTCTTGCGCTTCTGCGTGAGATCTGCGGCGAGGAAAGCATTTTTGCCGATACCGAGCTTATGGAAAGCGGACTGCTGGACTCCTATGCACTTATAAATCTGCTGAGCGAGCTTGATTTGAGAGGAATATCCATAGAGCCCACAAGAGTGGGAATGGAGAACTTTTCTTCGGCGGATAAAATTCTGCAAATGTGCAGAAAATAAAAAGAGTTCAATGGTGTGTTGATGTCATTATTCAAGGAACACCAGATATTGTGCTTATCCGACAGATTTCTAAATAATGTTAATTTTTATAGAAAATATACAAATCCTCTTGACAAATTTTGCAGATGAGTGTAAAATAAAAGGGTAAGCGTTCAGCTGTTTACAACGGAGATCATCGGGTCAGCCCGAGAAAGAATATCGGAGGAAAGAATTATGCAGAAGGCTATTGGCGTTTTAACAAGCGGAGGCGACGCTCCGGGAATGAATGCGGCTGTCAGAGCCGTTACAAGAGCCGCAATCAGAAAGGGATACCGTGTTATCGGTATTCAGAGAGGATATAACGGACTTCTTAACGGCGAGTGCGAGGAACTCAGCTGTCGTGACGTTTCCGACATTATCCAGCGCGGAGGAACTATTCTCTACACCGCAAGATGTAAGGAATTTATGCAGGAGGAATACGTTAAGAAGGCTGCCGAGAAGTGCAGAGAGCTTAATATGGAGGGTCTCGTTGTTATTGGCGGCGACGGCTCATTCAGAGGAGCTGCAGACCTTTCGAGGATCGGCGGTATCCGCTGCATAGGTCTACCCGGAACTATTGACAATGATATCCAGTGTACTGAGTATACAATCGGCTATGATACAGCAATGAATACCGCTCTTGAGATGATCGACAAGCTGAGAGATACCAGCCAGTCCCACGACAGATGCTCTGTTGTTGAGGTAATGGGCAGACACGCAGGCTGGATAGCTCTTAATGTTGCTATCGCTTCGGGCGCAATCGCTTGTGTAACACCCGAAATGCCTTATGATATAAATGCTATCGCAGATAAGATCATCAAGGCTCACGAGGCTCAGAAGGAGCATTTCATCGTTGTAGTTGCCGAGGGAGTAGAAAATTCCGAAGGCATTACAAAGCAGATCAAGGAGCTTACAGGCATTGAGACCAGACTTACCGTTCTGGGTCACGTTCAGAGAGGCGGTATGCCCACTCTTCGCGACAGAGTTGCCGCAAGCCAGATGGGATATCACGCTGTTGAGCTTATCGACAGAGGAGTTACCAACAGAGTTGTGGGTATGAAAGACAACAAGATCATCGACGTTGACATTCAGGAGGCTCTTGCTATGAAAAAGCCTTTTGACACTGAGCTTTACAAGGTCTGCAACGAGATCACATTCTAAAAAATCATCCGCATTACAGAGTAGGCGGCTGTGCGTATTAAGTGTCCCGACGACGGGGAGTTGCGTCGGGAACGAAATGTTTTGGAGTTTTTCAAAGCTGCGGTACAGTCTCCGCATCCCGCTGAATGCATTATAAAAAGAGGCTTTTCATTCTCTTTAAATAATGCAGTTGGCAAGTTGTTTTTGCATTATTTTAAGGAGGTCATATAATGAAAAGCTTTTTTAATTTATTTATCGACTCGGCAAAATCTCTGAAAAATCTCAGGACACTCGCCACCACAGGAATGCTGCTTGCAATGGCAATTGCAATACGTTCCCTTGCCATTCAGGTAACGCCAGATCTTCGCATCGTGTTCACCTGTATCCCTATCAGTCTTATAGGTCTGCTGTACGGACCCGTTGTCTGCGGAATGTCCACCTTTGCCCTTGATATCATAGGCTTTCTTATCGACAACAAATCCGCCCGTGGCTACAGCATCGAGCTTGCAATGGTTGTCATTCTTTCGGGCATCCTTTACGGCATTTTCCTCTATAAGCAGACGATAAAGCCTCAGTGGAGCGATCTGCTGAGAGTAGCTCTTGCGAGATTTTGCGTTATTTTCATCTGCAATATCTGTCTTAATTCCTATTTCCTGTACACTCTCTACGTAAATCCGGGCTTCACTCTTTTCGGTGCCACCGAGGATATGAGAAACGCATTTGCGGTTTGGATAACTCCCAGAGTTGTAAAAAATCTGGCGCAGTTCCCCGTGGATTTTGTCCTGCTTGCGGCGGTCATACCTGTGGCACAGGCGGCATATACAAAGGTGAGAGCGCAGTACAGCAGGAATGACAGAAATCTTTCCGAAAGGTAATTGTATGAAGATCAAAGATTTTCATATTCGGGTTTTGTTGTGAAGCACAAAACTCTATTTGAAAGGAAATGAATATTTAAATGTTAAAGATTGGTTTCATCGGCACCGGCAATATGGGCGGAGCCATAATCCGGGGTATACTTTCTCAATATGTAGACAATGCGGAAATATGGGCATACGATCCCGACAAGGCAAAGCTTTCCGAGCTTGAAAAGTCAGGAGTGAATGCGGCTTCTTCCGAAGGAGAGGTATGCGAAAAGTGTAAGTATGTATTTCTTGCCATAAAGCCTCAGATGTTTGATACCGTTCTCCCGAAGCTTGCTCCCTTTGTCACCGAGGATAACGTTATCGTCTCCATCGCCGCAGGAATTACCGAGGAATACATTGCAAAAATGACCATAGAAAATGTCCGCGCGGTCATTGTAATGCCCAACACCCCATTTCTTCTCGGAGAGGGAGCAACAGCCCTTGCAAAAGGAAAATTCACCTCTGATGAGGAATTTGGAGTGGTAATGGATATCTTCTCCACAGGCGGTATCGCAAAGGTCGTTCCTATGGACAAGATGAAGGAGATAATCGCCATAAACGGCAGCTCTCCAGCGTTCATCTATCTGTATGCCAAGGGCTTTGTTCAGTACGCAGAAAGCGTGGGAATTGACGGAAATACCGCTCTTGAGCTTTTTGCAAAATCCCTTATCGGCTCTGCTAAAATGCTCACCGATTCGGGCAAGACCGTTGACGAGCTTATAAAAATGGTGTCCTCTCCCGGAGGAACCACCCTTGCAGGTCTTGACGGTCTGTATGAGGGCAAGCTTACCGATGTGGTAATGGACTGCTGCGAGAGATGCACCAAGAGAGCCTACGAGCTTTCAAAATAAAGAATGTTTTTCATTTCGTCCGCATAAGATATTATAAAATAAAATCAAAGGACGAATGATAATATGACCGTAAATGTTCAGAAAAGGAAAAGCTACAGAGTAAAACGGGTGAGCCGCCCTGCTCAGCGGAGCGGACTTTCTCCCGCAAAGCGGATATATCTGCTTCTGACGGCGATCTCCGCCGCAGGCGTATTTATCGGTGCCTGTTCGGTGATAAACTCGGAAACCTTTTTTGAGATCAGGATCGGAAGCAGCTTTGCAGACAGCTTTGTGGGAAGTCTTGCGGCGGTTATGATCTATGTTGCCGCGTGTTTTTTCGCAGGCACATCTTCTGCCGGCACTTTCTGCGGATATCTGCTCTGCCTGTTCAAGGGAATGGGCGCAGGCTTTTTGTCTGCTGAGATATTCCGTTCGGGACTGACATCTGTCGATCTTTCCAAGGCTCTGAACGTGCTGCCCTTTGAGGCAGTGAGTACGGCGGCGGTGATATTTGCCGCAAGAGAAAATATCAGAATGTCCCGTCTCATATCCGAAAAAGCCTTCGGAAAATTAAGCGGCGGGGGAGACGGCACAGACTGTCTCAGACTTTACTTGATGAAATTCGGCGTTATTACGCTTCTTGCCGTAGGGGCGGCGTTTATTGACGGTATTATGGCTGTCATTGCGGGGAATATGCCTTAACGGCGAAAATGAAAGGAAGTTTTAGTTTGTCATTTTTAGGCTTTGGAGCCGATTATGAAAAAGCAGGCTCAGGAATATCCAAAAACGCCCCTCGTAAAAAGCCTTTTTTTCGGTTCTGTGAAATGTATTTCGGCAGACTTTGGAAAATGCTGAAGCTTAGTATGCTGACATTTCTGTTTTGTATCCCTATCGTGACCATCGGTCCTGCAATCGCGGGAATGACCAAGGTGTTAAGAACATATTACCTTGATAAAGATACATTTATCTGGCACGAATTCTGGAAAGGATTTTCCCAGAACTGGAAAAAATCTTTGCCTGCAGGTCTTATTGATGCGCTTTTCGGAATTTCTCTCATCTGCGCAATGAATGTCTATCCCGCAATGGGAAAGGCGGCTGAGGCTTCGGGAGGAAGCGGCACGATATATACGGTTCTGTGCGTTATATCCGTAAGTTTTGCTCTTACAGTGCTTATGATGAATTTCTATGCAATGCCGATGATCGTGGCAACTGACCTTTCATTTAAAAATATAATCAGAAATTCCTTTTTTCTTACCTGTATCGGTCTGAAAAAGAACATTATAACCCTGCTTATAGTTCTTCTCACAGCAGGATTTATTGCAATCTGCTTTCTTGTAAGTCCCGTTTCGCTGGTTCTGATACCCGTATGGGCAATAAGCTTTCTGGGATTTGTGATAATTTTTAATTCCTACCCCCTTATTCAGAAATATGTCATTGACCCGTATTATGCAGAGCAGGGCAAGGATAACCCTGAGTATGATTACTTAAAGCCCCTTGATGAAGATGAATCCGTATTCACCGACAAGGGCGGAGAAGAAGCTCCAATTGAGGGAAAAAGCGCCAAAAAGAAAAAAAAGGGCAAAACTATTTCCTGATTATTTGAAAAATCTCCGATTTGAATAAAAAATTTCAAAAAAACCCTTTACAAAAAGAAAAATATGTGATATAATAACATTGTTGCGCATTCAAAAAACTGCGCAGCATAACTACCCCTTGACTAAGCTTACGGGTAAAGCCCGTTAGGGAAAATACCTGCCGTATGCCCGGCGAGGGGAATATTTTAAAGAGGTGTATTTATTATGATGCTCAAGGAAGAAAAGAACGCTATTATCGAAGCAAACAAGCTCAGCGAGAACGACACAGGTTCTCCCGAGGTTCAGATCGCTATCCTCACTAAGAGAATTAACGATCTCAACGCTCATCTCAAGAATCACCACAATGACCACCACTCCAGAAGAGGTCTTCTTAAAATGGTAGGTCACAGACGTAATCTGCTTGCATATCTTCAGAAGAAGGATATCAACAGATACCGTGCAATCATCGAGAAGCTGGGTCTTCGTAAGTAATCTTTCAAAAATCCTCAAGGCAGACTGCAGGGGCATTGTTCCTGCGCTGCCTTTTGGCGTTTTGAGTAATTAAAAAAGGCGGTCGTTTAGCATTAAATCGGGTGTATAAGCTTCGGCTTGTAGATCGGATTTATTGCTATACATACCGCCTTAGCACAAATTTATGGAGGTATAACAGATGAATCAGATGAAAACCTTTGACAATTACAGAGTTTTTAAAACTATGTATGCAGGTAGAGAGCTTACTGTTGAAACAGGCAAGACCTGCGAGCTTTCCAACGGCTCCTGTTGGGTAAAATACGGCGAGACCGTAGTAATGGCAAATGTTACAGCCAGCGTTAAGCCAAGAGAGGGCATTGACTTCTTCCCCCTCTCCGTTGACTATGAGGAGAGACTTTATTCCGTAGGAAGAATTCCCGGCTCCTTTATGAAGAGAGAGGGCAAGCCCTCCGAAAAGGCTATACTCACTTCCCGTGTGGTCGACCGTCCTATCCGTCCTCTTTTCCCCAAGGATATGAGAAACGACGTTTCCGTTGTAATGACCGTCCTTGCAGTTGATCCCGACAATTCCCCCGAAATCGTGGGAATGATAGCAACCTCCGTTGCCATCTCCATTTCCGATATCCCCTGGAACGGTCCTATCGGCGGTATCAGCGTAGGACTAGTTGACGGCGAGATCATTCTTAACCCCACTCTTGAGCAGAGAGCTAGAAATGACCTTAACCTTACAGTTGCAGGTACAATGGACAAGGTAGTAATGATCGAGGCAGGCGCAAACGAAGTAGATGACGACACAATGCTAGATGCCATCATCAAGGGTCACGAGGAGATCAAGAAGATAGTTGCCTTCATTAACGATATCCGTTCTCAGATCGGCAAGAAGAAGTTTGAGTTTGAGTCTATGGAAGTTGACCACGATATGTTCGACGCAATCGAAGAATTTGCAGCCGATCGTGTAAAGGTTGCTCTCGATACCGATGACAAGAACAAGCGCGAGGAAATGCTCAATCCTATCAAGGACGACATTCACGCAAAGTTTGACGAGCATTATCCCGAAAAGACCGCAATGATAGACGAGTGCATCTACAAGCTTCAGAAGAAAATCGTAAGAAACTGGCTCTATGAGGGCAAGCGCGTAGATGGCAGAGGACTTGACGATATTCGTCCCTTAGCAGCAGAAGTAGGCGTTCTTCCCAGAGTTCACGGCTCAGGTCTCTTTACAAGAGGTCAGACTCAGGTTCTTACAGTTGCAACTCTCGGTCCTGTAAGCGACGCTCAGAAGATCGACGGCCTTGACGAGGAAGACTCCAAGAGATATATGCACCACTACAACTTCCCCTCCTACTCCGTTGGCGAGACAAAGCCCTCCAGAGGTCCCGGCAGACGTGAGATCGGTCACGGTGCACTTGCCGAGAGAGCTCTTGAACCTGTTATCCCCTCTGTTGAGGAGTTCCCCTATGCGCTGAGACTTGTATCCGAGGTTCTTTCCTCCAACGGCTCCACATCTCAGGGCTCCATCTGCGGCTCCACACTTGCACTTATGGACGCAGGCGTGCCCATCAAGGCACCCGTTGCAGGTATTTCCTGCGGACTTATCACAAGAGACGACGGAAGCTTCCAGACAATGGTAGATATCCAGGGCCTTGAAGACTTCTTCGGCGATATGGACTTCAAGGTAGGCGGCACAAAGAAGGGTATCACCGCAATTCAGGTGGATATCAAGGTTGACGGACTTACCTATGATATTATCAAGGAAGCATTTGCAAAGACTCACAAGGCAAGAGATTATATCCTTGATGAAGTAATGCTCAAGGCAATTCCCGAGCCTCGTGCAGAGGTGGGCAAGTACGCTCCCAAAATGCTTCAGACCAAGGTTCCCGTTGATAAGATCAGAGAAGTTATCGGTCAGGGCGGCAAGGTTATTCAGAAGATATCCGCTGACTGCCAGGTCAAGATCGACATCAATGACGAGGGCAATGTATTCATCAGCGGCGTAGATATCAACAATGCACGAAAGGCTCTCCAGATCGTTAATACCATTGCCAACGATCCCGAGATAGGTGCTATCTACAGAGGCAAGGTTGTAAGACTTATGAACTTCGGCGCATTCGTAGAGATCGCTCCCGGCAAGGACGGACTTGTTCACATCTCCAAGCTCGACAAGCAGAGAGTTGAAAAAGTTGAGGACATCGTTTCCGTCGGCGACGAGATAGTTGTAAAGGTTATGGAGATCGACAATCAGGGCAGAATTAACCTCTCCCGCAAGGACGCTCTCGCAGACCTCGAAGCAAAGAAGAACAGCGCAAATCAGTAAAATATAAAATAAACATAGCAATAGCCGCTCAATTAAAACTGAGCGGCTATTGCTGTATTTTCGTCTCCCGTTATCTTAAAAAGTTCTTCAAAAAGTGAGGGCGTGACCTCACAGGAGCGTACTTCCTTGTGTGCTATCGTTCTGTTTATGTCCGTAAATCTGAACATAACAGGGGAGCCGCCGGGGTGGTTTCTTAACAGCTCTGTACACCTGTCAATAATATCCCTGTCAGTACTTTTGCATCTTATAAAAAGCTTTGCGCCCTTGCATACCTTTTCCGAAAAAACACTTTCGGGAATTATCCTGTCCGCTAAAATATTTATTTCACCGTCCCTGTTAAGAGAGGTCTTTCCCTCGATGTATAGCCGTTTCCCCTTTTGCAAAAGTGCAGAAGATGCGGCATAAACCTGTGGGAATATCACCGCCTCCGCCTCTGCGCTCATATCCTCAAACACCGCAAACGCCATCTGCGCTCCCGTTTTTGCAGCGTGCTGCTTTACCGAGGAGACCTGACACACAAAAGCTATCTTTTCTCCCTCTTTCATCTGCAAAATTCCCGAAATATCGGGCAGCCGCAAAGCCCTTGCAATAAGCCGCATATTTTTCAAAGGGTGCCCCGAAATATATATTCCAAGAATATCCTTCTCCATTTCAAGCAGCTCGTCATAAGGATATTCCTCTGCAGGAGCTATCCTGCTCTCAGCGTCGCAGAGAACTGCTGTACCATCGGAAAAGCCGAAGAAATCAAGCTGACCCTCAATGGAATTTCGTGAAATATCCGCCGCCTCGCCTGCAATAAGCTCGTAATTTTCCATCATCTGCCTGCGATTAAGTGAAAATCCGTCCAGCGCACCGCATTTGATAAGGCTCTCAGCGCATCGCCTTGAAAATTCCTTGCCGTTCATTCGCCTGATAAGGTCGGTGAGATTTTTAAACTTCCCATTTTTCTTCCTCTCGGCAATTATCCCCGAGATCACACCTCTGCCCAGATTTTTCGCCGCAAGAAGAGAAAAGCGTATGCCATTGCCGTCGGGCAGGGGAGTGAAGCCCATTCCGCTCTCGTTGATGTCGGGGCGGAGAATGGGAATACGGTTTTTCTCGCAGTAGGAGATGTATTCCATCAGCTTACCCGTATATTCGGTAAATGCAGTCATAAGTGCCGCCATATACTGAACGGGAAAATGACACCGAAGATACGCAGTCTGAAACGCTACAACCGAATAAGCCGCAGCATGTGACTTGTTGAACGCATATGAAGCAAAGCCTGCCATCTCGTCAAAAACGCCGTTTGCCACCTCCTCGGGAACGCCGTTTTTCACCGAGCCTGCCACAAAGACCTCCCGCTCCTTTTCCATAACATCGTGCTTTTTCTTAGCCATTGCTCGGCGGACGAGGTCGGCTCTGCCGTAGGAATAACCCGCCATTTTGCGGCATATCTCCATTACCTGCTCCTGATAAACGATACAGCCGTTTGTAACATCAAGAATATCCTTTAAAATCGGGTGAGGATAGGTAATGCTCTCGGGGTGGGCCCTGTTGTGAAGATATTTGGGAATGCTGTCCATAGGACCCGGACGATACAAAGAAACTGCCGCCGTAAGATCCTCAATAGAAGCGGGCTTCATCTTCACAAGAAGCTGAGTTATGCCCTCGCTCTCAAACTGAAAAACGCCCATCGTATCTCCATTAGACAGCATTTCAAAGGCAGCCCTGTCCGAATAGTCAATGCTTTTCACCGAAAAATCGGGATGTTTTTTCTGCACCTCTTTTTCGCAGTCGTGGATAATGGTCAGATTTCTTAGTCCCAGAAAATCCATTTTAAGAAGCCCAACCTGCTCCAAAGCGGTCATAGTATACTGCGTTGCAGTAACATCATCTCTGCACATCAGCGGCACATAATCACTGACAGGAGCGTCACAGATAACAACACCCGCAGCGTGAGTTGAGGTGTTTCGCGGCATACCCTCAATAGCCTTTGCCGTCTCAATAACCTCGTGAGCCTTGATATCGGTGTCATAAAGCTGTTTCAGCTCGGGAGAGACCTCAAGCGCCTTATCAAGTGTCATATGAAGTGATTGGGGAATAAGCTTTGACACCGTATCGCCCACACTGTAAGGCATATCCAGTACCCTTGCCACATCACGAACCGCCGCCTTAGCCGCCATAGTGCCGAATGTAACTATCTGCGCCACCCTGTCCTGCCCGTAACGCCTTATAACGTAGTCAATTACCTCCTGCCGCCGCTCATAGCAGAAGTCGATATCAAAATCGGGCATTGAAACTCTCTCGGGATTTAAAAATCTCTCAAAAAGTAGCTTGTAGCGGATAGGGTCAATGTCCGTAATGCCAATGCAGTAAGCCGCCAGTGAGCCTGCACCCGAGCCACGTCCGGGACCCACGGGAATGTCCCTGCTCTTTGCATAAGCAATAAAATCCCACACAATAAGGTAATAATCGGTGTACCCCATCTTAGTGATAACGCTCAGCTCATACTCAAGCCGTTCCTTAACTTCTTCTGACGGCTCATTACCGTACCGTTTCTTCAAACCATATCGGCACATATTGGTAAAAAATGTAACATTATCCTCTCCGAACCTCTTTTTCTGTTCGGGGGATAAGTCAAAACGAGGAAGCTTTAGGACACCGAATTCCATTTTAAAATCGCACTTGTCCGCAATGATCGCCGTATTATCCACCGCCGAAGGAACACCTCTAAAAAGCTCCCTCATTTCCTCCTCGCTCTTGAGATAAAACTCGTCGTTTGGAAAGGCAATGGGAATTTCCTCATTCACAGTCGTGTTTGTCTGAATTGCAAGAAGGATCCTCTGAGTTCTGGCGTCCTCTCTCCGCACATAGTGAGCGTCATTTGTGGCAGCAAGTGGAATACCCGTCTCCGCAGAAAGCCTCAGAAGTCCCGGAAGCACCTTTGCCTCCTCGGGAATTTTGTGGTTCTGCACCTCAATGTAAAAATTACCCTGCCCGAAAATTTCATTGTATAAAAGCGCAGCTTCCTTTGCCTCGGAATAATCCCCCGAAGCGATCTTTCGTGGAATTTCACCTGCCACACACCCCGAAAGACAAATAAGCCCCTCCGAATGCTCCTTTAAAAGCTCAAGGTCAACTCTCGGCTTGCTGTAAAAACCCTCCGTAAACCCAAGTGAAACCATCTTGATAAGATTTTTATACCCCACCTCATTTCTGCAAAGCAGAATAAGGTGATATGGGCGGTACATAGCCCCCGCATTCTTGTCAAAACGGCTTCGTGGAGCCACATACACCTCACAGCCGATAATAGGCTTTACCCCCCGAGCAAGGCACTCATTGTAAAACTCCACCGCCGCATACATATTTCCGTGATCTGTCACCGCAAGAGCAGTCTGCCCCATATCCTTAGCCCTGCTCACCATATCCTTTATCCGACAGGCACCGTCAAGCAGACTGTATTCGCTGTGAACGTGAAGATTTATAAACATACAAATTTTCCTTTCAGAAAAGCTTTCTCGTCATATCAGAACGGAAGAAGGAAAAGTGCCATTCCTCCGATAATAAGGCTTGCAAAATTTGCGCCGAATGCGAAAATAACACGCTCGACCTTTGTTCGCTCGGTAAACAATAAACAGTAAGCGACAGATTCGATAATGAAAATGAGTATTTCAAGAAAAATCAGCTCAACCATAAGAAAAGCGGTATTGGTTTCGGTTAAAATAATAATGTTGAGAGCTGCCTGAGTTACAATATTTACAGTCAGAAATACGGCAATATCCCTTTTGGCTCTGAATCGGAAAAGCAGAAAAATAATACCCTCAATAATAAGCGTGAAGCTGACTCTTAAAAAAATGAGCAAAGGTGCTCTCCACCAAGGCTGACCTGCGGAAAGCTCCATAGTTTTGTAATCAAGGACAGCATAATTATCATACCCTGAAACAATTTCTTCAGGCAGTTCAACTGTTGTTTTCCTGCCCTCAGCTTCAATTGTAATATAAGTGTATGGCTGACCCTCATAAAATCTGAAAAGCGTATCCGAAAGTGAAAATTCCTTGTAAGCTTTTTTGGAACTGTTCCCAAGATAGATTTCAATATCATCGGGAGCATTCAGAACAACAATAGTGAACGAAGGCGGCGCAGCCGAATTTGCATAAACGGGAGCCGAAAATAGCGCAGTAAAAAGAAAAGCGAATAAAACGAATAATATAGCATTTGCTCTTTTTGTCATAAAAATACCCCTTCTATGTCAGGTCTTATAACTGCTCTTTCTTACTTCTCTCCCGCCTGTCCCTGATAGCCTCGGCTATCTCCATAAGCTTTTTCAGACGGTGATTAGCCCCCGACCGTCCCACAGGCTTGTCAAGCATTTCCCCAAGCTCTTTCAGCGAAACATCGGGATTTTCAAGTCTAAGCTCCGCCATATTCCGAAGCTCTGGAGACAGGCTCTCCAGCCCGTCGGTGTTCATAATGTATTCAATGTCCTCTATCTGCTTTTCCGAAGCCTTGAGAGTCCGCTCAATGTTGGCAGCGTCACAGTTGGCAATGCGGTTAGCCTTGTTCCGCACGTCCTTGAGGATTTTCACATTCATAAGCTCAATTGAAGCGTGCGTCGCACCCATAAGAGTGAGCATATCCTCAATATCCTCGCTGCCCTTGAAATACAGCACATAAACGCCCTTGCGCTCCACATATTTCGCCTTTATCCCCAGGCTCTCGATAAGGTCACGCAGGTCGGTGCAAAGCTCCTCAAAGGGAACCGCAAATTCAAGGTGATATTCCTTGATAGGCTCAGTCATACTGCCGCAGGACAGGAAAGCCCCTGCCAGAAAAGCAAAAACGTTGTTGTTGTGGATAACATCGTTCTGAATGCGGTGAATAAGGCTTCGGCTTGAAATGCGGTAGCGGAAGATTATTTCCTCCCTGTCGCTCTCCTCGGAAACGGACAGGCTATAAAGAACGGAGCCGTTCTTTTTGGGAGTTTCCGAAACGGATATCATATCCTTCCGCCCGATGACCTTGTCGGAAAGCTTTCTGAACATATCCGCCGCCAGCTTGTTTTCCGTCTGAAAGAGAATTTCGTCCGCCCCGAAATGACGGCAGAACAAAAGCATACCGTACAGGCAGGCATATTCTCTGTCTCTGTCGGTAATTACCGAGCAAAGCTCCTCTTTAACATTTTGTGAAAATGACAATTTTATCACACCTTATAAAATAACATTATTTAAACTTTTCTATAAACCGAAAAACTAAATGCTTTTTAATTCATTAACAAGGAAATATTTATTGTACTTCTTTCTGTAATCCCTGACCATTTCTTTGATAGCTTTTACAGGCTTTTTTACATCGGCTAATATCACCGGAATGTTGTGGGAAGCGTCACACAGCAGATACAGCCTTTGCTCATCGCTGTAAAAAATTAACATTTCCTCAAAAACAGATGACAGAATTAAGTAATATGCTTCCGTTTTTATTATGGAAATGTTTGCTGGGTATGCATTATTTACCAAAACCCAGGACAGAGCGTTATCATTATCATCAAAATATGGACGGAGAATTTTTCTGATAGTATTAGGCTCAATACCACTTACAACAGGAGCTTTGATATACTGAACGATCTGCTCTATTGATGATTTATAGTGAGAAAATCCTGCAGTATTACTCCGAAAAAAAGTAATAAGTGCGTGCAGGTCATAAAAATCATAATTCAGAAGATACAAAACTTATTCCTCCCACTGCGGTTTGTATAATTCACGCAAATCACACCTTAATAAATATACTTTTAATTTCCCCAAATAGTTATATACCGAAATGGATCACCCATTTATTTTCGGAATAAGCCTTTTGCAAAAGGGCTTTAAGTTCGGATAATTCAGAAATATTTTCTATAACAGAAATGAAAGCCTCCATTGACGAGGGCGGAATAAGCGTAATTCCGCAATAGGCAATTCCCTTGCCCGGAACATCGGGAGTGTGCCAAAAGAAGTCTATATCATCAAAGCTTGTAACAATATTTTCTAAATGCACGTCATCAACAGCAATGCAGTTATATTTCTGAGGTTCGTATTTATCGTATCTTTTTTCTTTTTTGGGAGCAGTTTCCATAATTCCAAATTCGTGTTTTGCCATTTATTCATCTCCATAATATACGGTTTATCGTTCTGTCAATATTCTGCACCCCACCGGAAAACCGACCTCACTCCACCCGACACATCATTTTAAGCCGTTTCCCATCATTAGCATCAAACCCGAATTTCTCATAAAAAGGCACCTTATCGGGCACAGCGCAAAGCTCCACAAAAATATCGGTACCTCTGACGCCGTTTTCCCTGATAAATTTCAAAAGCTCGTTGATAAGCAGTCTCCCGATACCTCTTTTCTGATATTCGGGTCTTACAACAACGTCCTTGATGTAATAATCAAGCCCCATATCGCCTAACATTCTTGCCATAGCCACCACCTTGCCCTTGTCATATACGGAAACTCTGAATAAAGTGTGCCGCAAAGCAAGCTCGGTCTGCTCATAAGAAGGACCCTCTCCCCAGACCGTTTCCCACAGCAAAATAAATTCCTCGGCAGTAAGCTCGTTGTATTTTATTGTCAGTTCGTCCATTTCCATCGCTCCTTAGTTGCGATTATTCTTGAATATTATAAAAATGTCGGAAGGCTTTTCTTGAAAAAATAAAAGGCGGATATAAAAACTATTGTAGAGGATATGTCTTCCGTCCTATTTTCGCAAATGCGTATATGGTGGGACGGGAAACACGTTTTCTACAAGACTTTTGGAATGTACAAAAATATTTCTAACGTTACCGAGTCGTCCGTATGATGTCCAAATAAACTAAAGAACGAGCGGCTGCAGGCACAGCCTGATTACAGTTTCCCAACCTCAATATCCCTGTGCGTAACTCTCGTCCTCACACCCTTTTCCTCAAGATAAGTATGCATATTTTCCGCAAAGGTAACGCTCCTGTGCTTGCCGCCCGTGCAGCCGAAAGCGATAACAAGAGAGGTCTTGCCCTCCTGCCTGTACAGGGGCAGCAGGAAATCAACCAGGTCAAAAAGCTTTTTCTCAAGCTCCCTTGACTGCTCAAAGCTCATAACATAGTCCCTCACACAGCTTTCAAGCCCCGTGTGCTTTTTCAGCTCGGGGATATAGTAGGGATTGGGGAGACATCTCACATCAAGCACTAAGTCCGCCTCTCTGCACATACCATACTTAAAGCCGAAGGACATTACCTTCACAGCCATTCTGTCGTCGGGATTGTCCATAAACAGGTCTGTCACCGTATCTCTCAGCTGAGCCATAGACATATCTGTTGTGTCAATGTAATAATCCGCCGCCTCACGAATGGAAGACAGCACCGCCCTCTCCTTTGTAATGGCACTCAGCAGACTTCCGTGACACTGCTCGTCCAGAGGGTGCCTGCGTCTTGTCTCCTTGTAGCGCTTTATGAGAACATCGTCCGAAGCGTCAAGGAAAAGTATCTTTACATCGGGACCCGAATGTCTCAGATACTCAAGTCCGCCGTCCAGCTGATAGAACATATCTCCGCCGCGGATATCGGTAACTATCGCCACCTTGTCCATTTGCCCGTTAGACTGTAAGCAGATGTCCGCAAATTTGGGTATAAGCTGGGGAGGGATATTGTCAATGCAGTAATAACCGATGTCCTCAAGAGCGTTCACAGCCCCCGATTTGCCCGAACCCGACAGCCCCGTAACAATAAGAAATTTCATAACCATTCTCCTATCCGCATATAGCAAGCACTTCTGTATATATATTACCACAAACACACATTTTTTTCAATACCCATTTTGAAGCTGTTAGAATAACAGACGGCTACTTGACAACTCTCGAAAAATGTGTTATACTAATCGCATTAGTTAAAGAGCAGGTGAACACAATGAACAAAATCAAATACCGCCCAGCCGAAATGAGCGACCTGCCCGAAATAATCGGACTCGTAAGCTTTGCCATACTTGAAATGGAAAAAAACGGCATACATCAGTGGGACGAGCTTTACCCCACCCCCGAGGACTTTTCTGCGGATATATCCTGCGGCGAGCTTTATGTGGGAACAGACGGGGGCAAAATAGCCGTTATCTACACCCTTAACCAACTCTGCGACGACGAATATAAAAACGGCAGATGGCAGTACCCGAATGAGCCCTTTGCAGTCATTCACCGCCTATGCGTCAGCCCCGAATTTCAGCACAGGGGAATAGCCGCCAAAACCGTTTTACATATAGAGGAGCAGCTTCATAAACAGGGGATAAAAGTTATCCGTCTTGACGTTTTCACCGAAAATCCCTATGCGCTCCGCCTTTACGAAAAGCTGGGCTTCAAGGAAACGGGAAAAGTCAAATGGCGCAAGGGAGATTTTTTCCTGATGGAAAAATACATCGGCTGAAAAACAAACCGACTTACCAAAATGAAAGGAGACATTCATATGAACAAAACGCTTCATTATCAGCTTTCAAGAGATTATTGCTGCACCCCCGAGGAGGTGTTGAGCAGAGAAAACATTTTCACAATTTTTACACCCCTTGAGGGACGAAGAAAATTTCAGGAAAAAAGCGAGTGCTTTCTAAAAATATGCGCCGTAAACGGAAAGCTTCTCTTCACAGGCAGGGAGGATATAATTTCCCATTGCCGTGAAAAATACGGCAAGTGGGACGGCGCCTGGTTTATGGAGGCACAGACGGTCATTGAGCTTGAAAGCCTTGTCAGACAATACGGCAATAAAATAAAGCAGCTCCACCCCTTCTACATTTCCGAGGAAATAACGCCCCCCGCACCCTGTGATTTTGAAGCAGTCTGCTATACCCAAAATGAAATAGAGCAGTTTCGTGATGACGACCGCTTTGACGAAGCCTATGCCTTCTGCGAGGACACCCCCGATGTCTTAGGCATAGCCGCCGTAAAAGACGGCAATATCATAGGAATGGCAGGAGCCAGCGCCGACAGCCCCTATATGTATCAGATAGGCATAAACGTCCTGCCCGACCATCGCGGAAAGGGCATAGGAGCCGAGCTTGTGACCCTTTTAAAAAATAAGGTACTTGAGCTTGGCAAGCTGCCCTTTTACGGCACCTCCGTCTCCCATATCGCATCACAGAAAACAGCAGTAAAGGCAGGCTTTATCCCTGCATGGACAGAGCTTGTGACAGAAAAGGGTGAATGAGAAATGACAGAAATACTAAAAACATTTCTTGATGAAAACGGCGTTCTGACCGCCTATCCCGCCAAGCGTAAGATGAAGCTATATGCGCTTATGTATCTGTCGAAGAAGATAGAGGCGGACAAGATATATACTGAAAAGGAAATAAACGAGCTTCTTAACAGGTGGCACAGCTTCAATGACCCTGCCACCCTCCGCAGGGAGCTTTTCACACATCGTTTCATAACCCGAACACCCGATGGAACGAAATGCAGCCTTGAAAAGGTGCAGCCAACAATAGAGGAGCTTGAAAAAAGGTATGGATAAGCTTCTGAAAAAAATGTACGGTCTTAATGTGACAGGTTTTGAACGCTCAGCCAACGGTGCAGGCTCCGAAACCTTTTTCGCAGACTGCGAAGAGGGAAAATTCGTGGTAAAATTTCCGTCAATAAGCGAGATGAACGACCCCTGCGCCGAGCCTGCCCTCTGCGAATATCTGCTGAATAAGGGGATAAGCGTCTGCCGCTTTGTAAAGAACAAAAACGGTAAATATATCAGCATCGATGAAAAAGGGCGGCTCTTCCACGTTCAGGAATACATTGCGGGAACGGTTTTAGATTGGAACGCCGCCCCAACCTCAATACTTCTTGACTCAGCGGAAACGCTGGGAAAAATTCACACCGCTTTGAAAAAATACAGCGGACTGAAACCGGGTATCGGCGAGGACTTTTTCAGATATATGACCCCCAAAAACGCCCTTCACTCCTATGAAAACACCCTCCTCACCGCCGAAGAACGCTGCGATGAAAAAACAGCTGAGGAACTTAGATACCGTATCGGGCTGATAAAGCGGTTTCCAAGCTTCACCTTTGACCTTCACAGGCTCACTCTGACACCCACTCACGGCGATTATTTCATCAGCCAGCTCATATGCTCCGAGAATAAGATAAACGCCGTAATCGACTGGACAACAGCCTGCATTCACCCCGCCGTATGGGAAATAGTCCGTTCCTATGTCTATGCCGCACCCGAGTGCGCACGAGGCGAAATATCCCCCGAAGGGCTGACGTATTATTTTTTTCATTATCTTTCTTTTACTAAGCTTAACGAGTATGATATAAAAATGTCGGTGAGACTGTTTTATTATCAGCTTGCAGTATGCGATTATTATGCGCAGTATTACGCCTCTGATGCCCGAAACAGCGTTATATATCTCAGACAAGCAGAATTTTCCACCGCCCTGCTCAGATGGTTTGAAAAAAATGCAGAAATGCTTACAAAACACCTTGAAAAAAATTTAAGGAGCTGAGATCAATGCCCGAATATTTTGACCTCTACAATGAACGCAGAGAGCCTTTGGGAGAGATACACGAAAGGGGAAAGCCGCTTCCAGACGGCAAATTCCATATTGTGGCAAATATCCTGCCAATAAACCTTGATGGAAAAATACTTATCACCAAGCGCAGCCCGGAAAAGAATTTCGGCGGAATGTGGGAGACCACGGGCGGTTCTGTGATATCCGGAGAAACACCCCTTGAAGCCGCAGTCAGGGAGCTTTATGAGGAAACGGGACTTTTCGCCGAAATGAATGACCTTGAGTATCGGGGTGAGATAGTTAGACGGGGGAAATTCGGCGGCAATACCATTCACCTTTTCTATCTTTTCCGAGGGGACTTTTCGGAAAAGGATATCAGACTGCAGGAGGGGGAGACCTGCGATTTCAGACTCAGCACACCCGCCGAAATAAAGGCAATGACCGACAGCGGCGAATTTATTTCCCACGTTTACAACAGAAACAGGGCAATGTATCCTCGTGAAACGGAAATTTAACCCGAATAAATGTTTCTTACAAATATATTATAGCACAAATATTCTGATTTGTCAAGTCTTTTTTTAAAAAACAGAACAAAAAATTCAAGCCTGTTCCATTCCGTTTTTACGGGGTGGAACAGGCTTTGCTGTTTAATTAAATTCAACCGAGTTTAAAACGCCGAAAGCATTTTCGGGGGAGCGTACCGTCATATTCAGAAAATAAGGCGTGTCGAGGTCGTTTTCATTAAAGAACATAAATAATACGCTGTAACAAGTATCATAGTTTTCCCCGTCGTTTTTGTAAATCCGAACCTCATTTATGGAAACAATACCCTTCACGTTTCCACGTTCATAAACTAAATTTTCCTCTCCCTCTCCGTTTACGAAATATATTTCGCTCAATTCGGCAAGCTTGCAGAAAGCAAGAGCCTTGTCAATATCCCAGAAGCTGTAATTTGATTTTTTCAGGAGAACAGCGCTCTTTAGGGAGCCGAAAACCGTATCGCCGCCTTCTGCGCCCACCGCTCTGTACGCTTCGGAAAGGTCATTCCTTTCAGGAAGCTTCACATAAAAAAATCACTCAGATCAATCGTATCAAGGGTGTCGGGCAGTTCGGGAGACTCGGACGAAACTTCGGCAAATTCGCCCTCTCCGTTTGAATATTTCCCGTCATCATCGGAAACGTAGCCTTCGGGCAGCGTCAGACGGAAGAACTGGTTCTGCACCTGCGTCCCCGAGCTTATCTTAGCACCGTAATCCTCGAAATATCCGCCGTTTTGGGGTGTAAGCTCCCAAAAGGGGAAAATGTATTCCTCCGCAAAGCCTTTGATTTGTATCCTCGGCAGCAATATAAAGATCCCTGCGGCGATAATCGCAATAATTGCGGCGATAACGGTAATAAGCACAGTTTTTTTTCATATCTCGTATGTCCTTTCAAATGACGAAAAATTTTGTAAAGAATAATCAGTCAACCGAATAAGTTACTCTCAATAGCTCCTCCACCGATGTAATGCCCATGCTTACAAGTTCGGCAGCGCTTTCTTTAAGGGGCTTCATACCCTGAACATTTATGGCGTACTCCTCGATCTCCTCTCTGGGGGAACCGTCGGTTATCATACGGCGTATCTCGCTGTCAACCGTTATAATTTCGTGGATAGAAGTCCTGCCCTTGTAGCCCGAGTTGTTGCACTGGCTGCAGCCGCGGCTCCTGCGAATTTTGAGAACTTCTCTGCCGCCGAGCGCCGCAAGCTCCTTCTTGGTGGGAGCGTCGTAATATCCGCAGTTGGGGCATATCCTGCGCACCAGCCGCTGAGCCACAACGCCAACCAATGTTGCGGATATCATATACTCGGGTATACCCATTTCCCGAAGCCTTATAATTGAGGTCACAGCGTCATTTGTGTGAAGTGTGGACAGCACCAGATGACCCGAGACCGCCGCCCTTACGGATATCTGAGCAGTCTCCTCGTCACGTGTCTCGCCCAGCATAATAATGTCGGGGTCTTGCCGCAGAAGCGCCCTCAGACCCTTTTCAAAGGTAAGCCCCGCTTGATTGTTCACCTGCATCTGATTGACTCTCGGGATAGTCCTCTCCACCGGGTCCTCAATGGTGGAAATGTTCACTTGCTGCTTAGCAAGATGCTCGAGAGCCATATAAAGAGTGGTGGTCTTGCCTGAGCCGGAAGGCCCCGTAATGTAAATTATGCCCCCGGGCGAGCGGAGCATTTCAAGAAATTTTTCGCTGTTTTCATCGGACATACCGAACCGTCCGCTGCTGTCGGAAACTACCTCGTTTGATAGAAATCTCAGCGCAGCCTTTTCTCCGAAGACCGTAGGTATCACCGAGACTCTTACGTTCATCATATACCCCTCGATAACAGTCTTGAAATGACCCTCCTGAGGAAGCCGCTTTTCGGCAATGTCAAGGTTTGCCATAATTTTGAGCCTTGATATAAGCGCAGCGTGAACTGCGGCGGAAATATCCACATAGTCAAGCACAACCCCGTCAATTCTCATACGAACCGAGGTGCTTTTTTCAAAGGGCTCAATGTGAACATCGCTTGCCCCCGAGGAGCAGGCCTTTACAAGCAGACTGTTGATAAGCTTGACAACCGGAACGTCACTGTCGGTCTCAAAATCCTCAAATACACCTTTGGGCGGAATGTAGGAAGAGTCGGGGAGCTTGTCGGCAGCCATAGCCGCAGAACGGGCATTTACGTCAGTGTAATTGTAGTCAATAGCTCTTTTTATCTGAGCGGACTCCGCAAGAACTATCTCAAGCTGAGCGCCCGTTATCTGACGGATATCCTCGATGGCGTAAAGATTTAAGGGGTCGCTGACAGCCACAATAAGCCTGCCGCCCGCAGTGTCGATAACGAGAGCGCAGTATTTTTCCGCAAGCTGTCTCGGCAGCTTGCCAACTACCTTGGGATTTACCTTTGTGGCGTCAAGGTCAATGACCTTGCTGCCAAGCTTTTTTCCCATAGCGTCAAGAATTTGCCCTTCGGTAACGAAGCCCATATCCAGCAGGACTGTTCCCAGACGGCGTTTGCCGTCCTTTTTCTGTATTACAAGAGCCTGAGAGAGCTGTTCATCTGTAATATAGCCGTACTCCTTGAGGACCTCGCCTATGGGGATAATTTTGCTCATTTACGGCACTCCCTTTTTGAAAAATTTGATATAGTTTTATTATAATTTATTTTTGTATAAATTTCAATATGCAGATACAAATTTTATGAGTAAAACAAAATATTTTGCGGAAATGTGTAAAAAAATCCGAAGTTTATTCAAGGGTATTGACGATTTATGGGGAATGTGGTAAAATTATATTCAGAAAATTTCTGACAAAAATCGCCGTATATCGGGATATATTCATCGGTGGGAAAGGAGCTTTTATGCCTGCCTATAAATACAAGGCTGCCGCATTAAACGGCAGAGCTGTCGTCGGCAGGCGTGAAGCCGCTGATGAAAGCAAGCTGAGAGAGTCTCTCAGAGAGGAACAGCTTTTCCTTGTAAGCTGTTCGGAAGCAAAAGAAAAATACTCATCAAAGCAGCTGACCTCGGCGGAGCTTATAGATTTCTGCCGTCAGACAGGGTCAATGCTTTCCGCAGGACTTACCCTCACCACCGTCCTCGGCATAATGCTTAAAGAGGAAATGAGCGATAATATGCAGCTTGCGGTAAAGAGTATTTTCCAAAGCATAAAGCTTGGCGCACCATTGTCGGATGCAATGAGCTACACAGGCGGAGCTTTTCCGCGGGCTGCCTGCCGTATGATAGCCGCCGCCGAGGAAAGCGGCACCGTTCCCGAAGCCTGCATACGGCTTGCAGAGCATTACGAAAAGGACGAAAAAAGCCGTTATGACTTTAAAAGCCGCCTTGTATTCCCTTTGACGCTTCTGGGGCTTCTTGTGCTGCTGCTGTTTGCGGCGCTGATATTTGTAATGCCCGTGTTTAACGAGATGTACAGCGGAGAATCTCTTCCGCCCTTTACTGCGTTTCTGTGGAGCATAAGCGGTTTTCTGAGGGACAAATGGCTGTACGCCCTGCTTATAATTGCAGGAGCGTCGGCAGTCATAAGGCTTACCATTGCAATTCCATCGGTTGAGATGTATATTTCAAAACAGCTTGTTACAAGGAAAAAAGCAGGCAGGCTCTTTCGTGCGATATACACATCACGCTTCTGCCGAACATTTTCGGCTCTGTACAGCGGTGGACTGTCGGTGATATCCGCCTGCTCCGCCGCAAAAGAGGATATCGGCAGCATATATATAGAAAATCAGGTGGACGAAGCCATAAAGGCTATACGCCGCGGAAGCACAGTCCGTGCGGCATTTGAAAGCGCAGATGGCTTTGACGGCAGGCTAAGATCCGCCGTCCTTGCAGGAGAGGAATCGGGCAGACTGGGAGATATGCTTTCTGCGGCTGCTGAGGCTTTGGAACAGGAATCCGAACGGGCGGTCAAGAAGCTTTCCGAATTTGCGGAGCGTGTAATATTCGGCTCGGCTGCGTTTCTGACGCTGCTGATATTCGCAGCGGTAATGCTTCCCGTTTACGAGCTTTATCTTACAATCTGACCTAAAAAAGGAATGAGCGTTAAAATGGATATATCGGTTTATTTTTCTCCCGTGGGAATACGTATCGCAACGGGCAGCTTTTCAAAGGGCACAATAATTTTAAGACGGCTTATTACCGTTCCCATTGAGCGTGATGCCATCATAGGCGGCGTTATAACCAATGACAGAGCCTTGAAAAAAGCCCTTGCCGACGCCTGGAAGCATAATATGCTCCCGAAAAAGAATATACGGCTCACAGTAGACGGGGGAGCCGTTCTGCTGAAGCCTTTGACCGTACCCCTCACAAGCAGAAAAAATCTTCGGAGCATTATCAGCGGGGAGTTTTCCGATGTTGAAAATGCCGATGAACTGCTTATCGACTATGCTGTGGACGAGCCTGCACTTGCGGACGGGGGAGCCTCGGTTATCGCCTATGCCGCAGGACGGAAGTTTATCGGAAGCTATGTGGAGCTTTTCTCCGATATAAAATGCAGGATAAAGTCCATAAACACCGCTCAGAACTGCTGTATCAGCTATATGAAGCTCACAGGAGCGGCAGAGGGAAAGACCTGTATCCTCGCCTGTGCCGACGGCAATATTCTCCTGCTTCTTCTTTTTGTAAACGGTAAATACAGCTTTTCAAGCAGGGTGCGCCTTTTTTCGGAAGGCGGCACACGGGAATACGCCGAGGAAATATGCGGTGCAGTTTCCTCTATGATACAGTTTCATAAGGCGCAGAGATACGGCACGGAGCTTCGGGATATTTTCTTCTGCGGTCTGGGAGAGGACCACGCCGAGGTATTTCACGCCGCAGAGTCGTCCTTTGCAAATCAGAAAATATCCGATCTGTCCATACCCGTAGGCTGCATCACCCGAAGAGGAAACGGAATATCCGCCGAGGACGCAGAGTCAATGTCGGATTATATTTACTGTCTTGGAAATCTCATTTCATTATGACAGGCGGCTTTTTCCAAAGGAACAGGTCGCAGGAAAGATGGTAGCAAAACTATGAGATCGCTTAAACGTCACGAACTGAATTTATATAAACAATATCTTGAGGACCCGAAAAAGAAACGGCGCAGGAGAGAATTTTCCGCCGCATTTTTCCCGGCTCTGGGAATTGCTCTGCTGATAATCGGTTCTGCCCTTTCCCTGAAGATACAGGAGATGTCGCTGACCCGACAGATAGCGCTGCAGCGTGCAGCCGTCGAGGAGAGACGGGACGAGGCAAATGAAGCGGCAGAGTATGCCCTGGGAGCAAATATCTTCCGTACCGAGACCGACAGGGTGTCTCTTTTTAAGCTTATAAGAGAGTCATATCCCGTTATCGGCACAAACGAGATAGAAACGGTGATATCCTGCTCGTCACCCGATATGAGCGTTACGGATATTTCCTGCACCCAGAGCAGCGGTGAGATAATTTTCACTCTGAAAGTCCGTAATGTGGGAAATATTCCCGATTATGTGAGAAAGCTCAAAGCGACGGAGCTTTTCAGCCAGGTCACATACAGCGGATATTCCGAAAGTACAGACGGCTCATATACCGTTGAAGCGGTGATGAAGCGGCAGCCTGTTTACGATGATTCAAGCTTTTACGGATATATAAACGAGTCGGTCAAAAACCGCTGATGAGGAATGTGTGAAAAAAAGATTTGGGGGCTGAGTTTTGTCATTCGGTATGCTGACCGGAAAACAAAACTCTCAGGAAAGGAATGGTCATAATATGGCATTAACGGGGAGCGACAAAAAGCTGATATATTTCGGAGCGCTGCTGGCGGCTGCCTCGGCGTCCTATCTGCTGCTGATCTCCCCATTGGCGGACAGGGTTTCCGAGCTTCGTCACGAGCTTAACAAATGCTCCGATGAAGCAAGCGTGGTCATCTCGCGCAGCGAGGAATATGATAAATCCAAGAAAAGCTTTGAAAGAGCGGAAAATGAGTATAACGTTTCCTTCTCGGGCTTTTGCAGGGCAGGGGACTATGAGTCCATTGACGAGATGCTTACAGACAGGCTTTTAAATATGAACTTGTCGCCCGTTTCTCTTAATATGAGCGACAGCGAAAGCGGAGCGCTTATCCCGTACAATTTCACAGACAAAAAGCAGGCGGAGGACTATGCCTTTAACTATTCAAGCTATATCGTTCCCATTGACGTGGAGCTTTCCTTTGAGGGTTCATTCAACGGCTCTCTCAGATATGTGGATTTCTTAAACGAAACTGAGGGCATTTCCGTCCGCTCGGTAAGCTTTAAGGAGATATCTCCGAACGGCGCGTATTCTTCGGGGCTTATCGGCTCAATGGTACGAACGGATATCTCTCTCACTGTTTATACATATGACAGCGACTGCTTTTTAAAAAGCACAAATCCTTCCGATAAAATGGAAAGATAAGTAAAATAATACTAATTCTTAATCGTTCTGTAGACAAAGCCGACAGATAGAATAAGTCCAGTCTAGGAAAGCGACCGCAGGCAGGCTTGCCGCCTGGCAAGGGAGCGTTGCCTTATAAGGCAACCGGATGACGAATGGGCTTATTCTAGCCGAGGATTTGTCTATGGGTTGATTAAGAATTAGTATAAGGCTGAATTTCATTGCAAAAGCCCTGTGCAACCTGTGGTTTGCAAAAAGAACGCCCCGATTTATAGCCATTTCCCGAGAAAATGTTATAATGAAAACACAATAAAAATTCAGGAGGCGTTTTATATGACCATAGGTGAAAAAATATCCAAACTCAGAAAAGAGAACAATTATACCCAGGAGCAGCTTGCAGAGATACTGAGCGTATCAAGGCAGTCTGTGTCAAAGTGGGAGACAGATCTCACATATCCCGAGACAGAAAAAATAATTGCACTCAGCAAGCTTTTCAGCTGTTCTGCCGATTATCTTCTGAAAGATGATGCAGACGAAAGCGGACGGGAGGTCAAGGTCAAAATAATCGAGGTGGACTCGAGTGAAAAAAATCGTGAATATATGAATTCGGTTTTGCTCACATATTTGTCTTTTCCGCCGTTGTTCGGATTTATCGTGGCATTTTTCTCTGTAAAAAATGCCGAGAGAATAGGCTCAAAGAAAATGAAGATACTTTCGTTTGTGGGAATGGCGGTTTCGTTTATTCTGACAGCTGTAATGGCAATAGGACTTATTTTTGAATTATAATAAAAGCGGTCTGCTTCGTAGCGCAAGCAGACCGCATATTATTTACATATTTTGGATTTTGCGGCAAAACAGTTTCAAACATTAGCAATATTAGTAATAATCCCCGCAGGGGTAATATCTATCCAGCCGAAGGAGGGATCCTCATAATCTCTCGGACAGGAGCAGCTTCCGGGATTTAGCATATATATTCCGTCCTCAAGGCTCTCATAACGGCAATGGGTATGCCCGAAAAGCACCGCCCTGCAGCCGTTGTCCCTTGCCAGGGAGCGAAGCGTTTCGGTCCCGTATTTAACCCCGTGGAGATGTCCGTGAGTGCAGAGTATCTTCACATCTCCCGCAAAAATTATCTCCATATTGGGGGACATCGACCTGTAGTCGCAGTTGCCTGCAACGTGCCTTATGTCAAGGTTAGGATATTTCATTCTCATCATATCAAGCTCCCGTTCACCGTCTCCGAGATGAACGAAGATATTTCCCGTTTCTGCCGTTTTTTCAAAAATTCTCTCCAGAGCATAGCTGTCTCCGTGGGAGTCGGACATTGCAACAATTCTCACATTTATTCTCCTTACGCATATTATGATATCAGGCGGTCGTTCTGTTTTTCTTTATTTTATCATAAATATATAAAGAAATTTCAGAAACATTCTGAACAACAATTTTTGAAAGGCAGGATAACTTATGGATATCAAAGGAACCAACCCTCAGAACGTGGACGCTCTGCTTAAAACCGTAAGCGGAAAGCTGGGTATTCCCCCCGAAAAGCTGAGACAGGAGCTTATGCAGGGCAAATTCGACAATGCACTGAAGAATATGAAGCCCGAGGAAGCGCGAAAATTCAATCAGGTGCTGTCTAATCCCCAGCTGCTTGAAAAGATGATGAGCGCGCCTCAGGCACAGGCTCTTTACAAAAAACTGACAGGCGGCAAGTAATACGCTTTTCGGGGAGGTGCCGATTATGGACAATATGAACGATATGTTAGGCTCCGTTCTCGGCGATCCCGAAAGCCTGCAGCAGATAAAGGAGCTTGCCGATCTGCTAAAAAGCGAGACCGAGGACGGTTCGGACACGGGGCAGTCTCCGCAGAACTCCTCCTCCGAGGAAAGCTCGGGAGGATTTGACCCCGCAATGCTTATGGGTCTGATGGGCGCAGTTTCGGCGGCAGGGAGTGACGACAAAAACCGTGCACTTATACTTGCCCTAAAGCCATATCTCAGCTCGGAGCGGCAGGCAAAGGCAGACAAGGCGGTCAAACTTCTGAAAATGTATGCCGTTTTTTCCGAGCTGAAAAAAAGCGGTATGCTGGGAAATCTGGATAAGCTTCTGTAACTTTTATCGGAAAGGGTGTGGACAAATTGGCTGAAAATATACCATACGGGTATGCTCCCCGAAACAGCGGACTGCTTCAGCGCCCGGGACAGCAATCGCAGCAGCGTCCGCCCTCGGGAAATATGCGGTACAGCGCAATGGGAATGGCGCCGTCCCGTACTCAGCCTGCACCCGACAGCAGAGCATATCCCACGAATGCTCCGGTGCAGAACACATCTCAGAATACAAATACCGCTCAGAGAGCCGCGAATACTCTGCCCGATGAAAGCAAGCAGTCAAGAAAAGATCCTCTTGCTCTTCTTGGGATAAACGGTCTTGATAACGAAAAACTCATTCTTATCGCACTTATCGTGATACTCGCAAGAAGCGGCGCAGACTGGGTGATACTTGCGGCGCTTATTTACATTATGATGTGATACTTACAGATGAAAGTCTCTTTCCTTTTTTCGGGGAGGGACTTTTTCGCTATCTGTTGACTTACCCCTCGGATTATGTTATGATGATAAAAAAGGAAGGTGAGAGGTATGACATCACAGAATATTAAGACAGTCACATATTCAAAAGAGCATAAGGACATTGTAAGAAACGGTATCAATGAAATTCGCAGGGTGCTTTTCGGCTCGGACTCTGCGGAGACCGACAGTCTTTTGTTCTGCCTTGATTATTTTCTTGACCCCTACTACAAGCAGGACATTTCCTATAAAGACGATATCTTTACTCTCCTTGAAGAATTTGCGGTAATGTCAAAAAATGCAGAACAGGTCAACGATGCATTACAGCTTCTGAATTACTGTACCCGTCCTCTGCCTGTCCTCGAAAGGAATTTTGAGAATATCATAGGGGTCGAAAAAGAGTACGCAATGTACGTTCTCCACCCCGACACGTAAAGGAGACATTATGAATAAAGCCGTCATAAAATCTTTTGCCCTTCTTGAACCGTTCGGATTTGCAGGAAGATATATCGGAAAAAGAAAGACAAATATCTAAAGGAGTTTTTTCAAATGAGAAAAACCTTAATTCTTTACTACACTGCCAAAAACGCAAACGCCCGCAAATTTGCGGAGGAAATGGAATCAAGCGGTATTGCCGCCGCTGTAAGAGCCCAAGAGGGCAATGAAAAATATGAATACTTTTTTCCTATGAGCGACCCCGAAACGGTGCTTCTTATAGACCGCTGGAAAAATCAGTCTGCTATCGACATTCATCATAAATCGGAGATGATGAAAAAGATAGCTGAGCTTAGAGACAAATACAAGCTTCGGCTCAGAGTTGAACGGTATATAGACGAGCCGAAATAATAAGCAAAGCCTGCCTTACGTTTGCGGCAGGCTTTTTTTATTTTAGTATAAATCAATTCCATTAGCCAGAAAAGCCGCACGTCTGTCACGGCAGGTGCCGCATACTCTGCAAGGCTCGTCGCCGCCCTCGTAGCAGCTCCAGGTAAGCTCATAAGGCACACCGAGACGTTTTCCCTCGGCAACCACAGCCGCCTTGTTCATTCCTGCAAATGGAGCGGATATTTTTAGCTGTCCGCCGCTGCCCTCATAAACCGCATTGTTCATAGCGTTCACAAAGGCTTCGGAGCAGTCGGGATAAGCATTTCCCGCAGCGTCATCGGCGTGGGCACCGTACATAAGCACCGAGCAGCCCTTTGAAAGCGCAACACTTGCCGCCGCCGAGAGAAACAGTCCGTTTCTGAAAGGCACATAGGTGGAAACAGGCGCACCGTCTGTCTTTTCAAGCTGCTCTGCATAGCTTTCATGGGGAATTTCCGCCGAAGAGCCTGCAAGCAAAGAGCAGTCGGAATATCTAAAGATAGTTGACAGGTCGAGGGCGATGTGTTCAACATTATAATATTTTGCGGTCTTATCCGCAGCCTCAAGTTCTTTTTTATGCTTCTGTCCGTAATATATGGACAAAGCGACCACGTTTTCACGTCCGTATTTTTCGCAGGCAAGGGCAAGCAGGGTGGTGCTGTCCACTCCGCCGCTTGACAAAACAAGTGCTTTTTCCTGTGACATTTTTATCAGTTCCTTTCTTTTGGGAGTTTGCATTCTATGTATATTATAATGCTTTGAAGATGTATAGTCAAGATTATTTTTATTAACACAAACAGCTCCCCCGAAAACCGGGAGAGCTGTTAAAAAAATCAGTTCACCTCAATAAAATCCATAGCCGCATAGCCTGTGATACCGTTGTATTTCACCACATACCAGTTATCCGTTTCGCCGTAGATATTCACCTGACCGCCGTTGGGTATCTTGCCCACTATGTAGGAATCCGTTGAGGGATAGCTTCTTATGTTAAGATTTGAGCCGTCAGTCCGAACTGTTCCTGTACGAATGGGGGAGGGCTCAATAAATGGTATGCCGAAATAATCACAGAGCGACTGCACCATAGTCCTTGCAATAAGCTCAAGGTTATCTTTAAGCCAAACCTCGTCCTCGTAATTATCGTGATAGCCAAGCTCCGCAAGCACAGCCACCGCTTTCGTCCTTGTGACCTCCGCAAGAGAGGTGGTGGGAATGGTACTCACCTTTGAGGGTATGGGGTAAATGACCTCCATATTGTTTGCAATGATAGTGGCAAGGCGGCGGCTGTAATCGGAATAGGGCGAGTAATATATCTCGATACCACGTGAAACTCCTGCATACTGCCCTCCCCCTGCATTGGAGTGCAGTGCAAGATGAACATCGTACCAGCCGCTGTTGGAGTCCTCGATAGCACCGTTAACGTTTCTTGCAGGGTCATTTCGGGTGAATGTAATTCCCGAAGAAAGCATATACGGCTCCATAAGGTCTGCAAGCATATTCATATACTGCTCCTCGTTGCCGCTGGTGGCATATTTATTCCACTCCTGTGTGGACGGGCTTAAAAAAACATTGGGCATTCATATCCGACCTTTCTGTATATAAACATATAGTCAAATATATGAATGTTACCGTAAAATTATTCGTCTGCAGGTAAATCAAATAATGACGATACGAAAGGCTCGAAATTCAGTGCAGACATATCTATATCGTATTCGGCAGTTACATATTCATCATTTTCAACATATCCGCAAAGCATCTTATTCGTTTCGGGAAGATAAACCGAGGATATGGCATTTGACATTGTCTGCTTTTCAATTATTTCGCTGTCTATAAGGTCGTGTCCGCTTGCCTTCATAATGCCCTCGTCTGTCATTTTATAAATTAAACATTCCTGTTCGCCGTCAGCCCCGTAAACGCAGTTGCAGATAAGCTCGTTTATGCCGTCTCCGTCAATGTCGGCAATACTGTCATTTTCGCCGCTTTTACTTCCGAAGCTTTCCGCAATGCAAACAGGCTTTCCGTCAATGACCGAAAGATAAAAGTTATGCGACCAATGTCCCGCTGCCGCCGTCTCCGTATAGATAACACCGTCAAAGCCCATCACATCATTAAACTCTTTAATTGTATATTTGCTTGGGTTCCAGGTTACGGAATTATAATTCGCTCTGAGCGTTTCGGACTTGCCAAGATATGTGTAGCAAAGCTCGGTAGTATCGCCCTTGTCCTCAACAGTAAATTTTCCCCGTGGCATAGGCAAGGTGTAGATGATCTCGTCAGTATAATCGAATAAGCAGATGTAATTATCTGTAAAAAACGGAGGATAGTAATTTGAGATAGTGGGAAGCGTGTATTCGGTCATGATCTCTCCCGTATCTGGACTGAGAATAGCCAGCCTTGCCTCTTCCCCTCGATCAACCCAAGGTTCATATACTGCCAAAAGGAACTCTCCCTTTGAGGGCATTTCATAATAAAGCATATCGTTCATCTGAAGTTTATATGGAGAACTGCAGAATAGTTTTTTCTCCGGAGTGTCGGGGTCTGAAATGTAGATATTTTCCCCCACACCGTCAAAGCTGTCAACGGTATAGACTATACCGTTATGCACGCCTAAAGGAGCGGTATCTCTGCTGTCGGGCAAATTTATGGAGGTGTTTGTGCTGAGATCATAAATCCCAACGCCCTCCGACCATTCATAACCGATCATCTGATAAATAAAGCGGTCATTATCCAAAGGCATAGAAAAACGATATATCTTGCTATTTACGAAATCGGGGTCGTTTTCCTCGTCATACCGCTGACAGAGAACGCTTCCGTCAAGAGCGTTTATAATGCTTCCGTTAATAACCTTAACCGCTCTGTCTCCCCAGGAATAAACAATATCGTCCGAGCCTGCTCCCTCGGTTATCCTGTAAGTTCCGTCCTTGTCAAGCTCTATGAGTGATATGTTTTCGCCGCCTGTTTTATAGACCGAAGCGCAGGCAGATATTTTTCCGTCCGATAAACCTTGTATAAGCTCTATGCTGCAATCGGCTGAGGGTGCGTCTATCCTGAACAGCTGCTTCTTTTCCTTTATGGATATTCCCAAAAGATAGTCAGGTTTTCTATCTTCCGGCGCATTATAGATCTTGGTATAATCCACAAGAAGGACATCGCCGCCCGAAACGGCAAATCCACCCGATAAATATCCCTCGTCCGCAAAATCATTAAGGTCAAGGGCAGCTGTAAAGCCCTCGGGGACAGCTTCTCTCTCATCAACTATAACGGGCTTTGACGGTTCTGTTTCTGTTTCGGAAATTGCTGATGATGTTTGGAAAACGGCAGATGTCGTTTCCATTGCCGCCGTTGTATCGAGTATATCCGTCTCCTCGGGTTCTTTTGTCTCGGTTCCGCAGGCGGAAAGAAGAACCGTAAGGCAGATAAGCGCAAGCGTTAATTTTTTCATTTTTAGTCCCCCTGTGATTTTCTTTATTATTAGTATATCACCGGTGAATTTTTCTGTCAATCGCTGTACCGTTTTGTGGCAGTTCTGTAATCATATTGTTATATTTTTTATCTGCCCTCTTGTTGACAAAAGAGGAATAAAATGATAAAATAAATCTTGTGAGTGTTTTCACCATAAAATCAAATAAATCATAAAATATACCATAAAAAATATATCTGAACGGAGAATGACAATGCCTAAATATTTCGGAACAGACGGCTTCCGCGGAGAAGCCAACAAGACCCTTACCGTAGAACACGCCTTTAAAATCGGACGTTTTCTCGGATATTACTACGGCAGAGATCACCGCTGCTCGGTAGTCATCGGCAAGGACACACGCAGAAGCTCTTATATGTTTGAGTATGCCCTTGTAGCAGGTCTGACAGCCTCGGGAGCGGACGTGAGCCTTATGCACGTGACAACCACCCCCTGCGTTTCCTACGTTGTCCGCACCGATGATTTTGACTGCGGCATAATGATATCCGCCAGCCACAATCCATATTACGACAACGGAATAAAGCTTTTTAACAACAAGGGCGAAAAGCTTGAAGAAAGCGTTATTCTTGAAATTGAAAAATACATAGACGGCGAATATCCCGAAATTCCCCTTGCGGAAAGGGATAAGATAGGCTGCGCCAGCGATTATTCCGCAGGCAGGAACCGCTATATCGGATATCTGATATCCCTTGCGGTATATTCCCTCAAGGGCAAGCGTATCGGTCTGGACTGCGCAAACGGCTCCGCTTTTACCATTGCCAAAAGCGTTTTTGACGCGCTTGGAGCAAAGACTTATGTTATCAACAACGACCCCGACGGTCTGAATATCAACACCAACTGCGGCTCTACCCATATCGAGGGACTTCAAAGGCTTGTAAAGGAGCAGCATCTTGACGCAGGCTTTGCTTTTGACGGAGACGCTGACCGCTGCCTTGCGGTGGACGAAAACGGCGATGTGGTTGACGGAGACAAAATTCTCTACATCTACGGCAGCTATATGAAGGAGAAAGGCACTCTCGAGCATAACACTGTCGTAACTACCGTAATGTCCAATATCGGGCTTTACAAGGCGTTTGACGAGCTTGGAATAGGCTACGAAAAGACCGCCGTTGGAGATAAATACGTCTACGAATGTATGAACGAAAAGGGCTACAAGCTTGGCGGAGAAAACTCGGGACACATCATTTTCAGCAAGTACGCCAACACGGGAGATGGCATTATTACAGCCATAAAGCTTATGCAGGTAATGTGCAGCAAGAAAAGCACCCTTGCAAAGCTTTGCGCTCCTCTTACCATTTACCCCCAGCTGCTTAAAAATGTGCGTGTAACCGACAAGAACGCTGTATTAAGCGACCCCGATGTGCTTGCCGCTGTAAAGCAAGCAGAAACCGAACTTGGAAGCAACGGCAGAATGCTTGTCCGTCCCAGCGGAACAGAACCTCTCCTCAGAATTATGGCAGAGGCTCAGACAAAGGAGCTTTGCGAAAAATATGTCTCAATGGTGGAAAGCGCCGTCAGAGAAAAAGGATTTATTCTTTAAGAAAAAAGCGAATATAAAATGAGCCGCCCGTCCTGCATTATCACAGGACGGGCGGCTGTTTGATACCAATTCTCTCACATTCAAAGGACGGGACGAGAATTTTTATTAACAGAACATAAAATTATCCCACGGTCAGGGAGCGCATTTTTTAACAGAACATAAATTGCTGTTATATCCCACAGCAGGGGAGAGGAGTCATATTATGATATAAGCCCGAACAGCACGCCGTCAAGTTCATTGTACTCCTCTTCTGTCAGTTCAAAGGTGTAGTAATAGCCGCCGTAAGCAAAGCAGATATATCTGCTGCCCATATAAATACGCATAGCATTTCCCTGTTTGCCTGCGTAGTCTATGATGTAGCGGCTGTCCGAGGGAGCTTCTGCGGCGATTGACGCTTCTCCCTCCTCGGCATAAGCGGATATTTCCTTGTTGAGGTTTAAAAGCTTTGTAACACTTCTGACCTCCTTTGGTTCGTATGTCACCACTGAGCCGTCCTCTGAGTTTATGTCTTCAAATGCAGGAGTTATCACTGCTGTGGAGTTTTGCGCAGAAAACTCCGAAACTGCTTCTTTGGGCGAAAATGATGCTGCTCGGGACATATCTGCGGCAGATGTGATATCTGTCGGAACTTCCTCAACGATTTCCTCATCTTCCTCGATGTCGGCTTCCTCTTCCATTTCCGCTTCTTCCGAAAAAGGCTCAAGGATAAGCACCGTTTCCAGCGGCAGATCGTTGTCCTTTTCACCGCTGTCATATGCGGAAGGAGCAATTCCGGCACCTTCCGCAGGAGCGGCTTCAACAGGCGATTCTTCAATGATTTCGTCATATTCTTCTGCGGCAGGCTCCTCGACAGGAGCAGATGCGGGTTCAGCCGAAAATGACGCTGCGGAAGGCTTTATATCTTGGCTTGTCTCGGTCACAGCGGAAGCTTCGGTAACAGTCTCGGTCATACTTTGAGGAGCGGTCTCATGAATTGCTTCAAAAGCCGTTGTATCCTCATATTCCGATACTGCCGCCGCTGTTGTTGAAAGTTCCGCTTCGGAAACGCGTTCTTCTGCGGTGATGTCGGCTTCGATGATGTCTGTAGCCTCTGTAACCATACTGTCAGTTGCAATGACCGACGGGTCGGAGTCCTTGTCAAAAATGCCTGCATTGTTCAGCGCAACGCCAACCGTAAGACAGGCTGCCGCCGCCGCTGCGGTGGATATTACCTTGATAAGCTTTATCCTACGTGATGTCATAAGCTCATTTTCCGAAACGCTGACGGGCTTTTCTACAGGCAGGTTTTCCTCGTCAGTTTCGGGAATAAGCTCCTCGCTGTCACGAAGCTCTGTCATAAGTCTTGCTGTCCATTCCTTGAAATCGGGAGATATTTCCTGATATTCAAGGGCTTTTTTGTATTTATCCGAAAAATCGGGCATCAGAAATCATCTCCCAGTTTTTTCTTTAAAAGCGCCCGTCCCCTTGCAAGCCTTGTGCCTGCGGAGGCGGTGCTGATCCCATTTGCGGCGGCTATTTCGGCGATACTGAGCCCTGTGTAGTAATACATATGGATAACCGTTCTGTATTTGTCGGGAAGCTCCATAACAGCGTCAAAAACAGCTCTGGAGGTATCGTCAAGACCGCTGTCCTCCTGCCCGAGAGCAGGGGACGACAAATTATCATCTATTGAGCTTGTTTTGCTTACCCAGCCCGATTTAAGGTGATTTTTGCACTTGTTGACCGCAGTTTTTATAAGCCACGCCTTTTCGTGATTTTCATCGGTGAAAATGGGCTTTCGCTTGATGATCTCGCAGAAGGTGTCCTGCGCTATATCCTCTGCGTCGTGCATATTCCGGACGTAGGAGAAGCATAGTCTTATTATCGGCTCCGAGTAGGCGTCAAGCAAATATCTGATGTATCCGTCGTCAAAGGTACCTTTTGAGCCGGAATACATAACGTAGGTTCCCCCTGTCTTAAAAGCGCTTCTGATATATAAACAATCGGGAAGCGCAGTTTTTTTCAAAAACATCAGAAAAAAGTTATACAAACTTATGATGCTAAATTTGTTGATATTGCCTATATAAAAATTCTCCCCATCAGGGACAGGGAGAACTATAAGTATTATTTTGCTGCGGAATTTTTATCGTCATTCAGAAGATCCTGAAATGTGCAGGAGGCAAGCTTTTTATTTACCATCTCGCTTATCTCGTTGAACACGTTCTGGTAGCAGCAGCAGCCCTTTGCACCTCTGGTGCATACAAAATCCTCTTCGTGACAGCGGTTAAGGTAATAATCACCCTCCACCGACTCAATGACATTCAGCATAGTTATTTCCGAGGGAGCCTTTGCCAGCTCGTAGCCGCCCTGCATACCCTTGTAGGATCTCACTAGACCTGCAGACACAAGCTTTCGCAGAATTTTAAGTGAAAAGCGCAGACTGACGCCTGTGCGCTCGGATATGTTTTTGGCGTCGATACGCTTATTTTCGGCGGCAAGACAGCCGATTATCCTGACAGCGTAATCCGATTCGAGAGTCAGACACATCTGATTTTATCATTCCTTTCGGCGTTATCAGTCAAGGAAATCCTTGACCTTTTTGCTTCTGCTGGGGTGACGGAGCTTTCTGAGAGCCTTTGCTTCGATCTGTCTGATACGCTCTCTTGTTACGTCAAATTCCTTGCCCACCTCTTCAAGAGTACGGGAACGTCCGTCCTCAAGACCGAAACGAAGTCTGAGAACTTTTTCCTCACGCTCTGTAAGGGTGGAAAGCACCTCTCCCAGCTTCTCCTTGAGAAGAATAAGCGAAGCTGCGTCTGCAGGTGCGGGAGCGTCGTCATCGGGGATAAAGTCGCCAAGATGACTGTCCTCCTCCTCACCGATGGGTGTTTCAAGAGAAACGGGGTCCTGAGCAATGCGCATTATCTCACGCACTCTTTCAACAGGCAGACCAAGTTCCTCGGATATTTCCTCGGGAGAGGGGTCGTGACCGTTCTTGTGAAGAAGCTGGCTTGAAGCCTTCTTTACCTTTGTGATGGTCTCCACCATATGAACGGGGATTCGGATAGTTCTCGCCTGATCGGCAATTGCTCTTGTGATAGCCTGTCTTATCCACCAGGTAGCGTATGTGGAGAACTTGAAGCCCTTTGTATGGTCGAATTTTTCAACAGCCTTTATAAGACCTAAGTTTCCCTCCTGGATAAGATCCAAAAACTGCATACCTCTGCCCACATATCTCTTTGCGATGGAAACTACAAGACGAAGGTTAGCCTCGGCAAGTCTCTGCTTAGCCTTCACATCACCTACAGCCATACGCTCCGCAAGCTGTATCTCCTCCTCGGGAGTGAGCAGAGGAACTCGTCCTATTTCCTTTAAATAGATCTTTACGGGGTCGTCAATGGCGATGCCCTCGGTGGAAAGAGCAAGCTCCAGATCGTCCTGCAGGGAGATATCGTCTATTGCAAGCTCCTTTTCAGCGTCAAAGTCCTCGATGATATCAATGTTCAGGCTCTGGCAGCTGTCATAAAAGGAGTCGATCTGGTCAACGTCCAGATCAAGCTTTTCCATCACGTCGTTTATCTCGGTGGTAGTCAGTCTGCCGTGAGCACGACCCTGTTCCATCAGGGTTTCCATAGCCTTATCGGTATTATTCATATATTTATACAGTCCTTTCGGTTGGTATTTATGATCATTTTCTGCTGCGTATTTTTTTCGCAAGAGAAAGAAAATCGTCATCGGAAAGCGCCGAGGGAGGAGCCGCCGACTGCTCCCGTTCACGCCGTTCATTAAGTATCTTTATGTAATCTTCGGCGGCATTTCTGTTCAGTTCAAGAGTCTGGGCTTCCGATAATATCCCGGTTATTTTGCCCATTTCATCGGCAGGAAATTCACTTTGAAGCGATAATATGTTAAAATCCGCCGATTCTTTCATACCCGACAGCATTTTTTCATAGACCTTTTTGTGGAATTCTGTCATAAAGCTGTCGGGGGACAGGTTTTGCTCCACAAATGAAAGCTCCTCGGGGTGAACGCAGAGATAAGCAATAATTCCCTGCTCTGCCTTGTATTCCTTCGGGAAATTCACCGCCGCAGGGTCGGTCTTTCGCTTTTCGGAAAAGGTGCGTATCTCGTTCCAGGTCTGTTTTTTGTCGGCGTTTATCCTCTTGCGGATAACCGAGTTCACCTGAAGCTCAAGAGCATCACGTGAAACATTCTGCTCCTTTGCGATTTTCGAGATATACACGCTTCGCTCTACGGGGGAGGCTATCTGTGAAAGTACATCAACACAGCGTTTCAGATATTCCACCCGTCCAGTATCGCTGTCAAGGTCAAGGTCGTTCCCGCATTTTGACAGTCGGAAATTTATGGCTCCGTCGGAGTTGTCAAGGAGCTGTTTGAAACGGAGCGCGCCGAATTTCTTGATAAATTCGTCGGGGTCCTTTGCGCCCTCCATCTTAATTATTTTAGTCTTTACTCCTGCCTCGCTCAGAAGATTTATGGCTCTCTGAGTGGCGTTCTGTCCCGCTCCGTCCGAGTCGTAGGCGATTATTACCTCATCGGCGTACTGGGACATTATCCTTGCCTGCTCGGGGGTGAGAGCCGTTCCAAGAGTGGCTACCACGTTTTCAAAGCCTGCCTGGTTGACAGCGATAACGTCCATATAGCCCTCTGCGAGAATGAGCCTGCGCTCGTCCGACCGCTTGGCAAAATTTAAGGAGAAAAGATTTCGGCTTTTTTTGAAAACAGGGGTGTCCGAGGAATTAAGATACTTGGGACCCTCCCCATCGATTATTCTTCCGCCGAATGCTATGACATTTCCTCTAAGGTCGATAATGGGGAACATTACTCTGTCGCGGAAGCTGTCGTAAACGCCGCCCTTCTGACTTTGCCTTGCGAGATTTGCAGCAATAATTTCATCCTCGGTGCAGCCCTGAGACTTGAGATAGTCGGTGAGATACCGCCATTCATCGGGAGCATAGCCCAGACCGTATTTGGTAATGGTCTGTACTGTCAGCTGACGGGATTTAAAGTACAGCCTGCCCTTTTCACCTCTGCTGTCCTTCATCAAAGTCTGATGGAAAAAGCGGGCAGCCATACGGTTTATTTCAAGTATACGAGCTTTGAGTTTGCTGAGGTCATTGTTTTTTGCTTCCTCGGGCATACTCATTCCCGCTCTCTGGGCGAGAAAGCGCACAGCTTCAATATATTCAAGATTTTCCGCTTTCATTACAAAGGTGATGACATCGCCCCCCGCACCGCAGCCGAAGCAATGGAAAAACTGTTTTCCTACACTGATATGACAGGAGGGTGTCTTTTCCGAATGAAAGGGGCATAGACAGACATAATCCCTGCTGCTTCGTTTCAGGCTCACGTAGGAGCTCATTACCGATTCAATGGGATTATTCTGCTTTAGCTGCATTATAAAATCCTCGGGCAGGGGCATAGCTTAAGCCTCCTTTCGGGAAAATGCCAAAGGGATTTACTGAATGTGCCAACATTTTGGCACGAAAAGGTCGTTATAAAGATTTATGGCATAGCCGTCGCTCATACCCGAAATATAGTCGCAAACAGCCCGTTCCTTGGAGAAACGGTTCATAATGTTAATATATTCCTCGGGCATTTTGTCGGGGTTTTTGAAATAATAGCGGAAGAGCTTTTCCACAAGCATTTTAGCCTTGACTTCCTCGTCCTTGGCGGCGTTGTTGTGATAAACGTGCTCGAACATAAAGGCATACAGCTCGTCCTCGGCGGCTTTGATATGATCCTCAAGCTTTATTTCTTCAACGCCGCTTTTTACCGCCGACATTATAAGGGTGGTTATTCTTTCGCTTTTTGACCGACCGAGAACGCTTACTGCATTTTCGGGAAGCATATCCTCGGTGATAACGCCTGCTCTGAGGGCATCGTCGATATCGTGATTTATGTATGCGATCTTGTCGGCAAGGCGGACAACACAGCCCTCCTTGGTAACGGCTGTCCTGTTTGTGTGGCAGGCGATTCCGTTTTTCACCTCATAAGTAAGGTTCAGACCCATACCGTTTTTCTCGATATAGTCAACAACTCTCACGCTTTGCAGATAATGCTTGAAGCCGAAGGAGCATATCTCGTTGAGAATAGCTTCCCCTGCGTGTCCGAAGGGGGTATGACCCAAATCGTGACCTAAGGCGATGGCTTCGGTGAGGTCTTCATTTAGTCTTAATGCTCGTGAGATTGTTCTTGCTATTTGGGAAACCTCAAGAGAGTGGGTGAGCCTTGTCCTGTAGTGATCGCCTACGGGGGAGAGAAACACCTGAGTTTTGTGCTTTAGCCTTCGGAATGCATTGCAGTGAAGAATACGGTCTCTGTCACGCTGAAATTCTGTGCGGATAGGGCATTTCGGCTCTGGGCGCACCCGTCTGCCTGTGTGCTTTGAAGTGCAGGCGTCCTCACAGAGAGTGCCCAGCTCGATGATCTCAAGCTCTTCACGAATAGTCATACATATCAACCCTTTCCCCAAAATCAGAATCTGTATATATATACTCAAAAAAGGCGAAAAAACTTTTTTTGAAAATGATATTTGTAGATATGCACAAAATTATGCAAAGTTCTCAAAGGATTCTGCACCCTTATGCACAGTTATCCTGCCGCTTGCCGTATCTATGAGCTTTTCGGTCAGGGCGTCGGCAAGGGCTGTGCGGCAGAGGAGGGAGATGGTCACATTATCCGCAAACCGGGTATCTGTTATCTTTACCTCAAACTCGGGGAGGATATTCGTGAGCTTTCCGTACAGGTTATAATCTGCGGTTATCTCAAAGGGATAGCAGGAGCGCATTATCATTCGCTCTGCGGCATCTACGGCTATCTTTGCGCTGTGGGAATAGGCTCTCACAAGACCGCCGCCCCCAAGCAGTATGCCCCCGAAATAACGTGTTACAACGCAGCACACATCGGTCAGCCCTTCCTTGCGGAGGACTTCAAAAACGGGCACGCCTGCGGTTCCCTGGGGCTCGCCGTCGTCGCTGTATCTGGTAACGCTGCCGTTTCGGAGAATGTATGCGTAGACATTGTGGGTTGCCTTGCGGTGCAATGTGCGTATCTCGTTTATGAAAGCCACCGCTTCCTCGTCTGTTTCAACGTGGCGGATATAGCCGATAAATTCGGACTTTTTCTCGGTAAAGGAAGCCTCGGCGCTGCCTTTTATCGTTTGATAATCGGGAGTGTTCACAGCGTACTCCTTTCTAAAAAAATTGCCTGCGTTAAGTTACGCAGGCAATTTATAAATTCTGACATTACTTGTCCATACCGAAACGCTTCTTGAAACGGTCAACACGTCCGCCTGTATCAACGAGCTTCTGCTTGCCTGTGTAGAAGGGGTGGCACTTGGAGCAGATTTCAACTCGGATATTCTCCTTGGTGGAACGGGTCTTGATCACGTTGCCGCAAGCACAGGTGATGGTTGTTTCAACGTAATTGGGGTGAATTCCCTCTCTCATTGTCAGAGCACCTCACTTTCATCTGAAAATAATATGACCGACATAGCAGCCCATCACATTACTTCGGACAGTAGTGCTACATAATCATTTACGGATATAAATTATATCACATTATTTTGCATAATGCAAGGGGTTTTGAAATTTTGTTGTAAATTTTTTGTGAATGAGCAGACGCCGAAATGTTTTTTGAGTATTTTTTTCAAATATCCCTTGCAAATATTTTTAATGTGTGATATAATAAAAATTATTATGGGTAAATGTTGTTATGATGTGCGTTTACCGTTTATTACCAATTACTTTCAAAGGACGGTCGGAATAATGAAAACTTACGGAATTATCTGCGAATACAATCCCTTTCACAACGGGCATATCTATCAGATAGAGGAAACAAAGAAGCAGACCGGCGCAACTCACATTGTTGCTATAATGAGCGGAAACTACGTTCAGAGAGGCGAGCCTGCTCTTATGGACAAGTTCAAGAGAGCCGAGATCGCTGTTAAGAACGGTGTTGACCTTGTTATCGAAATGCCCGTTCAGTACAGCCTTGCAAATGCTGAGCTTTTTGCACGCTGTGGCGTTATGCTGCTGGGCGCACTCAGATGTGTTGATGGTATTTCTTTCGGCAGCGAGTGCGGAAGTGTTGAACAGCTCACTCAGTGCGCCAATGCGGTGCAGGAGGTAACGACTCCCGAAAATCTCAAGCCCTTGATGGAGCAGGGTATTCCTTTCCCTGACGCCGTTCAGCAGCTTGTGTCCTACAAGTACGGACCTTTGGTGGGCGATATTCTTAATTCTCCCAACAATATTCTTGCAGTTGAGTACATCAAGTCTCTGAAAATACTTGGACTTCTTGACAAAATAAAGCCCTTTACCATCAAGCGCGAGGGCGCAGAGCACGATTCAGAAAGCCACAGTTCCACTATTGCCAGCGGAAGCTATATCCGTCAGCTTATCGATGACGGCGAGGACTTCTCCGCATTTGTTCCCAAGGAAACTGTCGATGCTGTTGCAGAATATGAGGACAAGGAGCTTCTCTGCTGGTTCGAGAATTTTGAGAGAGTTCTGCTTTACCGCCTGAGAACAATGTCTCCTCAGGAGCTTGCTATGACTCCCGATGTGGGTCAGGGCCTCGAGAACAGAATATTCCAGGCTGCAAGAGTGGCTACCTCTCTTGAGGATCTCCTCGATAAGATAAAGGTAAAGCGCTATCCTATGTCCCGCATCAAGAGAATACTTTTCAACGCTCTTTTCGGTATCAGAACAGACGACCTCAAGGTTCCTCCTACTTTCGGACGTATTCTTGCGCTTAATGACAGAGGTGCAGAGATACTTAAAATGGCAGGCTCCCTCCCTGAGGACAAGCTTTCCATTCCTTTCAGCTCTTCTCTCAAGGATTTTGTGGAAGCAGGAAAGCAGAACAAGAATGTTATGCGCGCAGTGGGTATGACCACCCTTTCCAGCGATATTTATACTCTCGGCTCCAGAAATATCCGTCCCAGCGGTATGGACTTTACAGGTAAGGTGACCTTTGACAAGATCGAAGGCTTCGTTTCCGAGCTTCCCGAGGATATGAAGACTACCGCTATGTCCGGTACTCCTGAAGAGATCGAGAAGATGAGAGCCGAAAGAGAGGCGGCTAAGGCTGCTTCCGAAAATGCTTCCGAGGCGGCTCCCTCCGAGGAAAAGACCGAGGACGAGAGCAATGACTAAGGAAAAGATAGACCGTATAAACGAACTTGCCAGAAAATCCCGTGAGCAGGGTCTCACCGATGAGGAGAAGCGTGAGCAGACCGAGCTTCGCTTTGAGTTCCGCAGGGGCGTTGTGGCTAATCTCAAGTCTCAGCTTGACAACATTGAGTTTGTTGACGATACGGACGATAACAAACAATAACTTTTGATACTGTCGGACTGTTTGAGGGTTCCTTCGGGTGCCCCATTGCCGACAGTATTTTTGAATGTGGAAAGGACGGTTTCTTATGCCCGGTTTTGATATCAGCTCAGTTAAAACGCCCTGCTATGTGGTGGACGAAAGACTGCTTGAGAAGAATATGAAGATACTCAGAAGCGTTTCGGAGCGGACGGGGTGCAAGGTGCTTCTTGCTCAGAAGGCATTTTCTATGTACAGCACATATCCGCTTTTATCACAGTATCTTGACGGCACTACCGCAAGCGGTCTTTACGAGGCAAAGCTGGGGTATGAGGAAATGAAGGGGAAGGAAGTTCACATTTTTTCTCCTGCCTACCGTCCCGAGGAGTTTGAGGAGATAACCGAAATTTGCGGCCATATCGTATTCAACAGCTTTGCCCAGCTTAGAAGATTTAAACCTGCCTTAGACAAGGCGGCTGAAAATGGCAGGAAGATCGAATGTGGTATGAGGGTAAATCCCGAATATTCGGAGATAGAGACTGCCATATATGACCCCTGTGCAGGCATTTCCCGTCTCGGCGTAAAGGCGGAGGACTTCGAGGAGGAAATGCTCGATAGTCTGAGCGGACTGCATTTTCATACTATGTGTGAGCAGAACAGCGATGTTCTTGAGAGGACTATTCCCCATTTTGAAGCAAAATTCGGTAAGTATCTTCCGAAAATGAAATGGGTGAATTTCGGCGGCGGTCATCACGTGACAAGAGATGATTACGATGTGGACAGGCTTGTGAGAGTTATAAGCTATATGCAGGACAAGTACGGCGTTCAGGTTTACATTGAGCCGGGAGAGGCATGCGCTCTTAATGCAGGGTGGCTTGTGGCGACCGTTCTTGAAGTGTATGAGAGCGGCGGCCATTCCCACGCCATAATCGACGCTTCTGCAGCCTGCCATATGCCCGATGTTCTGGAAATGCCCTATCGTCCCAGGATAATCGGGGCGGGGGAGAGTGGCGAAAAGCCTTATACTTATTTTATCGGCGCTGCCACCTGTCTTGCGGGGGATTCCATCGGGGAATACTCCTTTGACAAGCCCCTTTCCGTGGGCGATAGGCTTGTGTTCTGCGATATGGCTATTTACACTATGTGCAAGAACAACACCTTTAATGGTATCGGGCTGCCCTCGATCTACCGCATTGATACCGAAGGCAGAGTAATCCTTGAGTGTGAGTTTGGCTACGGGGATTTCAAGGGCAGATTGTAATGCGAGGTTTTGGATATGATTTGCGTTATGGGTGATACTCACGGCGATTACAGCAGGTTTTCCCACAAGTCGGTGAAGCAGCTTAAAAAAGGGGACTTCCTTATTATCTGCGGCGATTTCGGATTTGTTTGGGACGGCTCGGACCGGGAAAGGGCAGTGCTTAAAAAGATAGGCGGAAAGCGGTTCACTACCCTTTTTCTTGCAGGCAGCCACGACAATTATGACCTGTTGGAAAAATATCCCGAGGAGGAGCTTTTTGGCGGCAGGGGGCGGCATATCTGCGGCAATCTGTTTATGCTTTCATCAGGGGAAATATTTGACATTGACGGGAATAAGGCTTTCGTTTTCGGGGGCGGTCAGGCTTCGGACATTGACGCACGTATTGAAAATGACACCTGGTGGGAGCAGGAGCTTCCCGACGAGGAACATCTTGACGAGGGCAGGAAAAAATTATCCGCTTTGGGTGACAAGGTGGATTACATATTTACCCACGAGCCCCCAGGTTCTATTGTGGAGTTCCTTGATATGGGCAGGTCGGGCAGCCTTCCTATGAGCAGGCTTAATATTTATTTCGACAAGCTGAAAAATGAGGTGGGCTTCAAGCTGTGGTTCTTTGGTAAGCTTCATAAGAATAAGCTTGTTCCGCCTAAATATGCGGCGGTGTTTGATGAGCCGTACATTATCTGATGATATAAAAGGAATGTGGCTATGGATTACGAAGTAAAAAAAGAGGGCATTATTCTCTTTGAGGAGAATATGTCCTTGGACGATACTCTTGACTGCGGTCAGGCTTTCAGGTGGGAGGCTGTTCCCTCCGATTATTACCGCACATACAAGGGATTTTTTAAAAATATACCGCTGACTGTTTCCGAGACGGAGCATAACAGCGGAAAATTCATTCTTCACGGAGTTTCCGAGGAGGATTTTTTGAATATATGGTTTGATTATTTCGATCTGGGAACGGATTACGGCGAGCTGAAGCGGCGATTTTCCGAGGACGAGACATTATCAAAGGCTTGCAGATATGCCAAGGGTGTAAGGCTTTTAAAGCAGGACGGGGAGGAATGTCTTATTTCTTTCATTTTGTCTCAGAACAACAACATTCCCCGCATCAAGGGGATAATCGGCAGGCTTTGTGAGATGTACGGCGGTTTTCCAAATTTTGAGAAGATGAAGGGGGTCACTACCGATGAGCTTGCGCCCCTAAGGGCAGGCTTTCGGGCGAAATATATTGAGGACTGCGTAAGGCGTGTTACGAGCGGTGAATTGAGTCTTGAGAGTATTGCGGATATGCCTACGGAAGAGGCTAAGAAGGCTCTTATGACAGTTAAGGGAATTGGCCCCAAGGTGGCGATGTGCGTGCTGCTTTTCGGATTTTACAAGACGGACGCTTATCCTGTTGACGTGTGGATAAAGAGGGTGAACGAGAGGTTTTATCCTAATGGCTTGCCCGAATGTGTGAAAGGTGTTGAGGGCATTGCCCAGCAGTATCTTTTCCATTACATCAGGACGGCGGGAGAGTATATTATTTGTCCTGAGGTTTAGTAGTATATATCGACGGAATATATGGCTGTGTCCGGTATAATGATACTGCTTGTGATACCGATGTAGGCGTCGCTCCAGAGGGTTATGGTTACGTCCGTGTTTTCAGAATAGGTGGGAATGTATGATGATGAAACATCTATCTGAAATCTGTCTCCCGTTTTTCCGAAAAAGGTGTCCTGTGTGAGAACACCATCTGTGGCATTTGTCATTCGGGCGGTGAAGGTATAGTCGGCGTATTTTTCGGTGACGGAGGTCTCTGCAAATTCCCACGATGATATTGCAGGTTCGCTTTCGGCTATTATTTCGCTGTCTTCGGTTTCGGCAGGCTCGGGTTCGGTAATTATCCTAAGAGAATAACCGCCGCTTATTTGTTTGCTGCCCTGCTCGCTTTCGTTGTCGGGAGTTTCAAGGAGAAGGTCGGTTATTTCGGCAGTGCTGTCAAGTTCAACCTCGATTATATTGCTAACCTTGAATTTTGCACCCGAGGGGACGTTTACGAGGACGGGGTCTCCCTTGTCCCCGAAGGCTGTATATTCGTTCAGAGTGCCGATGATGTATGTATCGGCGGTGCTTGTTACGGTGAGGGTGAAGCGGTCTGTGGAGACAGGCTCAATATTTACGATGTCATGTGAGGATATCTGACAGGGATATGTTTCCATTATGGCGGCGTTTTCCGAGAGGGTCAGGACTATCTCGCCACTGTCGGTTGTGTACATTCCTTTAGGAACTATTATATCTACAGGATCGCCCTTTTTGCCGAAAAATGCGTCCTCGCACAGCTCGCCCCTTGTACTGTCTGTCATTTTTATGCGAAAGGACAGCTTGATGGGGGAGGGGGCTTCGGTGATACTGGTGGCGGTGGGTTCAGGCTCCGTTACCAATATGGGTGGTTCGGTCTGAACGGCTGTTTCCGATGTCACTGTCTCTTCGGTGAGAGGTGTGAATGGGATAGAGGTCGTTTCAGTTTCCGTTGTTTCGGAAGTCAGGTTGGTCTCGGTCATTATGGCGGGTTCGGTATCGGTGATGATATCGGTCTCCTCGGGCGGCTTGTTTTCCGTTTTTGCACAGGCTGTGAGGGCGAGGAGGATCAAAAATATCATTATAAGCTTTTTCATATTCATCATTCCATTCCCGAATAATTTTTCCCTATATTTATAAAACAAATTTCAGTGGAAAAAGATTACAGGAAAATTGTAAAATAATTGTGAATTTTAAGGAGTAATATGGCTATTATCATTTCAGGCGTTTCCCTGCCTGTGGGAACGGGTGACGGGGAGATCATTGCCGCCGCATTGAAAAAAGCAGGTATTTCCCGCAAATCTGCAGTGAGGACAGGTATTCACAAGATATCCCTTGACGCACGTAAGCAAAACGATATACGGACAGTTTCTTCGGTCTGGGCGGAGCTTGAAAGTCCCGAGGAGGAACAGAAAATTTGCGGCAGGCGGGATAACTGTGCTTTGGTTGACATTACCCCGTTTAAGCCTGTTATTTCGGGCGAGAAAATACCCGACGGGAGAATTGCGGTTGCGGGATTTGGACCCGGGGGAATGTTTGCGGCACTTGTGCTGGCGGAGGCGGGGTATTGTCCTGTGGTTTTTGAGCGGGGCGCAGATGTTGACAGCAGAGCTGAGGCGGTTACGGGGTTCTGGAACGGCGGCAGCTTTTCTCCCGAGACGAATGTACAGTTCGGAGAGGGCGGTGCAGGCACATTTTCCGACGGAAAGCTTACCACTCGCATAAAAGACCCTCTTTGCAGGTTCGTTTCGGCAAGGCTTGCGGAGATGGGCGCTCCCGAGGAGATACTTACAAAGGCAAAGCCTCATATCGGTACGGACAGGCTGAGAGGTGTGGTTAAAAATATCCGCAGGAGGATAACCGAGCTGGGTGGAGAGGTTCGGTTTAATTCCCGGGTGGAGGATATTATTGTCAGAAACGGTAATATATGCGGCTTGGTGGTGAACGGGGAGGAAATATCCGTTTCCGCGCTTATTCTTGCGGTTGGTCACAGCGCAAGAGACACCTTTGAGATGATGTATTCAAAGGGTATCGCTATGGAGCCCAAGCCCTTTGCGGTTGGGGCGAGGATAGAGCATACTCAGGAGAGCGTTAACAGGAGTTTGTACGGCGTTCATTCGGGCGACCCTGCTTTGCCTGTGGGTGAATATCAGCTCAGTTACACTAAAAATGGCAGGGGAGTTTACACCTTCTGTATGTGTCCCGGGGGAACTGTGGTGCCTGCTCAGAGCGAGGAAAATTCGGTGGTCACAAACGGTATGAGCGAGTTTGCGAGAGACGGGGAAAATGCAAATGCGGCTCTGGTGGTCAGCGTTTCTCCCGAGGATTTCGGGGGCGGAGTTTTAGACGGAGTGGATTTTGTACGCAAAATAGAGAGGGCAGCTTTTACTTTGGCGGGAAAGAATTATGCCGCTCCCGCTTCTACGGTGGGCGCATTTCTTGAGGGAAAGGGCGGGATAGTTTCTCCTTCGGTTACGGGGACTTATGCAAGGGGAGTTGTTCCCTGCAATTTTGACGATGTTCTGCCGCCCTTTGTTACGGATATGATGAGGGTCGGACTTGGCGTTTTTTCAAAGAGAATGGCCTGCTTCGGGGACAAGGGTGCTTTGCTTACGGCTCCCGAAACAAGAACATCCTCTCCTGTGAGGATACCACGAGGAGAGGATATGTGCAGCTTATCGGTTAAGGGGTTGTATCCCTGCGGTGAGGGTGCGGGATATGCGGGGGGAATTATGTCTGCGGCGGTGGACGGCGTAAGGCAGGCTTGTGCGGTCATGAGGGAGTTTAAGCCGGAATAAATTCAGCATTATTGGTTATCTGTATTATCCGCAAATGAAGCCTTATATTCGGGAAGTAAAGCCTTGATGAAAACAAATGCGTTTACTGCAAGCAGCACGCCGAATATTATTCTTGCCGCCGCTTCGGGAATGAGCAGGGATATGCCGTTCATATCTCCGCCGCCGAAAAAGCCGCAGAGAACGCTTAAATAAACGGGGTCGAGGAGCAGCATTATTATTGATGTATAGTACATCACACAGCGGAAAACTGGGCTTTTTGCGCTGCATATCTTTTTTCTGAGGGTAAGGAGGATATATGCCGCTATAAGGCTTGCCGCCGCTCCCGCAAGGCAGAAGATGCCCGTTTGAAAATCGGACATTCTGTCGTTATAGACATCTATCTGCACGCCTATGCCCATAAAGTTTATCTGCTTGAATACGCCCATTACAAGGGCTGTCAGCAGATGTGCGCCCTCGTGAATGACATAGTAAATCACTACTGCGGAAATTATTCCTATGTATTGTCTTGTCCGTTTGCTCATACTCTTGTCCTCCTGTTGATGAAGTTTTAGTCAAGATCGTCCTTTTCAAGCATATCAAGGTCGGCTACATATTCGGTCTGGGAAGCAGTCTGCTTGTCAGCCTGCTTTTTGTATTTGTCGATGGCTATGGTCGCTTTGTTTACGGCGCAAAGGGTTCCTGCGCCTGCCACACAGCCGCCCGGGCAGCCCATTCCTTCAAGAAGATAGCCCTTGTATTTGCCTGCCTTTGCAAGCTGGAGCATTTTTTTGCACTCGTGAAGTCCCTGCGCCGAAGCAACCTTGACTTCCCTGTCGGGGGCGATGCGCTTTATTTCCTCTGCAACTGCTCCCGCAACGCCGCCGCTTACCGCAAAGCCTCGTCCTGCGCCTGTTCCCTCGTTGAGAGGAACATTTTCGCTGTCGGGGATATTTTCAAGGTCAACGTCCTTTGCGGCGAACATTCCCATAAGCTCCTCAAAGGTGAGGACAAAATCCACGTGACTGCGTATTGTCCTGCGGCTGGCTTCAAGCTTCTTTGCGGCGCAGGGCCCGATAAAGGCTATGCGGCAGTCGGGATCCTTTTTCTTTTCAAGTCGGGCGGTGAGGACCATTGGTGTCAGCGCCATTGAAATATTTTTAGCAAGCTCTGGGAAAAGCTTCTTTGCCATTACCGACCAGGAGGGACAGCAGGAGGTGGCAAGAAAATCCAGCTTGTCGGGGACATTTTCCACAAAGTCCTTGGCTTCTTCAATAGTGCAGAGGTCTGCTCCCACAGCTACCTCCACAACGCTGTCAAAGCCCAGCTGTCTCATTGCATAGGTGAGCTTTTCGGGTGTTACCTTGGAACCGAATTGTCCGTAAAATGCGGGGGCTACTATTGCAACTACTCTTTTGCCCGTTTTTATTGCGTGAATGAGCTGGAATATCTGTCCCTTGTCGGCAATGGCTCCGAAGGGGCAGCTTACCAGGCACATTCCGCAGGAAACGCATTTATCATAATCTATTTTTGCTCTGCCGTGTTCGTCGCTGCCGATGGCGTCCATTCCGCACGCCTTTGCACAGGGACGCTCCACCTTTAAAATGGCGTGATAGGGGCATACGTCCTTGCATCTGCCGCATTTTATGCACTTGCTCTGGTCGATCTTTGATTTGCCGTGGCGTATCTGTATGGCTCCCTTGGGGCATACCTCCTTGCAGGGGTTTTCAAAGCAGCCCTGACACACCTCGGTAACGTGGTAGTGCTTTGTGGGGCAGGCGTTGCAGGCAAAGCTGATGATATTTACAAGCGGAGGGTCGTAATATTTTTCGGCAATGGCGCTCTCGTTTACGCCCTTTGAGACGGGAGCGTGCTCGCTTACGCTTCTGAGGGGCAGACCCATTGCAAGCCTTAAACGCTCTTCAACGATGGCTCTTTCGAGAAAAATGGATTCACGGTGCGTTGCAACATCGCCCGGGACTATCTTGTATGGCAGATCCTCCATTCTCGTATAATCGCCGCCCTCGTAGGCGAGCCTTGCGACCTCGGTGAAAACCTTTCGGCGCATATCTGTGACAGATGAATATATTCCTCTCATGATCTTAAAAATCCTTTCCTTGCGGCTGTTAAACAGGTATGACAACTATCATTATAATTTTACATCTAAATCGTATAAATGTCAAGATGTAAAGAGTTTTGCGAATGATAATGTGTTGTGTTTTATGTGCAGCTGTTTATTTTTTTTCAAAATATTGACTTTGAGTCCTAAATGTGATATAATCAAATAAGAATTTCGCAAGTTTTGCGGGAGAATACATAGGAAAAGTGAGGAAATATGATATGAATATAGTTTGTCTCGACCTTGAGGGCGTTCTCGTTCCCGAGATATGGATAGCATTTGCAGAGGCCAGCGGTATACCCGAGCTGAAAAAAACCACCCGTGACGAGCCCGATTATGATAAGCTGATGAAATGGCGCATCGGTATTCTCAAGGAGCACGGTCTTGGATTAAAGGAAATTCAGGATACAATTGCAAAGATAGACCCAATGCCCGGAGCAAAGGAGTTTTTGGACGAGCTTCGTTCTCTGACACAGGTAATTATAATCAGCGACACATTCACACAGTTTGCTTCTCCTCTTATGAAGAAGCTGGGCTGGCCCACCATTTTCTGCAACTCCCTTGAGGTTTCCGAAAACGGCGAGGTAACAGGCTTTAAAATGCGCTGCGAGCAGTCTAAACTCACCACCGTAAAGGCTCTCCAGTCCATCGGATATGACACCATTGCCAGCGGAGACAGCTACAACGACCTGGGTATGATTAAGGCAAGCAAGGCAGGCTTCCTTTTCAAGAGCACCGATAAGATAAAGAAGGACAACCCCGAGCTGCCTGCATATGAAACCTACGAGGAGCTTATGGCTGCTATCAAAAAGGTGCTTGACTGATTTTTGTAAATTGTTTGAAAAAGCACTTGACAAATCGGAAAATTAAGCTATAATAAAAGTATCGGATATGTTACAAATGCGCTGACGGGGACGGAGCGCCCGGGAAAAGTCATCAGAGAGCCTGCGTTTGGTGCGAGCAGGCGGCTTTTAAGGCAATCTCCCATCACCCCTGAGCTTTGCGGCTGAAAGGCTTTGGCTTATTAGGCGGCAGCGGGATTCTCCCGTTACAGGGAACTGCTATTGTTTGATGGCAGACTGAGCGGCACCGATTATCGGTGCAATAAGAGTGGTAACGTGGGTACATTTGTCCTCACCTCTTGATAACAAGGGGTGAGGTTTTTTTATTTTCCGAAAATAACTTTTGCCAAGATGAAAAGGAGAATGGTTATGCTTACACTTGATATGGTTTACAGTGCGTCTTACAAGCTTAAAGAGGTCATCAGAAAAACCGATATTATCCCTGCTCCAAAACTTTCGGACAAATGTGAGGTCTATCTTAAAACCGAGAATTTGCAGGTAACAGGCTCATTCAAGGTGAGAGGAGCATATTACAAAATTTCCCAGCTTTCAGACGCGGAAAAGGCAAGGGGAGTTATTGCCTGCAGCGCAGGAAATCACGCTCAGGGAGTGGCTTTGGCTGCGGCAAAGAACGGTATTAAATCTCTTATCTGCCTCCCCGACGCTGCGCCTATCTCAAAAATCGAGGCAACCCGTTCCTATGGTGCGGATATATGCCTTGTTGACGGCGTTTACGATGACGCATACGCAAAGGCTATCAGCCTGAGAGACGAAAAGGGTTACACCTTTATCCACCCCTTTGATGACGAGTATGTTATCGCAGGACAGGGAACTATCGGACTTGAGCTTCTTGAGCAGCTTCCCGAGGCGGACGCTGTTGTGGTTCCCGTAGGCGGCGGCGGACTTATTTCGGGCGTTGCGTTCACTCTTAAAAAGCTTAAGCCCGAAATAAAGGTCTACGGCGTTCAGGCAGCAGGTGCACCCAGTATGGAGCAGTCTCTCGCACACGGAAAGATCGAGCGTCTTTCCTCCGTTTCCACCATTGCTGACGGAATAAAGGTAATGGAGCCGGGTACGCATACCTTTGAACTGTGCAAAGAATATGTTGACGGTATAGTTACCGTTACCGATGACGAGATATCCAGCGCAATACTTGCTCTTATGGAGCAGCACAAGCTTATTGCCGAGGGTGCGGGAGCTGTTCCCGTGGCGGCGGTTATGTTTGACAAGATACCCGAGATAGAGGGCAAGAAGGTCATCTGCCTTGTTTCGGGAGGAAACATTGACGTTACCATTCTCAGCCGAGTTATTGAGAGAGGTCTGCTTAAATCGGGAAGGACTTGTCTGCTTAACATTGAGCTTATCGACAAGCCGGGTCAGCTCAAGGGCGTTTCGGATATTATCGCTTCTCTTGGCGGCAATGTTATTTCCGTTCATCACGAACGTGCTAACGAGGGTGCGGATATCAACGGCTGCTATCTGAGAATTATCCTTGAAACAAGAAATCACGAGCATATTGCTCAGATACGTAATGCGCTTACTGAGGCGGGATTTGTTCTTAAATAATTGGTCTGCTGGCGGTTGATTTTTGCAGGTGAATATGGTATAATATAAAATTAGATATCGGGCTGATTATATAGAATCATCAGCCCGATAAATCGGAAGTTGTAGGAGGTTAATCATGGAATTTATTAGTAAAGAAGAAATCGTTGTATTATCTAATCCTGGAGTTGTTTCACGACAGCTTCTGAATCCGGATAACTCATCAAGCAAGCGAGTAACAATTACAGAAGTACACCTTGAGTCAGGAGCAAGTCAGCCAAGACATACTCACGATGCCTCTGAACAAATATGGTATGCAACAAAAGGTGTTGGAAAACTTCTGCTTGCTGATAACAATGAAATGGAGTTTAAAGCAGGAGATGTTGTAAGATTTGCTGATAAGGATGTACATGGACTCTTAAATGATGGAGAAACGGAATTTGTATATGTTTCAGTAACTGCACCGCCAATTAACTTTGGATATGCGTACAAAGATAAAAATTAAAAATTCCGACTTGTACACGGTTGTTATTTTGGACTATCAATCGTGAGAAACCACATTTTATGCGCTTTCTGCACTGTCAATCAGTAGAAATTCGGATTTTCAAAATGGCAAATCGTCGTTGTGTAGGTATAAATTCATGCAGAATTGTATGATATTTACCAACCACCTGCAAGTCGGGATTAAAATTTAAGGTATCCATTTTGTTATAGTATTGTGAAAATGGCTCGGTAAATCGGAATTTGGCGATTTGATAAATTCCAATTTATGAGCAGATGTTTATAAATAATAACAAATATATCCAAGGAGGAAAAAACTATGTCAGAAAAAATCTACACCAAAAACGCTCCCGACGCTATCGGTCCTTACTCTCAGGCAGTAAAGTGCGGAAATCTTCTTTTCACATCGGGTCAGATAGCAATTGACCCCGCAACGGGCAATGTTGAGGCTCAGGGGATTGAGGCTCAGACAAGACAGATCTGCGAAAATCTTAAAGCTGTTCTTGCCGAGGCAGGCTGCACCTTTGACAATGTGGTAAAGACCACTTGCTTCCTTGACAATATGGATGATTTTGCTGCGTTCAATGCGGTTTACGGCGAGTATTTCACAAGCAAGCCTGCACGTTCCTGCGTGGAGGTGTCAAAGCTTCCCAAGGGCGTTCTTGCTGAGGTCGAAGTTATCGCTGAGCTTTGATATTTTTACGGCACAGGGAGTTTTTTTCTGCTCTCTGTGCCTTTGTTTATGCTATATTGTACATAAATTCGGGGTGCGGAGCGGTATTTTTTTACCTATTACCGACAAATTTTTTTCAAAAGCCCTTGCATTTCACAGAAAAATGTGTTATAATAATTACAGTACACCAATAGTTTGAGGCAAAGATCGGAGCAATCCGGTCTTTCTTGTTTGATGGAGGTATGTTTATGGCAGTTAAAAAGGGAGGCAAGGGCGGAAATACGGTCGCGGCTGTGTTTGAGATAGCAAAGCCCATTGCCGACAGTCTCGGGCTTACCATCTGGGACATCACCTACGACAAGGAGGGCGCTCTCAGATATCTCAGAGTCCTTATCGAAAAGCCCGAGGGCTATATTGATATGGACGACTGCGAGGCTATGACGAGACCCCTTTCTGCGGCTCTTGACGAGCGTGACCCTATCGACGAGCAGTATATGCTTGAGGTCGGTTCTCCTGGGCTTGGCAGGGAGCTTAAAAGGCAGGAGCATTTTGAAAGGTTCCTTGAATGTCCGCTGCGCATAAGATATATCCGTGAAAAAGACGGCGTTAAGGAATTTATCGCCGTGCTGACAGCGTATAATAAGGAAAGCGGCAGCATTACCGTAGAGACCGAGCGGGGCACCGAGGAGATAGCATTATCCGATACCGCATTTGTGAAGCTCTATGACGACGAGGAGCTGCCCGAAGAATTTCTGAGTGATGAATAAGATTAAAATACAATTTCAGGAGGAATATAAGAAAAATGAATAAGGAATTTTTTGACGCACTTGAATGTCTCGCCAATGAAAATAACATTCCGCTTGACGCTCTTGTGGAGAAGATCGAACAGGGTATTTTAAAGGCTGTAAGAAAGGAATATCCCGATTGTGACGATTTTCTTGTGGACATTGACCCTGCAGAAAATAAGTTTGACGTATGCGTTATGAGAAACGTGGTTGACGACGAGCCAATCGACCTTAACGAGATAAACATTGAGGAAGCGCGCACCATTGTTCCTAACTGCGTATGCGGAGACGCCGTTCCCTACAAGCTTGACACCGCAAAGTTCGGCAGAGTTGCCGCTCAGTATGCAAAGCAGTCCATCAGACACGATGTTAAGGAATTTGAAAAGGAAAAGATAATTGCTCAGTACAAGGACAAAGTTCACGAGATAATTTCCGCAACGGTTCAGAAGGTAGAGCCTGCTACGGGCAATGCCATTATGCTTGTTGACAAGAATGAGATTTGCCTTTACAAGAACGAGCAGATCCCCGGAGAAGTACTTACCGAAGGCGATATTGTCAAAATTTACGTAGTTGGGATCATAAACCCCGACAGAAAGCCCTCCGTCAAGATCTCACGTACTCACAAGGACTTGGTAAAGAGGCTTTTCGAGCTTGAAATTCCCGAGATATATGACGGAGTAGTTGAAGTAAAGTCCATAGCAAGAGAGGCCGGCTCCCGCACTAAGATAGCCGTTTGCTCAAAGGACCCCAATGTTGACTGTGTAGGCGCCTGCATAGGACCCAGACGTTCGAGAATAAGCAAGATAGTTGAGGAGCTGGGCGGCGAGAAGATAGACATTATCGTTTATGACGAGGACCCTGCGGTATTTATCGCAAAGGCTCTTGCTCCTGCGGACGTTATAAGAGTTGACATTGCCGAGGGCGAGGAGAAAATGTGCACCGTTATCGTGCCCAATAATCAGCTTTCTCTCGCTATCGGAAACAAGGGTCAGAACGCCAAGCTTGCAGCCCGTCTCACAGGCTTCAAGATAGACATCAAGCCCGAAAATCCTGTGGAGTGATCCGCATTGATATATACATCAGATAAAACGAGGTGATATTGTGGCAGGCGTTAAGAAGATACCTATGAGAATGTGTCTCGGCTGCGGCGAGATGAAGCCTAAGAAAGAACTTATTCGTGCGGTGAAGTCTCCCGAGGGCGAGATATCTCTCGATCTTACGGGAAAGAAGTCCGGAAGAGGAGCGTATGTTTGTCCCAATGCGGAGTGTCTCAGACTTGCAAAAAAGGCAAAACGCTTCGAGAAAAGCTTTGAATGCCGCATATCAGACGAGGTCTACGACACTATGGAGAGAGAGCTGAATGAACGGCAATAAACAAAAGATATTTGATCTGCTTACGATTTGCAGAAAAGCAGGAAGAATGACTATGGGATTTGACTCGGTGAAAGAGTCCATTCAGACAGGCAAAGCAAAGCTTGTTCTTCTTGCAACGGATATTTCCGCAAAGACGGAAAAAGAAGTCAGATTTTTCGCCGGTAAAAACTCTACAGAAGTCTATACCATTCCCGTTACCATTGCCGAGATAGAGTTCGGTACGGGCAGAAAGGCGGGAGTTATGAGTATATGCGACGAGGGCTTTGCTAAGAAAATAAACGAGCTTTTACGGCAGTAACGTAATATTAGGAGGGTCTTATAGCCTATGAGTACAAAACAGTCACAGACGAAAAATAAAATCAGTGATATAGCCAAGGATCTGAAAATTTCGGGTCAGGAGCTTGCGGAGTTCGTAAGCGCAAAATTCGGCGCTGCAAAGAAGCCGTCCGCAAGTGTAAGTCAGGAGGAGCTAAATATTATTCTTGAATATTATTCACAGAATAATCAGGTGGACAGCTTCGATCCTTATTATGCTTCAAGAAACGACAAGCCTGCACAGAAGCCTGCAGAGGAAAAGAAAGCTGCCGAGAAACCTGCAGCAGAAAAAAAGCCTGCTGCAAAGAAGGCTGAGCCTAAGCCTGCTCAGAAGTCCGAAGCTCCCGCAAAGACTGAAAAGCAGGAGACTGCAAAGGCTCCCGCACCTACAAAGGAGAATAAAAAGCCCGAGTCTCAGAAGCAGGAAGCTCCTAAGGATGCTCCCAAGGCTGAAAACAAGCCTCAGCAGAACGCGCCTATTCGCAAGGAAACTCAGAAATCCGCTGTTGAGAAGTTTGAAAGCCAGATCCAGAAAACCAACGAGCAGAAGAAAAATCAGGCTGCAAAGGCTTCCGAAAAGAAACAGGAAAACAAGCCTGCGGACAACAAGTCCACAAAAACAAAGCTTGACGGCAATTTCTCCGCAGAGAGCGTCAAGGTAGAGCAGAAAACACGTACCGTGGACACAAGAGGAAGCTATGTTGATATCGACAAATACAACGAAAAGTACGAGAATATCGCTCCTCTGAACGGCGGCGGAAGCGGCAGACACGGCAAGGATAACTTCTCCAAGAAGCAGAAGCTTACTCAGAAGTCCGCTCAGAGAAACAAGCAGCAGTATTCCAGCAAAAAGGAGACCGAGGCTGAAAAGCTCCGCAGACTTGAGCTTGAGCGCGCAAGAAAGCAGCAGCTTAAAGTTCTTATCCCCGATGAGATAGTTGTTTCCGAGCTGGCTTCACGTCTTAAAGTTACAGCTACCGAGGTCATCAAGAAGCTTATGGGTCTCGGTGAGATGTGCACAATAAATCAGGTGATCGACTTTGACACCGCTTCTCTCGTTGCAGAGGAGCTGGGCGCAAAGGTTGAGAAGGAAGTTATCATCACCATTGAGGAAAGACTTATCGACGACAGCGACGATGACGGCGAGGGTGTTGAAAGAGCGCCTGTTGTAGTTGTTATGGGTCACGTTGACCACGGTAAGACTTCTCTTCTCGACAGGATCAGAAACGCAAATGTTACCGCATCCGAGGCAGGCGGTATTACCCAGCACATCGGTGCATACCGTGTTAACTGCAAGGGCAAGGAGATCACTTTCCTGGATACTCCCGGTCACGAGGCATTTACATCAATGCGTGCAAGAGGTGCATCTGTTACGGATATCGCTATCCTCGTAGTTGCTGCCGATGACGGAATTATGCCCCAGACTGTTGAGGCTATAAATCATGCAAAGGCTGCAGGCGTAAGCATTATCGTTGCCATTAACAAGATGGATAAGGAGGGCGCAAATCCTCAGAACGTTATGCAGCAGCTCACCGAGCACAACCTTGTTGTTGAGGAATGGGGCGGCGATGTTATCTGCGTTCCCGTTTCCGCTAAAACAGGTATGGGTATTGACGATCTTCTTGAAAATATCCTTCTCGTTGCCGAGGTGGCAGAGCTTAAGGCTAATCCCAACCGTCTTGCAAAGGGTACTGTTATCGAGGCACGTCTTGACAAGGGAAGAGGTCCTATCGCAACGGTTCTCGTTCAGAACGGTACTCTTCACACAGGCGATATCATCATTGCAGGCACTGCTGTTGGCCGTGTAAGAGTTATGACTAATGATAAGGGCGCTGTTGTACACGAGGCAGGTCCTTCCTATCCCGTTGAGATAACAGGTCTTGCAGAGGTTCCCTCCGCAGGCGATATCTTCAATGCAGTTGAGGACGAACGCCTTGCAAGAGAGCTTGTTGAGCAGCGTAAGCACGAGGCTAAGCAGGAGCAGTTCAAGCAGTATCAGAAGGTAACTCTCGACAACCTGTTCAGCCAGATCGAGCAGGGCGAGATAAAGGAGCTGCCCATTATTGTCAAGGCTGACGTTCAGGGCTCTGTTGAGGCTGTAAAGCAGTCTCTCGAAAAGCTCTCTAATGACGAGGTGCGTATCAGAGTTATCCACGGGGCAGTCGGTGCTGTTTCCGAGGGCGATGTTATGCTTGCAAGTGCTTCAAATGCCATCATTGTAGGCTTTAATGTGCGTCCCGACCCCGTTGCTGCGGACAATGCAGAACGTGACGGCGTCGATATTCGTCTCTACCGCATTATTTACGATGCTATCGAGGAGATAAGCACCGCTATGAAGGGTATGCTTGCTCCCAAGTTTAGAGAGATAGCTATGGGTCGTATCGAGGTAAGACAGGTTTACAAGATATCCAGCGTTGGTCTTGTTGCAGGCTCCTATGTTCTCAGCGGAAAGGTCACACGTGCAAGTCAGATAAGAGTTGTTCGTGACGGTATCGTTATTGCCGAGGATAAGATGTCAAGCCTCAAACGCTTCAAGGACGATGTGAAGGAGGTCGCTGAAGGCTACGAATGCGGTATCACACTTGAAAAATTCAACGATATCAAGGAAGGCGATATCTTCGAGGCATTCATCATTGAGGAATATCGTCCCGACTGATAACAGAAAGGCGGCTTAGATATGCCTAATTTTAAAAACGCAAGATTATCCGAGGATATTAAAAGAGAGATCTCCGGTCTCATATGCGAGCGCATTAAGGACCCGAGAGTGAAATTCGGACTGGTTTCCGTAGTCCGCACCGAGCTTTCGGGGGATAATTCTCACTGCAAGGTGTATATTTCCCATCTTGACGGTATGGAGGCTTCAAAGAATGCTGTCAAGGGTCTTGAGAGCGCTTCCTGGATGATAAGGAAGGAAATTTCCAACAAGCTTCATCTGAAAAAGTGTCCCGAGCTGAAATTTATTGCCGATAATTCCATCGAACATTCAGCCGAAATTGCGAAAATGCTTGAGGATATGGACATCTCAGATGATATAGAGAATGACGGAGACGAGGAAGAATAAATTATAAAGGAGAGGTGAGGAGTATGAACGGAAAAGCTCAGAGCATAAGCATTGCAGACGCTGCAGGTTTTCTGAAAACAAACGATAATTTTTATATTCTTACCCATATGAGTCCCGACGGAGACACTATGGGAAGCGGTTTCGGGCTTTGCTTTGCGCTTCGGGCAATGGGCAAAAAGGCAAACGTTCTCTGCTCCGACCCATTTCCGAAAAGATACAGCTTTCTTTACGGCGATTATGCTCCGATGAAGTTCACTCCCCAGACCATCGTAACAGTTGATCTGGCGGATACCACGCTTTTCGGAAGAGAGCTGCAGGTCTACGGAGATTATGTGGATCTTGCCATAGACCACCACATTTCCAATACGAAATATGCCGCAAGGCTTCTGCTTGACGGCGGAGCCACCGCTGCCTGCGAGGTCATTTATCAGGTGCTTAAAGAGGGGAATATGCCCATTGACAAGCATATCGCAGCCTGCCTTTACACGGGTATTGCAACCGATTCGGGCTGCTTTAAGTTTGAAAATACCACTCCCAAGGCGCATATGATAGCAGCCGAACTTATGGGCTACGGTATTCCCTTTGCTAAAATAAACCGTCAGCTGTTTGATATCAAGAGCAAGGCAAGATTTATGGTGGAGCAGTATGTTATAAACAACCTTGAGACCTATCTTGACGATAAATGCGCTATGATAGCCGTTACCGCCGAGACTGTGAAGGAAACGGGGCTTGCCCAGGAGGAATTTGAGGGGCTTGCTTCTATTCCTATGCAGATAGAGGGCGTTGAGGTGGGCGTTACCATCAAGGAGAAGGAGCCGAAAAAATTCAAAGTTTCAATGAGAAGCGCAGAAAGCGTGAATGTTTCGGACATCTGCGCAAAGCTTGGCGGCGGCGGACATATGAGAGCCGCAGGCTGCACCGTTGAGGGAGACCTTTCACAGGTGAAGCTTAAGCTTTTATCGGTAATTGCGCCTGCAATGGGGTTTGATCTATGGCTGTCGTAAACGAGCTTAACGGAATAATCTGCGTGAACAAGCCTGCGGGTTTTACCTCCTTTGACGTTATCGCAAAAATGAGAGGTATACTTAAAATGCGCAGGCTGGGTCATGGAGGTACGCTTGACCCGATGGCTACGGGCGTTCTGCCCGTTTTTGCGGGAAGTGCCGCAAAGGCAAGCGAAATGCTCCCCGACCACGACAAGGTTTACGAAGCAGGCTTTCAGCTTGGAATTGTTACAGATACGCAGGACTCAACGGGAAAGGTGCTTTCCGAAAGCGATATTGCTGTGAGCAGGGCGGCTCTTGAAAAGGCTGCGGAGCGGTTTAAGGGCGATATTATGCAGATACCGCCTATGTATTCCGCTGTTTCCGTAAACGGCAAGCGGCTTTATGAGCTTGCAAGGCAGGGCGTTACTGTTGAGCGAAAGCCAAGACCCATTTCCGTTTATAAACTTGATATCCTTGAATATGACGAGAAAAAACGGTGCGGACGGCTTGAGATAGCCTGCTCAAAGGGTACTTATATACGCACACTTATTAACGATATAGGCGAGCTTTTAGGCAGCGGCGGAATTATGACCTCACTTGTAAGGACTGCCGCCTGCGGATTTTCCTTGTCAGACTGCGTTACACTTGAGGAGCTGCAGGAAGAAGCCGAAAGGGGAGGGGATTTTTCCTCTTTTCTGCTGCCTGTTGCGGAGGTGTTCGGATATCTGCCGAAAATACATCTCAGCGAGGCACAGGAGAAAATGTACCGAAACGGCGTGCGCCTGGACATTGACAGGGTGAATAGGGAAATTCCCGACAGCGAACGATATGCCGTATATGGCGTTTCGGACTTTATAGGGACTGCCGTTTTAATGCCGGAGGAACGGCTTCTTCGTGTGGAAAAGAACTTTTTCTGAGGTGATATGTTTTGATAGAATTGTCGCCCGACTTTAAGATGAACGGCAGGGGAACCGCTGCCGCTCTGGGTATCTTTGACGGAGTACACCGAGGTCACAGGGCGGTCATTGACAAGGCGGCGGAGGAAGCGGAGAAAAACGGTCTTGCGCCTGCGGTCTGCACCTTTAAAACAGGTACGATAAACACTAAGGGCAGCGGCTACCGCCCCATTTACAGCGATGAAACAAAGCTTATTCTGCTGGAAAGGGAGGGCGCCGAATATGTGTTCATTCCCGATTTTGCCGATGTGAGAGATATGAGTCCCGAGGAATTTGCGGAGAAGATACTCTGCGGAGTGCTTAACGCACGTATCGTGGTATGCGGCAGGGATTTCCGATTTGGTAAAAATGCCGCCTGCTCGGCTGAGGGATTGAAAGAAATATGCGGACATCTCGGAATGAGTCTCTGCGTGGTTGACGATGTTACCGAAAATGGCGTAAGGATATGCTCGGCGGATATCAGAAAGTATATTTCCCAGGGGGATATCAGGTCTGCAAATCTGCTGCTGGGGCATAATTACGCCATTACGGGCAGTGTGATACACGGCAACCGTTTAGGCCGGCAGATGAATTTCCCCACCGCAAACCAGCGAATGTCCGAAAATAATGTTATGCCCCGTTTTGGGGTCTACGCTTCATATGCGGAGCTTGACGGCAAAGTGTATAGAGGTATCACCAATATCGGCGTAAAGCCTACAGTTGACAGCTCGGGTATCCCTCTGGCGGAAACTCATTTTCCCGGATTTTCAGGGGATATTTACGGCAGGGAGATAGTTGTGAGACTTTGTGATTTTATCCGCCCCGAAAAGCGTTTTAACAATACGGATGAGCTTAAAACTCAGATAAACAGCGATGTAAAACGGGTAATGTCGGCTCCCGAAGCCCCTTTGCCCTTGATATAAAATTTACTGAAAGGAACTTGCTTACAATGGACGTTTCAAAGAGAATACGCACCCGTTTTGCTCCCAGCCCCACAGGCTTTATGCATATCGGTAATCTGCGCACTGCCATTTATACTTATATCATTGCTAAAAAATACGGGGGAGACTTCATTCTCCGAATTGAGGACACCGACCAGGAAAGATACGTTGAGGGTGCTGTTGAGAAAATTTACGACACCCTGAGAGTATGCGGTCTTAACTGGGACGAGGGTCCCGATATCGGAGGTCCAGTGGGACCCTATATTCAGTCGGAGAGAATGGCTCTGTATAAGGAATATGCGTTAAAGCTTGTTGAGTCGGGTCACGCATATTACTGCTTCTGCACCAAGGAAAGAATTGACGCTCTTCACAAGGCTCAGCAGGAGGCAAAGGTATCAAATATGATGTATGACCGTCACTGCCGTGACCTGCCTGCGGAGGAGGTACAGAGACTGCTTGACGCAGGCACTCCGTATGTCATCAGACAGAAAATGCCTCTCGATGGCAGCACCACCTTCCACGATGTGCTTTACGGCGATATCACTGTTGAGAACACTATCCTTGACGATCAGGTGCTTATCAAGGCTGACGGTATGCCCACATACAATTTTGCAAACGTTATTGACGACCACCTTATGGGCATTACCCACGTTGTAAGAGGAAACGAGTATCTTTCCTCTGCACCCAAGTATAATCTGCTTTACGAGGCATTCGGTTGGGAGGTTCCTCAGTATATTCACGTTGAGCATATTATGAGAGACGCACAGCACAAGCTTTCCAAGCGTGACGGAGACGCTTATTTCGGTGATTTTGTTGAGAAAGGCTTCTATGTTCCCGCTATCATCAACTACATTACGCTCCTGGGCTGGGCACCAAAGGGCGAGAATGAGATATTCTCCCTTTCAGAGCTGGTGGAGGAGTTTGACATAAGCGGACTTTCCAAGTCTCCTGCGGTATTTGATATCGTTAAGATGAAAGCCATAAATGCCGAGCATCTGAGAAGACTTTCCCACGATGAATTCAAGGCTCTGGCACTTCCCTATATCCGTCAGACCTGCAAGCGTGAGGATATTGACATTGACGTGCTTATTAACACACTCCAACCCCGTACCGAGCTGCTCACCGATATTCCCGAAAAGGTGGATTTCATTGACGAAATGCCCGAGTACACTGATGAGCTTTACTTCAACAAGAAGATGAAAACAAATCCCGAGACGGGTCTTGCGGCTTTGAAAATGCTTCTTCCCGTTCTTGAGGGCGTTGCAGAGTGGAATGAGGAGAACATTCACGCTGCGGCATTTGCGGAGATCGAAAAGCAGGGTGTTAAGAACGGCTTTATGCTCTGGCCTCTGAGAGTTGCGCTTTCGGGCAAGCCTCTTACTCCCGGCGGCGGCATTGAGCTTGCGGCTGTTCTCGGTAAAGATGTAACTATCGAAAGAGTTAAAGCAGCAATTGCAAAGCTTGAGAAATAATTTCCGGAAATACAGCGCACAGCGATTGAAAAAATCTCATTTTTCACCGCTTACGCTGTATTATCACGTGACTTTCACATTAGCACGGTAAAATTTATGTAATATTGATGATTTTTCATTTTGGGCGGCTTTTTATGCTGCCTTGGCTTTTGAATGAAAAGGCAAAGCTCTCAGAAAGGAATGATCTGAAAAATGATAGAGGTCAAAAACCTTACCAAGCAGTACGGAGCAAAAAAGGCTGTGGACAACATTTCCTTTACCGTAAACGACGGTGAGATACTGGGCTTCCTGGGACCTAACGGTGCAGGAAAATCCACCACTATGAATATCCTTACAGGTTATATCTCCTCCACAGACGGCGAGGTGCTTATAAACGGCATAGATATTCTGGACAGCCCCACTGCCGCAAAGAAGGAGATCGGTTATCTCCCCGAGATACCTCCTCTTTATCCCGATATGTCCGTTAAGGAGTATCTGAATTTCGTTTACGACCTTAAAAAGTGCAAGATACCGAGAGAGGCGCACATTGATGATGTGTGCAAGCTGGTTAAGATAACAGATGTTTATAACAGGCTCATAAAGCACCTTTCAAAGGGCTACAGACAGCGTGTGGGTATGGCTCAGGCGCTTATCGGAAACCCCAAGATACTTATTCTTGACGAGCCTACAGTCGGTCTTGACCCCAAGCAGATACTTGATATAAGAAATCTTATCAAAAGGTTGGGCAAGAAGCATACTGTCATTCTTTCTTCCCATATCCTTTCGGAGATACAGGCTGTCTGCGACCGTATCGTTATCATAAACAAGGGTCAGATAGTTGCGGACGATACTACCGAAAATCTTACAAAGACAGTTTCGGACGATCTGAGATACACCGCAAGAATTGACGGTCCCCGTGAGGAGGTCATCAAGGTCATCAAGGGAATCAAAGGCGTTGAGGACGTTACTGCCGAGATGGAAAGAGAGCCCGGCATTTACGATTACGAGATAGAAGTGGAAGAAAATTCCGATATCAGACGCGATCTTTTCAAGCGCATTGCTGAGCGCAACTGGTATATGCTGGGACTTAAATCAAATGAAATGACCCTTGAGGATATCTTCCTCAAGATAACTATGGGCAGCGATATCAAGGTGGGCGCAAAGCCTGTGGACGAAAAAACTCAGAGAGAGCTTATGGAACAGGTCTCGGGTGCTGTGCTGGCAGCTGACGCTGTAAGTCAGATGAAAAATACGGGCGGCAGCGAAGAGACAGAAAGTGAAACCGAAAGCGACGGAGGAGAAGAATAATGGGTGCTATCTATAAAAGAGAAATGAAGGCATTTTTTACATCGCCCATCGCATATATCTACCTTGCTATATTTTATGTGATAAGCGCATTTTACTTTGTGGGCAATAACATTATGGGTGCCACCACCGATATGTCTTATGCATTTCTCGGCATATTTATGATAATAATGCTTTTTATTCCGCTTCTTACTATGAGACTTATGTCCGACGAGAAGAAGCAGAAGACCGATCAGGGCCTTCTTACCGCTCCCGTTAATCTTGCGGAGATAGTTATGGGAAAATTCTTTGCGGCGGCTACGGTATTCGTTATCGGAATGGCTATTTATGTTCCTTATGTGCTTGTGCTTTACAGCCTTGCAGGAACTCTTCCCTGGGCGACTGTCATCGGAAATTTTGTGGGACTTCTTCTTGTGGGTACCTCCTTTATTTCCATCGGTCTTTTCGTGTCTTCACTTACAGAGATACAGATCGTTGCGGCTATTGTAAGCCTGCTCATCAACTTCCTGCTGTATATGATCGACGTTCTGGCTTCGAGAGTTACCTTTGCTCCTCTCAAGCAGGTAATGGTGGCTGTGGGCTTCTACAACAGATACACCGAGTTTACTCAGGGTATCCTTAATATCACCAGCGTTGTATTCTTCATCAGCGTTATATTTATTTTCAATTTCCTTACGGTAAGGGTGCTTGAGCGCCGCCGCTGGAGCTGAGTATATTAACTGAAAGGAATGAATAAAATGGCTAAGAATAAAAAAGAAGCTGAAATAAATGCAGACATATCTCCTGCAGGCGAGACTGCCGAAACTGCGGCTGCTCCCGCAAATGCCCCTAAGAAAAAGGGCGGCTTCAACAGGAGAAAGCTTAAATACGGCTCTATTGCCGCTGCCATTACCATTATCGTGGTGGCTATCGTGGTGCTTGTGAATGTTATTGTAAACATTGCTTCAAACAAGGTGAATATGTCCATCGACCTTACCACCAATGGCAATTTTGAGATATCACAGCAGACTATCGACTATCTTGATACCTTAGATCAGCCTGTAAATATAGTTTGTCTCTCGGACGAGCTTACCTTCCAGACTTCTACGTATATTTACTACAAGCAGGCTTATGAGGTGCTGAAAAAATATTCTATTTACAGCGATTATATCAATCTCAAGTTTGTTGATATGGTTTCCGACCCCACCTATGCCGAGCGTTACAAGGAGTCCTATAAGGGCGAGATAAGCCAGTACAGCATTATCGTAGAAAACGAGGCTAACGGACGTATCAAGGTTTTCGGCATTCAGGATCTGTACAACACAGAGTCTCAGTTTGATTACAGCAGCTTTTCGTATATGACTGTTCCCGTTTCCTCAAAGGCGGAACAGGAGATAACCTCAGCTATTATGTATGTCACCGACCCCGACCCTATCAAGGCTGTTGTATTTAACAGCGAGACTTCGGGTACCTCCTATGACAACGTATTTAACCTCCTTTCCTCAAACGGATACGAGGTAAGCGAGATGGATCCTCTTGCGGGAACTATCCCCGAGGATACGGATATCGTTGTGATAAACGCTCCTCTCAACGACTATGATTCTTCTGTTATAGATATGCTTTACGCTTTCCTTGACAATGACGGCAAGCTTGGCAAGAGCCTTATCTATTTTGCGGATTACAGCCAGAAAACTACCTCCAATATCGACACATTCCTTGAGGAATGGGGTATTCGTGTGGAAAACGGCATTGTGGCTGACAGCGATGTTAACAATCTCCAGAGCCAAAATCTCTATGTTATCAGAGATTACATTGCCGAGAATGATTATTCCACAAACCTTGCTTCGGCGTCTCTGCCCGTGATAGATTTCCAGTCCAGACCCCTTACCCTCCTTTTTGATAATAAGGACACCAGAAGCACCGTTGCTCTGCTCCAGACAAAGGATACTGCTTTCATAATGACCGACGAGGTCCAGCAGGCTATCAAGAACGGCGATACCTCGGGTATCGAGTACGGCATTCAGACTACTATGGCTCTCGGCAGAAAGCATATTTTTGACGAGGATAATAATATGGTATTCAGCAACGTTCTTGTTATCGGTTCTTCGGAAACTCTGGACGAAAGCTTTACTTCCACCACTTATTTCAACAACGGCGATTACTTTGTTTCCGTTGTAAACACAATGGCAGGAAAGAACAGCGGCATTTCCATTGTTGCAAAAGACCTCGGTTCGGACAGCTTCGATATGGATCAGGGTACCGCAAACAGATACTTTATCCTGTTTATTGTTGTGGTTCCTGTTATAGTTCTTATAATCGGTATTGCGGTATTTATCAGAAGGAGAAGCAAGTAAATGAAATCCAATGTTAAGCTTTTGATAGTTGGGGCTGCGGTGCTTGCAGTTCTTGCTGCCGCAGTTATTCTGCTGAATGTGTCGGGCGGTTCGGAAGAGCCGGAGGAAGCTGTCAGCGAAACCACAACAGCTTCCGAGACTCTCTCAAAGCTCCTTTATGACAAGGACCCTGCTCAGATAGACAATATTCACGTTTCCAACAGCTCGGGTGAGTTTGATGTTGTAAAATACAATGACAGCTCCTGGTTTGTTTCCGATTTTATCGGACTGCCCCACAGTGCTGTGGCTGTAAATGATATCTGCTCGAGCGCCGCTACGCTCACATCTCAGCAGGTGGCGGCGGAAAATGCGGATGATATGTCCGTATACGGTCTTGATGCTCCCCGTGCAGAGGTTACTGTGACCTTCGGTGGCGGCTCCGATGTAAAGGAGCTGCTTATCGGAAACGAGTCTCCCTCAAGCGGTCTTTGCTACGCTTCATTCAAGGGCGAGAAAACAGTTTATGCGGTGAACAGTTCCGATGTTGACATATTCTTAAATGACAGATTTTATTTCCTTGCAAAGACTGTTTATACCCAGAAGCAGCCCGAGGACGAGAATGATACGACTGATTATTCCAAGATTACAAGCATTACCATCTCAAGAAAGGATATTGATTATGATATCGTACTTGAATACGATGTCCGTCAGGACGACCCTGACGCGGTTTACGGCAACTCTTCAACTCACGTCATGACAAACCCTGTAAGCCTTGACCTCAATCCCGATACAGCCTACAATGTGATAAACAGCGTTTTCAATCTTACTGCCACCGAAATAGCGGTTGCTGCTCCCACAGACGAGATAATGGCACAGTACGGTCTTGCAGACCCCTACGGCGAGGTAAGCTTTGATATCACAGGCGGAGATTTCTATCTTCTTATGGGCAACGAATATGTTGACGAAAACGGCAAGGCTCTCGGAAGATACTGCTACGCTGACGGCATTGACATAATTTATATGTTCGATTACAGTATTCTCCCCTGGGCGACTGTAATGCCTCTTGACATTACAATGACAATGATAACAAGCACGTATATTTATTCTATCAGCTCCATAGAGATCGAGACTGCCGACAGCAGCACTCTCTTTACCCTCAGCGGCGGAAAGGACGATTTCAAGGTGGAGTGTGACGATAAAGACGTTACTGCGGATAATTTCAAGGATTTCTATCAGTATATCCTTCGTGCGCCTGCCGAGGAGCTGTATCTGGAAAATTGCTCGGAGCCTGCGGATATTACCGTTACGATCAGCCATGAGTACGGAGTGGATAAGATAGAGTTTATAAATTCTGACGACAGAAAATCCATTATCAGACTCAATGGCAGAACCAGCTTCAAATGCAGAACAGCTTATGTAAACCGTCTGATAGACAATGTGAGTCATCTGCTGAACGGTGAAAATATTGTTACGACCTGGTAAGATACGACAGAATACGCATTTTGGATTTGTTAAAATTATTATATTCGGTCGGCAATATCTTTTTGGAAAAAATTATAAAAATGTTAAAAAACTACTTGATTTTTCTGTATTTTTGTGTTATAATGTTTTAAAGAAGATTTGCAGGCTTAGACTAATTTATAAGGAGGAACAGCTATGAGTGACGCAGCAGAAACAAAAAAGACAGATTTCTTTACCTACAAGGGTTATCCGTTGGTTAGAAAAGGCGATCAGATCTATTACGGCAATATGTATGATCCCTATGTTATTATGATGCAGATTATGGAGAAAACCAAGGTCGGCGATCTGGACGTTGCCAGCAAGGTGAAGATCTACAAGATGGCTACTGACGAGAAGCTCAACCCTGTTGAGGCTATCATTAAGCAGAGTGAGAAGAGCAGTCTTTACGAGGCGCTTGATATTGCTTACGCGTGGCTTTCAAGATAAAATTATTAAGGCTGTCCGTTGTTCGGGCAGCCTTTTGTTATAAACAAAAAAATCCGTCCCGAATTTAATCGGGACGGAGAAATTTTATGCCTTTTCGATCTTAATGCTGTGAAGCTTCAGACCGCTCTGGGCAAAATATACTCTTATGGTGGTAAAGCGTGAAAAGCAGTTTGTGCTGCACTCGAAGGAAACGGGGAGACCGCCTGTGCCGTTCCAGGTAAATGAGCCGCAGGGCGTGCCCATACTGAACACGGTTACGGGTATCTGCGCCAGCTCGCTCTGCTCGGAGCTTCCCGTAAGTGTAATTCGGTAAAGTCCAAGGTCTGAAACGTCAAGAGCAAAAATGAAGTCGCTGCCGCGGTCGGTGCGGATATCGCTGCAGTCTATAACGAGAGTGCCGTCAAGCTTGTAGAATGTGACCTCCTCGGAGCTGTCGGAGCGGCTTTCATCGGGACGATTTATGATTTCAACCTCATCGGATATGCCGCAAAGCCTGTCCATAGCGTGAGTGCCAAGCAGGAATGAGCAGATGTTTGCAGCGTTTCTTTGAAGCTCTGCACGTGTCAGAGTGCCGCTCTCAAGAGAGGAAAGGGTATTGTCGTTATTGCTTCCGCCGTCTGCGCAGACCATATATACATCGTTCTGCGCTCTTGCCATAGCTGCAAAATCGGATTTATCAACAGGCTTTCCGCGCTCGTTTATATTTGCCCACCAGTCGGTCATCACAAAGCCCTTGAAGCCCCATTCATCACGGAGAATAGTGGTACAGAGATCATAGTTTCCTGCTGACCAGAGACCGTTTACGGCGTTATAGCTGGTCATTATGGAATCTGCGCCGCCGTCACGAACGGCTATCTCGAAGCCCTTGAGATATATCTCCCTCAAGGCTCTTTCGGAAACGGCAGAGTCGATGTTGTGTCTGTTGGTTTCCTGATTATTTCCGCAGAAATGCTTTATGGTGCCCGTTACGCCCTCGGAGTGAAGTCCAATAAGCTCGGCGGCGGCGATGGTTCCCGAAAGATAGGGGTCCTCGGAGAAATATTCAAAGTTTCTGCCGTTGAGGGGGTGGCGGTGAATGTTCATACCGGGTCCTAAGAGGCAATCTACCTTATTGGCGGACATTTCACGTCCCATAAATCCGAAAAGTTCGGTGACAAGGGCTTTGTTAAAGGTTGATGCGATAAGGGTGCCGTTTGGCAGGCTGAATGCCTTTGTGCCGCAGTCAAGTCTCATACCCGAGGGTCCGTCAGAGCAGCAGCCGCAGGGGATACCAAATGCTGTCAGGCTGTCCGAAACGCCGCCGAATGCGGAGGCTGTTCCTGCCGTTACACGGGGACTTCCCATTCCTTCTCCGCGGATAATGCAGGAGAGGTCGAAGTCAGAAAGCTGGGCGATAAATTCCGAAAGAGTGTTCTTTCCGCTTCTTACATCGGCAAGCTTTATGCCCATATCGCCCGTATAGGTGATCTCGTGGGGAAGATTATCTGTACGTCGTGATGTTTCGTTTATTTCCGAAAGAGGGACGTCCTCGAAATCAACGCAGAGCTTTCCGTTTTCCGAAACGGGTCTCATTCGCTTAAAGGGCAGGACGGGTGCCATTGCCTGTTTAAGCTGTTTTACTGCTTTAGTTTCGGGGATATTAACGGAAAGATATTCTTCGCAGCTTCTTACGTCTGTACCGCAGAAAAATTTATATTTGCCCTTTTCAAGCACATAGCAGAAGCGGTGTCCGGTTGCTCCCGAATCATCATAGGAGGCAAGGTCGGAGAAGTTTATCTCAAAGGTGATCTCCTGTTCCTCAGAGGGGGCAAGGTGCCTTGTTTTTTCATATCCGCAGAGCACCTTTGCGGGCTTGCCAAGCTTTCCCTGTGGAGCGGCTGCATAAAGCTGGACCACTTCTTTGCCGCTTACGGTGCCAATATTTTTTACGGAAACGGTCAGCTCGGCTTTATCTGTATATACCTGAGAGGAAATAAGCTTTATGTCAAATTTTGTGTATGAAAGTCCGAAGCCGAAGGGATACATTACTTTTTCGGGTGCAAACGTCTCGAAATATCTGTAGCCCACGTAAATGTCCTCGGCATAGAAATTTCTTTCGGTATCGCCGAAATATTTATTGGAGGGATAATCGGAAATGGAATATGCTATAGTGTCGGGGAGTTTTCCCGAGGGGGAGACCTTGCCCGTAAGCACGTCGGCTGTTCCCAGACCGCCCACCATTCCGCCCTGCCAGATGTACAAAACGGCGTCGGGGGAATATTTGCTCACAAAGCTCATATCAATAATGCCGCCCACGTTCAGCAGGACGACAAGCTTTTTGAAATGCTTTCTTACCATAGAGAGCATTTGCTCCTCGCTGTCGCTGAGAAGATATGCGCCTTTTACATTGCGGTTGTCCTGTTCTTCACCTGCGGTTCGTCCGATTATGGCAATGGCAGTGGAGCATTTTTCCGCAATTTTTGCCGCAAGGCTGTTCTCTACGGGCATTTCGATCTGAGACCAAGGCTCCTGTCCCCAGCCTGCGCCTATATCAAAGGGATTTTGTTCGTCCCATTTTCTGTAAACATCAAGCAGCTCCTCGTTTACTTTTACGCCGCGCTCAATTAGCCCGTCTGTAACGCCAATGACCTTGCTTACATTTACGAGACCGCCCGAGCCTGTGCCGCTTTTATAGTAATGAAGCTGTATACGTCCGAAAACGGCTATCCCCTCATCGGGGGAAAGGGGGAGAGCGTTATTTTCGTTTCTGAGCATTACAATTCCATCGGAGACGGTTTCCGCTGATTTTTCAATATATTTATTCCAGTCAAGTATTTTTTTGCTCATTGTTAATTGTTCCTTTCACATAAATTCAATGTTTGGGGTCAAAATAAAATTGATTTTGTTGTCCGAAAATAGTATATCATATCGGAGTTTTTCGGTCAATGAAAAATAAATAAAGAACGGTGAAAAAATTGTAATAAAAGGAATGGTGATATATGAATTTTGTGAATGGCAAGGATATTCCTCTGGGATTTGGTATGGCTTTGGCGCAGAACAGCGAGGCGATGACCAGATTTTCCGCTATGTCCGAGGAGCAGCGCGGGCAGCTCATTGAGGGGACTCATTCGGTAAGGTCTAAGAAAGAAATGCAGGCTTATGTGGACAGGATAGCTCATATGTGAAGATGTTTTTGAAATGTATGTGCTAAATTTATGAAAATTACAGTGAAAATTTGTTCTGTTTGCTAATTGACAAGCTGATACAGATGTGCTATAATCTTAACAAAGCAAAGGAGCTGCGGCAGTTGCGGCAGCTCCTATATGCTTTAGTTTTTACTTTTTATTCCATATTTTCAAGAGACTGATTGAACTCGTCGATGAGTACGGTTGTTGCGTCTGCGAGAGAGTCTCTTACAGAGGGCCAGTCAAGACCGTAGAAGGGTGCACGTATGCCGTATTCGCCGCTGTCCAGGAGGTTGTAAAGGTCGGTGGGACAGCCTGTATGAATTGAATACATAGGATTTTCGGCGGTGAGTTCGTTTACCTTATGTCTCATCTCAACCATTTCGTCAGTCCAGCCGTAAACGTCCTTGAGCTTCTGGTCGGCAATTTCTACAGCGTTTTCGTCATAGCTTGCCGCAATGATACACTCCATAAATCTTGCTACGCCCTCGGGGTTCTGTGCGCCCTTGCAGAGCATATATGCGTCAAGTCCTGCGGGAAGGTAATACTTATCGGTATCGTCTGCCTTGGGAATGGGTACGAACATAACGTCCTCGGGGTCTCCGAAGGAAACTGTCCAGATATCCGGTGCGCCCTCAAGAGCGTAAATTCCGCTTATGTAGAAAAGCTCCTTGCCTTCGCCGATGAACTCGGGGTGTACAGACCAGTTGAAAAGGTTCTTGTCCAGAACAAGACCGTTCTGATTAAGCTCGTACATAAAATTCATTGTTTTCTCAAGACGGGGATCGAAGAGATTGTCAACAAGCTTGCCGTCTTTAAGCTCAACGGGAGCTATTCCGCCAGAAAGCATAAGGGGTTTTTCATTGAACCAGCCGTCGAGACCGTACTGCTCGCTGTCGTTGTCAACATAGGAAAGAAGCATATCCTTGAAAGCTGTCCAGTTCCATTCGCCCTTTTCAAGAAGCTCTGCGGGATCGTCAAAGCCCTGCGCTTCAATGGTCTGGCGATTGTAGATAACTACCTCGCCTGCGGTTGCCTGAGTTGCCATAAGGTAATGCTTGCCCTTTAGCTCGAACTGATCGTTAAGCTCTTTTACAGAGCTCCAAAGCTCGGAGTCAAAGTCAACATACTGGTCGTAGGCTTCAAACTGACCGTTGGGAACGCCCTTGGGGAAGGAGTCAAGGTCACCGCCTGCGATAAAGTCAATACCCGTTCCGCCCAGGATATTTGTGGAAAGATCTGTAAATCTCTGCGCCCAGGTGGTGGGGATATATTCGATGGAGCCGCCGTACTTGGACTCAAAAAGCTCGAGGGAAAGAGATTTGGTATTGCCCGAGGTGGAAGCGTTGAAGGGGTCATAGAATGAGAACCACTTGATATTTTTATTCTCAAGTTCTACGTCGGGAAGAAGGTCGGCAACATTATCCATTGTGCCCTGCTCCTCTTCCGAGAGAGTCTCGGTGTTTATTTCAACGGTAAGAGCGGTGGTGGTCTCCATTGTGGTCTCAGAGGTCTCGGCATTTTCCGAGCCGCCTGCACAGCCTGTAAAGGAAGCGGCGAGCGTAAGCGATGAAACGCCTGCGATAATTCGTCTGAGCTTATTCATAGCGATCGTCCTTTCAAAAATATTTCTTATGTTTCGGGTGATAATACTATCAGCATAACTTTTGGTTATTATACCATAAATTTTATGCTGTGTCAACGTTTTCAGATGTATATTTTGCTATTGCTGAATTGTTTATTTTTGACAAGGGATTTTATTGTATTGACGGGAATACACAGATATGTTATAATAAAAATAATGTATAAATTACACGAAAGGACAGTTGAAATGGCAGTCTACTTTATTCTTATGGCGCTTATCCTCGGGCTGGCATATCCTTTATGCATAAGAAAGCCGACTCAGAAAAAAAATACTATTTACGTATGCATTGTTTTCGGATATATGTTTCTGATGTCGGCATTCAGATATGGCATCGGAAATGATTTTTTTACCTATAGACGCTATTTTTACGACCTTTGCTCAAGCAATCTGAGCCTTGCGGAAAGATTTGCTGACAGAAAGTTTGAGATAGGCTACACCGTTATTATGGAGATAGCCGCACTTTTGGGCGGTGATTATCTTATTTTGAATATTCTGATGGCACTGCTTATTCTTGTGCCTGTGGCGTTTGTGATAATTAAATACAGCAAAATGCCATGGCTGTCCTGCTGGCTTTATCTGACGGTGACATTTTTTTACAATTCGATGAATTTTACGAGGCAGAGCCTTGCTGCTTCTATAGTTTTGCTTAGCTATCATTTTATCAGGGAAAAAAAGCACTGGGCAGTTATTCTTCTTGTGCTGGCAGGCTCTCTTTTTCATATGTCCGTGCTTATTTTTATTCCTGTTTATTTACTGTCGCTTCTCAAGCCTTCCGCAAAGCTTTATGCCGCAGTCGGAGCTGCGGCGGTTGTGGTGTTTATTTTTTCAAGGCAGATACTTGATTTTACACTTACAAATATCATAAGCGGTTATTCCGAATATCTTGATACGGTGTTTCTCGGAATTGGCTTGTCCTGGGTATTTCTGATAGTTCCTTTCCTTTTTATGGTGCTGGGTATTGCGGCATATTTTACGGGCTGGAAGGATAAAAGCTCCGAGTCAGGCGTGATGACGAATTTCCTGTTCTATAATTTTCTGATATGGCTGTTTATTACCAAGCATTTTATTCTTGAACGCTTTACGCTCCCTATTTATACTTTTATTATCCTTAGCGTACCGGATATGATATGTCATTTTAAGGATATCAGATTTAAAGATTCTGCGCAGCAAGGCTCGGCAGATAGTCGCTCTGTGGGAAAATTTATAAGCTATGCGCTGAAAAACGGCAAATCACTCCGGACTGTTATTACTGTGGCTGTTCTTATTGTAACGGTCACATATAACGATCTGTGTATTCGTGAAGGCGTTCACGGCGTTTTCCCTTACGAGTCGATATTTGACGCAGCTTCAGAGTATTCAAAAGAACAGCTTCGGAAGGATTACCGAAAAATATTCCCGAATAAGACCCTCCAGCAATATCTGAGCCTGATAAAAAAAGGAGATTATACTACGGTTATCTGCGTGAACGGGGACGCGGGAGACAAGCTTGATTTTTCGGCAAAAATGCTGCTCAGGCAGCTTGGTTTTAAAACAGATCTCAATGATCTGGACGGTAAGAGCTATGTGGGCATTGTGAGCGGCGGAAAGGCTATATATGAAATAACCTCCGACAGCGTTATCGAGGAAAAATTCGCTATCTGTGATAATTCGGTCTATATTACGGCGGTGAGCGGCGGCTCAAGGGCAGAAACTCAGACTGGACAGATATTTATCGGAACAGACAGATATACTCCCGATCTGAACGGACTTAATTTTGCTGTTTTTGATAATGAACTGAAAAAGATAGCTGCTTCGCAGACCTATGATACGTCGCTTTTTAATTATCCCTGTACAAATACTACTGCTTTTTACGGGGAGATACTCATTGAGGAATAAGCTGTTTGAAAAAATTATGTGTAGAGGTGTGACTGTTGGATAAAAAAATTATGGCGGCTGTCGCCTGCACCCTGTTACTTGCCGCCTGCGGGCAGGACAGTGGAGAGGAGACAAGGGAAAGCTATATTGCGGTTTATCAGGAATTTACAGAGGTTTCAGACGAGACGGTCACTGAGTCTGAGACGACTGTTCCTGTTACATTTTCTCCTCTGACGGCGGAAAATGACGGCAGTTATCTTTCTGATGTTCTTATTATAGGGGACGGTGAGTGCGGCAAGGCGGTAAGCTGCGGTCTGCTTACTGAGGAAAATGTGATATCCGTTCCCGGGGCAGGACCCGATGATATATTGTCTGCCGAGGTGGGCGGAAAAAAGGTGAGAGACATAGTTAAGACTTCCGGCAAGCCGTACATTTATCTTCTGTTTACAGAGGGCGAACTCCTTAACGGTCTTTCTGCGGAAAAATACGGAAGTGAGCTTTTCACTCTCGGTGAAGAACTCAGGGGGCTTTCTCCGGAAAGTATGGTCATTCCTCTCAGCGTTCTGCCATTTTCCGATGATTATGCTCCGGAGGGCGATATTTCCGAATATAACGAGTCTCTTCATATGTGGGTGCGCTCAAGTCCCGATGAGTATTTTATTTACAAGGACGTTTCCTTTGTATGCGGGGAAAACGGCAGGATATTTGACAAATATGCGGACGCTGACGGGGGAGTTTCTCCCGAGGGATGGCATGATCTGCTGAGATACATTGAGACAGACAGGTTTTTTAACGATATGACAGAGACAGGCACAAGCTATGACGGACTTGCTGCGAAGCGTGAAAAATATTCCGTTACCGATGGCAAGGTGGCATATCTTACCTTTGACGACGGTCCTTCAAAATACACGTCACAGATACTTGATATACTCAGGGAAAATGACATCAAGGCTACTTTTTTCATTACGGGCTGGTGTATCGAGGGCAAGGAGAATATTTTAAAGCAGGTCGCTGACGAGGGTCACACGGTCGGTCTCCACAGCTGGTCTCACGATTACGAAAGCATTTATTCCTCCACGGATAGCTGGCTTGAGGATTTTGCAAAAGTTTACCGAAAGGTTTACGCTGTTACGGGGCAGAAGCCCTGGTGCTTCCGTTTCCCGGGAGGAAGCTATAATAATTATAACCGAGACACTGCCGATGACATTATTGCCGAGATGGAGCGCAGGGGATTTGCGTTCTATGACTGGAATGCCGCTACGGCTGACGCTTCTACCTCTGCTACATATGACAGCTGCCTTGAAAATATCAGTGACAGCATAAATGCGGATCACGAAGTGGTTCTGATGCACGATTCTCTTGAGCTGACACCTGAATATCTTCAGGACGTTATTGACTACATCAGGGGACAGGGTTATACCTTTGAAACGGTGGATACTGCGGACGAGGTCAGATTCTAATTATTAGAAAGATTAGAGACAGATTAAAATTTAGCACTCTAAGGCTAAGAGTGCTAAATTTTACTGTATGGCCACACAATTATCATATTATTGACATATATGCTGTATATACTATTAGTTGTAGAAAAGGAAAAGAGCCTGTCGGAGAACTCCGACAGACTCTCGCACCGTCCTATTGACGATAACTGATTGGTGGAGATGACACTTTTCAATAATTATTCACGAAATATCAAAAGTTAGTTTACATATATTTGTTCTTAATATATAGTTTACCATACAAAAAGTACGTTATTTTATTATCCTTTTATTATAGCCTTTTTTAGCAGTTCTAATTTATGTTAGGACTGCTTTTTTGTGTTGTTCTGTTTCTAGGAGGGGACGACGCACGAAATAAAGAAGGATATCGTGTTAATAGTATAAAAAAGTAATCTTCAAACGATCCTCCGATTTCCCTTATCTATCCTCCAAATGCAAATAGAATTATGTATCCAAACAACTAATAATATTGGAAACAATACAAAATCTTTCTTTGCTCGGATTATACTGAAATTAAAGCTTGTATATGGGAATTTTTTGCACAAATGTAAAAATGACATAAAAAATCAATTCTTTTCTAAATACAACTTTTGAATTTTTGATATTTCTTCCTTATATTCCTGAACAAACTCATCGGGAGAAATAACCTTGACCCAGCTTCCCTGTGAAAGCAGAAACATCATAATTCCCGTTCCGTATATTTCAGCTTCTATCAGTGCTTTATTTCCATTGATCTCAATAACATTTGCCGTAGGAAGCTTGTCAAGTATAGCCTGAAGAGACGGTCCGGAAAATTCAAATCTTATTTTTCTGCATTTGCCCGGGAACATAAGCAGGATCTTCTTTCGAAGCTCACCTTCATCAAAATCATATTTACGATCAATGTCAAATTTTGTCCTGTGCTCGATAATATCCGAAATCCTATCAACACGAAAATAAATCGGATTTAAGTTTTCATCTTCAACTTTATATGCGATCAGATAAAAATAGTATTCGCTGAACATAATGGAGACCGGTCTTATTCGGTGTGTGACCTTTTCTCTGCTCATTTTATAATATGTAATTGTAATTTCATTTCTGCTCTTGATATTCCCTGCAATTCGCCAGAGATTATCAATAACACTGTCGCAGTCACTTTTGACCTCTGTGTAATGGTACTTTTCCTTTGAAATAAGCTCTTCAAGAAGCTGCCTGTCCTTTGCAGAAACAAAATGCTTCATTTTTGATATGATGCGGAGCAGATCGGGCTTGCTGAATGCACGAGTACCGATTAGAATTTTTACAACAGCAAGCAGTTCGCTGTCTTTTAGGAAATCATCCATCTGCAGTGTGTAGCATTTCTCACTCCTGTTGTAGATAAGCTCGGAATTTCCCACAAGCTCTCTGTTTTCTGCAAGAAAGTTTCTGATATCTTCAATATATCGCGAAACGCTTTTGGTGGATATATTATATTCAGCGGCTATCCTGGCGGATGTGATTTTTTCACCCTTAAGTGCTCGATAGAATATTGCGAGAGTGCGGTCTGTCTTTTCCATAGTCCTGCCCCTTTCAGAGTCATTATATCATATTTTTTTGTAACTTTCAATTATCATTATAATTAATATGACAGACATATGTTTGTCAATGTAAAATATTCTGTTTTTTCAGAAAATTTTTTATTCGGACAGGTGTATGTCCGCTTAGTTATGTATAATGATGGTAATAAATCACAGTTTGAATGTGAAAAGAAAGGTAGGATCGTTATGAAAACATATTTGATCGCTTATAAGCACTCAAGGGACGGCAAAAGCTGGAGCGTATGCAGCTCATCTGTTAAAGCTGAGTCTGAATCCGATGCTATCAGACAGCTCGAAAGAAAGTATAATTATGTTAAGGACATCAGAGTTCAGAGTGTCAAATAAGAGGTGCTTTTATGGCAGAGATACATTGGGTGGTTTACAAGTGCAGCTTCTGCGGACAGGAATCAACGCAGCCGATAAACGGCGGCAGACCAAATCCTGGCAGCTGTCCAAGGAAACCAAAGGACAGGAATGGCAAAATGAAACCACATTCCTGGGTAAAAAGTAGAAAATACTAAATCGGAGGTAGAGCTATGGGATTATTTGAAATCATTGAAAAGGCGGTAGATATTGTCAGTATGATAGCTGACAAAGGTCAGAGCAATCTTGACAGACAGGTTAGAAGCAAATGCGATGAGATCGACAGCAGACTCGACAGTTATGAAAGAAGTCATCCTGAAGGCTCTGCAAGGGCATCTGAGCTCAGGCAGAAAAATAACGATCTGAGAAACAAGCATTCCTGATAGAGAATAAGAAAAAGCTGGCTATGAATTGTATCACGGTCAGCTTTTATTCTTTTTATTGGCAGCATCAACACATTCAAAGAAAGATCGAACAAGCTTAAGAGCGTTTTGTATCTCTTCATCGGATCGTCCGTTGACAGCGGCTGTCCACTCTTTTATAAGTAATCTGTCGGCTTCGGAAATATCACCGTACAAAAGGTAATCGGATGAAACGTTGAAGCAGTCGGCAAGCTTGCAGATTATGTCCATACTTGGATTGCGTTTATTGCTCTCAATGAGTGCAATATAGCTTTCGCTTGTAAAAATTTTTTCGCTGAGCTGCATTTGAGTAAGTCCTGATTTCTGACGAAGCTCCTTTATTCGTGTTCCCATAGTCTGTTTTTTCATTGCACTCACCTCTTTCATACTATAAGTATAACATAAGAATAAAAAAAATAAACTTTCATATAGTAATTTATATCTTGACTAATTGTAATGTTTAGTGTATAATGAATTATACAGACATAATGTATTCTTAATATTGTGAATAATCTCCTGTTTTTGAATAAATAAATTCAATCAGACAGTCAGTTGTCCTTGTATGTTTGTAATATTGTAATCAGAAACAGCAAAGTTTCCATTTATTGCAAGTTTCAAATAACTGACTTTTGAAAGGGAGATTGTATTATGAATATGAATGATGTACAAAATATTGGTATCCGCAACAATGATTCCGGAAATGTTCAGAACGCTATGCAAATGCTTTGTGAACTAAAAAGATGCGATCCTAATGCTTATAAGGAAATTCTCAAGGCTGTTGAGGCTGAGATAAAGGGGAGCAAGGATAAGTTGAATGTTCTTGTAGTCGGTGCAGAGGGAGTTGGAAAAAGCTCTACCGTAAATGCACTTATTGGAGAACAGGCTGCGAAGATCAATACTATCGGCGGTACTCAATCGGCTGAAATGTTAAGCTTTGAATATGGTAGGCTTGTATTCTGGGACTGTCCTGGTTATGATATCGGAGGCAGCGTTGATCATAATGTTACAAAGCTTCTGATGGACAAGCTGACAGAAGATGGTGATGAGGGCAATATGCTTATTGATATTGTTCTTGTGATTATGGACGGCAGCACTCGGGATCATAGTTCGTCATACAGGCTTATTCAGCAGATCATACTTCCGATGCTTGGAGATACTTATCATGATCGTTTGCTTGTTGCTCTGAATCAATGCGATATGGCTTTGAAGGGCAGACATTGGAATCAGGCAGAGAATATTCCTGATGATGTGCTGAAAGATCACCTTGAAAAAACAGTGCAGATCATTTCCGGAAAGCTGAATAAGGATATGGGCATTGATGTGAAGCCTGTATATTACAGTGCAGGTTATTTTGATGGAAACACAGACCCTGAGCCGTTCAATATACACGTTCTTACGGATTATATTCTGTCAAATATACCCGATGAAAAGCGAAAAAAATCTAAAAATAGCTGTGCATCGACAGACAAAATGAGGATACTCAGAAATGCTGAAAAGGGTGAGTATGATCTTAATAAAAGTGAGCTGACTTTAATTGATCTAATCTCGGACAGGATAGAGGAAGGCAAATGCGTCGGTGAAAATTACGGTGAAGCCTTTGGAACTGCAGGTGAAGTTGTATGCGGTGCATTTGGCGGTGTTATTGGGGCTGCAGGTTGTTTGTTAGAATGCGTTGGAGATATGATAGGTGGAATGATTGATGAAATGTGAGAAAAATGAACTTAAGAAATGAATGAAAAACGAAAGGGTGATATGTTATTATATACTAATATCTCTGTGAGAAATATATGCATATAGTAGAAATTCAACAAAAATGTTGACATATTTACTTCTGCATTGTATACTTGAATTAGCAAATATGGTGTTTATTTTAATATGTTTAATATGACAGGAGGTATAAAGGTGGATACTACAATTCTTAATGCTGCCAACAATTTTGATCCGTATCCTGATGAAAATGTGCTTCAGAGCATATTTAAACAGTATGAATCTGTTATTGTGCAAAGTATCATTACTTCTTTCGGGCTGGATTTTCTTGTTAAGGACAGACACGGCGGAGATGTCGACACAATACATAATGTCAGACAGATAGGCATTGACGATAAAATGGAATATAAAAACAGCAATAATGCTGCGGATTATGATTCAATGCCTGCTTATTCCAAAGAAATACATAATGAATATCACAGGGATAAAAATTTTACTCAGATCAAAAGTGATGCAAGAAAGACGTACAATGAAACCGGTCAGCCAATAAAGGACGGATATACAGGAGGAGATCTTCATTATAATAAATCTGCCGATCCCGGAAGCCGAGCTGAATTGGATCATGTTAAATCAACAAAATCTATTTATAATGATCGTGGTCGAGTGCTTGCGGGGGTTGACGGTAAAGAACTTGCTAATTCTCCGGATAATCTTGTATTTACCAATAAAAGTCTGAATGCTTCTATGGGTGCGATGGAAATACCCGAATATATTGCTGCCCATCCGGAACTCGATGAGAAAACAAAAAAGAATATGATGAAGCATTATGAGACAGCAACTAAGAATTATGAAGCAAAGCTAGCAAGGGCATATTATACAAGTCCTAAATTTGCATCAGATACAGCCAAAGCTGCAGGAAAAGTCGGGGTTCAGATGGGACTTCGTCAGTTATTAGGATTTGTATTTACTGAAATATGGTTTTCCATTAAGGAAGAATTCAATCGCCTTGATGTTCATTTCGGTTTAGATTTGGATCTTGGAGATTTCTTTACATCCATTGGAAACGGCGTAAAAAACGGACTTCATAATGCAAAGTCAAAGTACAAAGAGTTGTTTGCCCAGTTTGCTCAGGGCTCTATAGCAGGAGCATTATCTTCACTGACGACTACTCTTTGCAATATATTTTTTACTACGGCAAAGAATATTGTAAAGGTTATAAGACAGTCGTTTGCATCAATTGTTGAGGCAGGAAAAATACTGCTTATTAACCCTCAGAATTACCCTCTTGGTGAAAGAATGAGAGCAGCAACAAAGGTGCTTGCAACGGGAGCAAGCGTAGTGCTTGGCGGACTTGTAAGCGAAGCGGTCGGTAAAACTCCTATTGCAGCTATTCCCGTAGTTGGAGATATTGTTGTTACGTTCTGCGGTACACTCTGCACCGGTATAGTAAGCTGTACGCTTCTCTATTTTCTTGACAGAAGCAAGATCATCAACTCTATTGTAGATAAGCTCAATAATCTTCATACGATCGAAGATGATGTAAATTACTTCAAGAGGCAGGCAGAGCTTTTTGAACAGTTTGCAGCTGAGCTAATGAAAATTGATCTTGATAAATTCAAGAAGGAAACAGCAGCTTTTTCATCTGCAGCGGATAAGATAAGCTCGGCAACAAGTGAAGAAGAACTTAACAATATTCTAAAAAAAGAACTCTTTGCTCTTGGTATCAAGCCTTGTTGGGAAGGTACTCATGATAGCTTTGACAGCTTTATGAGAGACAAAAATGCAAGGATGGTTTTTGAATAAAATGTTCAAGTGTGATATGTGCGGAGAGTGTTGCAGGAATATTGGGTTAGCTGAACTATATTCTGATTTGGATGACGGTACAGGCAAGTGTCGATATTTGAGCGGAAATAGGTGCAGTATATATAACGAGAGACCTATTAAATGCAGAATAGATGAAAGCTATGACGGTTTCTTTAGTTCACATATGTCAAAAGAGGAATATTACCAGTTGAATTATAAAATGTGTGAAAAATTGAAAGAAGGTAAGTAAATGCCTATTCCATTAATTTTAGGATTAGCTGTTTTTAACACTATTGGTATGGCAAATATGATAAAAAATACTGTTATAACAAATCAAGCAAACAATGATTTGGAGCTAGCAAAAAGTATTCATCAAAAATCGGTTGATAAAATTGAAAAAGCACAAAAGCAAGTGCAGGACTCTATAAATAACCTAGATACCGTTCAACGTGATATATATGAATCCTTTATCCAATTTGCTTTGTTAATAGAAAAAATACAAAGCAAACCTGATTTTAAAAAAATCAGAAAATCCAAAATTGATTTGCCAGAAATAGAACTCGAAGACATCAAAAGTATAAGTGTTGCAGTGCAAACACTTCCACTGTGTACACCTTTGATGGCAACTTCGGTAATTGGTGGCTTTCCAATATTTGGTTTGGTTGTAATGGTAGCTCAGGGAGTTAAACTTGCACAATTGTCGAATCAGGCAAATGAGGCAATGAAACAGGCAAACGAAGAAGCAAAAAAAGCTGATGAATCCTGTGAATTGCTTTACCAAATAAGTAAAGCGGCAGATTCTTACTGTATATCGATTAAGCGTGTTAACGACGTTTATAAAACACATTTAAACATGCTTGATTTCATGATCAATAAGCAAAATAAGATTGATTGGGATGATTTTGATGCTAACGAGAAGCTTGTAATAGAGAATTTATCATTATTGGTTACTTTCTTATACAAAATGTGTAAGGTTGAATTATTGATAAAAGATAATCAGGAAAATGAAAAAATAAGGGTTAATGAAAACGAGATAATAAAAATCACAAGTGAATCAGAAGAAATTTTAAAAATGGTTTCATGAATATGTTATGGAGGTGATTCATATGCCATTACCACTTATTCTTGGCATTGCAGCAGGTATTGCAGGTGCGGCAGGTATCGGAAGCGGTATCAGCGGAGCAGTAAAGATGAAAGATGCAAATGACACTATGGAATCTGCAAGGAGAAGACATGAGGAGTGTCAGAAAAAATTTAAAAGATGCAATGAAGAATCTATTACTGCAATGGATTCGCTCGGCGAAACTGAACTTGTTATATTAAAATCATTTCAAACCTTTGCTGATTTGATAGAAAAAATTCAAAACAGGCCCGAATTCAAAGAGATCGCAAAAAATGGAGTCAGTCTTCCAAAGTTTGATCCGGAAGAATTAAAGGAAGTATCTGTAGGTGCTGGTGTACTTCTTGGAGGCATTGGCGGAGCTGCAGCAGGTACGGCAGGAGGATTTGCAGCTGCAGGTGCAACAACTGCTGCTGTTATGGCTCTTGGAACTGCTTCGACAGGAACAGCTATTGCATCACTTTCCGGTGCTGCAGCAACAAATGCAACATTGGCTGCTCTTGGAGGAGGAGCAATTGCTGCAGGCGGCGGCGGAATGGCATTAGGAACAGCAATACTTGGTGGTGCAACACTTGGTGTTGGTCTTCTTGTTGGAGGCGTAATTTTTAATATTACAGGCTCTAGTCTGTCAGATAAAGCAGATGAGGCTTGGAGGCAATCCAAAAAGGAAGAGGAAGAGGTTAATAAGATCTGTGGATATCTGATCGATTTAACCAATGCGGCTTTTCAGTATAAAAACACGCTAAATAAAGTTAAGGCAGTATATGATAAGCATATCGACCTTATGACTTATTTTATCAATAAGCTCCATAAACAGGACTGGAATGAGTTTGACTATGAACAGCAGAAAACTGTAGAAAACGCATATATGCTTGTTTCTATTCTGTATAAGATGTGTAAAGTACAGCTTGTACTTAAGGGAGCTAATGAAAATGAAATGAACAAGGTAAATACAGTTGAAATCGATGCTGTATATGCAGATGCAGACAAGCTTTTAGCTAATATTGCATAAATGAAAGGATGAATTATTATGTATCTTAACAGACTTAATGAGGAACAGAAAAATCTTTTTATTGATCTTTGTATTCACGCTTCACTGGCAAATAATAATTTTGCTGATGAAGAAAAAAATATGATTGATCTATATTGCGAAGAAATGAACTTGAAGGAACACAGGTATACAGCAAATAATTCTATGGATGATGCTGTTTCAAAACTTGTTGCAATTAGTACAAACGAGGAACTTCGCATTGTTTTGCTCGAAATTTCCGCTTTGATAATTTCTGATAATGTTTATGATAATGATGAGCAGAACTTTATGAACTCTTTAGTTGAAAGAATAGGTTTTTCTGAGGATAAGGTCAGCGAAATGATGGGATGCCTTAATGAATTGACTGCTGTATATAATAGACTAAATATGCTGGTGTTTGGCTGATATTTTCTTGTTAGATAATCTTTATCCTGATAAAAAAAATTCAAATCGGTTACTCTTTATTTTCAACATAAATTATGTTATCATGAATGGTTGACTTGTTAAAGGTTTCGCCTGTTCTTGGCTTAAATCCTTTTTCTTTCAGCTCAGCTATGATCTGACTATATGTGAAGCCTGCTATATAGCGGTCAAATATCAGTTTGACTGCCGGACTTTCATCATAGTTGACCTCCAGTTTTTTGTTCCTAATGCAGTAACCATAGGGTGCAACACCCCCGGTTTCTTCATTTCTTTCTGCACTAGCCTCTTTAGAGAGCCGTATTCTCTGGGACAACTCATCAGAGAAACGTTCACTCTTGTTTGCCTTATCACGATAGTGAAGCCTGATTCCGCAAAGTTAGCAACTGTAAAAAAGCTGATAAATATTGTAACAGTGGCATTTTTTAGCTATTTGACGAGGCTTCAAATTTTCAACTGTTGGGTGAAATGAAATAGGCGTGTAAAAAGTGATTTAAATATCGTTATATTGATACTTTTTAGGCTTTCGATTATTTTGAGTATTGCGGAATCAGGAATTATTTTAGAAATTCATAAAAATAGTGCGTACTCAATAACTGTTCCAACAATTATTGAGTACGCACTTTGTTTTTTGAAATGAGATGTTATATCAAATAACAATGCTTTCTCCCGCAGAAAGATAATTAAGCTTGTTTAAATGCTTTTTCATAAATGAGAACTGTTCCGTACCCGTACAATGACAGGTGTAATATTCCGTTTCATAGCTGTTAAGATATTCAGCATAGCCCTTTAGCGTATCATCAAGGGGCAGCTTTGAAAAGTGTAAGCCTCCCACAAGAACATCGGGCTTGAACCATTCTGCGATGTTCAGAATACCCTTGTGAGAGCAGCCACTGATAAGTATTTTTCTGCTGTTTTCTTCAATGAGCAGGTATTGTTCGTGACGGAAATCATCGGGGATAAGCTTGTCATTTACCATCATATTCAATCCAAAGCTGCCAAGCTCTGCGATTTTTGGACGGTAATTGCAGGAGTGAAGGGTAATGCCTTGTTCTATTTCAAAATAATCTTCCGTAAAAATAAAGCGTTCGTTATTTTGAAGAGAAATATCCAGCCCGATATATTTTTTCATTCCGTTATAATGAGGCTCAAAAGCGTATTTGTTTATATAAACGGGTGCATTTTTGTTTATTGTAAGGAACTTTTTCAGCCCGCCGCCGTGGTCGTAATGTCCGTGGGAAAGCACGGCAATATCTGCCTTTCTAAGGTCGATTCCAAGCTTTTCTGCATTTTCCAAAAACAGCTCTGTCTGCCCCATATCGAAGAGGATATTGTGCTTTTCCGTTTCAATGAACAGGGACAGACCGTGTTCATAACCGATATTTTCGCTTATTGATGTGTTTTCGGCAAGTGATGTTATTCTCATTTTTACCTCCATTTTTGAAAAGAAAGGGCGGCAGATTTTAATTTTTGCCGCCTTTATTAGTTCAACTTTATTTAGTTTCCAAAGAGTTTTTTATCCTGCCGTATGACAAAGAAAAAATTGTAATAATAAGTATCACACCTACCACCATGCAAATAACGTTGGGTATTAGCATGGAATAAACATTGCTGACTAATGAGGTGTTGTTGCGAACAACCAGATACCAGCCAAGGTCATCAATATATGTTATGGTTCTGTTGACATTTTCGCCTACCTCATAATAGCATTCACCGTCTGTATAAAGCTCGGGAGAATCTATTTCTATGTAGGCATTTTCGATGTTGGCAGCATCTGTATCCACCTGAATAAGCCCTTCTGAATTAATGAGGTCTATCTTGACGTCATAAATTCTCTCATAGCGTTCCAATAGCCTTTGCAGTTCGGTCATATCCACGCCAACGCCGCATAAACCTATATACTTGCCGTTATCATCATATACAGCGGTGTTGACAAAAACGGACAAAGCCCAGTTGTTTACCGCATCAATGTCAACGTCCAGCAGATATGGAAGTTCGGAATCTCTCTCCATAAACACCTTATACCAAATATCCTGGTCATTTGTTTCGGGAGCAAGATATTTGCTGATACCGTCACAGGTATAATACGCCTTTGATGCGTCATTTACCGCAAAAACCATAGAATAACCGAAGCCGTTTCTTATAGAAGTTAAATATTCACTTGCTTCCTGTTCCATTGACAATGCTTCATCCTTGGTATTAATATTTAGGATCTTATTCATAATAAAATCCTTTGACATGGTTTCGGAAACGGTAATGGGACGAAGAAAGCTGTTTTCAATAGCCCCTGAGATCATTCCCGATTCAACACGCAGTTCATTTTCATATGCGTCACGCATAAGGCTTTTGGTTTTGTTATATATAAAAACCGTGGAGCAGCTCATGCATAAAATAACTGTGACCACAACAATTATAAACGTCTTTTTGATGCTTTCCATAATATCTCCCTTATTTCTGCCGCAGATTTTTCATTTCAGCTTTTTTTCTGTACATTCTTTCATCAGCCAGTTCAAATACACTTTCATAATCAGGATTATCGGATGAATGCTCTGCCATTCCGAAAGCAATGGATAAATTCGTTGACGGTATGCCTTCTATGGGATAGTTAAGTCCTTTTTCAAACCTTGAAAGCAGCTCTTCACGTCTGCGGTAATCGTCTGAATACAGAATGACGACAAATTCATCTCCGCCTGTTCTGTAAACAGGGCTATGCTCAAATATTTGGCATATGTACCTTGAAGCCTCTCTCAACAAAATATCGCCGCATTCGTGTCCGTAGGTATCATTTGTCTTTTTCAAGAGATTCAGGTCTAATGCCACAACAGCATATTCATTGAAATTATCGTGTTTGTTGTTTTGGATATTTTTCGTCATTTCAAGGTAGCTTGTTTTGTTTCCTATTCCTGTAAGAGCGTCGGTAAGTGCAAGGGCATTGAGCTTTTCGATATATTTTTGCGTGTTTTTTGCCATCTGAGAAATTGATTCCGATAGGTTCTCAATTTCATCATCGGTATTGGAAATGTATTGCCCTGACCAATCACCGTTTGCATAATGTTTTGTTATTTCCGTTAGCTTTTCAAGAGGGTAAACTATCTGAGAGGTACGCTTGCTGATAAAAATAATCGAAACGATAAATATCATTACAGTAATGATAATACAAAGCATCATCAGGAAATTTCTGTTGCTGTCTATCTCACTTTTGGGAACATTAACATACAGCATCATGCCGTTAGAGAGCTTTTCGCAGCATATTACTGAGGTGCTGCCGTCACTATTGCCTATTTCCAGCAGCTCGCTGAATTTATTTATTGTCGAGATATGGTTATACAGGGCGTTTGACAGCTTTGAGCTTTCAACTGCTCCGTTGTTGTCGGAGGAATAGCTGATTCTTTCCTTTAGGTCAACAAATGCAACAGAAGCCGATTCGTAAATATCTATATCCTTAGTTTCGCTGAGGATAGTTGCAAAGTCAATATCCATACCGACAACACCGATAAATTCGCCGTTGTCTTGATACATGGGAATGATATATGATATCATAAACACGTCAAGATTTTGGTTATAATACGGCGTCATCCACAAGGGCTTTCCTGTTTCCTTAGGAATATAGAACCATCCTACATGACCCACATCGCTGGAGTTATATGAAAGAATATCCGTTATCTCCGTTTCCGCAAATTCATCGGAATTGCTCTGTCTTGTCCAGAAAAAGCCGTCTGTTCCGCTGCCCGTGACCTCGGGGGAATATCTGAAATATACAGCCAGAGCACCGCTTGTCTGATTGGCAACTGCAATGGAAAAATCCTTGATGCGCTGTTCATATTCATCTGAGTAAACATCTGTGATACCGTTTAAATATTGCAGCTCATTTGCGTATTCGTTAATTATATTTACAGAATGCTTAACCAGATTCAGCTTATTGTCAAATCTGTATGCTTCTTTTTCGCAAAGCTGTGTCATTACCTTGTTTGAATTTGTGCTTGACAGCTTGTCAACCACGTATACACTTACTGTTCCAAGTACAACCGCAAGAAGAAGCAGAACTGCAATTGAGGAAAACAAAATCTTATTTCTCAGTGATTTCTTTTTATCATTACTAATGAATGACATATACAATCTCCTTAATTTAGAGATAATGCTCAGTAATTGTGCAGATGAAAATATGTGTTCAGAACTATATACAATGCTTACATTTGGTTTTTGCACACTTAATATATAACTGCTCTTTCCAAATTATGAAATTAAACTAAAGCAAATGATTTACATAACTCATTATAACACATTTCTCTGCAAATGTCTATAAAAAATTACTATTTTATATATTTCCTGATTCCGCAAAACTTAAATAGCAACCTCTTCCCAAAAGCCCGAAAATATGGTATAATAGAAGCATAAGAAAAGCTGAAAAACAGCACCGGAAAGG
>JAQYLI010000030.1 GCA_028720105.1 Oscillospiraceae bacterium | reverse complement strand
TAACGATACAAATATACTGACCGATATATTCCATTTGCGGTGCATATTATTTCTACCGTTACCGAGCCGCCTGCTTCTTGCCCACAAAAAATTATAGAACGAGTGGCTGCAGGCTCAGCCTGCCAAATTTCAATTTAGTCCTATGACATAAAACACGACACGGTGACAAAGTAACAAATTCCCGTAAAATAACTTCGCGACCTCGCCGCAGGTCGTCCCCCGCTTATCGTGGAGAATGTTTTAATTACAGCAAATACAATCCCTGGAGGATATTTTATGATAGACAAAACCAATCTGCCGCCCTGTCCTGTGGAAACTACTCTTATGCTTATAGGGGATAAGTGGAAGGTGCTTATACTTCGTGATTTAAGGAGCGGCACAAAGCGCTTCGGCGAATTGAAAAAATCCGTTACGGGCATATCCCAGAAAGTGCTGACCTCAAATCTCCGTGATATGGAGGAAAACGGTCTTGTTACAAGAGAAGTGTTTCCCGAGGTACCGCCGAAAGTGGAATATACCCTTACGGAACTTGGTCTGAGTATGTCCCCTATTCTGGACGCTATGGCAAAATGGGGAGAGGAGTTTAAGAAAAGCTGCAAATAAGAGCAGAATATCAAATCAACTATAATTTATCCTTATACGCCTGAACGTCTCCGCCGGTATATTTTGCTCCCTCTTCGGTGCTGAAAAGAGTGTTTTTCCACTTTTTCAGCATTGGACGCGATCTCCGGAGCGTTCTTCTCATCGTTACGGACATATTCCCATAAGCTCTCGGGGAGATGCCCGAAAAGGCATTTTTCAATTTCCACGCCCGAAAAAGGCTTTGAAAGATAATCATCAAAGCCTGCATCAAGATAGGTCTGTCTTGCCCCGTAGATGGCATTTGCAGTGAGGGCGATAAAGCAGGTATTCTGTGCAATTTTTTCCTTCCTGATCTTTTTCAGCGTTTCGAGACCGTACATTTTAGGCATCATATGATCAAGGAAAACAATATTATAGCTGTTGTTTTTATGCAGTTCAATGCACCCTGCACCGCTCGAAGCCGTGTCAAGCTTTACCATTGTGCGTTTAATAAGGACTTTGCAACAAGCGGATTTGTCTCGTTGTCGTTAACCACCAATATTCTTGCATGGGGTGCGGTACGGGAGACCATATCGGTGCTTTGCTGTCCTGCCGCCGCTTTGAAATGCTGTTCAAAATCGTTTATATACAGCTCGCCGTAATATGCGGCATAAGCGCCGAAACAGCTTCCGTCAGACCTCTTGTTTATATCTTCAATGATATCCGAACAGAAAAATTTATCAAGAAGCTCCGACACGTCACCGTCATCGGAAATTATCTGTTCGACCTGCATCGCAACGCTGTCGAAAAGGCATTCGGAACGGTAAAAACTGCTGTCAACACGCCCTGCAATGCTGCAGCCGCGTCTATCCATCAGCTTCGATCTGTTCTGTTTCCGCGAGCTTTATCAGAACAACATTTACAAATATAATAATTCCGAGAGCCAGCATTAGTATAAATAATGCTGCCCGATAGCTGCCGCTTAGTTTTTTTCTGCTTTTTATTCAATCCCATCAAGTCCTTAGCTTTAATATCGGGCATACGCCCGATCATATGGATATATCGTCAGGATACTAAACTACCGTCTCCTTAATTATCTTTTACATACAAAACTCCGATAGCACCGGGACCGCAGTTTCCCGAAACGGTTGCGGACGCAGTTGTGACGATCACTTCGTCAAAGCTGCACAGCTTTTCAACTTCTGCCTTTATTCCGGCGATCATCTTCACCGTACAGCCTGCGTGGGTGATAAAAAGCCGTTTTTTGTCTATTCTGCGGCTGCTCCGAAGCTCGCTCTTAATATACCTGACAACAGCCTTTTCATAGCTGCCGCTCTGTATATTTTTAAGCGTCATCTTTCCGTCCTTCATAGTAAGCACGGGATAGATCCTTAATGAAGCGGAAATATCACGTATTGTTTTGCTGATCCTTCCGTTTCGATAAAGATAGTCGGCATTCATAACAATAAAGCTGGTAGAGACCTTCTTTTTCATTGATTCCATTTCTTCTGTGATTTCTTCCGAAGAACAGCCTTTGTCACGCATTTCCACAGCTCTTATTATCATATGTCCCATTCCCGTGGATAAATGGTGAGAATCTATAATATGAACAGAACTTCCTTTTTCTCCCATAAGCTTTTGTGCCGCCAAAGCATTTTCATAAGCATTACTTGTGTAGCTGCTTATGCAGATATGTATGACTTCATCGTACTTTTCCAGATAATTTCCGAAAAGCTCCCGGTATTCAGAGGGTGTAGGCTCAATGGTCTCCGCCTTTTCGCCGCCGTTTTCAAGATACTCAATAATGTTTCTCGAATCTATTTCATATCCGTCACGAAAGCGTCCCGTTCCTGTTAATATGTAGAAATATGCTATTCCGATGTCGTTCAGATCAAGATATTCCCCGGGAAGGTCGCATACACAGTCTGTGGTAATTCCTATCTTCTTCATACGTTTACCTCCGTTTCCGCTTCAAGCCTTGAAATTTCTTCCGCTGCGGCATCATATTCAAAATCCTCCGCAAGTTCTGCCGCCCTGCTGAAATACTTTGCAATAGGCGTGCCATTGTATGAATATCCGGATACAGCTTCCGAAATTGACTTCACAGCATCACCGTCAAAGCTGCCGCAGGCTTCCTTTGCCCTGCAAATATATTCCGACAGCTTTTCTTCGGAGATTTCAGTAAGATTTATAATTTGTTCCTCAGAAGTCTCATTTTCGGCTTCGCATTTAGTCTCATCAAGATAATTATTTATAATTTCTATGACCTCGCCGTAAAGCTTTGACAAAGTTCCGTTTTTCTTTTCGATCGTGCTGTAGCTTTCAGCCTTTCCTGCGGCTTCAAGCTCCTTTGCAAGCACCGAAAGCTTAACTGCGCCTATACTCATTGACGTGCTTTTCAGTGCGTGGACCTCTATGATATAATTTTTCCAATCCTTTTTCTCAAACAGCCCGTCAATTTGCGCTCTCTTTTCAGGACCCTTTTTCGCATAGATCTCAAGTATCTCACGGTAAGCCTCCATACTGCCGCCCGTATACATAAGTCCTTTTTCGGGGTCAAACATTGCAGAGCCTTCATAATCTGTTTTTTTGTTTTTTTTGCGGCGATCCGCTCCGCCATAATCTGAAGAGGAGGGAGTCTGTATATATTCCTTAGGCAGGAAATTCCGCAGTATTCTGTCAAGTGCAGAAAGCTCGATTGGCTTTGCAAGGAAATCATTAAGCCCTTCACGTATAAACATATCCCTGACTCCGTTTACGGCGTTTGCGGTAAGAGCTACGATGGGCAGATCTTTGTAGTAATCCCCTTCCATTCCTCTGATGATCTTTGTTGCTTCAACACCGTCCATTTCGGGCATCATATGATCCATAAAAACAAGGTCTATATCCTTTGAACGCAGCATATTTATCGCCGCCTGACCGCTTTCCGCAGTTATGACCTGCATATGATAGGGCTGCATAAGTCCAACGGCGACCTTAAGATTGACAGCATTATCATCAACGATAAGCACTCTCGCCTTCGGAGCCGAAAAACGGATATCCGAGCCCCTTCGTTCATTGAGGTTCAGAACGATATTTTCATTGTTAAGCGCCGAAGCCACGGAAATAATATAAAAGGGCTTGTATATGCATTTGATATTTTCGGGGAGATTGATAGCGTCTGTTCTGTCTTGAATAATAAATACGTTTGCTTTGCCTGCTATTTCACCGAAAAAGTCTGCATTTTCAATATATTCATCTTTGTCCGCAAAGAAATGTGTGAACTTGCCGCTTTCTGCCATTGCTTTCAGCTCACTGACGCTGCAGCAGCATCTGAAATCAACATTGAGCTGCCTGCCCATTTCGGTGAAAAGCTTTTCATATCTGCCGTTATTCCCTGTTTTGCCGAAATAGCCTGCCGAATGGATATTCTGCGGATCATTTATAGTGATAAAGGGTCTTTCATCCGAAACCTTGACCGGGATAACAAAGCGAAACTCCGAACCTGCGCCGTATTCGCTCTTTACGCTGATAAATCCGCCCATCTGATTGATAAGGCGCTTTGATATGGCAAGACCCAGTCCTGTACCTTCAACGGAGCGATTCTTTTTTGTATCCACCTGACGGAAGCTTGTGAAAAGCTTTTCAATATTCTCCTCTGAAATTCCGATACCTGTATCTGCAACGGATACTAACAGATTTATACCGTAATCCTGCTTTGTATGCGACACGGTAAGAGTGACAAATCCCTTTTCGGTATATTTGACAGCATTTGTCATAAGGTTCACCATGACCTGTCTTATACGCACCTCGTCTCCTATAATTCCTCTGGGGATATCGGGGTCGGCATTTACAATAATGTCTATCTTCTTATTGCCCTTTCTCGCCTCGGACATATTTATAACAGTGTTAAGGGTAGAAGCAATATTAAATTCCTCGGGTATAAGCTCCAGCTTACCCGATTCGATCTTTGAAAAATCCAGAATATCGTTAATTATGGAAAGCAGACTTCTGCCTGAGGTCTGAATATTGAAACAGTTCTCGCGGACGCTTTCGCTCAAATCGTTTTCACGCAGTATAAGCTCGCACATTCCAACGATAGCATTCATCGGCGTGCGTATCTCATGACTCATATTTGCAAGGAAATCCGACTTGTAATGCTCCGCCTGTCTTGCTTCCGCAACGCTTTGTTTAAGTTCCTCTTCGTTTTGCTCCATACTTCTGATAAATACCATCAGGAAGAAAAGAGCCGTTATCATAACCGATATCCTGACAATAAACTGCGTAATATCTATCATCATATCAAAGGACACGCTTTTTAAAACAAAAATATGGTATAATATGCCGCACAATATCAGCAGAACATACCCAAACAGCAGCTTTGCGTCCTTGTACACGGATATAAGTATTGCAGCACCCATAAAAACTGCGATAGACGGATAGATATCATTCTCCATTATACTGCAGGTCAATATATTTGAAAAGGAAAACAGCATAAGTACCACAGACTGCGCCCTGACAGGGATCTTCGGATGGAAGGTCATAACTGCCAGCACGACTGAATGGATTATAAGCATTATTATGACCCATATATCCCATCTGCTGAAAATGCTCATTGCGCACATTATCACTGTGCAAAGTATGAAAACCAGCAATGCCGATTTTGCCGCAGTCTTTTTATTTGTTACAATATCAGTATACTTCATTTATTACGCTCCTTTACGGTTGCTCAATACCCGCAGCTTTATATTTTTTCCCCGTAATGTATCATAGCTGATACGCTGGTTTTCATTATGTGAGCGTCAAAAACATATCCGGATATGGAAAAATCACACAAAACTCCATATTATCATATTTTACATTATTTTTTTCTTTTTAGCAAGAGATTTTTCAGCATTTTACGCAAAATATAACGCTTTTTATGCTATAAGTCAAAATCAAGTTCCCGCAGAGTTCGCAGCTTGTCGAATATTACACAAAGCATACTGCTCATTATTATGCTAAAATCCAAACACCTTAAAATGTATAATTAGCAAAAGAGGCTGCTGCAGAACGCGCTGCAGCAGCCTCTTCAAACTGTATTAACTTTTAATCAATTTTCAGCGTCCTGAAGAGCGTCATAGCCTTTTTCGCCTGTTCTTACTCTTACAACGTCCTCAACATCGTAAACGAATATCTTACCGTCTCCGATATGTCCGCTGTAGAGAGCCTTTCTTGCGGCTTCAACAACCGTTTCAACGGGAACCTTGCAGATAACGACCTCAACCTTGATCTTAGGCAGGAGCGTTGTCTCGATAGGAACGCCGCGGTACATTTCGCCTGCACCCTTCTGAGTGCCGCAGCCAAGAATATTTGTTACTGTAAAGCCTGTTACACCGATATCGCTGAGAGCGTTCTTGAGATCGTCAAACTTGCCCTGCTTGCACACGATGGAAACCTTGGTGTACTTGTTCTTTGCGTTGGGGTCTCTCTCGATATGAGGACGGTTCTCAACAACGGGAACTGCCGCTGCAACGGGAGCAGGCTCCTCAACAGTAGACTTGCCTGTGAAGATGGAGATGGAAGAGTTTGCGGGCATAAAGTCTGCATATGCGGAAGGAAGACCGTGCTCGGTGATATCCAGACCTCTTGTCTCCTCCTCTGCGGAAGCTCTGAGACCGATAGTACCCTTGATGATAAGGAATGTGATGGTAATAGTAACTGTTGTCCAAGCTGCAACCGATACAAAACCGAGAGCCTGGAGACCGAGAAGGTCAAATCCGCCGCCGTAGAACAAACCGTTCAACGAACACTCGGGAACTGTATCTGTTGCAAAGAGACCTACTGCAAGAGTACCCCAGATACCGTTCATCATATGTACGGCAACTGCACCAACGGGGTCATCAATGTGGAGAACATTATCAAGAAGCCATACGCCGAATACTACCAGAAGTCCCGAAACAACGCCGACCATTGCAGCACCGAAGCAGTCCATTACATCACAGCCTGCTGTGATACCTACAAGACCTGCAAGCGAAGCGTTAAGGCACATTGAAACATCGGGCTTGCCGTATTTTACCCAAGTGAAGATCATACATACAACTGTTGCAACTGCGGGAGCTACTGTGGTTGTAAGGAAGATGGAGCCAAGCTGAGGACCTGTGGTTGCTGCTGCGCCGTTGAAGCCGTACCAGCCGAACCAGAGGATAAAGCAGCCGAGAGCGCCGATCGTAAGTGAATGGCCGGGGATAGCGTTTACCTTTGTTACCTTGCCGTCCTTATCCTTGACAAATTTGCCAATTCTGGGACCAAGGATCTTTGCGCCGATAAGAGCGGAGATACCGCCTACCATATGAATTGCGCAAGAGCCTGCAAAATCGTGGAAGCCAAGCTGTGCGAGCCAACCGCTGCCCCATATCCAGTGTGCTTCAATAGGATAAATAAGACCGCTGATAACTCCCGAGTAGATGCAGTAGGAAATGAACTTGGTCCTTTCTGCCATTGCACCCGAAACGATAGTCGCTGTTGTTGCACAGAACACAAGGTTGAAAACGAAATTCGACCAGTCGAAATTCTCATAACTTGTGAAAATATCGAAGCCGGGCTTTCCGATAAGACCCATATAATCCTCACCGAGGAGAAGACTGAAGCCTATCGCAATAAACATTACCGTACCGATACAGAAATCCATCAGGTTTTTCATTATGATGTTTCCTGCGTTCTTGGCTCTTGTGAAGCCCGTTTCTACCATTGCGAAGCCTGCCTGCATAAAGAATACCAGTGCAGCGCCGATGAGGAACCAGATACCGAACACTTCGCCCAGCACGGACTCCTGAACGGTCATAAGTTCTTCTGTCATATAAATCACCCTCCATTTTTTTAAAACAAAAACGGCTATATAAAAAATGCAATTCCCTGAAAATAATCTTGCATTTTTTACAGCGCCGTTGCTGTTTTTTCTATGGCTTTATTATACATCGTTATCCGGCTTTTGTCAAGGGCTTTTTGAAAATTTATGCAATAAATCATATTTATTCCTGCAGTTTATGTCTCGTATTATTGTATTTTCACACATTTACGATAATTTATGAATTTTGTATTTTGATAAGTTGCATATTCCTGAGCCGTTTCCCGCAAATCGAGATAAATGATACCATCTTGATTGCAAGCAAAATAAAACTGCCCTGCATTTTTAGCAGAGCAGTTATAAAATCATCACTCGGTTATCTCTATCTGATTTCCCTCTATGCCGATTATACAGCTTTCACAATATCCGTCCCCTGTAACTCTCGGACCGCTTGCCACCGTATATCCGTCAGCCCTAAGCCTTTCAGTAAGCTCGTTAACAGCCTTTCTGCTCCCAAGACTGAAAGCAATATGGATATAGCCCGTCCGTGAGATACCGTTTTCACAGCCTGCAAGACCTGGTCTGTTCATTATTTCAAGCCTTGCGCCGCTGCCAAAAAGCAAAAAATATGAGCGGAAGACCGTTCTTTAATTGTGATATTCCTCATTAGGCACAGCGTTAAAGTATTTCACAAAAAAGTCTTTTGTTTTTAAGGTCGGTCACATACAAAGCTATATGTTCAACTCGCATCACGACTGCCCCCTGCAATATCCTTAATGACCTCTCCGGCAATAATAAGCCCCACCACCGAAGGGACAAAAGCTATCGACCCGGGTATCATCCTCTTTTTGCAGTCCTCTTCCTCACAGTCGGAGGTACTGTTTGGCACAATGGGAATTTCCTTTGAATATACCACTTTAAGATGTTTTATACCCCTGCGGCGAAGCTCGTATCTCATAACTTTTGCAAGAGGGCATACGGAGGTCTTGTAAATATCCGCCACCTCAAAGGCTGTAGGGTCAAGCTTGTTGCCTGCACCCATCGAGCTGATAATGGGCGTGCCGCACCTGTCCGCATTCATCACAAGCTCTATCTTGCCCGAAACGGTGTCAATGGCGTCCACCACATAGTCGTACTCGGTGAAATCAAATTCGCCGGCGGTCTCGGAAGTGTAAAAAACAGGGTGCTTCACCACTTTGCACCCGGGATTTATATCCTTGATACGAACCTCCGCAGCGTCGGTCTTAAGCAAACCAACGGTACTTTGCAGGGCGATTATCTGCCTGTTAAGATTTGTAAGGCTCACCCTGTCGCTGTCAATAAGGTCAATGGCTCCCACGCCGCTTCGTGCAAGGGCTTCGACCACGTATCCGCCAACGCCGCCGACGCCGAAAACAGCCACACGTGCATTTTTCAGTCTGTCCATAGCTTCGCCGCCCAGAAGCAGCTCCGTTCTTGAAAATTCATTAAGCATTTTATCTCTTCCTTTGCATTTACTTAAACAATAGTATATCATTCTTTTCGGAAATTTGTCAATATTATAAATCGCTGTCTTGCATTTTATAAAATAAAATGGGCGACATATGCCTTTCCAATCAGCAATATGCACAAAATCAATGTATAAATAATAACTTTTATAACAAATATTTGTATTGCGTTTAAAATTTATTAAAAAGGCTCTTGACAAAAAGGAATAAATAGGTTAGAATAATAAAAAGCAAAAGTAATACCCTTTTGCTGTCAATGTGTTTTTTCACGGAGGCAATGCTATGACCGCTGAACGCAGCGAAAATAACGATAATCTGTGCGATGTGCTGTCTGAACGCTCCGATGAGGAGTTGGCAATGCTCTGCCGGAAAAACAAGCTTTGCGTTTCCTGCTACAGTGAGCTTATTTACCGCTTTTTTCCTCTTATAAAAAATAAAGCGGCGGCTATCTGTCCCGACCCTTCCGCATATGACGATTTCATTCAGGAGGGTATGCTCGGGCTGCTGAGCGCAGTCAGAGGATATAAGGAAGATAAAAGCTCCAAATTCTCTTCATTCGCCTACTCCTGCGTTGTGAACCGTATGAAAACTGCGGCAGCAAAGCTGAGAGGTCAGCAGTTTGCCGAGGATAACAGTGAAAACGAAGAGCCTGCAAGTACTCTTACTCCCGAAACCATTATTATCCAGAGGGAAATACTTAAAGAGCTTGAAAACACATTATCCCCTATGGAAAGGCGCTGCTTTCTCCTTCATCTTTCGGGGCTTACCTTCGAGGAGATAGGAACAAGGCTCGGTATTTCGGAAAAATCCGCAAAGAATGCCGCAGGCCGTGCAGGAGCAAAGCTTCGAGGAAAACTCGTCGGAAACGACGGATAATTTACGTGCATATGAGCAATGCTCATCTGTATATATGCGGCCAAGTAGCTTAATCATTTAGAGCGTTGTTTATCAAAGGTGTCGGTGCGAGTCCGTCCTCAGGTCCAATCAAATTTTATTTAAGCGAGGGAAATTAAAATGTACGAAGACAAGACATTAGTATGCAAGGAGTGCGGACAGGAGTTCGTATTCACTGCAGGCGAGCAGGAATTTTACGCTGAAAAGGGCTTTGAGAACGAGCCTCAGAGATGCAAGAGCTGCCGCAGCGCACGCAAGAACGGCGCCAAGGGTGAGAGAGAAATGTTTGAAGCTACCTGTGCTTCCTGCGGCGGTGTAGCAAGAGTTCCTTTCAGACCCAGAGAGGATCGTCCCGTTTACTGCAGCGAGTGCTTTGCAAAGATGAAGGAAGAATAATTCCGAGGGACTTGATTTATGAGTCTTGCCCGATTTGTCACCAAGCGGCGGCAGATCGGGTTTTTCATTTTTATTTTTATCGTGCAAAACTATTGACAATAAGGAAAAAATATCTTATAATTAACTTGTATAGGTGTCTCCTGATGTATGGACTATCAAGTGTGAAAGGCGGTGCTTCAAGTGAAAATATGCAATATTATTCTGACTGTTATCACAGTTATATCAATGCTTATTCTTTTCACAGGCTGTTCTGACTCCAACGATGTCTCCGCCGCAGGAGCAGGAAATGCAGAGCTTTCCAAGGACGAGCTCGTCTCCAAGGTGGACAGCCTTGAAAGCCAGATCGCCGAGCTTCAGACTGAAGCGGCTCCTACCCTTATCCCCAAGTCAAAGCTTGATTACCTGAACGGCTCCGATCTTCCCGAGGTCAGCGCCGCTGTCAGCGCCAAGGAAAACGCTATGGCAGATCTCCCCGATACCATCACCATAAAGGGTGTGGAATACTCCACATCACTCACCTCCCTTACTCTTAACAATATGGGTCTTACAAATGAGGATATCGCCGATCTGAAATATATGCTGAACCTCACCGAGCTGCACATCTATCAGAATAACATCAGCGACCTTACCCCTATAATGGGTCTTACAAACCTCCAAACCCTTTCCCTTTTCAAGAATAACATTTCCGACCTTACACCCATTGCAGGGCTTACAAATCTCCGCACCCTATATCTGCGTGATAACGAGATAAAGGATATTTCTCCCCTGAAAAATCTGGTTAATCTTACCAATCTTGACCTTTCCGACAACGAGATAACGGACATTTCCGCTCTCGAAGGTATGAAAGGTATGAAGCTTCTGAAATTAAACGACAACAAGATAAGCGATATTTCGCCCGTTGAAGGTATGGTAATGATGGATCGTATCCATTTGCAGAATAACAACATCACCGACATTTTCCCTCTGTGGCGTATGAGCGCTGTCACCGAAATTTACGTAAACGGCAATCAGATAACCGACATAACTCCCCTTGCGGAGCTTAAAACTCTCGGCTGGCTCAAGCTTTCCGACAATCCTATCAGCGATCTCAGCCCAGTTTACGAACTTGACAGCCTGAAAAAGCTTTACATAATCAATATTGATCTCAAGCGCACATCGGATTTTAACGAGCTTGAATATCTTGAAACTCATCTTCCCGACTGCGTTATTGTGACAAGTTAAAAAAATGTGACTCTGCCGTCTTTACAGAGTCACTTGATTTTTTTCGATGTCACTTGATTTTCCCCGAAAGGATGTTATTTTATGGAAACCATTACCGTGAACGCCTCCGAAAAATACGATGTTATTATCGGCGGCGGACTTTTAAAAAGCTGCGGTGAATATGTAAAAAAAGTCACAAAGGCTGAAAAGATCGCCATAATTTCCGACGACAACGTAAGCGGAATATATCAGGACAGGGTGAAAAAGTCTCTGAGCGAAGCGGGATTTGACGTTTGCAGCTTTGTTTTTCCTCACGGCGAGGCTTCAAAATGCTCGGACACATTAAATAAAATTTACAGTTTCCTTGCAAGTAATCATTTCACAAGAACAGACTGCATTGCAGCACTTGGCGGCGGAGTTACGGGCGATATGGCAGGTTACGCTTCTGCCACATACCTCAGAGGAATGGATTTCGTCCAGCTCCCCACTTCCCTCCTTGCACAGGTGGACTCCTCTGTTGGCGGAAAGACTGCCATCGACATTCCTGAGGGAAAAAATCTTGTGGGTGCCTTCAAGCAACCCAAGCTTGTGTTATGCGATACCGAAGCTCTCAGAACTCTCCCCCGTGATTTCCTCATTGACGGAATGGGCGAGGTAGTCAAATACGGAATGATAAAGTCCGCACCCCTTTTCGATATCCTCACAAACCACGATATCGACAGCATATGGGAGGTTATGGAGGATATCATTGCACAGTGTGTTGCAATAAAGCGGGACGTTGTGGAGGCTGACGAATTTGACAAGGGCGAAAGAATGCTCCTTAATTTCGGTCACACCCTCGGTCACTCCATCGAGCAATATTACCATTACACAGGTATTTCTCACGGCAGAGCGGTGGCAAAGGGAATGGAAATGATAACCCGACTTGCCGAAAACAAAAATATGTGCAGAAGCGGTCTTACGGACGAACTGATGTCCTCTCTAAAAAAATACTGCCTTGACATCACTGTTGAACCCGAAGCAAAGGATCTGGGCGGCGCTTGTCTAAACGACAAAAAGAGAGCAGGCAGCAGCATACACGTTATTATATGCTCGGATATAGGCGTTTCCTCCGCTGTGAAAATGACAGTTGATGAGTTTGAAAGCTTCTTAAAGTAAAAAATTCCTTGAAAGCAGGTCTCTTATGGACGTTAAGATCTACCCCTCAAAGCTTATCGGAACGGTAAGCGCCCCCTCATCGAAAAGCTATTCCCACCGTATGATAATAGCCGCCGCCCTTGCGGACGGTGTGTCGGAAATCTCAAACGTTACCGACTCCAATGATATCACGGTCACATCTCAGGCAATGGAGGCTCTGGGAGCAAACGTGCTTGCCGACAGCGGCACATACACCGTCAGAGGTATAAAAATTCCTGCGGAAAAAGCCGAGATCGACTGCGGCGAAAGCGGCTCAACGCTAAGATTTATCATTCCCGTTGCGGCAGCATTGGGAACTACGGCGACCTTAAACGGTCACGCAAAGCTACCCCAGAGACCCATTACCCCCTACACAAGGGAATTTCCATCAAAGGGCGTTACCTTTGAGCCTCAGAGCGGTCTGCCCATTACCTTGACAGGAAAGCTGAGAGCAGGCGAATATAACCTTGAGGGAGACGTTTCGTCACAGTTTATAACAGGTCTTATGCTGGCGCTCCCTATGTGCGAAGAAGACTCGGTGATAAAGCTAACCTCCCCTCTCCAGTCAAAGCCCTATGCGGATATGACCATAGCGGCACTGAAAAAATTCGGCATTGACATAAGAGAGATGTCTATGAACAGTCTGCCCATTTATCTTATCAAGGGCGGTCAGAAATACAAGCCCTGCCGCACAGCCGTTGAGGGCGATTATTCACAGGCTGCGTTCTTCTTCACCGCAAACGCTCTCGGCTCGGAAATAAAGGTCACAAACCTTGACCCCAACTCAGTCCAGGGCGACAAGGCGATACTTGATATTATTGCTTCCTGCGGCGATGATATGAAGCCCTTCACCGCAGATGTTGCTGATATTCCCGACCTCGTTCCCATTCTTGCGGTCTTAGGCTCATTTACAAAGGGGCAGTCAAGGATTGTTAATGCCGCTCGATTAAAGCTCAAAGAGAGCGACCGTCTTACCTGCGTGGCAAATGCACTTAACGCCATCGGCGGCAAAGTGACTGCAGGAGACGATTTTCTCACAATGGAGCATATTGATACATTCACAGGCGGCGAAGTCGATTCCTGCAAGGATCACCGTATTGTAATGGCAGCCGCCATTGCCGCAACAGCCTCAAACGCACCCGTTATCATTCACGGTGCGGAGGACGTTAAAAAAAGCTATCCCCGATTCTTTGATGACTTCAAGTCGCTCGGCGGACAGTTTGAAATATTGTAAGCCGTTTGAAAAGGAAGGAGAAACTAACCGATGTCCTCATTTTGGAACCACAACATAAGCATTTCCCTTTTCGGGGAATCCCACGGCCCCGCTATTGGCATTACCATTGATAATCTGCCACCTGGGGAATATATCGACTTAGAGCAGCTCAAAGAGTTTATGGCTCGCCGTGCGCCCCGCAATGACGCAACCTCTACCCACCGCAGGGAGGCGGATATGCCCAGCATTATGTCGGGAATGCTCAACAACCGCACCACAGGCACTCCCCTTATGGCGCTCATTCAGAACACCGACCAGCATTCCAATGACTATAAAAACGTCTCCCATCTTGCCCGTCCCGGTCACGCCGATTATACAGGAGCAGTCCGTTATCAAGGTTTTAACGATGTAAGAGGCGGAGGTCATTTCTCGGGCAGACTCACCGCTCCTATCGTGTTCGCAGGAGCTGTATGCGGTCAGATACTCGAGCGCAGAAGCATTTACACAGGCGCTCACATCGCTCAGATACACAACATCAAGGATACAATGTTTGACCCCTGCAATATCGACAGGGAGACCATTCTTAATATCCGTCACAAAAAGATACCCGTAATAAACGACAGAAAGGGTACGGCTATGTACAACGACATTGCCAAGGCAAGAGAATGTCTCGACAGCGTTGGCGGTATCGTGGAATGTGCCATAACAAACGTACCTGCGGGCATTGGCTCCCCTATGTTCGAGGGACTTGAAAATACCATTGCACAGCTTGTTTTCGGTATTCCTGCGGTAAAGGGCATCGAATTCGGCGCAGGCTTCAATGCTACGAAAATGCTTGGAAGCCAGAATAATGACGACTTTTATGTTGACGACCACGGTCACGTTAAAACAAAGACCAATAATCACGGCGGTATTCTCGGAGGAATTTCCAGCGGTATGCCCATAATTTTCAGAGTGGCATTCAAGCCCACTCCCTCCATCGCCCAACCCCAGGACACTATTGACTATTCAAATCTCACAAATTCCACCATTGAGATCAAAGGCAGACACGATCCCTGCGTTGTGCTGAGAGCGGTGCCTGTAGTGGAGGCGGCGGCGAATATCGCAATACTTTCGCATATGCTGGATTACCCCAACTTCTGAAAGGGTAAGGATAGCACAGAGGAAAAAGGAGAAAAGGAAAATGTCGGGTCAGCAGATGACAAGCCCGGAGCTTAACTCCGTTCACAGCGTTAAAATTCTGCTGTGCTATATTTTAGAAAAGCTTAACCGTCCTGTCACCGAGGAGCAGCTCAGGCTAATTTCAGAGGACAGCGGCGTAATAAACTATTTTTACTATTCCGATGCTCTCACAGAGCTTACCGAAAACGGCTCCGTCATTTCGGAAAACGGCAGCATTGCGCTTACCGAAAAGGGCAGGCTGGGCTCGGAATACTTTAACCACTACATTCCCCTTGTATTCAGAAGAAAGCTTCTGAAAGCGGCGTTCGGGTTCTTTATCCGTGAACAAAATGAAGATATGTGCTCCTGCACCATATCCGAGGCTGAAGACGGCTGCAGAGTAATTTTTGCACTCTCAGACGGCGGCAGAGAGCTTATAAATATGAGTTTCTTTGCTCCCGATATGTCTCAGGGTGAACTTATTGCCGAAAAGATAAAGTCAAATCCTGCGGGAGCATACAAAAAAATACTTGGCTTTCTTATTGATAATTCCGAGGAAGAAATAGACGTTGAAAAATACCTTTAATGAAAGGAAAATTACTATGATTGTCAGCGAAAGCACACTTGAAAAGCTCTACGGAGCAAACGCAGTTTCTATGCAGAAAAGCAGATATGAAGCCGCTCTAAAAAGCTTTGAAGATATTTACGGCAAGCAGGACAACATCAGGCTCTTTTCCGCACCGGGACGTACAGAGGTAGGCGGAAACCACACCGACCACAACAGAGGCTGCGTTATGGCTGCTGCGGTGGGACTTGATGTTATCGCTGTTGTTTCTCCCTGCGAGGGAAGCGTTGTATCGGTAAAATCAGAAGGCTTCCCCGAGGACGTTGTGGACATCTCTGACCTTTCTGTAAAGGAAAATGAGAAAAACTCCTCCGCTTCGCTTATCAGAGGAGTTGCGGCAGGCTTTAAGAACGCAGGCTTCAATGTTTGCGGCTTCAAGGCTTATACAACATCAAATGTTCTCAAGGGAAGCGGTCTTTCCTCTTCGGCGGCGTTCGAGGTGCTTATCGGAACTATATTCTCCTATCTCTGCAATGAAGGAAGCGTTTCGGCGGTGAAGATCGCACAGATCGCACAGTATGCGGAAAATGTATACTTCGGCAAGCCCTCGGGTCTTATGGATCAGATGGCTTCATCGGTAGGCGGATTTATAACCATTGATTTCAAGGACACGGAAAATCCCCTTATCGATGCAATTTCATATGATTTTGCGGCCTCGGGCTACACTCTCTGCATTGTGGACACCAAGGGAAATCACGCAGATCTCACACCCGAATATGCGGCTATCCCTGCGGAAATGAAATCCGTTGCAAAATTCTTTGGAAAGTCGGAGCTTCGTGATATCACAAAGGAACAGCTTCTTGAAAATATCGCAGATGTCCGCAAAGAATGCGGCGACAGAGCTGTTGCAAGGGCATTCCACTTCTTTGACGATAATGAAAGAGTCGGAAAAGAAGCGGCAGCGCTCAGAAGCGGTGATATCGACAGCTTCTTAAAGCTTGTAAGCGAAAGCGGAAACAGCTCCTTCAAATATCTCCAGAATGTATTTGCTGTAAAGACTCCCTCTGAACAGGGACTTGTTATGGGACTATACATATCCGAAAACCTGCTTCGTGGCAGAGGCGCTGTGAGAGTTCACGGCGGTGGTTTTGCAGGAACTATCCAGGCATTTGTTCCTGACAACCTGCTGGATACATATTCCGAAACTATGGAAAAGGTTTTCGGCAAAGGCAGCTGCTACAAGCTGTATATCCGTCCTGTGGGCGGAACTGAGGTCAAGTAAATTTTCCGTACAAAAACAGTCGACATATTTACTTGTCTTTGATTTTAATAATTTTTCAAAAAATTCCTCTGAGATATGGTTTTAAGTTTTGAACAACTTATTATGCCATATCTCTTTTGGGATTTTTTTCCTTTTTATAGTCCACCTCATTTTCGAGCATATGAGACGTGATAAAATTTAACACACACTACACACGGGGTGCGACGCAAAAAAAGCCCTCAAATTGATGTAGTATAATAAAACTTGACACAATCCACCCACGAAAATATAATAAAAAAGAAGGAGAGTGTCAAGGAATGGGACAGGTAAAACAGTACAGCCGAGAATACAAAGAGGAAGCCTTAAAACTCGTAGAGGAAAAAGG
>JAQYLI010000029.1 GCA_028720105.1 Oscillospiraceae bacterium | reverse complement strand
CCCATTTGCCCGTATATCCGGTCTTTTCGGGCACTGAGGGAATTTCCGTCACTGTCGTACCGTGTACGGCTGTTTTTGTGATATCCTCGCTGCCCTCGGCTTTGAATGTAACGGTATAGGTGTTGATGGCATATACAGCCTGGATATCAAGATCTGCGGTAACGGTTATGCCGCCCGAGATATTGACTGTTCCGCCTATCTTCCATACGCCCGTATAGCCTGTTTTTGCGGGTACTTCGGGAAGAATATCCGCAAGAGGTGTGCCGTGGTCTGCCGTTACTGTGCTTGAATAATTCTCATCTGCTTCTGCGGTGAATGTCACGGTATAGGTGTTAACAGTATAAACTGCCCTGATGTCAAGGTCAGAGGTCACCTTTACGCTGCTTGAGATATCTACAGTTCCCTTTATCTTCCAAACGCCCGTATAGCCTGTTTTTGTGGGAACTTCGGGAAGAATATCCGTAAGAAGAGTTCCGTGAACTGCCGTTACTGTGTTTGAATATGTCTCATTTGCAGCCGCGGTGAGAGTTATGGTGTAAGTGTTTATGGTATAAACAGCCTTTATATCAAGATCTGCGGTAACGGTTATGCCGCTTGAGATATTGACTGTTCCGCCTATCTTCCATTCGCCCGTATAGCCTGTTTTTGCGGGTACTTCGGGAAGAATAGCCGCAAGAGGTGTTCCGTAGTCTGCCGTTACTGTGCTTGAATAATTCTCGTCTGCTTCTGCGGTGAAGGTCACGGTATAGGTGTTAGCAGTATAAACTGCCCTGATGTCAAGGTCAGAGGTCACCTTTACGCTGCTTGAGATATCGACAGTTCCACCTATCTTCCATACGCCTGTATAGCCTGTTTTTGCGGGTACTTCGGGAAGAATATCCGAAAGAAGAGTTCCGTAATCTGCCGTTACTGTGTTTGAATATGTCTCATTTGCAGCTGCAGTGAGAGTTACGGCATAAGTATTGATGGTATAAACAGCATTGACTGTTATATCCGATGTTACTGCCGTTACGGAAGTAAACTCCTTACCGTCACATATCCATTTTCCCGTATAACCGTTCTTTTCTGGTATTGAGGGGATATTGCTGACGGGTTTGCCTCCCTCAACAGATACGGAAGAGACTAACGTTTCGTCGTACATAAATTTAACTTCAAAGACGCTCTTTTCAGCCGCCGAAGCACCTGTTGTTACTGACGGTGAAGAACCATTAGTTGTTACTGACGGTGAAGAACCATTAGAAGAACCATTATAAATTAAATCCTGTGTTGTAAAAGTTGCTACAGTCGTTTCGTACCTTGTTGTGGTATTGCTTACAGTTTCGGAGGTTTCGGCTTTTGTTTCAGAAGACGCTGCGACAGTTTCGGGCTCGCTTTCAAAGAGTTCTTCGGCTATTGTTTCGACAGTTGTCTCAGCAGTTGTCTCGATTGTTGTTTCGGCTGTTACAGCTTCGGAGACTGTTTCCGTATCTGAATTTACGCTTGTGGGAGCTGTTTCAGACACTAAATCCGCTTCGGTGACGGACAGGGAAACATCTGATGTCTCGGGGCTGCTGTATTGGTTTTCTATGGTTGCCGAGGGATCCGCAGTCTGAGTATTTTCTTCGGTAATAGCAGATATTTCCGGAACAGAAGTCTGAACGGGAGCTGTTTCCGAAACAGAAGCTATGGGTGCCGGCTCGGAAACGGCAGCTGTGGTTTTTTCGGTCTGTGCGGCAGTGGTTGAGGTTTCTCTGAGCTTAGCAACTATCTCTTCGTCAAGCTCCATAAGGTTTTCGTCATTGGAACGAAGAGCGTTTCTCTTTATGGTCGCAGAGACCATATCATATCTGATATCACGTATAGGATTCTCGCCCGCACCGAGATCGGATATAATGCCTTCCTCATTCTCAAAAACGAAACGTGAAAAGCCGTCTATTTCGGCAGGATTGCCGCTTTCCTTGTCAGGTTCTGTGCGGATAGTAACGCCCTTGTCGGCAGGTACAAGCGCTGTATCATTCTTTGGCTTGCCATCGGTATCAAGAAGCGTTACCTCAACCGTTCCGTTAAAGGTATCCTCTCTTATGATATATCCGCCGATATCGTCGTCAATAACGGAAACGGTAAAGCTGGTTCCTCTGACTGCCATTGTTGCCTTTGGCGTTGATACCTCATAGGAGGAATTGGCTGAAAGAGGATTGGTTATCTCGTTTAAAATGGTGCCCTTTTTAAGGTCTATGGACGTTCTGCTGTCGGAGGGAGAGCCTGTTGCAACAAGATCAAGGATTGTTCCGCCGTCAAGAAGAACGTATTTATCGCTGTCCATAGAAATTCGCAGCGTGCTGTCGTCAGCCACTGTAAGGGTGTCTCCGCTTTCAAGGTTCATTCCGACATAAGCGTCAAGCGCACCCGAACCGTCTCTTTCCACCACTGCGGTGCCTGTCATTTCAAAAACTTTAAGGACTCTGTAAGCGTCCTCCTTTGTTACTGCGACTCCTACAGCAACCGCAGCAGCAGAAGTTACCGCAACAGCGGTGCATACGATTATTATTTTAGCCTTTAATGTCATTGCGGCAAAAAATGATTTCACGCTCATATTATATCGCCTCCGTAAAATTCAGTCAAAATAATTGGCAGTGCAGTAAAAACAAAAGGAGTACGCAGCCAAACCGCACCTTCGGGAATATCCCAACAAATGCAGCCCGACCGCCATACTCCGAAATTTCTCAAAAGCTTAGGCTCGTGCTTTGCGACGCCGATTTTCACCGGCTTTGCCTTTATATTTGTTAGGTAAATTATACCACAAATGAAATACTTTAGCAATAGTTTTTAAACAACTTTGTAGGAAATTCCAAAAATATTTTATTATTGCAAAATTATCGCACAAAAGCCACAATACCATCATACCGCGTTATCGCGATAAAGTGCTATATAATACCCAGCTTTGATAAGAATTCGGCACTTCGCCGCTGATTTTCAATAGATGATGTTTCAATAAGTACGGAAGCCTTGGTAAAAAATTTAAAGTAATGCTCTTTGAACCTGTTCCAGTCTATCTTTCCGTCGCCCACAGCCAGATGAAGGTCGCTTTTCAGGTCATTGTCATTGATATGCATATGCTTTACATAGGGGGCAAGAGCATTTACCCATTCATCAATATCCGAGCCGAATACAGAGGCGTGGGCGTAATCAAAGCATACGCCGTAATTTGAAAAAGCGCTGAGCCTTTCGGAAAGCGCCGCAAGCATATGGGGCGAGCTGTCGCACATATTCTCTATGTAAATCTTGATATGCGGATATTCCGCAAGAATACCGCTCCAGAATTTCATATTGCAGTCCATCCAGTTTTTCACATAGCTTTCGGATGTGAAGAAAGGGTTGTGATTTGTGTGAAAAATAACCGCCTCTGCGCCCACTTCAAGCGCCGCTTCAATGCTCTGGCGCACTCTCATTTCAGAGATATTGCGGATATGCTTATCCTCGCTGAAAATGAGGACGTCGAAAAAATCTCCGTGGCAGGTAAGAAGATTGGGAAGCTTATGGGCTTTGTATTCTGCGGCAATTTTCTTAACACGTTCTTTGCTGTCAAGCACGTCAGGAGAAAAGAAATCATTGAACTCAAAGCCGAAGCCGTATTTCTCAGCAAGCTTCAGACTTTCATCAATATTTTTTAACTGAGGGATTATCAGAAACTTACTCATTTACAAGCTCCTTTGCTTTATCATTTTCATAGCCGTTTATTCCCGTAAGGGAGTAAACGAAAACGCCCTTTGACTTTCCTTTAAGAGGAATTTCACCGATAGGCTCTACAGTCACCCTGTCCTTGACCTGCTCGTAGACCACTTCACTGATAAGCACCTGTCCCCTCTTGGCATTGGACTCAAGACGGGCGGCGGTGTTTACCGTATCACCGATGGCGGTATAGTCCATACGGAAATCGCAGCCGATATTTCCCACGACTGCGGGACCACAGTTCACTCCTACACCGAAGCTTACGGATTTGCCGTATTTTTCCTGAAACTTACTTTCAATGGCATTTCCTCCGCTTACAATATCATATGCAGTTTTAACAGCGCGGAACACATAATCGTCAAGGTCGAAGGGAGCGTTGAAAACAGCCATTGTGGCGTCGCCTATGAATTTGTCGAGAGTACCGCCGTTGCTGAAAATCGCATTTGTTGTAAGATTGAGATAACTGTTGAGGATATCTACCACCTGTTCGGGCTCAAGGCTCTCGGACATAGGCGTAAAGCCGCGTATATCCACGAAAAGCACGGCAATATTGCGGTTTTCGCCACCAAGCTTTATGTGATAATTTCCCGATTTTGCGATCTCCTCGACCACCTGGGGCGCAACATATTTCTTGAATGCGGCTGTGATCTTCTTTTTTTCTATAGCTTCCTCAGCATATTTTCTGCCCAGATTTACAAAGTATCCCAGAGCCATAAACAGAGGAGCGTACAGCAGGGGTATGGAAGTGCCGCTGTTATTCAGAATTATTCCCGCAGCCACATATCCTATAAGCATAACAAGCACAAGGGGTGCCGAGAAACGGAATTTTATCCGCTTTGTAAGAAGATACGCTATTGCGGCTGCAGCTGCTCCGCAGAGAGATGTGACTACCCTGCTGCCCGGAACGGGATATCTGCCGTCGATAAGCCCCTGAACGATATTTGCGTGTATTTCCGCTCCGTACATCTGGTCGGAGCTGTTGGGAACGGAAAACTGATCGCGAAGTCCCGTAGCATATGCGCCCACTATGACAATGCAGTCTGTAAACACCCTCGGGTCAACGCTGCCGTTAAGAACGCTGCAAAGGGAAATATGCTCATAATCGCCGGGACGTCCCGCATAATTTATCCACATACGTCCGTTTGAGTCAAGATAGGGAGTGTTCGGCTCTATGCCGTTTCTTTGGCAGTAAAGGGAATATATTTCCGATGCAAAGCTGTTAAATTCCCTGTCGCCGTAAAGGTCGGGAGCGCTTTCCGTGACAAAAACCGAACGGACAACGCCGTCCTCGTCGGGTGAAGAGTTTACAAAGCCCGTAATGCAGCAGTCCTCCATTATGGGCTGCTCGATATCGCTTACGGCAAAGTGGTCTATGTATGGTCTGCCCTTTTCGTCAAAGCTGTACTTGCTTGTATAATTGATGTACGAGCCTGCCACTACGTTTGAACTGTCTGAGCAGGCTTGTCTCAGGGCATTGTCGCCCTCCTCGTCCATATTGCCGAAAAACATAATATCCATAGCGATGACCGAGGGGTAATCGCCAAGAACATTGATAAGGTCGGCATAAACGCCCCTTGACCAGGTACCGAAGGGCCCCAGCTCTCTGAGGGACTCATCATCAATGGCTATGATCTTGATCTTATTGTTTATTCCTCTCGGTGACTGATAAAGCTTATCCCTCAGCATACAGTCAAGGGAATAAAACACGTCGAAAAAAGATGTGCAAAAAACAAGCGCGAACAATATTGCCGCTTCCGCCAGAGAAGCCCACCGTTTTTTATTTTTCATATACCCCTCCGAACAGTTATTTATTACCATATATTATAACATATGTCAATGAATTTGTCACTATTATTTGAAAATTTTCTTTAAAAAACAGAAAAAAATATTTACAAGTGTGAAAATATATGGTATAATAACTTATAAATCAACATTATGTGTACAGAAAGGATGAATTTTTTATGAACAATATATCCGAAAACTCTCAGTCCGATATTCTGCTTGAAAAAATATTCACCATCACACAGGATCTATATAAGGAAATGTCACGTCCCGCCGAGGATTCCTCGGACAGTCACGCCGCTATTTTCAAGCTGCTCACCGACCTTGGAAGAAACCTTGTAAATGCCGACCGTGCAAGCTTCTGGAAATGGGATAAGCGCGCCCACGAGCTTTGGACAACTGCCGCTGTGGGTACGGGAAGGATAATAATTCCCGAAGGTACGGGACTTGTGGGAAAGGCTCTTACCGAACAGAGAGCTATTGTCACAAACGATCCTTACAATCACCCCGACTTCAATTCCGACGTGGATAAGAAGACGGGATATGTTACAAAATCTATCCTTGTAATGCCGATATGCAACTGCAAGGGCGAATTTATCGGCGCATACCAGGCTATCAACAAGCTGGACAGCGACGGAAAATTCAATCTGGACGAGGACTGCAGAAGGCTTTCCCTGGCGGCGTTCATATGCGGAATTACGCTGGAATCCGAGACATTCCTGGACGATTCCCACCACGACAAGCTGACCGACCTTAAAAACAGAATGGGATTTTATAATGATTACAGCAAGAATTACAGCAAGATACTGAACGACCCCAATGCGGTCAGATGCGTTTCACTTTTTATCTGCGATATTGATTTCTTTAAAAAGGTAAACGATACATACGGTCACAATGCAGGCGATGCCGTTCTGAAGCACGTTGCAAAGAATATCAGCAGAAATTCCCGTATATGCGACGGCGTTTACCGCTGGGGCGGCGAGGAGTTCATAGTTATTCTTCCCGACACCGGTCTCAACGAGGCTGCGGACGCGGCGGAGAGAATACGCACTATTATTATGCAGTCCGTCTGTCTGTTTGAAGAACTGCAGATAAAGGTGACAATGAGCTTCGGCGTGACCCAGATCGACCCTATGAAATCCATTGAGGAGAACATCAAGGACGCCGATGAAAAGCTCTACAAGGCGAAGGAAAGCGGCAGAAACAGGGTCATCATCTGATAAAAGCTTTTATAAAATTAAATTGTCTCTCCCTGCAAGCTGCGTGGAGAGACAATTTTTTTATTTATTCCCCGTTTATAAAATTGGGATAATTCCGGATATATGTATCATACTAATCTTTAATCGTTCTATAGCCAAAGCCGACAGATGAAATAATCACAGTCTAGGAAAGCGACTGCAGCAAGGCTTGTCGCCTTGCAAGGGAGCTTGACGACGAATGTGATTATTTCAGCCGAGGATTTGTCTATAGGTTGATTGAAGATTAGTATCATATCACATAAAACCAGCTTTCGTCCACCTCAAGCTCCGCACGCTGAACGGGGTGAGCTGCGTCATAATTATAGCGAAGCTCCTGATTTTTTATGCTGACCCTTGCTCCCTCGGGGATAGATTTGGTTATAAACGCATTGCCGCCTACCACAACGTTCTTTCCCACAACAGTCTCGCCGCCGAGAATAGAGGCTCCCGAATATATGGTAACATTATCGTCAATGGTGGGGTGACGCTTCTTGCTTTTGAGCTTCTGCCCGCCCCTTGTGGACAGCGCTCCGAGAGTAACGCCCTGATAAATCTTCACATTGTCCCCGATAACGGTGGTCTCGCCGATAACAATGCCCGTACCGTGGTCGATGAAAAAATATTTTCCTATCTGCGCTCCGGGGTGAATGTCAATGCCCGTTACGCTGTGGGCGTATTCTGTCATTATCCTCGGGATAAGAGGGATATTCAGCAGATACAGCTCGTGAGCTATCCTGTTCACCATAACGGCGAAAAGCCCCGGGTATGAAAATATTATCTCGTCCTTGTTGAATGCGGCAGGATCGCCGTCAAATGCCGCCTGAACGTCGGTGTCAACATATTCACGGATCTTCGGAATGGTTTCAAGAAATTTCAGAGCAAGCCGCTCTGCTTCTTCGGAAATATCCCTCTCGTCCGCATTTTCAAATTCGGGAACATATCTCAGAACAATGGATATCTGCCTGATATTGCCCTCCAATTCAAGCTCGGAGCGGTGATTTGTGAATGAGCGAAGTGTGGTCGGTATAAGTACGGTTATAGCCATTATGATTACTCCTTATTGCATATGATTATTTTTTCTTCCGAAAACTGCATATCCTCTGCGGAAAGCACAAAGCTTTTGGTCTTGACCGCCTTCCCCTTTACCACGGACATTATTATGTATGAATAAACAGGCAGTGCGTGGGTGCGGTCAAATTCCGAGGGAAAGGCTTCGCAGTCGGGGTGGGAATGATAAAAGCCGATAATGTCAAGGTCTTTCTTTCGTGCGGTCAGCTCCGCTTTCAGCATTATTTCGGGGGTTATCTCAAATCGGTGATATTTTTCGGTTTTGTCGGAGCCGTTATCGGCAGTCTCGGCATATTCGGCAGTCTTTTCGCCGTTTTCGTCAATACTTCCGAATATTATTCCGCAGCATTCTTCGGGATATCGCTCTGCTCCGTCTGTCAGCATATGCTGTATGACATCTTTGGTAAGATATATCAAGGCTCACACCTCCCACAGGGGATTTGAAAGATACCGTCCTCCGCCGTCGCAGAGAATTGTGACTATCACCGAGCCTGTCGGAGCATTTTCCGCAGTTTTCAGCGCCGCAAGGACATTTGCACCCGAGCTTATCCCAATGAAAAGCCCATATTTTCGTGCAAGAAGCTTTGTCATTTCATAGGCTTCCTCGGTGGATATCTCAACGGTCTCATCGGCAAGGGACTCGTCAAAAAAGCTTGACCTGACGTGGGCTGACGGGTGCTTTATCCCCTCTATGCCGTGAAAGGGAGAATCGGGACGCATCATCACCGCTTTTATGCCTTTGTTATACTCCTTGAGTCGCTTAACGCAGCCCGTAAATGTCCCTGCCGTGCCTGTACCCACTACAAAGTGGGTGATACTGCCGCCTGTCTGGGAAAGAATTTCCTTTCCCGTACCGTTGTAATGGGCAGGCCAGTTTTCATCATTGCTGTACTGGTCGGGGTAAAAATATGCGTCGGGATCTTCTGCTATAATACGCTGCACCTCGTTATATGCACCGTCTATACCCTCAAGGGGCGATGTCTCAATAATATCCGCCCCGTAGGCTTTCATATAAGCCTTGCGCTCGGGGGAAACATTGGCGGGTATGCACAGCCGCACCTTATATCCAAGCGCCGAGCATATCATTGCGAAGGAAATTCCCGTGTTTCCGCTTGTGGCGTCGATAACGGTCTTGTCCCTTGTGAGCCTGCCATCGGCAATACCTTTCAGAAGCATAGCCTTTGCCGCCCTGTCCTTTACCGAGCCGCCCACATTCATAAATTCCGCTTTGGCAAAGAGTCTCACTCCCTTTTTCAGTCCGAAAGTGTCAAGGCTCAGCAGGGGCGTGTTTCCTATGAGATCAAGGATTGTCATATTGCCCCTCCTTATAAAAAAATAAGGAGGCTTTAAACGTAATTCCAATCAACGTTTAAAACCTCCGGCGTTCCGGTCAGTTTTGTTACTATGCAGTTTCACCTTGAATTTTTCGGTGCTTTCTATGGAAACTATGCGCCCGTCCTGAACCATTATTGTTATGGAACCGAACTCCATATTCTGCAAAGACTTTCGTATTATTTCCACAGCCTCCGAAAAATCTTCGTTTTGTACAGACATTTTGTCACCACCCATCAAAAAAAGCTGCCTCATTACAGAATGAAACAGCTTCAAAAAACATATTTCAAGCTGTTCGCATATGCAGCAAAAGTAATGCAAATGCGAACGGCTAAGGATAATTCCTATGCAAATTCACATCTGCTCTTTACACATACAACAGCAAAACTGCATTCTCATAGTTATTATCCTCTCTAATATTTTTTAACAATCAGTATGTTTTTCAGGTTGTGATTATATAATACATCTTAAATACTACTTTGTCAATAGGCTTAGTAGGTTTTTGTCAAAATGCAACATATCTCATCAATTTTCCATACAGCAATTAACAGAAATTACAAAATTTTTCATACTACGCTATAAAACGAACTGCTTAAATCATATCAAAATGGTATGTTATTTTGTGAATTTATAATACAACTGCGGCGCAGACCTGGCAATAGTTCAGATGTAAATCATATAGACAAAGTAGGGATTTTATGATATAATGGGTGTGTAATATGATTGTAAAGGAGCGCCGATAAATGAGTAATGAAATAACTGCTGCCGAGCTGAAAAAGCTGCCTTCGGACGGCTTTATGATAATTGATATAAGGGACGAATACGCTTTCGGGTACGGTCACATTGACGGGGCGATAAACATACCGCAGAAAAATATTGAGGAAAATCTAGCTGCTCTGCCCAAAGAAAAAAAGCTGATCATCTGCTGCAAAAGCGGAGCGATCAGCCGAGAAACCGCGGAGGAGCTGAGTGAAAAAGGATTTGACGCCTATAATCTGTTGGGCGGGTACTGCGAATGGCTGAGCACCAAGCTTGAAAACGCCGAAATTACGGGAGCCGTGGAGCAAAGCATCAGAAAAAAATTCGGCAGGACTATATGGAGCAAATTTGCCAAAGCCATTACCACTTACGACCTCGTAAGTCCGGGAGATAAAATAGCCGTCTGCATTTCGGGCGGCAAGGATTCAATGCTTATGGCAAAGCTTTTTCAGGAGCTTAAAAGGCACGATAAATTTCCCTTTGAACTTGTTTTTCTGGTAATGGACCCAGGGTACAGTCCCGAAAACCGCAGCATTATCGAGAAAAACGCCGAAGCTATGTCCATACCCCTGACAATATTTGAGTCGGATATATTCGAGGCGGTTTACAACGTTGAGAAATCCCCTTGTTACCTTTGCGCACGAATGAGAAGAGGTCATCTTTACAGCAAGGCAAAAGAGCTTGGCTGCAACAAAATTGCCCTGGGGCATCATTTCGATGACGTTATTGAAACGATTTTAATGGGTATGCTGTACGGCGGTCAGGTGCAGACTATGATGCCCAAGCTTCACAGCACAAATTTTGAGGGAATGGAGCTTATCCGTCCTATGTATCTTATCCGTGAAGACGAGATCAAGCACTGGCGTGACTATAACGACCTGCATTTTATCCAGTGCGCCTGCAGATTTACCGATACCTGCACCACCTGTACTCCAACCAATACCGGCTCAAAGCGGCAGGAGATAAAACATCTTATTGCCGAGATGAAAAAAGTAAATCCGCAGGTGGAAATGAATATTTTCCGCAGCGTTGAAAACGTCAACCTCAAAACGGTCATAGCTTATAAGGACGATTACGGCACACACAGCTTTCTTGACGAATATAAATGATTTGAGCCGTGCGGGATACATTTCAAATCAACATTTTTTCATCACACTGCGGAAAAGCGGTGCGCTGATTATAAGCAGGGGGCATCATTTGCTTTATTCAAGAACAAATCCAAAGTATTTATCACTTGCCTCCCTCATAAGGATAGAACCGTCTTCACCGCTTATCTCCGGAGCAAAACGCCGCATATCACCATTTTCGTCCTCATATTGAAATCCGTAACAGGGAATATCCCCTTCAAATGTAAGTCCTATCACCAGAGGTCTGTCAGGGAGCAGATCAGTAAGCTGAGGTGCCGTCAGAGGAATGAAGTTCGGAAAACGGTATCAGCTCTACATTTTCGGAATTCTGCTGTTTCAGCTCTTCCTCAAGCTGCCATAGTACTTCTTCGGTTATATCCATTTTCTCCGAAACAGTCTTATCCCATTCTCCCGATGTGTTGTGGTAAACTCCGATCTCCGAGAAGCTTTCATCACTCCAATCCGTAAAGTAAAAATCTTCGCAGGATAATGATGTGCCGTCGGGCAAAAGCCGATATGTTCCGAAGGCGGAGCTCGCCGCGCTTGCGGAGCCCTCATAGAAAAAGCCTCCTGCACCGCTGTATCGGTAACTGTTTCGATACCAGCCCTCAAAAACAAGGCGGGGCTCACCATCTGAAATAGTATATGCCGTGTAGATTTGAGTTCCCAAATCAGGTATATCCTTTCCCTGAATATCCCCAATGAGCAATTCGGGGATCCCGTCCCCACTGATATCCTCTATAGCATAGCCTATATTTTCAAGTGCAGCTTTGCCGTCCATAGTCTTTGCTGCCTCAAGCACACCCATTTTGCCCTCAACTTCATCGTAATCGCCTTCAGGGTCAGAAATCAGCATATAAAATTGCTCTAATATCCGATCATAGACCCTTGTATCGTATGTTTGAATTTCATCAATCTGTGTTTCCTCTGCTGTAGTTTCTTCTACTTGTGTTATTTCCGTTTTAGCTTCTTCCGTTTCGGCAGATGATGCGGTGGACTCAGAACCGGTTTGTTTCTGAGTCTGCTCAGCAGCATCAACATCAGGCACCCTCTCCTCCTTACCGCACCCGGAAGCCGTCAGGAGCAGGGATACAGATATTATTCCCGATATAAACCGTCTGAGAGTTACATTCATTATGATCTTTCTCCTTTACATCAAACACATAGATTATCCGGAACCGGCTCCAAACAGCCTAATGCTGCACGCTTTCGGATTTCCTGAATACAACTATCCCGCTTTCGCTGTTTTCATCTTCCGTTTCCGTGCTGCTCATTTCCGAAGGCTTTTTTGCACCGCGGGCAATTTCCATAGATAATAAGTCCCCCTCTTCGGCGGGAACAAAATAAAAGCTTGCAGCTGTGCCAATAACAGTTCCGTCCTTATGTTTGAGAATATTTGGCTCCAATGTCAGTTCCGTTTCACGGTCAGCTCCCGGCTGAAGATATGTAAAACTAATGGTACCTTCCAGAACCGCTTCTCCGTCCTGCGATAAAGTGATTCCATAATCGCTGCCCAGCCGCAGGGAGTAATGCTCATCTTCACTTATCCAAACTCCGTCTATCCTGTTCAGCAGCGCATCATTATCAACATAGCTGTAATCCCCGTCCATTTTAATGAGCTGTTCATCTCCCGTATCACCTGTGAAGTCAGGATCTTCCATTCCTCCCTTATCCATAATTCGCGGCTCTGCAAAATGATGATACATAAACACACAGACCGCTCCCAAAATTACAATACCGATAAACACAAACATTCGCTTTTTCACGTAGACCTCCATTAAAAAAACTTATCCCTGCTGCCGTAAAGCTGCGGCAAAATTTGCCTAAAAGACGTGCGCATACTCTTGTGAAGAAGGTTAAGACATCTATACTATACATTATTATACCACATAATCGTAAAAAATGATATACCCAATTTTTCAGAAAAATATATTCAGCAGTCCGAGAACAAAGCCTATCAGTCCCCCAAGATTGACTATCGTGTTAAGTTCTTTTTTCATAACGCTCATTACCAGCTCTTCAAGCTCGTCTGCGCTCATACCGTTTATCTTTTCTTCCGCAATGGCGCTCAGCTCTATACAGTTCATAAGATTTTCCGCACAGCCCGACACAGCCTTTTTGTATAATGCAATAACGGCTTTTTTTAGCTGCTCTCTGTCTATACCAAGCCCCCCTATGATATCGGCAAGAGTTTTTTCTTTGGAGTCGGAAAGCTTTTTTGCAACATAAGGCGCTATGAATTCTTCTCCGTGTTCTCCGATATATGCCTGTATCTCAGTTCCAACAGGTGCAAGTACGGACTGAAGCAGTTCGTCTGTCAGAAACATTTCTATCATAGGATTATTGAGCCTTGCTTTTATGATACCGGGAGCCTTTTCTGCTATAACGCCTGATATATCTACCTGAGAAACTGCTTCCGCTATGTATTTTGCAATGCTTTTGGAAACAGCTTCTTTTTTGTCCTCCATATCTTCCTCTGTCATATCCGTAATTTCTGCAAAAATATCGTTCATCGGCAAAGAAAGCCTGTCCAGCACCATATCGGCTATTTTTTCCGCAAGCTCGTCACTTGTCAGCCTTTTTTCAATATCCTCCCTGGTGATAAGATTATTTCCTACTGCGTTTCCGACAGACTTTGCCAGCCTTGATTTTCCCTTGGGTATTGCACCCGGAGTAAAGGGCAGAGTGTGTCCGAAAACTTTTATCTCATTTTTTGGGTGGAAAAGCATTTTTACCGCAATAAAATTCGTAAAGTAGCCTATTGCCGCACCTATCAGCGGTCCGGCTATATATTTTAATATCATTTTTATCCTTCTTTCTTTTTCATAACGCTCATATATGCAGGTCGGATAATTTTATCGGTGCAGACTATCTCCTCTATCCTGTGTGCGCTCCAGCCAACTATCCTTGCAACGGCAAATATAGCGGTATAAAGCTCCTTCGGAATACCGAGCATATCATAAACAAAGCCGCTGTAAAAATCCACATTCGGGCAGATGCCGCTGCGGTTATGCTTTCTGTCCATAATGACCTGAGGAGCAAGCCGCTCTATCTGCTCATACAGACGGAACTCATCAGTTCTGCATTTCTCTGCGGCAAGCTGCTTCACATAGCTCTTGAGCACTCTTTCTCTGGGGTCGGAGAGAGTATACACTGCGTGTCCCATTCCGTAGATAAGTCCCTTGCGGTCAAATGTATCCTTGTCAAGTATCTTTTCAAGGTAGGCAGCAATTTCTTCGTCATCTTCAACGTCATTTATATGCTCCGAAATATCCGCCATCATATCCATTACCTTGATATTTGCTCCGCCGTGCTTGGGACCCTTCAGCGAACACATTGCCGCCGCAATGGTGGAATATGTGTCCGAGCCCGATGATGTTACCACTCTTGTGGTAAAGGTGGAGTTGTTTCCGCCTCCGTGTTCCATATGAAGTATCAGGGCGGTATCAAGGACCTTTGCTTCGGTCTTTGTATACTTCTTATCGGGGCGTAGCATTGCCAGTATATTTTCAGCGGGAGACAAAGCTGTATCGGGATAGTGGATATACATACTGCCAAGATTCTGATAATGGTTGTATGCGTTATATGCATATACGGCAAGGGTCGGGAACTGACTTATCAGCTGAAGGCACTGACGTATATTGTTTTCGAGAGAAGAATTTTTCAGCTCCTTGTCATATGAAGCCAGCGTCAGAATACTTCTTGTCATAGTATTCATAATATCGTCAGTCGGGGCTTTCATTATAACATCACGGGTAAAGTTTGCGGGAAGAGCCATAAGTGTGCCGATAACGGAACGGAATTCGGCAAATTGCTTTTCATCGGGCAATTCACCCACAAGCAGGAGAAAGGCTATCTTTTCATAGCCCATCTCATCGTCTTCAAGCCTGCTTATAAGATCCTCAACACGATATCCCCGATACCACAGCTCACCGTCGCACGGCTTCTTCACGCCGTTTCTCCTCTCATATGACTTAATAAGAGAAATATTTGTAAGTCCCGTAAGAACTCCGTTTCCCTTTTCATCACGAAGTCCCTGGTTGATATCATATTCATCGTAAAGTCTGCGGTCAATAAAGTCATTTTCACGGCAGGAGCTTTCAAGCTCAGCCATATATTCATTCATCTGTTTCATTGTTTTCCTCCATTTTTTCAAGTTCTGTTCTCATCACTGAGTCAAATTCCTTCATAAGCTGCAAAAGCTGAACGATTTTTTCCTTGCCGATCTTCTTAAGAACATTCGAGTAAAAATCTCTCAGCTTGCTGTCGGTTTCTTCATATACATTCATTCCGTGCTCGGTTATCGTCACGTAGGTGCCGTCCTTTCCGTCACCGTCGTGGTCCCAGTTGAGGAGGTTTTTGCCGTTCATTTCTCTGATAAGCTTTGAAGTCTTTCTGATGGGGAGGTTAAGCTTTTCCGAAATTTCGCTCAGATATATCCTGCCGGAATAGATAGAATCGCTTTCTGTGTGCTCACATATATAGTGAAGCACTATATATTCGGCAATCCCAATATCCTTAAACATAAATTTTGCATCGTCCTTGGACAGCAGATACCTTCTGTATGTTATTTCGTGAGCTATCTCATTCATCGTTTCATTTTTTTCAGCCATAATGACCGTTCCTTTCTGTGATTTAATTTTATACTGTTTGTTTTTAAACTATTAGCCGAAGAATATAAGCACTTATCCGATATATTTTATACCATAAAGTGCTCTATATTTTTGCATATCTTATGGAAAGTCTTTTTGAACGAAGAGATCTCTTCATCACTTAATCCATAAAACAGCTCATTCTTGATATCCTTCCAAACATTTTCTATATCAGACGCCGCTTCTTTTCCCTTTTCGGTAAGACTGAAATGCATATACCTCCGGTCATTTTTGTCCTGAGCAGAGTTGATATATCCCTTTTCGATAAGACCGTATACCGTTGCGGAAATGTGACCCTTATTGGCATTTAGGAAATCGGAAATATTCACAAGCGAATCCTCGTCCCTGCATATGGACAGATAATATATTACCTCAAATTCGGCACGCTTCATATCATAATGCTTTCTCAGCAATGCAAACTTTGAGTCCGAATACTTTCTGAATTCTCCGCCTTTCAGCACGACCTCCAACGGTTTCTGAACCATATTATCACCTTGCTTTTCTTAAATTCTGCGTTTATAAAGGTTTGTTTTCAAACTATTATACTACTTTTTTATTCTCTTGTCAAGAGGATTGCAGATTTTTTTACAAATGCCTCTTAATCTGAATTGATACTGTACAAAGCTTATGGTGTTATGCAAAAAATATTAAGATAAAATGTTCGGCAATTGACATAGATAAAATACTGTGATATAATAAAAAAAACAAATCTGCACAAAATCAACGCCGGGAGAGTGACTCTATGATAAAATGGTTTATTGAAATGAATTTTCCCACGCTGATAATACTTGTGTATATGTCAGCTTTTCTGATGATAAATTCAATCTTTCCGAAAAAGATAAATATTGTTTTCGGTCAGAGTCTTGTACTCACCGTCATTGAAATGGCCGCCTACTGCGCCGAACTGTGGACTGCAAGTCTTGACAGACCGACAACTCTCCGGATTTTCTTCTCTGCGGTGGGATATTCTGTACGCCCGATGATAATATATCTTTTTGTAATGCTGTTACTGCGGGATAAGAATATTAGCAAAAGGAACCGTTTTTTTATCCTGCTGCCTATACCGATAAATATGCTTGTAGCTTTTTCTGCGTTTTTTACAGATATTGCGTATTCATACGACGCTTCAAATAATTTTGTGAGAGGTCCGTTAGGTTTCTCTACGCATATTGTCTGCACGATTTACCTTATTGCAATGATGGTGCTTACAATAAAAAAATTCTGCAACAAAGATTACTCCGAGGGACTTCTCGTATTTCTGATAGTGTGCGTCAACATTTTAGCAATGCTTTTGGAATCCTTTGCAGGAATGCACGGTGTAATAAGGAGCGCTTACTCTCTTTCTATTGTTCTGTATTCCTCATTTTTCTGCGTGGAAAACTTCAAACGTGATTCTCTGACGGGAGCACGAAACCGACGCTGCTTGTATATTGATTCGGAAAAACACAAATCAGATCTGACAGCGGTGGTATCCGTAGATTTGAACGATCTGAAAAAGATCAACGATATTCAAGGTCACGCCAAGGGTGATGAAGCGATATGCGCAGTTGTAAACACCATAGAAAAAGTTCTTTCCAAAGGCTGTACCCTTTACCGCACAGGCGGTGATGAATTTATGATACTATGTTCCAGGACAGAACAAGACGCCGTAGAAAAAATGCTTGAAGACATTCGCTCGGAAATTAAAAATACGCCGTACACCTGCGCACTTGGTGCCGCATACATTACAAGCGAGGATTTTGACAGAGTGTGCGCACGAGCCGATGCCGAGATGTACAAAGATAAACAAAAGTATAAAAGTCTCTGCGGCGGGGAAATGCGTATCTGATATCCCTGTTCGTTTTGCAGACAAAGATGGATACGTTGATTGTGCCGCTTATTATCAAGTTCGGTTTGATAATAAGCGGCACAATTTTGTCTGCAAGAGTCTCTGCTTTGCCTGAAAAACAATCGTAAAAATAGCGGACGGAGCCAATACTAATCTAAAGATTATTTTGAAATTCATCTGTCTATTATCTCTGCAATATCAGCAAGTTTTTCTGCGGCAGATGATATAAGCTCTGAATTTTCAACAGCAAAATCATTATGTCCGCTGTACATTTCACTGTCAGGCATTTTTATCCACATTGCAAGGGTAAGTTTACCATTATTGTAATCCAACCTCATTTCTGATCTGCATTCAGAGTAAAGTCTGTTGATCTTATTAAGCAATCCCGATTTCACAGCATTTTCCCACTTATCTCTGCGAACACCATTGTAACTCACCGTAACGTTATTATCATGCCTGACCCCTCCACAGACATTTGCTGTCATATCATAAAGTGTTATCATATAAATGCAGAGATATGCCATAGTGTAGAATTATAGGAGGAATTTATACATATGGCTAATATCACACAGCGTGGAAACACGTTCAGAATAAGAGTTTTCGTAGGAACAGACAATAATGGCAAGAAGATAATGAAATCCACCACCTTCACGCCTCCCAAAGATGTCACTCCGAAGAAAGCCGAAAAACTTGCACAGGAATACGCTTTTGAGTTTGAGCGTCAGTTGCAGAGGGTACACTCAGTTTAATGACAGTATGCGTTTCTCGGAGCTTGCAGATTGGTATTTTACCAATTTTGCACCCGTTGAGCTGAAAGAAAGCACGATCTACACCTACAAAGGGCAGTATAATAAGCATATATTGCCTGTATTAGGCAATATGAAGCTAAAAGACATTACAACGCCTAAGCTGACCCAGGTAATGCAGTCATACAAGCTGAATCCGTCCACAGTCCGCAAGGTCTATGTCATTATTCAGTCCATTTTCCGCAGAGCAGTGGAGCAGGGCTTTATTCGCACAAATCCTTGCCACAACGTTATTCTTCCGAAAAACAAGGAGCAGAACAAGGTTATGGCACTGAATGCGGATGAGCTGCGCAGATTTGTCGAACTTATCAATGAATCAAGCTGTGACGAGGATTTGAAGCGTATCTTTACGTTCCTTCTGTTCACAGGAATGCGCTGCGGAGAATGCTTCGGGCTTAGTTGGGAAGATATTGATTTTGAGAATATGACTATCTCTATCAGACACACGCTCAACGATGTTGGTGGAAAGCACTCGCTTACACCGCCCAAAACCAGGAAAAGCATTCGCACGATCTGTATGAGCAGCACTACAGCAGCCATTCTCAAAGAACAGCGTGAATACGTTGAACAGCTGAAATCTGCATTAGGAGCATCATTTGCTCACCCCGAAATGGTCTTTCCATCAGCAAAGGGAAACTATCGGGACAGAAGCTCGGTTCTCACCTCGTTAAAGAGAATGACAAAGGGTACGGAGTTCTCTCACATAACCCTGCACAAGCTCCGTCACTGCAACGCAACTATGCTTCTGAATAGTGGCGTGGAGCTTAAGGCGATAAGCGATCACCTTGGGCACTGCGACATCAACGTTACAGCTAACATTTACGCCGATGTGCTTGAAGGAATGAAACGCAATATCGCCGCTTCCATTGAGCAGACACTGACAGGCAATAACTGATTGAAAGTTACAGCATATAAAAATAACCGCTATGCGTGAACATAGCGGTTAAAATGGTCTATATTAGTTGTCCAAAAGTTGACCAAAGTGGTGATAAGCTCGCCCCAAAGCACGTAAATACGTGATTTGTAAGGGCAACAATCAACGCTTTGAGAACTGAGGAGCACGTCTTGCAGCCTTTAAGCCGTACTTCTTTCTTTCCTTCATTCTGGGGTCTCTTGTAAGGAAGCCAGCCTTCTTGAGAACGGGGCGAAGCTCGGGGTTAAAGAGGAGGAGCGCACGGGAAAGACCGTGTCTAATAGCGCCTGCCTGACCTGTAACGCCGCCGCCTGCAACTGTGCATACGATATCGAACTGCTCAGCTGTCTCAGTGAGAGCGAGGGGCTGTCTAACGATAAGCTTGAGAGTATCGAGACCGAAATAATCGTCGATATCTCTGCCGTTGATGGTGATATTACCGCTGCCGGGGTAAACTCTTACTCTTGCTACAGAGCTTTTTCTTCTTCCTGTGCCGTAAAAATACTGCTGTTTAGATTCGTACATAGCTTACACCCTCCTTTTATATCTCGTAATTTTCGGGCTTCTGAGCAGCGTGGTTGTGCTCGGAGCCTGCATATACTCTCAGACGAGTAAGAGCTGCTCTGCCAAGAGTGTTGTTGGGGAGCATACCGTTTACTGCGATCATCATTGCCTTTTCGGGATTCTTCTTCATCATTTCGCTGTACTTAGTCTCCTTGAGACCGCCGATCCAGCCTGTGTGCCACTTGTAGGTCTTCTGCTCAAGCTTTCTTCCTGTGAGAACAGCCTCTGCACAGTTGATGATGATAACGTGGTCGCCGCAGTCAGCGTGAGGAGCAAATGTGGGCTTGTGCTTGCCGCGGAGGATAGATGCAGCCTGTGCAGCTACACGACCGAGGGGCTTGCCGGAAGCATCAAGTACATACCACTTACGGCTGATTTCATTAGCCTTAGGCATATAAGTTGACATAGTCAATTCTCCTTTTAATTATAGTATAGTAAAAATTGCCGCATAGACGTTGGTACCGCCCTGCACGCAACTCGTTAATCCACAGGGAACTCATACCTCTTCTTTACACAACAGTAATTATTATACACGCTGCTTGTCCGTTTGTCAAGAGGTTTTTGCCCGAATTTTTAAAATATATCCCCCATTCTCTTTAATTCTCTGCATTTTGCTCGATTTCTCTCCGTTTCTCTTATTTCGTTTCATAATTGATATTTGCATATTATCTGCATTTTCCTCTGTTTTCAAGCATATATTTTTGATAATCCGTTTTGACGGTAACGACTTTTTTATTCGGAGGTAATAAGCTTGAACGGAAACGAGTTTAATCTAAACAATATGGCACAGAGGTACAAAGACGAAATGATGCGGCTGTACAGAAAGAGCGGCTCTGCACCTCAGACGGGAAATGCGCCTGTGCAGCAAAGCAGTCAGTCTGCACAGCAGAACGCTTCTCAGGCTCAGCCACAGACACGAAGCACTGCCGTAAATCCTCAGATGTCCTCTCCTCAGCAGAATATGCCTATGAATACTCAGAGCAGCCCACGTATGCAGGCTGCCGCTCCCACAAACCGTACTGCAGAGCCAATGAACCGAAATACTGCGCCGACGGAGCAAAACGTTCCCAATATGACCCGTGATATGAATATGTCCCGTGATATTGCGGGTACGCCGATACCCGGAGTTCCCGGAGCATCACATTTTGCCGCCGAAAAGCCTTCGGATAAGGGTCTGCCCCTGCCCGTAAGCTGTGAATGCCGCTTTCCCTCTGCCGAAAGCATTATCGAGAGCATTGCAGGGATACCCACCCACCCTGTTATCCGTCCCGAGGATAATCCTCCTCCGGTTTACCCGGGAAATTCAATGATACAGCCCCGTATGACACCCTACGAAAATCCTGCTCCCCAAGGGGCAAATCCCAATATGGGCGGAACATTCTCACAAGCAGACAAGACCGCTTATCAGCGAAGCAGCGACACATCTCTACGGGGTGTAATGCTGAACGGCTCTCCCGAAGGCGGAGTTTACAGTATTCCTGCAGAGGCGGAAAACGAAAGGGAAATTCTCCCCGATTTTCCACTCCCCACCGACTCGGCGGAATCCATACCCCAAACAGCAGGACTTACCCCTTCACTAAGCTGGGTGTCGCTTACGGGGGACAACAGCTGGGGCTATCTGCAGTTCGACGTGTTCACCGCAGGCGGCGCATATCCCGTGCCCGGAGCGGTGGTCATTGTGAAAAAAATGCTTCCGGGCGGCGTTGGTCTTGTAAGGCTTCTCTTTACCGACAGAAGCGGAAGAACGCCCACCATTGCACTCCCTGCGCCATCCGCTTCACTGTCCCAAAATCCGATGAACACCGCCCGTCCCTTCTCCGAATACAGCGTTACTGTAAGGGCTAAGGGCTACTACACTCTGAGCGACATAAATATTCCCATTTTCGCAGGCGTCAAGACCGTTCAGCCCATTGATCTCATTCCCCTGCCCGAATATCCCGAGCAGACTCCTATTCAGCCCCGTTCCGACCGCCCGATAAACGGTATGACGGACGAAAATTCGGTAGGCTGATATCCCATAACATTTAAGGAGGCGCCAAATGACAGGAGAGCCGTTTATTCCCGAAAATATTGTCGTTCATCTGGGGGCGCCCGACGACCCGAGCGCTATGAATGTGACCGTTCCCTTTACGGATTACATAAAAAACGTTGCCTCCAGCGAAATTTACCCCACCTGGCCCGAAAGCGCTCTCAGGGCTAATATCTACGCCATTATCACCTATGCCCTGAACAGATACTACACTGAGTGGTATCCGTCACGGGGGTATGATTTCGACATCACCAACGACACCCGCTACGACCAGTATTACGTTCACGGCAGGGATATTTTCGAGCCTATAAGCAACATCGTGGACGAAATTTTCAACAACTACCTCCGCAGGGTGGGAACCATTGAACCAATGTTCGCCGCATACTGCGACGGTGCGCGCACCTACTGCAAGGGCCTCAAGCAATGGGAGACGGTGGAGCTTGCAAACCGGGGTATGACCCCCTATGAGATACTCAGATACTTTTACGGAGATGATATCGAGATAGTGACAAACGCTCCCGTTGCACCGAACATTCCCTCCTACCCCGGAGAAGTCATCGGCTTCGGCGACGCAGGAGACGATGTAGTGCGGATACAGACTCAGCTCAACCGCATTTCCCGGAATTACCCTGCCATTCCGAAGATACCCTATGTTACGGGCAGCTATGACACTCTTACCGAGGACGCTGTTCGTACATTCCAGCAGGTATTTGGGCTGCCTCAGACGGGGGCGGTGGATAAATCCACCTGGTACCGCATAAATCAGATCTACACAGGCATCAAGCAGCTTGGAGAGCTTACCTCCGAGGGCGTTACCATTTCCGATTACACCGCCGATGTTCCCGAATTTATGGGACCCGGTCAGTCGGGAGCAAATGTCAGAGTGGTGCAGTACATTCTGTCGGTGGTGGGAGCCTATTATGACGCAGTTCCCAGGATAACCATCACAGGCACATATGACGAAGCCACCGCAAATGCTGTGAGAGCCTTCCAGCAGATATACGGTCTGCCCGAAACGGGAATCGTTGACGCAGATACCTGGGAAGATCTTTATCGAGCCTACAAGGGCATTGCCGATAGCATTCCCGTTAATCCCGCAGGTGAGGAGATAGTCCTTTTCCCGGGTATGATACTCAGAGAGGGTATGCAGAACGAGTATGTTCGGACGCTCCAGCAGTATCTTACTGAGATACACAATGCATATCCTCAGATACCTGCGGTGAGCGATACCGGGTATTTCGGACCTCTTACCAAAAATGCCGTTACCGCTTTCCAAAGAGTGTTCGGCATTGCTCCTACGGGCTATGTGGGCGCTGAAACCTGGTCACGCATAGGCGAGATATACAGCGAGGTCAAGTACGGATATGTTAAGCCTGCGGGACAGTTCCCCGGGTACACCATAAGATAAAGGAGGCAGACATTTGGCAAATGAAGCTATACCCGTTTCGCCTCAGTCCCACGAGGCTAATGTGACTGAGCTGCAGAGGTATTTAAGAGAAATTTCAATGAGCGGCGCTAATGTAAGACCCGTTATCCCCGACGGTCTTTACAATGAGCAGACCGCCGCCGCAGTTGCGGATTTTCAGCGTATGAAGGGGCTGCCCGAAACCGGTGAGACGGACAGAGTCACCTGGAACGCTATCCTTGACACCTATTATGACATTATCTCAAATCTGTCCGAGCAGATAGGCGTGAAGCCACTGCCTACGGTCAAGACCGTTCTTGCCCCGGGAGACAGCGGTACTGCCATTGTCATATTACAGGCTATGCTCAACACCCTGGCGGGGCTGTATATGAACATTCCGCCTAACTCCCTGAGCGGAGTTTATGACAACGATACGGTAAGGGCGGTGACGGAATTTCAGACCGTTTCGGGTCTTACCCCCACGGGGGAGACGGATATCCGCACCTGGAATGCTCTTGCGGGGCTTTTTGACGCTGTTTCGGCTCTGGAGGGTGAGCTTTAAAATCAATAACGGCTTTGCAGCTTATGAAAAACTGCAAAGCCGTTTTTATATTATCTCAGATATCCTCCTGCCACTCTTATGCCGCCTGTGGCATCATTGGCGGTGAAGATATCGGTAAAGCCGTTGTCTGCGAGTATTTTCTTCACGTCCTCCGCCTGCTCGGTGCCTATCTCGAATATCATAAGCCCGTCCTTTTTCAGAAGCTCCTTCCAGAGACAAGCTATGACACGATAGAATTTAAGCCCGTCTGTGCCGCCGTAGAGTGCTGTCTCGGGTTCAAAGGTCACTTCTTTCTGAAGCGCCTCCATTTCCCTGTCGGTGAGATAGGGGGGGTTTGAAACGATACAGTCTATATCAAGATATTCTTCCTCGGAGGTGCGGAAATTCTCAAGCAGCGCTCCGTTCATTACATCGCCCTTGAGCAGCTTCACATCTGCGCCGTTTGCACGTACATTCTCCGCAAGATAGGGAAAGGCTTCGGCGGACAGCTCCACCGCATACACCGAGCTTTTTGGCAGCTCCTTTGCAAGGGTAACGGCAATACAGCCGCTGCCGCTGCACAGGTCAAGTATTCCCACAGGCTTATTCTTACCAAGTCTTGCTATGGTCTCCTCAACAAGGGCTTCGGTGTCGGGTCGGGGTATGAGAACGCCCTCCCCTACCTTGAAGCTTCTGCCGTAAAATTCCCATTTTCCCAAGATGTACTGTAGCGGATAGCCTGCTGCTCTCCGCCTTGCGCCCTTGACTGCGGCGTTTACGGCGGCTTCGGATAGCTTTTTGTCGGGATGTGTCGCCATCTGCTCACGGGTCACTCCGCAGAGATCCTCCATAAGACATATTTTGTCAAATTCCTTGTCTGGAACGTCCGTGAGTATGCTGTCAAGACGTGCGCTGAGTTCGTTTATTGTCATACGGGTTCTCCTTGAAGCTAAAATTGTGCACCAAAGTTTACAATTTGTCTATTGACATTGTAGAACAGATGTGCTATAATATTACCATTGATCGTCGTTCTTGTCCTCGGGGATACAGGGCTTTAATGCGGCGATAGCAACCTCTATCTGGGGATCGTCCGGCTCGCAGGTGGTTATGTGCTGAAGCCACAAGCCGGGAGCGGATATTATCCGTGTGAAAATGTTATCACATCTGCCTGCAAGCTTTATCAGCTCATAGCCGATAGACGCTTCAACGGGAAGCATAAGAAGCTGCAGTCCGAAACGGGCGAACACATTGTCCCAGGGGAGGAACATTCCTATGGCTATGCTCAGAAGCACCACAAGGAAGATGAAGCTGGTTCCGCAGCGGGGGTGGAAACGGGTCTGCTCTCTCACGTTCTCCACTGTAAGCTCAAGCCCTGCTTCGTAGCAGGCTATGGTCTTATGCTCTGCGCCGTGGTATTTGAAGGTGGTGTGTATCTCCTTCATATGGGAGATGAGCCACATATAGCCCACCAGCAGCGCGATTTTGATAATGCCCTCAGAAACGGTCTTGCTCCAGTCGGGTGCGCCAAGCTTCCCTAAAAGTCCCGAGAGAAGCGCAGGAAAGAATTTGAATGCGCATATGCTTATCGCCATAACGATAACGCAGACCACTATCATTATGGTGTTCATCACCGATTTGCCGTTTTCGCCCTCAAGCTTTGCTTCAAGCCATTTATAGGGTCTTGTTTTGCTGAGCCATTCCTCAAAGGGGGAAAGCTCTTCGTCCTCCTCGTCCTCGTCGGTCATCTGCTTTTCGGCGGACTTCATCGTGCATTTCATTCCGTCTATGAGAGATATGACGAAATTAAAGCAGCCTCGGATAAAAGGGGTTTTCAGATACCAGGGGGCGCTTTTGCCGTTTCTTATTTTCCAGGTCTCCACGTCAATGGTCCCGTCGGGCAGGCGGCACGCCATTGCCGAAAGGTCAATTCCTCTCATCATTATTCCTTCGATAAGCGCCTGTCCGCCTATTTTCGACTTGAATTTGCACTGAGACTGCTGATTATTGCTCAAGATAAATAACACCTCTTAATAAAGATAGAAATTGTTGGAGACCTCTGCTGTTGTCAGCAGGAGATTATCCTCGGTATCCCCGAAACGCACCATATATACTGCGCTGTCTGTAGACGCAACGGCGACATATCCGTCAAGAAGCTTCTGCTCGGAATCTTTCAGACTGCATACCGTTATTCTCATAAGCTCAAGACGGCTTTGTTCAAGGCTGCCGTTATATTTGTAGAAAACCTTTTCTCCCGTGGTGCCGTCGTTTTTCACGGTCACAAGCCCCTGCCACCTTACGGGAAGCATAAATGCGTAGCCTGAGAACCGGTCGGTAAGGGAGGAATATTTTTTTACCACCGAATAGTTCTCAAAGACGTTCCAGTCGGTGATATACTGAGCGTCCTGACGGTCTCTGTAGCCGGGAAAGGCTTCTCTTTCGGGTATCTCCACGATGCCGTCCCCATCGATATCCCTGCAATAAAGTCCCTGAGGACGGACAGTTCTTGAGGAAAGCTCTGAGCCGTCTATCATTGCAGGATTTCTGAGTTCACCGTTTACGCAGTATATTATCTCAGTTGAGAGCGTTCCGCCTGCAAGAAGCCCATCTGCAAACACGGCAGGCGTATCGTTTCCGATATATCCCCAGATAACGGAGGGCAGGTCCACGGTGGTGGGACTCATATCAACGGCGCTGACGCACTCTGCCCCATCTCCCCTGTCGGTCACAAGGGAAAGGGAGGCTGTATGGTTTTCGTTATTGCAGTTTACCACGGCAATATCGTCTCCCCCGTCCTTATCAAGATCAAGGGTAAGAGTCTTGTAATAGGTTCCCGTATACTCGGTATTAAGGATACCGTCACCCAGACTGTAGAGCTTCAGAGTTTTTTCGGTAGGGGTCATATAGCCGTAGCCTATTGCCATACGTACCTTTCCCGTTCCGCCCAGGTCAGTAAAAAAGACCTGCTCCACGGAAGTCCCCGCTCCTGCGTGGTCGTATACCGAGCGCCATTCTCCATCGTCCTTATCAAGTATATTCACGCGGACGTTGCTGTCCTTGCCGGTAAGACTGTTATAAAACACTACTGCCTCATTCTCTCCGTCCCCGTCCATATCCCTGAAAACAAAGGCGGAGCGGTATGCTCCCGAACGGGGATATACAAGGGATATCTCGTCTCCCGCTGCTTTGGTAAGAGCTGAATATATCTCCTGCTGCTCCTCGGACATCATCGGCGGCGACAGGAGATTGTCGATGGACGAGTCCAGCCCGCAGCCACAAAGGGAAACGCACATTGCCGCGGCAGATAAAAGTGCGGCTTTCTTGCTAAGCTTCATAATCACAAATTCCTTAAAAAAGGGCGCACAAGGAGAAAATTTTCCCCTTGCCGCCCGTAGATCTTTTTATTATTCGGTAGGCTTTATGTCGATATTCTCGATCTCCAGATACTGCTTGTTTAAAGGCGCTCTGCTCCAGCGACGCTTGCCAACGCTGAGTCTGGGCATTACACGGTATACGTAGGTGCTCCAGAATACCGCAACCATTGTGATGGTCATAAACACTATGCCGATATCGGAAATTGAGGGAATGTTCATTGAAAGTCTCTCCTCGTAGCCTGTGGGGATAAGGAGAAGGATATATCTCGGAATTACAGAAACTGCCGCAAGGATAGATGAAACATATCCCGAAAGGCACATCCAGAAGCGTGTGAACTTCTTTTCCATTCCGTTGAAGAAACGGGCTGTGTTCATAAAGAACAGCACTGCGGTCATATAGGAAAGAACCTCGTACATCAGCTCGGAATAACGGCTGACTGCAACATTGTTCGATACGATGCTCATCATATCGGCTATCTTCCAGGCTGCGTAGAAGGTGAGCGCTGCGCAGTTTCCCGAGGATATGCCCTCGCCCCTGAAGATATTTACTGCCATTGCTATGAAGTTCAGTATTACGCAGAGCATAACGAAATGAAGAGCAAGATTGCCCAAGCCGTAGCCTGTGAGCATATTATAGTCCTCAGCCTCTTCGGGAGTAAGGCTTTCTGCAATCACCTTGTTTTTATTTACAAGGTCGATAAAATCAAAGATTATCTGCGCAACTACGAGAAGCGCCATAAGCAGCGCGCTGTAGCCTGCGGCAGCAGGTATTTTCTTTTTAAGTCTGTCGTAACGCAGACGCATCGGATTTATAAGGATACAGGAGCCTATTACCTTATCCTTTGAGCTTCCTGCCAGAAGGATAACCGTCAGAAGTATGATACCCGGAATAATGACCATCAGCGGATAATTTTTAAAAGGCGACGGGTCTATGTACTGCCCCGTTTCAAAGTTCATATTGTTATAAAGCTGGATAGTGCGGGCTGCCACCGCCAGGACTAGCACGATGAGATACACGCCCATTGAAGCTTTTTTTGTTATAAAGCTGGTTTTATTTGCCTTGGCAACATTTTTGCGCATCTGCTCTGCGCTGAGCTGTTTCATTTTGCCCATAATCCGTTCAATCCTTTCGAAGATAACCCGTCGGGAATTTTTGAAAATGACTTTGCCGAAACAATGCGGTAAAATGAGTTTCACAGTTTCCCGGAAATGTATTTTCCCCAAAGCCGCCGCATATATAATAATAACATACATAATGCAATAAATACATTGTACTATAAATTCTTCCCATTGTCAAGTGTTAATTTGTATGAATTTAATAATTTGTAATTATTTTATATGCATAATTTTCAAGAGTCAATAAAATCAGAAAGGAAATAGAAATATGAAATCATTTTTTAAATCCGTATTCCTATGGGCGGCTGTAATATGCGTTCTTCCTGCTGCGGCAGCAGGCGGCATACGCGAGGACAAGCCGAAAAGCGTTCCTGAGGCGCAGAGCGTTATTATGCCCGCAGACAGCAAAATAAAGATACTCTGCGCTTCAACCGGCGAGATAACCGAGATGGACATAGAGGAGTACTCCGTTTTCGCTGTTCTGGAGGAGGTTCCCTTTATCCCCGATGATGAAGCCCTCAAGGCGCAGGTATGCGCGGCAAGGACATATGCGGCAAGGCGCATACTTTCGGGAGAGACGGAAAAGGGCGCTCACATTTCCGACGACGGCTCAAAATATCAGACGATCCTTACCGAAGCCGCCGCAAAGGCAGTATACGGTGAGGATTACGGAGAAGCCCTTTCCTCCGTCAGAGCCGCGGCAAAGGCTACCGAGGGAGAACTTATAATGTATGACGGCGCTCCTGCTGCCGCCGTTTTTCATCTTTCCTCCGCAGGGTCAACGGAGTCCGCAGAGAGCATTTGGGGAAAAGCATATCCCTATCTTATAAGTGTTCCCTCCGACTGCACGGAGACAAGGCGGGAGTTCACCAAGGCGGAGATAGCAGCCCGCATATTCTCCGAATACGCAGAAGCTGAGATGTTCGGCGGCATTGAGATATTATCCTCCACAGAAGCGGGAACGGTGCTTTCCGTTAAGCTCTGCGGCGTTACCGTAAGCGGAAGCAGGCTTGCGGAGCTTCTCTCCCTTGACAGCGCCGCTTTTGAGGTAAGTGAAAGCGGCGAAAGTGTGATATTCACCGTAAAGGGCAGCGGCCATCTTGCGGGAATGAGCATTTGCGGCGCAGATGAGCTGTCACGGGGAGGAATGGGCTACAGGGAAATTCTTGCCCACTACTACCCGGGGACTGATATCCGTAAAATGCAGTAAAAAAGCAGCTGACCGTTTTTTAACAGTCAGCTGCAAAATATGTATCAGGTATATGAGTCAAAAAATGTTCCGAGGAAGCTGCTTGCAAATGTGTTGTAGCCGCTGTAAAGCCCCGAGGAGCTTGTCTGACCGTACATCATACCCTTGAATGCGGTGGTCTGCGCCTTGTTGACGGCTGCCTTGCTTATGTTCTCCGCCTTGTCCGCTATACGGGCAACGGGCGAATAAGAACTGCCGAACATTGAGGAAACGGCGTTATCGTCAGCCGCTCTGAGAGTCTCTTCATTGACGGTAAGCTTATTGTCGCTGCCCACCTTTACGCCCATTCTCGAAAGAGCGCCCGAATAGGTCTTGACGGTATTTGTCATAGAAAGACCTGCTTTAAGCGCGTCAACGCTGTCGGACTTGCCCATAGCGTCAACTGCCGAGTTATAGCTTTCCGCAAAGGCGGTCACTTTCTTTACAAGAGCGTCCTTGTCCTTGATGTCGCTCATACTCATTGCGCTGAGTTCAGCCGACTTTTTCTTCAGATCCTTTGCGGCTTCCGAAAGCTTCAGCTCGGAAGAGACAGTGCCTATCTCGCTGTCTGATGATGTGCCGCTCTCAAGCTGCGATTTTATTTTCTTCTGATATTCGGGGGATCTGACCTCGTCGACTCTTTTCATAAGCGCCTGCAGGTCGGCGGAGGTGTTTTTGTATGTATTGTTTTTTGAATACATTCCCGAGAAAAAATTTGAATATGCGGAGTAATTGCCGATACCGTATAAGCTCATAATGTCAGCCCCTTTCCATAATTTCCTAACCTAATCATACCACATTTTCCCAAAGTGTTTGTTAATTTTTTGTAAATAAAAAAGACGCCGAAGCGTCTTCCTTATTGTACGTACAATTCGGTTATAAAATGTCCGCCGATTTCCCGTCGAAAATCAGACAGCACGTGTTACCTTACCGGAACGGAGGCATCTTGTGCACACGTAGATGTGCTTGGGAGTACCGTCAACGATAGCTTTTACACGCTTTACATTGGGCTTCCAGGTTCTGTTGGAACGACGATGTGAGTGGGAAACCTTAATACCGAAAGTAACGCCCTTTCCGCAAATATCGCACTTTGCCATTTGGGCCGCACCTCCTTGAATAAAGTAATAGCGTTTCAACGTCCTTTTACAGGACGTTTTCAGAACGTTTCTATTATATCACAATCAAAATTAAATTGCAAGCGTTTTTTTCACTTTTATAAAATATTTACAATTATGCCGAAATGCCCGATGGCTTTTTTATTCAAATCTCAGCAAAATGATTGTATGTGCGGCAGATGGCTCCCCGCTGCGGAAGAATACAGCCGATCTTCTGCCACTTCCGACATTATACTATATTTAATGGGGAATGTCAATTTTATACAAGGCGGGATATAGGGAACAGCCCTCAGTTTACAATTTTCATAAAATCAGATATAAAGTCATATTTATCCGCAAATTTTTAGGCATTTTGCATATATTATTTTGATTTTGAGGAAGTTTTTTCCATATTGGTGTCGAAAATTGTGGAATTTATAGAAAATGAATATATTTTTTAAAAGAATTTTGTCACTCAAAACGGAATTAACTTCATTTTTGCTCTTGTAATTCTTTTTGTTTTGATGTATAATTATCTTAGCTATAAGTGTGCCTATAGGCAAATTATACCCAAATCACCCCAACACAAAAACATTCCAAGCTTTAAAATGCAAGCTTTGCGATACAGAAAGGAGCCGCCGCATATGGGACTTTTCGACAGCGCCGCATTCAAGATAACCGAGCAGGGTCTTGACGCCGCCTGGTACAAGCAGCAGGTCATCAGCCACAACATCTCCAACATATCCACCCCCGATTACAAGGCTAAGACCGTTAGCTTCGGGCTGATACTCAAGGAGAAGTCAAAATGCCCTTATCACGGCTACAAGAAATGCCCTCACGACAGGACAGACAATGACACGGATACTGTCAGCGTCACAGGCAGCAATGCTTCAAGCGGCAATCAGGACAACGATCTTGTATGGGTAAACACCACCTATGAGACAAACACCAGCCAGCTTTTGAACGGCAACAACGTTGACATTGAAAAAGAGGGTCTGGAGCTTGTGGACGTAAAATATCAGTACCAGACTATGATAGACTATATGAACAGCCAGTATTCTATGATACGAAGGGCAATCGGAAAGTAATACCGAAAGGAGATTCATAACATGGGATTTTTAAGTTCCCTTGATATAGGTCACTCGGGTCTTTCCGCACAGAGACTCAGAATGGACATTATTTCTCAGAATATTGCAAATCAGGACTCCTACAACACCGTCACAGGCGGGCCTTACTGCCGCCAGCTTACGGTGATAAGCGAGAAAAAGGATTTCGCGGGTATTCTGAACAAGTACACCACAAGAGAGGAGTCTACTCACCGCCGCGGCGTTTACTACAGGGCTAATCAGGACAAGTACAGGCTTGCGGGCGCTGAGATCACTGCTGTCATTGACGACACCGCTCCTATGATACCCGTTTATGACCCCACTAATCCCCTTGCAGACGAGGACGGCTACATCTATCACACAAATGTTGACAACACCAAGGAGCAGACCGACCTTATGGCGGCTCAGCGCGCTTATGAGGCGAATGCTTCCGCTATCGAAGTCGTCAAGGCTATGATGAGCAAGGCTGCAGAACTGAAGGGCAACTGATAGGATATACTATTTTTAAAGAAATATAAAGGAAAGGATCCGATAAAATGTACATCGTTCCTATAAGCTCCGCGATCACGCCTCTTGACATTCTTTCCCAGAATGAAACGGCTGCGGCGGAGAAGACAAAGACCGACTCTCCCTCCTTTGCGGACGTTTTCAGAGAGGTCATGACAGATGTTACCGAGACCCAGCAGGTCGTTAACGAGGACTCCGCACGTCTCGTTATGGGCGAGATAGACGATCTGCACACCATTTACAACAACCTCACAAAGGCTGAGATTGCCGTTGAGACTTTCGTGGCGGTAAAGGACGCCTGCCAGCAGAGCTACGACCAGATTATGCAGATGAGTATGTAACAGCTTTCCAAGAAGGGAAATAACAGGGAATGAACGAAAAAGTACAAAAGACCATAACCACTGTTAAGGAATACTGGGGCAGGCAGTCGAACAAAACCAAGGGCATTTACATAGGCGGTCTTGCGCTGGTGCTTATCATTGCTATCGTTGCGGTGGTGCTTCTTAACAGGAAGGAATACGTTGTCCTCTACGAGGGGCTTGAGACCTCCGAAGCTGCGGAGATAGTTCAGCTCATTGAGGAGTCGGGATATGAATGTACTCTCCGCTCGGGAGGTACTATTATTGTACCCAAGGGCACGGAGAACGCCATTGCTATGAATCTGGCAATGCAGAAATATCCCAAGTCTTCCATTAACTACAGCACTTACACAAATAATGTTGGAATGTTCACCACAGAGTCTGAAAAGCGTCAGTATGAGCGAATTGCAGCCGAGGAAAGGCTTTCCGCTATACTCTCTACCTTTGAGGGCGTTCGTGAGGCAACTGCCACTCTGACCATACCCGAAAAGAAAAATACCGTTATAGAAGCATACAAACAGGAGCCGTCGGCTAATGCGGTGCTGTACCTTGAGGACGGTGTAAAGCTCACAAACGAGCAGATAGAGGGTATGACCTACCTTATCACAAGCTACGGAATTAAGGAAGAAAACGTTACCTTAGTTGACAACTACGGCGTTCTTCTCTTAGCCGAGGACACCCCTGCGGACGTTGTTGCCGAGGAGACAAGAAAGCTTAAATTCAAGACAGACCTTGAAAATCAGATTCGCGAAAAGATTGAAGCCCTGCTTATCCCCGCTTACGGCGAGGACGGCTTCTCGGCGGCTGTCAATATGGTGCTGAACTTCGACAGCAAAGTCTCCGAGGACACGAGATACACCCCTTCTACCAATGACGAGAGAGGTATGCTCCAGCACACCGACGCAGAGCAGGCAAGCGGAAATACTGTTGTTGAGGGCGGAGTTCAGGGCGTTGAGACAAATGCCGATGACACCTATCCCGAGGGAACCACAGGCAACAACGGTGCCTGGACGGAAAATTCCGTTTCCAACACCTACCTTGTAAACACCTACAAGGAGCAGGTTGAAAAGGCAGGATATGTTATTGACGGGCTTTCCATTTCGGTGCTTATCTACACCGATTATCTTCCCGATACTACAAGGCAGAACCTTGTAAGTCTCGTTGCAAATGCGGCTACGGTAAATCCCGCTGTGGCTCAGGACGTTGTTACCGTTACCAACCTCCAGAAGGTTGGCGAGGCTGCTCCTGCCGAGTCTCAGGCATTCCTCTTCGGTCTCACTCTTAATCAGCTTGTTATTCTGGGTGCCATACTGCTTGCAATTCTGCTTATACTCATTATTGTGCTGGTATCTCTCAGATCCAAGAGCAAGAAGAAGAGAAAAGCCTTCGAGAGAACTCTTCTCGAACAGCACGCTCCCGCAGACGGAGAACCTCTGGTGGAAAGCTTCTTCTCCCTGGGAGACGAAACATCTCCTGCGGTGGATATCCCCAGCCTGAACTCAGACGAGGGCGTGGAAACAAAGGAGACCATCATAAGAAGAGAGCTTACAGATTTTGCACGAACAAGCCCAGAGATCGTGGCTCAGCTCCTCAGAAGCTGGATGCACGAGGAGGAGGAAAATCCCAAATCAAAGAAAAAGAACAGCGAGCCTGCTCCCGCAGCTCCACCCGAGCAGTAAAAGCGTTTTCCCTTTATACCCCGAAAGGAATGTTTATAAATGAGCGATCTGCTTGAACTTACACCAAGACAAAAAGCTGCTGTGGTCATAACCGCTCTCGGAACGGACAATGCCGCAGGAGTATATAAACACCTGAACAACGATGAGGTGGAAGCCCTGACGATGGACGTTTCCAGTCTCCCCTATCTTGAGGCAAACGTTGCAGACTCGGTATTAAACGAATTTTACGAGCTTTGCCTTACTCAGAAGGTCATTACCGACGGCGGCATTGAGTACGCAAGAGACGTTCTTACCAAGGCATTCGGCGAAGAAGTGGCTGCCAAGCTTATGAACAAGATCACAAGATCTATGCAGTCCAAGGCATTTGAATTTGTCAGAAAATCCGACTACAAAAACCTCCTCGCCATCGTTCAGAACGAGTACCCTCAGACCATTGCACTTATTCTCTCCTATGCCACCTCCGAGCAGGCTTCTGCTGTGCTGAACGAGCTGCCTAAGGAGAAGCGCGTGGAGGTAGTTGAGAGAATTGCCAAGATGGACTCCGCTTCACCAGATACCGTCAAGGCAATAGAAGCTACTCTCGAAAGAAAGTTTGCTTCCGTTGTTTCTATGGATACCACCGAGGTAGGCGGCATAAATACTGTTGCGGATATCCTCAACAAGGTAGACCGCTCCACCGAAAAATACATCTTCGACGAGCTGTCCGTCAGAGACCCTGTTCTGGTGGAAGAGATCAAGAAGAAAATGTTCGTATTCGAGGATATCCTCTCTCTCGACTCTATGTCCATTCAGAGATTTATCCGCGACTGCGACACAAAGGATCTTTCCATTGCCATCAAGGGTTCCAACGAGGAAGTGGCTGCCGCCCTCTTTGCAAATATGCCCCAGAGAATGCAGGAGTCCATTCAGCAGGAGATCGAGTATCTGCATAATATCCGTATGCGTGACGTTGAGGAGGCTCAGCAGCGTATCGTTGGCATTATCAGACACCTTGAGGAAGAGGGCGAGCTTGTTATCGGTAAGGGCGGAGATGATGAGATAATTGCTTAAAATCGTTAAATCAAAGGTTTATAACTTCGACAGCTCAAAGCTCGTTCCTGTGGGCGAGCAGGAGCAGAAGAAGCCCGAGCCTGTTTCCGAGGAGCAAGCCCCCGAGCCTACTCCCGAGGAGATAGCCGCAAAGCAGGAGGCAGAGCGTGCAAAGCGCCTTGAGGACGAGGCAAAGCGTTTCAACGAGGCTGTGATAAAGCGTTCCGACGAGATAATCTCCGCCAGAAAAAAGAAGATGGACGAGGATTACGAAAGAATTGTGACCGCCGGAAAAAATTCCGCAGACAAGATGATCGAGGACGCCAGATCAAAGACCAAAGCAGTCTTTGCCGCCGCTGAGGAGGAATGTGAGAGGCTAAAGGAAAAATCCCGCAAGGAAGGCTTCGAGGCAGGCTTTGAAGCAGGCAGGAAGGAAGCGCTTAAAAAGTGCGAGAAGTACCTTGAGACCGCAGGGGCGCTGCTTTCAGAGATAAACTCGAAAAAAGAAGCCTACTACATCTCCCACGAATACGAGCTTTGCGAGACGGTTCTCGATATGGTGAAGAAAATCACTCTTTCCGAGATAAAGACCGACCCAGAGGTCATTGACCGCATTGCCGCCAATGCCGCAAAAAGCTTCCGCAATTCCGATTACGTGAAGATATCCGTGGCACAGGGCGAGGCTTCAAGGGAATTTGTTACGGACAAGGAATTTGTAAAGTCCCTTATCCCGTTCATTCCCGAAATAGAAGTGGAAGAGCTTGACCCATTGGACGCTCCCCCGGGCACAGTGGTTCTTGACAACGGCTCGGAGATAATCGACGCTTCTATCCCAACTCAGCTTGATTTCTTAAAAGAAATTATGAAAAACTCACATAAGGAAGAGCAGGAGGAATAAGCTCCCCTGCCCGTACACATAGATCGAGGTTATGCAGATGGACTTTAAGGCTGTAAGAAACGCTGTGCGAACGGCTGAGCTTTACCGCTATCAGGGCAAAATTGAAAAGATCATCGGTATGACCATCGAGGCAAGCGGTCCTGTCTGCAACATCGGCGATGTCTGCCGCATTTACAAGAATGGCAGGTCGGGCGAGTTCATATATGCCGAGGTGGTGGGCTTCCGTCACGGTACGGTAATGCTTATGCCCTACACCGACATTGAGGGCATTGGTCCGGGGTCGGTGGTGGACAACACGGGGGACAAGCTTAAAGTCGGCGTTGGCGACTGCCTTATCGGCAGGGTCATAAATGCGGTGGGAGACCCCATTGACGGCGGCGCTCCCATCAAGACGATGGAAAGCTATTCCATTGCGGGAAAGCCCGTCAATCCTCTGACGCGCCCTGCGATTCACGATATTATCCCATTTGGAGTTAAGGCTATTGACGGACTGCTTACTATCGGCAGAGGGCAGAGAATGGGCATTTTCGCAGGCTCGGGCGTTGGTAAATCCACACTTCTCGGTATGATAGCACGAGAGGTGGAGGCGGACATCAACGTTATCGCTCTTGTGGGCGAGCGAGGCAGAGAAGTTCTTGAATTTATCCAGAGAGACCTGGGTCCTAAGGGTATGGCAAGGTCGGTATTGGTAGTTGCTACCTCCGATCAGCCCTCTATGATGAGAAACAAATGCCCCATGACCGCCACCGCCATTGCCGAGTATTTCAAGGACAAGGGCAAGAACGTGCTTCTGATGATGGACTCCCTCACACGTTACGCTATGGCTCAGCGTGAGATAGGTCTTGCCACGGGCGAAGCTCCCATTGCAAGAGGCTATACACCTTCCATATACACGGCTATGCCCAAGCTTCTTGAAAGGGCGGGCAACTTTGAAAAGGGCTCCATTACGGGAGTTTACACCGTGCTCGTTGAGGGCGACGACACCAACGAGCCTATTTCCGATACTGTAAGAGGTATCATTGACGGTCACATCATTCTGTCAAGAAAGGTGGCGGCGAGAAACCATTACCCCGCTATCGAGGTGCTGGATTCGGTCTCACGTCTTATGTCGGAGATTGCTCCCAAGGATCAGAGGGACGCTGCCGCAAAGATGAGAAATCTCCTTGCCACTTATTACGCAAATGCCGATCTGGTCTCCATCGGAGCTTACAAAAAGGGCACAAATCACGCTCTTGACGAGGCTCTCAGGAAGATCGACAGGATAAATGCATTTCTTCAGCAGTCCACCGACGAGGCGTTCAGCTTCGAGGAAACGGTGAAAATGATGAAGGAAGCTGTAAGCTAAGCCTTTTTGAGGAGGTAATTTCCTTTGAAGAAATTTCAGTTTACTCTGGACAAGCTCCTTGATTTCAAGGATCAGATCCTTGAAAAGGAGAAAAACAGTCTTGCTTCCTTAAACGCTCAGAAAATCGAAGCAATGGAGCTGAAAGCCACTCTGGAGCAGGAAATGCGGGAGGCGCAGGACGACTTCAACTACAGGGCGCAGAAAGGCATTTCCGCTATGGAGATGTTCATCTTCAAGGAGCACCACAACACTCTCAGACTTCAGATAGAGGACGCAAAGGCTTCTATCGCTTCTCTGGAGGCGGCTGTGGAAAAGCAGCTGGGTGTGGTGACAGAGGCTTCCAAAGAGGTCAAGAGCCTTGAAAAGCTTGAGGAAAAACAGCTTGAGGACTACAATTTCAAGGCTGCTAAGGCTGACGAGCAGTTCATCGAGGAATATGTGAACGGTGCGTCGGTAAGGGCGGCTATGGCGGAAAACGCCGTTTAAATCACGGTCACAATGCATATCGCCGTTTTCTTCTGCACGGCGGCAGGCGTTTGACATATACATTTTACTTTGAAAGGAGGTTTGATAAAAATGGGCGAAATTACTGCGATGGCAATGCCCGCGGAGCTTATGGCGGCGATGAATATCTTCGGCGGCTCGGACGGCGATATGACCCCCGTTTCGGCGGATGACGGTTCTCAGAGCAGCTCCTTTGACGCTGTTTTAGGGCTTCTGATGGCAAATTCTGCGAAATCTCAGATACAGGCTGTTCCCGAGATGGCAGAAACGGAAATCTCCCCCGAAATGAAGCTCAAGGATATACTTTCCAAGGTTCTTAAAGGAAACACGGATGCAAAGCTGACGGAAGTTTTCTCGGAAATGGGTGCAACGGCGTTTATAGAGACGCTTTCACGTATCCTTCCCGAGTATGACGGTGACGAACTGCCCGAGGAGACTTTATCACTTTGGAAAAATGTTTCACCCGAGGAGAAAAAGGCTTTTGCAGAGCTGCTTTATGCGGCGGCTGATCTTTCCGAGGACGAAAACATTTTGACAGAGGAGTCTCACGAGGATATCGTAAGGATAATTTGCCGTATTATGGTAAATTCGTTGAAAAAAACCGAAAAGAAGGACTCCGAAAAAGCTCAGCTTTCAGATGAAGCATTGCTCGTTCAGGGAATGAACCTGCTTCGTCCCCTGCAGACGGTATCCTATGATGATATGGGCACGGAAATTCAGGAAAGGGCTGAAGCTGTGGATACAGCATATACCGAACATAAGGCTGCTCCCGAAATTCCCGTTCAGTCTGAAATTACGGACGAACCAAAGGCTCAGAATACCGGCGATGTACTCGTTTCGGACATTAAGACCGCTTACGAAAAGCTGTCCGAGGCAGAGTCCGAGGAAATAGTAAGCTTTTGCAGAAAGCTGGCTGACGAGCTGAACGCTTCCGTAAAAGAAACAGCTCCCGAAGCTGTTGAGGAACCCGCTCCCGAAACCGATCACATCGGCTATGGCAGGCAGGGTATGCAGGGCTTTATGGCAAGAGTGAACAGGCACGAGAAACTGCCCGCTGACACAGGTGCGGAAATAATTCCCGCACAGGCCGAAAATAAGGGTGCGGTAACGGATATTCCCCTTGGCGAAGACATTCCCCGTGAGGAGGATATCGGGTCTCAGATAATGCGGCAGATAGACCTTTACAGGGACATTTTCCGTGAAAGTTTCTCCGAAAGAGAAATTTCTATGAAGCTTAATCCCGAAAGCTTAGGCGGCGTGGAAATAAAGATCAGACGCTCGGACAAGGGCTTTGAGATCACATTCACCGCTGATAAAGCCGAGGCTGCGGAGCTTATCGGAAACAAGTCATCTGAGCTTGCTGAAGCGCTTGCTTCAAGAGGTATCGCTCTTAAAGAACTGTCGGTAACAAGCCGAATTGTTACAAATCGGTCGGACGGCAGTCTTACAGACGGAAATCTCTTCGGCAGCGACGATCTCTACGGAAGCGCTCAGAACGGTCAAAGCGGTTCGGAAAGGCATTTTTCCTTTGGCGGACAAGCTCCTTCGGACGCTGCTTCGGAAGCTGCTGACGAAAGCGCTTCGGACATTAACTTTAACAGGGAGGCGAAACTATGGGTATCAGCGTAAACGACTTTTCCGCGGACAATTTATCGGGAAAGGTTTACTCGAAGTATTCCACCAATGAAATCGACACCAACGTTACAGACAGCGACAGCTCAAGCTACCTTGATTTCGAGGGATATCTGAAGCTTCTTACCTCTCAGATGTCAAATCAGGACTTCAACAACGCTATGAGCGACTCGGAATTTATCCAGCAAATGGCTTCTTACTCTATGATGGAGGCTATTTCCCAGCTCACAAAGCAGAATGCAGTTACCTATGCTTCTTCACTTATCGGAAAGGCTGTTACCGTTCAGAACGGTTCGGGCGCTCCCGATACGGGTATAGTTGAATCCGTTACGGTCACAAGTGACGGCTGCAAGGTACTTGTTAACGGCTCGCTTTATGCTACGGACGGCATTACCGACGTGGTTGACGGCACGGTATACACCCAGCTCAGAAGCTTTGTAGGTCAGACTGTTGAGCTTAAAGACGGCGACAGCACCGTTACAGGCAAGGTCACAGGAATTGTTATCAAGGGCGGCAACGGCTATGTTACCATCGACAACAAGTATTCCTATGAGATGAGCGCTATCACCAATGTTATCAAGCCCGATACGGACGATGAGAACACCGAAAGCGGAGAAAACAGTGAAACTCAGACTGAGACTGCCGAAAGCGTTTCCGACGATATGACTTCGGATAATACACAGACTGCCGAAGCAGGTGAAAATCCCGCAGGCGCAGTAAACAACGGCGAGGTTTCAGGCACACTTTACGCTTCTGAGGCTTCATACAACGCTCTTATGAAAATGCTCGACGACACTGCCGACGAAGATGACTCCCCCATTGACGCAGAGCTCAGATCTGCAAAGGTCAATTCACGTCTCGGAGATATGAGCAGATATATGACTGCCAGAGTAGATACGGCTGCGGCATCATCGGGTCTTTCAAGCGACCGAATTCCCGCTCCTTATTCCGGCGCGGCAGGTACATATTCCACTCAGAGCGCACCCTCTCAGACAGAATACACATTTTCCGACAGCAATGCGGCGGCTTATACGGCTCAGAGCAGCAGTTCCTCCTATGACAGAGGAGAGACATCGGGAGTTGTAAGCGTTTCCGACAGCAAGGCGGAGTCCACAAGTCTCGGTCAGTACACATCTGAAACTGCATTTGCCGATATGCCCTCAAGCACAAGAAAATACGCAGATCAGTATCCCGTTGAAGCAGCTTTCGCAGATTCTGTGGGAACTAAAATGACAGACATCAGATTTATCGGCAACACCGAGATCAACTCAAAGATCGACACCTCTTCCATTCTTTGCTATTCCCCCAGCGGCAGAGCTGTAACGGACCTCGGCTGGTGCGGCAAGGGACGTCTCGGCGAGGTAGTCACATTTGCAGACGGCAGACAGAGAGTTGAGATAATCGGACCCACCGCCGTTTCATACCTTTACACATCGGGACGATATACCCTTGACGAAATATGCGACTACACTATTACAGATGGCTCTCTCCAGGGCAAGCTTGATCCCTTTGAGACTGCTATACGCCATTACGCAAAGGAGTATACCGAAGCTGAAAAGAGGGCAATGGAAGAGTTCGAGAAGTATGCCGTTTGGCACGCAACAACCCAGTACTGGAACAGATAAACCTGCTCAGTAATTTTCATAACGGGCTGTTATAACGGAAATATTCCGTAAACACGGCTCTCAGAAAGGACTGAAATTATGCTTATCAACGAATATCTGCAGCTGAGAGGCGCTGCGGCTGCCGAACAGACGAGACAGGATACATCTAACAAGGCTGCCGAGACGCAGACTGCGGACAGTCCCTTTGCGGCAGAGCTTAAAAGCCTTATGGCGGCTCAGAGCGGCGCAGGCAATGCATATACAGCCACTCCCACCACCGCTGAGCAGCTTGAGATAATGTCGGGCGTTAATTTCTCACGCCACGCTGTTGAAAGGATAAATCAGCGCAACATCGACGTTTTAAGCGGGGAAAAGCTCCGTAGACTCTCAAAAGGCGTTGAGCTGGCTGAAAGCAAAGGCTCGGACGACGCTCTCGTTATCGTGGACAGAACCGCTTTTGTGGTAAGCGTCCGCAGCAACAAGGTAATAACTGCCGTTGACGCTGACGATATGCAGGGCAACGTCTTTACAAACATCGACTCAACTGTAATTATGTAAACCAAACGTACAGAGGATAAAAAAGCTTGGACCTTTTCGGAAAGCTGTTCTCCCGACCGATTGACGGAGAAAATTCCTCTGACGAATAAAAACGATAGGAGTTTTTTGAAATGGTTAGATCACTTTATTCAGGCGTTTCGGGACTTAAATCCCACCAGACAAGAATGGACGTTATCGGTAACAACATCGCAAACGTCAATACCTACGGCTTCAAGGCTTCAAGAACATCTTTCTCCGATATCTACTACCAGTACCAGCGCACAGAGACAGGCGGACGTGCCACATATGCAGGCAACAACCCCTCTCAGGTGGGCTACGGCGTTCAGGTGGCTTCCATTGACAAGGATATGTCAATGTCCAGCTTCCAGAATACGGGAAGAACTCTTGACCTCGCCATTGCGGGAGACGGTCTCTTTATGTGTGGCTCTCTCGACAGAAATGGTCAGATAAACAGCGTTACATACACCAGAATGGGCAACTTCGGCATTGACTCCGTGGGCAACCTCGTTAACGCAAACAACGAGTTTGTTTTGGGTACGATGAACACCCTGAGAATTGACGGCGGCACATATTCCACCACCGAAATGATAGACAAGGAGCCTGCCGACACCCCCAATGCCCTTGACACCATCAATGTAAATGACCTTGTATGGGACGCCTTCAAGCCTGAGTGCAAGATCGAATTTGACGATGTTGCCGCTAAGTACAAAACTGCCGATGATACTGCAACACCTCCCAGAGTTCAGGTCATTTTCACCGGCACAGACCCTTCCGATACTACCCGTCAGATAGCATACGACAAGGATATCGGAGGAATTGAAAAGTTTACGGACAATGATGTTGAGACTCCTACTCCCGACCCCGGTGTTGAGGTGGCTTCCGATTATATTCTCTACAGTGTTAACGGCAAGTTTGTAAACTCTCAGGGCGTTATTTTCGACCCTGATGCATCTTCCGAAGCAAACAAACCCCTTTATCTTGATAATGATGGCAACTACTATACATATAAGTGTACGACCACCAAGGACGATAACGGAAAGGTAAGCAAAACCTATACCTACACCCGTCAGACTGTTACCGATGAGGGCGGCACAAGAACCTTTGCTGACAGCACAGAGGTATATACCTATAACCAGGTCAACAAGAACTTTGAGGCTCAGGACGCAAGAGGAAACACCATTTATGCGGATATGACCGACGGCGCTCTCAAGTATTCCGACCTTGACGGCTTCACCATCGGCGCTGACGGCGTTCTCACCGCTCAGTACGCAAGTGAGATGCGTTCCCTGGCTCGTATAGAGCTTGCCACCTTCGACAACGTTGAGGGTCTTACCGAGATCGGCGACACCGCTTTCGCACAGAGCGCAGCTTCGGGCGAGGCTAATATCAAGCGCCCCGGCGACTCCGGCGCAGGCGAAATTCAGTCCTCAAAGCTTGAAATGTCAAACGTTAACCTTGCAAACGAGTTCTCAGATATGATCGTAACTCAGAGAGGCTATCAGGCTAACGCAAGAATTATCACCACTTCCGACTCAATGCTTGAGGAGCTTGTAAATCTCAAGAGATAATTTAAAAGATACTATTTGCAGGGCGCTGCTCACAGCTTTAGGCTGTGGGCAATGCCTGCAAAATAAAAAATAAGGGGAAAAGATCATGATAATGCTTACCCGTGTGAACGGCTCTGCCCTGCTTATCAACGAAAGCTTCATCGAAACGGCAGAGGAAACTCCCGATACTGTCGTAACTATGCAGAACGGACACAGGTATTTCGTAAAGGAAACTGTGGACGAGATACTCCAAAAGACTTTGGAGTTTGAAAAGGAAAGAAATATCCGTTAAAAGGATTTCAGCGTGTCGCTGAAGCCACCTCGCTTAAGAAACAGAAATAATTTTCTTGTTTTGTGGCTCGGTAACGTACGTATTGAAGCCAAATTCTGTAATTAGTTTCTTTTATTTGGCTCAAGATTTAAGCTTTTTCGACAAGCTGATATCCGTCAAAGGATTTATTATATAGTATATAGATTTTTTCATCGAAAGGAATTGCTGCTGTTATGAATATAGCGTGGATCATAGGATTTGTGATCGCTGTCGGAATGACTTTTTACGGAATGGTCTCAGGCGGTGAATTGGCGTGGTTCGTAGATATTCCCTCCATTGCAATAGTTGTGGGAGGCACCATAGGAGCGGTCATCGCAAACTATCCTATGAGTACCTTGAAAAATATGGGCAAGCTCTTAAAACTTGCCATAATGAGTCCCAAGTATGACCCCGAAAGCTACATAGAACAGATGGTGGACTACTGCAAAACCGCCCGTCAGAAGGGTATCCTCGCCCTTGAAGAACAGGCAAACGCCTGCACCGACACCTTTATGAAGTCCGCCCTTATGCTCATTGTCGACGCAAACGACTCGGACAAGGTAAAGTCAATGCTCGATGACTCCATCAACTTCCTCTGCGACAGACACGACCAGAATATCGCTATTTTCAACCGTGCGGCAGGCGTTGCTCCCGCATTCGGTATGGTCGGCACCCTCTGCGGTCTTATCGGTATGCTCAAGCGAATGGACCCCACCGACCCCAACTCCGCTGCAAGTCTCGGAAGCTCTATGGCTACGGCTCTTGTTACCACCTTCTACGGAAGCTTACTTGCCCACGTTCTCTTTACTCCTATCGGAAATCAGCTCCAGTATCTCCATAACAGCGAAGTTCTTTGCTTACAGATAGTCGAGGAGGGCACCCTTGCCATCATCTCGGGCGCAAACCCCAGATACGTTGAGGAAAAGCTCAGAATGATGCTCCCGATGAACACCAAGCCCAAGGGCAAGGCAGGGGCAGAAGCGAAATAATTTGCATCTGCTGCTGCTCAATTGTGCATAATATACAAAATAACCAAAGATTAACCGAAAACTTTTAATATCATTTTGTAAATATATTGTGAATTGCAGTAGAGTTTTTTAAAGAAATATGTTATAATATATCAGATAAGGATATCTGCGCGACCAAAGCGGACGTATCCTTACCTCTCGGAGGTGTAAAAATGGCACATAGAAAAAGCGGCGGAGGCGGCGGAGGCGGCGCCAACTGGATGGATACCTACGGCGACCTTGTTACCCTGCTGCTGTGCTTCTTCGTGCTGCTTTACTCAATGTCCTCTATGGACGAGACTAAATGGCAGTATATCGCTCAGGCTTTTTCCGCGGGAAAGGGCGAGATAATAAACGTTGTGGTGGACGAGCCCAATCCCGATAACGACCCCTCGGCTATTTACGTGGACGAGGAACAGGAACAGAATTCCCAGGAGATAGACTTCGACGAGTTCTATATGTACCTTAACGAAGCCGTTGAAAGCGCGGGGCTTCAGGACCAGGTATCGGTGGAAATGGCTGATACAGGCGTTTATATGAAATTCAGAGACAATGTTTTCTTCGCAGGAGACTCTTACACGCTTCTTGACGAGGGAAAATACATACTTGAAATAATCTGTGACGGCATCAGAGCCGTTGACAAGCACGTTTTCGCCATTAAGGTGAACGGTCACACAGCCAAGAGCGCAAGCTCCTCGGCAAACGAGTGGGAACTGTCATCGGGACGTGCAAGCTCGGTCATCAACTATATGCTGAGCCTCGACTGCTGCGACCCCGATAAATTCTCCGCCGCAGGCTACGGAAAATACCGCCCCGTCAGCGAGAACGACAC
>JAQYLI010000028.1 GCA_028720105.1 Oscillospiraceae bacterium | reverse complement strand
TTCGGACTGTTACCAAATTAAATATGAAAGGAACGAAAAAAGATGAAAGCAACCGGAATTGTCAGGAGAATAGACGATCTTGGCAGGGTGGTTATTCCCAAAGAAATCAGAAGGACTATGCGTATCCGCGAGGGCGACCCCCTTGAGATATATACAAGCTCCGACGGCGAAGTGATCTTCAAGAAATATTCCGCCATCAACGAAATGGCGCAGTCCGCCTCGCAGGTGGCTGAGGTAATGACAAAGCTTGCAAACTGTCCCACCATAGTGTTTGACAGAGATCACGTGGTAGCCGTTGCGGGCGTGGGCAAAAAGGAGTTCAACGAGCGGCGTGTTTCCCAAGGACTTGAGGAATTTCTCGAGCACCGCAGAAACTACATTTACTCCTCCGATGAAGACGCAAAGGTTTTTCCCGTGGAGGGAATAGACCGTCCTGCCATAGCCTGCACTCCCATTCTGTCCTCGGGTGACGTAACGGGTGCAGTAGCTTTTCTGGCTCCAAGCTCCGACGAAAGCGCAACTGCAACAGAAGTACAGAAAAATCTTATCCAGGCGGCGGCGCAGTTCCTCGGCAAGCAGATCGAAGAATAAAAAAGGCGGATAGCTCCGCCTTACATATTGTTATTATGTATATTTCTTCTGCTGTTTCTGAATTCGGTCGGTGACATTCCCGTTGCTTTTCTGAACGCGCGTGAAAAGTAGAGGTTATTTTCATAGCCTGCTGAACGGGCGGCGGCAGTGACGGATATATCCGTTTCGGAAAGAAGCTTTTTCGCCTGTTCAATTCTGTATTCAATAAGATAATCCGAGGGAGCGGCACCAAGCTCCGTTCTGAAAAGTCTGAAAAGAGTGCTTCTGGAAACCGCTGCCGCTGCGGCAATATCGTCAACGGAAATAGGCAGCGGATAGTTTGCGGCAATGTAGTCAAGAGCGGCTCTCAGGCACTTATGACGGTCCTCACATCGCTTTGATGTGGGATTTTTATTTCCCGAACGCTTTACCAGCACCGACAGCAGACGGTATAATATGCCCGTAAGCTCAAGAGTGTTGTACAGCTCCTGCCCCGGGTTGTCGGTTATCATTTCCATAAGATGAAGAATGTCCTCTCCGCAGCCGCTCATTACGGGTGAGTCGGGAGTAAAATCCGTTCGGCTGAGGATAATTTCAGCGTCAGCCCCCGTAAAATTGACCCAGCGGTATTCCCAGGGGTCATCGGGATCCGGATAATACTCTATTTCAGTAAGCGGACGGATAAGGAAAATATCTCCGGGAAAAAGTGCAAAGCTGCCGTCGGGGGTGTTGTAATATCCCTTTCCCGATACAACATAATGAAGAATATACTGCTCTCGTATGCCCTTGCCCCACTTCTGCGCCGCACTGCATTGCTGATGTCCCGAATAGGTGACGGAGAGGGATACAAATTCCGAAGCTTGAGCTTTTACCGCATATTTAAATGCCTCGCTCATTTATATGACCGCCTTTCAGTTCACTTGTCAGATGTAATAAATAATCCGTTATCAAAAAGGAGTCCGTATTTACCGCATTTTATATTTATCCAGATCTACCTTATAATTACAGACCTCAATGCCCTCTTCCTCTAATTTTTCCTTCTGCTTTTCAATTCCGCCAAAGGCAAAATGCTTTGAAAGATTTCCCTTGCTATCCACTGCCTTGTAGCAGGGATATTTATTTTCATCGGGATTGTTATGAAGAATGTTCCCAACCGCTCTGGCGGCTTTTTTATTTCCCAGATGTTCCGCTATCTGTCCGTATGTAACTACCCTGCCTTTGGGTATAGTTCTGAGAAATTCATATACCTTTTCTTTCATTTTTCACCCAGCCTTACTTCCGCCCCCAAAAGAAGCTTGCCTTTGGCATTTTCCGTAAGCTTTGAAACGGTTATTTCCCGTACAAGATGTAAATTCTCCTCAAATTCTGCCTGTCTGCTTCCCGAAACTGTTCCCACGGGACTACCGCAGGCGGAAAGGAGAAGTGAACCTTTAGCGTCCTTTTCTGCGGTGAGAACAGTCCCGCGCCTGCATTTTGCCCTTATATTTTCCTGATAAGTCTTTCTGCCGCAGGAAACTGCCATTGTAAAATATGCCCCGTTGTTTCTGTAATGCTCCTTCATTTTCTGATAAACGCCGTGGGTGGCAAGACAGTCCGAAAGAGCGCGGTGAGCATTGTCGTTAATTACGCCGAAACGGGCGCAGAGAGCTGTGAGACTGTTTCCATAGCTGCCTGTGTGCATATGATTTGCAATATCGAGAGTGTCAACGCAGAACACCTCTAAATCGGAAACCGCCTGCAAAAAACGCAGGTCAAAGCGGATAACATTATGCCCGAGTATGGGCATATCTCCCAAGAACTCAAGAAAACGCGGCATAGCCTCTCCGATATCGGGAGCGCCCTTTACCATACTGTCGTCTATTCCCGTTATCTCGGTAATGTACCTGTCAATGTGCCGATGGGGGTCAACAAGTGTGCTGAATGTGTCCGAAACAGTGTCATTTATAACTCTCACCGCCGCAATTTCAATTATCCTGTCATTTTCGGGGCTAAGTCCCGTGGTCTCAAGGTCGACCACCACATAATCGGAAATTATCCTGCTGTCAAATGGGGGCATAGGCGACCTCCTTATTTTTCTATGACCACAGGCGTAAGCTTGTCAAGATCATAGGGAGTTTCCTGATAAACGCAGTAATTTATCCAGTTTGAGAACATCATATTTGCGTGGCAGCGCCAGTTGAAATGAGGCGGCTGACCGATATCGTTATAGGGGAAATAATTGTAGGGCATATTTATTTTCAGACCCTTTTCCACGTCGCGCATATATTCGTCGCGGATAGTGAAGCGGTCATACTCCGAATGACCCGTTACAAAGAAAAGCCGCTGGGATTTGTCTCCCACAATGTGTATGCCCGAAATGGGAGAGGAGGTAAGTATCTCAAGTCCCCCCACCTTCTCGATATCCTCCCGTCTTACCTCCGTATGGCGGGAATGGGGAACGAAAAATGTCTCGTCAAAGCCGCGGATAAGGGGGTGAAAGGGCAGCTCTATCTTGTGGGGGAAAATTCCGAACATTTTCTCTTTAAGCTGATATTTGGGAATTCCGTAATGGTGATAAAGTCCTGCCTGTGCTCCCCAGCAGATGTGGAAGGTGGAAAATACGTTTGTAAGAGACCAGTCCATTATACTGCAAAGCTCGTCCCAGTAATCCACCTCCTCATATTCAATCTGCTCCACAGGGGCGCCTGTAATGATAAGTCCGTCAAATTTCTGCTCTTTGACCTCATCAAAGGTGGTGTAAAACTTGTTCAGATGGGACACGGGAGTGTTTTTGGAAACGTGAGAAGCGGTCTGCAGAAACTCAATGTCCACCTGAATGGGGGTGTTACTGAGGAGTCTCAGTATCTGTGTTTCCGTCTCGATTTTTTTTGGCATAAGGTTAAGTATGGCGATCCTCAGAGGTCTGATATCCTGGTGAGCGGCGGTAGTGCCCGTCATACAGAATATTTTTTCCTCTTTGAGAGTTTCGGCGGCAGGAAGATTATCGGGTATATTGATAGGCATTTTATTTTTGTCCTTTCAGATGTATTTATGGCTCAAACAAGCCGTTTATATCGAACGAGGAAAACTCGGGATAATCATTTTGCGAAGGCATATATTCCTTTATGTCAAAGCTTTCCACAGAAGAGAATGTCACCGATGCCGTATCGGTCTCATAAGGGGTTTCCGAGGGAACGGAAGCTCTTTCTGTTCTTTCGGAAGGGTTTGTTTCCGAAGCAAAGCTGCCCACAGTAACGGTTTCGGCGGCAGTATCGGCAGTCTCGTCGGGAGCTTCCGTGACCGCCGTTTCGGGGGTCTCTGTAAATCGCACGTCTGCAGTCTCATAGGGCGGCATAGTCTCCGAAAAATTGTCCTCAATATCGGGAATATCTGCATTGGGAATAATTATTGACGAGATTTCGGGAAAGCTGACTTCTGCCTGCTCCCCCGCTCCCTCTGTGAAAAGCCCGTAAAAGCTGTCGTCAAAGGGATCACCGTCAATTTCCGGAAAATCGGGCATTTCAAGTGCATTTGTCGGACGCCGTGGAGTGACGGAAGTGGAAACATAAATAAAATCTACCGTTGTGCCCGTATATGTAGATGATGTTTTAGCCGTGGTATGCTCGGGAGGAAGCTGCTGCATGGGCGCACGTTCCTCTTTGCAGCCGCATAGAAGCACACCTGCCGAAAGCACAGCAAGAACAGTTTTTTTCACTTTCCCACCTCTCATCATCAAGCTTTGACCTCATTTTAAAATTGCCATAATATTATATCACAATCCGATTGATAAATCAAGCAGAAAATATAATCAAAAAAATTGCACAATGATCTCTTAATTATGCTTTTCCGCACTGCAAATTTTCATATTCTAAAAAATCGCGTTACTTTGACTTTTTCTCATTTTCTTCAAGAATATGCCTGCGGTATGCATACGCCGCCTGCTCGGTCTTGTTGTCACCGAATTTGTAATACACTCTGTCCTTTATGGGGTCGGGAAGATACTGCTGTGAGACAAAGTGATTTGGATAATTGTGGGGATACAGATAATGCTGACCCTTCACATCTGCGTCGGTGCTGTCGCAGTGCTTGTTCTGCAAATGTCTTGGGGGCGTGCCGCATTCCTTTGTGCGGACATCTTCAAGGGCTGCGTCGATAGCAGCCTCCGCCGAATTTGACTTTGGCGATGTGGCAAGAAGTATTACTGCTTCCGCAAGGGGGATACGTGCCTCGGGAAGTCCCAGCTGCAATGCGTTGTCAACACACGCCTTTGTCACCACCGCCGCCATGGGATAGGCAAGACCGATATCCTCCGAGGCAATAACGAGAAGTCTGCGGCAGAGGGAAATTATGTCCCCCGCTTCAATAAGCCTTGCGGCATAATGGAGAGCGGCGTTTTCATCGCTGCCCCGAATGGATTTCTGCAAAGAGGAGAGAATGTCGTAATGCTCGTCCCCGTCACGGTCGTAGCGGTTGTTGCTCTGCTGGGTAAGCGCTTTGGCTTCATCTAAGGTGACAATGGCTTCTGTGCCGTTGTTTTCCGCTCCCAGAAAGCAAAGCTCGCACACGCTGACGGACTTCCTCACATCTCCCCCGCAGCCCCTTGCGATATGCTCGCTGACACCCTTTTCCGCCTTAATTTTCACACCGGATTCCTCGGAAAGCACACGAAAGGCTCTCTCCACCGCAGGGATAACATCTTCTGCGGTAACGGGCTTAAACTCGAAAACCGCACTTCGGCTGAGAATGGCGTTGTACACATAAAAATAGGGATTTTCGGTGGTGGAGGCAATGAGAGTTATCTGACCGTTTTCGATATATTCAAGGAGAGACTGCTGCTGCTTTTTGTTAAGGTACTGTATCTCGTCAAGGTAGAGCAGAACGCCGTTCATTCCGTCAATGGTGCAGGTGTCGGCAATAACGTCCTTGATATCGGCAATGCCTGCGGAGGTGCCGTTCAGTTTATGGAGCTTCATTCCCGAGTTTTCGGCGATTATTCGGGCAACGGTGGTCTTGCCCACACCCGAGGGTCCGTAGAATATCATATTGGGGATATTTCCCCCGTCGATTATCCGTCTGAGATATCTGCCTTTGTCAAGCAGATGCCGCTGTCCCACGACTTCATCAAGTGTTTTCGGGCGTATTCTGTCCGCAAGGGGTGAGGGCATTTAATTTCATTCCTTTCAAATAATAGTAAGTAAAATAATTCTTTATTATTTTTTATTTATTATTTATTCTTTATTCTTTTTTCTGAATATTTTGATTATGAATTAAGTATCAAAAAAATAAATATCCATATAATGAAAGCTATCAAAACTATCAGTAATGCTCCCTTGTTGCCAATACTTATCGGAGCCTTCTTTTTTTCTTCCTGTTCAAGCATCATTATTCTGATTTTCTGCGGATGTGCAGGATCACTTTGATCTTCACGCAATATTCTATATCCACAGCCGCAGCAACTGCAAAAAAACGTGTCCGAATCAGGATCAGCCTCAAAACAATTACAGCACTTTGGGCATTTTATTGTAATTCTGTTCATATAACAAGTCCTCCTTTACAATAATGCCTTCTGCAATGTTTAAAATTCGGGAAGTCATTCGGCAATTTTAAAGAATAAAGAATAAATAAAAATGTGAATGGGGCAGAAGACCGCCGCCTCCTGCCCCCGAAGTCAAAAGCTATTATTCGTAAAGAGGGAACTTTTTGCAGATCTCGGTAACGCCTGCACGGATAGCATCGGCGCTGTTCTCGAAATCGGTAGCGCAGAGGTAGATGTACTCTGCGATCTTTTCCATTTCCTCTACGCCGAGACCTCTTGTGGTAACGGCGGGTGTGCCTATTCTTATGCCGCTTGTAACGAAGGGCTTTTCGGGATCGTTATGGATAGCATTCTTGTTAACGGTGATGTAGACCTCGTCAAGACGGTTCTCAAGCTCCTTGCCTGTAATGTGGAAGGGACGGAGGTCAACAAGCATAAGGTGATTGTCTGTGCCGCCCGAAACAAGGTTGAATCCCCTGTCAAGAAGTCCCTTTGCAAGAGCCTGCGCATTCTCAACGATGCGTCTGCCGTAGTCCTTGAACTCGGGCTTGAGAGCCTCGCCGAAGCATACAGCCTTGCCTGCGATGATGTGCATAAGAGGACCGCCCTGTGTGCCGGGGAATATAGCGGAGTTTATCTTCTTTGCGAGAGCCTCGTCATTTGTAAGGATAAGTCCTCCTCTGGGACCTCTCAGGGTCTTGTGAGTTGTGGTGGTAACGATATCCGCATAGGGAACGGGTGACTGGTGCATTCCAGCGGCAACGAGTCCTGCGATATGAGCCATATCCACCATAAGATATGCGCCTACGGACTTAGCGATCTGAGAAAGCTTCTCAAAGTCAATTGCTCTGGGATATGCAGATGCACCTGCAACGATAAGCTTAGGTCTGTGCTCCTCTGCAAGCTTCTGAACTGTGTCGTAATTTATCATCTCTGTTTCGTCATCAAGACCGTAGGAAACAAAGTTGAAGTATTTGCCCGAAATGTTTACGGGAGAGCCGTGGGTAAGATGTCCGCCGTCTGCAAGGCTCATTCCGAGAACGGTGTCGCCGGGCTGGAGGAGAGCCACATAAACTGCGGTGTTTGCCTGTGCGCCCGAGTGAGCCTGAACGTTGGCAAAGTTTGCGCCGAAAAGCTTCTTTGCTCTTTCGATAGCAATGGTCTCAACGATGTCAACGTCCTGACAGCCGCCGTAGTATCTCTTTCCGGGATAGCCCTCTGCGTACTTGTTGGTGAGAACGCTGCCCATAGCCGCCATTACTGCGGGGGAAACGATATTCTCGCTGGCGATAAGCTCAAGGTTTCTCTTCTGGCGTGCAAGCTCTTTTCCCATAGCTGCGCCGACCTCGGGATCGACCTGTTCAACATAGCCAATGGTGTCAATAATATCCTTGTACATTTTTTTATGCTCCTTTTTTTCAAAATAAACGGTATTTTTATTATACTATACTTTTCGTGGAATTTCAAGGGGTTTTGAAATTTTTGCAGAGACATAAATTTGTTGACTGTTTTTTTCTGAAATATTGACAAACTTGTGGATATATGATATTATTGAAATACAAAAAAATCTTACGGAAGCGTTTTGATAAAGCGCACTTGGTTTTACAATGCTACTAATAAAAAAGGAGATAAAAAATGCATACCGATTTTCTGAAAAAAACAAAAAAGAACGCCCTGCTCCTGATTTTGGCTTTGGCAATGGCGCTGTCGGGATGTTCTGTAAACGGTCAGACTTCTGCCGATACAAGCTTGGCGGACAGTGAAGTCAGTTCGCAGACCATAACAGAAAAATCTGAAAGCGGCGAATATCCCGATTTTGATGAAATAAATATTATTGAAATAAACGGTCAGCAGGTATCTTTGCCCTTTAGAATTGAGGAATTGGGTAAGGATTATTCAATGGGTGAGGTTCAAGGAAATGACCAAAAGTATCCGTGTATAGAATACAACGGACAATGTCTGGCTGTTGTCGAGCAGGATAGTGAATCATACATTGTTTCAATGGCTATAACTTCAGACGCATTAGAACAAAACGATATAAAGGTTTATAACTTGACAAAGGATAATAGCTTCGAGGAAATAATAAAATCGCTCGGTACTCCAACAAATCAAAAAGAGCTCGCCTTAACATATGAGTATAATTCCGGAACACTGTATTTTGGTTCAGAAAACGGATCTTTGGGATTTAACTATGTAGAAATTTCACTGACAGAAAGTGCTTCGGAGGAAACGGCAATATCCGAGGATAATTCTGCCGTTGAGGAGACATTGGATAATGCTGAAACCGTAACTATAGCAGGAAAGGAATTTCCTATTGATTCAGAAAATATAGAAATACTCTTAACCAATGATTCCAAACCGATTACCGACATAAGCGAGATCAAAAATCTGAAAAACCTGACCTCTTTAACGATCAGAAACATTTCAGACGGAGGCAACAGAGCTGTGGACGGTCTCGCGGAATTAGCAGGACTGGAAACCATAACAAACATATCCATAATGGCTTCCCTTGCCGATACAAGTGATATAAATGTCCTTGAAACATTGCCGAATTTAAAATCGCTCACATTGTTCGGAATAAATAACTATGAGGATTTTGGATTTGATCTTCCGTCGCTTGAATATTTATACATAGCAGAAACATTTGACCTTTCACGAATAAAGCATCTCACAAATCTGAAAGAGCTGGGTCTGGAATACAACTTCAGCGACGATCTCTCGCCTGTGGCAGATCTGACAAACCTCAAAAGCTTATCTATAACCGAATGCGGTTTTTCGGATTATTCCTGTATTCTCAAGCTGAATGATCCGGATAAATTATTTCCTGATTCCGCAAAACTCAAAACGCTGCAGTGAGTCTCAAGAAGGTATGAATCCAGCCATTACTTCTTCCAAGAGCAAGGCGGAGCTTACGAGCGTGAACGGTAAGATGACCGGCAATGAGAATAAGATTATCAATTATG
>JAQYLI010000027.1 GCA_028720105.1 Oscillospiraceae bacterium | reverse complement strand
GTAGACAAAGCCGACAGATAGAATAAGTCCAGTCTAGGAAAGCGACCGCAGGCAGGCTTGCCGCCTGGCAAGGGAGCTTGACGACGAATGGGCTTATTCTAGCCGAGGATTTGTCTATGGGTTGATTAAGAATTAGTATTATATTCCCCGAAATGCAGGATTTGAAATTATGAACTGCATTTCGGGGATTTTTTGTTAATATACTTATATTACGAAATTGTTAAAACCGATGTTTTTTTGCATTTTTTTGATCGGAACAGTGAGTTCGTCATTTTGATGAATGGAAGTAATTGTCAAATACTTCGTAATTGGTTTACAATTAAGTCGAATATGAACAAAATCGACAATTATTCGGCTGTTTTTCAGGCGCGGTATAAGGATTTTAATATCACCAAAAAAACAGGTATGAAAAAAGGGCTGAAAAACGGGGATTTTCCCCATATGGAAATTTTTGTAAGATAATATTGTACAAATGTTCACTTTGTAAATTTATTGTTCATATGTGCCGAAATGTACAGACAGAGGTGCTTTTCCTCCATAACCCCATAATTCAAGGCGGCAGACAGGGGTTATACTAAAGATTACTATAATTTGACATAATTTCATTGTCGGTATAAAAAAGGCTTGAAGTCTGTTCAGTGCAGACTTCAAGCCTTTTTTATATTGCCGTATTTATTTCTTGCGTGACTTGGGTTCGGTCTTTGTTTCGCTCTTCTTTGCTTCGGTCTTGACTTCGCTCTTTGTTTCGGGCTTGACTTCTGTCTTAGCCTCGCTCTTCTTAGCACCGGCGGCTTTCTTTGCGTTCTCAACTATCCTTGAGAACTCAAGAGCCTTGTCAATGCTGCCGTCAATTTTAAGCTTGCCCTTGGTAAATGCGGCTACGGGGTCTAAGGTTCCCTCGCAGATGGCAAGGAAATCCTCGGCGGTAATGATGAAAATGCAGTCGCGGTCATAGTACTCATAAGGCTCAACATACACCTTGCCGTTTAAAAGCTCGATGTAGAATGCGCCCTGACCCTCGCCGATAATGTTTACCTGAACGGCAAGATGTCCTTCAAGTCCCTCGGGAGCCTGGGAAAGGATATGCTCCTTGGACTTTGCAAAAATTTCTTCATAGGTCATTTTGATCTTCCCCTTAAATTAAGATTTGAACTGCAGATAAACGTACCGAGCCACATAATTAAAATTTCCTCACAAGACACGCTGACGAGGTGGCTGCAGGCACGGCCTGCTTCAGATTTGTTTGCCCTGTACGGACTGATTTCTGCGTATCTTCTTCGAGGTGGTCTTGTCAAATTCAACGTCTCTGATACGCAGACGGTGTATCTGCTTTGCGGAGGTGACAGTCTTGTTTATTTCCTTTACGGTGTCGGCAAAGAGCTTTGCAATATCCTCGGCGGACATTTCCTTGCAGTATTCGGCATTGGGGAATATCTCTGCGGTTATAACATCGTCCTCGCTGTAAACAAGCACTTCGGAAATGAAGTCTCTGCCTGCAAATTTATTCTCCAATTCCTCGGGAGATACATTCTCTCCGTTTGCAAGGATAATAAGATTTTTCTTTCTGCCTGTGATGAAAATGTGGTTCTTATCGTCAACATAGCCGAGATCACCCGTTCTGAGCCAGCCGTCGGGTGTAATGGCTTCGGCGGTGGCAGCCTCGTCCTTGTAATAGCCTGCCATTACAGAGGGGCTTTTGGCAAGTATCTCGCCGTCCTCGATCTTTACCCGGCAGCCGTTTACGATAACTCCAACGTCTCCCGCACAGGAATGGTCGGTGGGGTCGGCGGTGGAAATTCTGGGTGAACACTCGGTCATACCATAGCCCTGCGCCATATTTATGCCCATATCAATGTATGCCTTCTGCAGCTCGGGACGAAGATATGCTCCGCCGCTGTAAATGGTATGGAGCCTGCCGCCGAATACGCTGTTGGCAATTGCTGCAAGGGGTATCTGCGGATTTGCCGCATAAGCCGCTTTTATCTGCTTATAGATAGTCTCGGCTATCATAGGAACGATAAGCATAAGGGTGGGTGCATAAAGCTTTAAGTTCTGAGGGATATGGAGCATTGAGTCGTTTACGCAGAGAGTTGCGCCGTATCTGAGAGAACAGAGAATGTCGCAGGTGAAGCAGTAAATGTGGTGAATGGGCAGCACGGTCATTACAACGTCCTCGGGGGAGCTTTCGTTGTCCTGACACATTGCATTGTCAATAAGGTTTCTGTGAAGAAGCATTACGCCCTTGCTCTTGCCCGTTGTTCCCGAAGTATATACGATTGCCGCAAGGGTCTCGGGGTCTATCTCGGGAAGCTCTGCGGGTGCATTTTCCTCAAGGAGAGCGGGAATATCGTCAAAGCTTACATATTCCTTTACCTCGGGGCAATTAGCTTTTACCGCAGGTATCATCTTTTCATATCTCTTGTCATAGAAGAATATGCTTACGTCCGCTCTGTTAAGCAGGTCGCATATCTCCTCGCAGGGGAGCTGTGCGTCAAGGGGTACTGCGGCGCTTCCGCAGGAAACTGTGCCGAAATAGCTTATGAGCCAGTTATAGCTTGTGGGACCGATAACTGCGGCGTGGAGAGCCTCCTCACCGGACCTTTTGCTCATAACATATGCGGATATGCGGCGCACGTCCTCATAAAACTCATTGAAGGACTTTTGGGTAATATCCTTGCCCTGTCTTTCCTTCAGAAACACCTTATCGCCGTACTCTGCGGCTGCTTCCTTTACAAGCTGCTGTAAAGTTTTTACGCTTTCCTTATTCATACCGTACCTCACTTTTTAAGCTCTTCAAGGTACTTGACAACTTCGCCTACGGTATGGATATCTATTGCGTCGCTTTCGTCCACTGTAACGTCGAACTCGTTTTCAAGCTCGCCCAGCAGGCTCATAAAATCGTATGAATTAAAGCCCAGATCCTCTACAAAACGGGACTCTTCGGTGATATCATCTGCATTTACATCAACATAGTTAACGATAAGCTCTTTCATTTTTTCAAGCATTGCCTGATCCTCCATATTCTATTATATCATAAGATTTATATCATTTCAAGTATCTGACCGATAGTTCTGTTTTCGTCCTCAATTCCTCTGAAAAGCACACGGCAGAGATAGTAGTAGAAATAATCCATCTCTTCCTTGGAAACAAGAGCCTTTTTATATTCAAAGTTGAAGCCCAGACCGTTGTCCTCGGGGCGGTGCATAACCGTAAGATAAAGAGCGTGACTGGCAACGCCGTTTGTGTACCACTTACTCATATATGGAATGTCGGGAAGCTCCTTGGTCTGATTGAGTGTAAGGGGCTGATATGTAAGACTTATGCTCTCATAGCAGGCTCCCTGGGGAACATTCCACTGCTTGTCCTGAGCCATTCTCATTGCAATGGGGTCATAGTTTGCGTGACGGTAGAGCTTATTCTGCTCAGCCTGAATGGCTCTTATGCCCTCGATAAAGGTAAGCTCGGGGTCGAGGATAGTTCTGAGGGGGAAGAAATGGATTCTTGAGCCGCCCGAGTATTTCTCGGAAATTGTTCCTCTTCGTGCAATGCAGTTGATGATAGATATGTCCTTCTCATCGCCGTTGAACTTGGAAAGAACAGTGCGCAGACCCATTGCAAGCAGGCTTGCCATAGGCACATTATACAGCTCGCAGAACTTGATAAGGCGCATTGAAGGCTCTTTCTCAAGGTTGTAAACGGATATTGCGGCAGAGGGGTCGGCATAGGGCATCATTGCGCTGCGAAGCTCGGGGTTATTAAGCTCGCGTCTTGTGGAGATAAGATACTCGGGACCTGTGAAGCCTGTGAAAATAGGCTCGCTCTGAGAAATTCTCTCCATCCAGAATTTCTCGTCCTTCTGCTTTGCGGGAGAATTGTCCTCATAAACAAGGTCCTTTTCAAGCTGCTTGATAAAGGACTGCATAGGTGCGAGAGCGTCGGTGCCGTATTTCATAGAACAGTAAAATTCAAGAACGCAGCGGTCAAAGCCGATAATGGAGCTTGAGTCCATTGTCATATGGTTTACGTTCAAGTAAAGTCCGTTATAGCCTCCCGGAAGCTTTATGAGAACTACTCTGTTGAGAGGCTTGCTGAATGGCTCAAAGGGAACTGCAGTCCAGCGGCACATCTCCTCGTGAGCGGCTTCCTCTCTCCAGGTTGAAAAGTCCTTGAATTCAATATCTCTGTCCTCAAAGGGAACGACATACTGATACACGTTCTGCTCGTTGTCGGGGTCCTTTACAAATCTCAGACGCATTGAGTCAAAACGCTCATATGCCTTGTAAACAGCCTGTTTAAGCACTCCGAAATCCACATCGTCCTTAACATAAAGACCTGTGCCGATGTTAAGCACCTGGGGAGGGCTGAAAAGCATTGTGAAATAATGAAGTCTTTGTGAGGCGCAGAGCGGCCAGCATTTTACCGGCGCTCCGTTGATGACAATTTCCTTCTCGTACATAATGATTTTCCTTTCTCTTTAATTCTCGGGAACGTATTTGTTCAGAAATTCCTTTACCTTGGCTTCGTACTGCTCTGTATTTTCATAATAGGACGCGCCGTGACCTGCGTTATCCACCAGAAGGATATCCTTGGGTGCGGTACATTCCTCATAGTTTTTCTCGGTCATCCAGGTGGGGACGAAATTATCTTTTTTGCCGTGGATAAAAAGTATCGGTACATTCGTGGACTTTACGGCATCAAGAGTTGAATAATCCTTGAAACCGTAGCCTGCCTTCTTGCGGCAGATAGCGTCATTTATATTCATAACGGGGAATTTGGGAAGATGATAATCCCTTTTCAGGATATGTGAAAAAACATCGTAGGGAGAGGTAAATGCACAGTCGGAAATTATCGCCTTAACGCTTTTCGGCAGTTCGGGAAGACTTGAAGCCATCAGAACGGTGGTAGCACCCATAGAAATGCCGTAGAGCAGAATATCCTTCTTTCCCTCGTAACGCTTATCCATAAGCTTTATCCACTCAAGACAGTCGTATCTGTCAAGGATACCGAAGCCCACATATTTGCCCTCGCTCTCGCCGTGAGCTCTGTTATCGGCTAAGAGAACATCATAGCCCAGCTCGTGGAAAAATACAGAAATGGCAGCATTGTCCATCGCCTTGCTGGTGTAGCCGTGATGACAGATGACAACGCCCTTGCTTTCGCCCTCGGCTTTGAGGAAATAAGCGTTTAATTTAATACCGTCCCTTGCGGTCACATTTACCTTCTCAAGAGGCTGAGATAAGACCCATTCGGCTCTGGGGGCGATTTTTTTCTTGTATTCCTCCCAGGTAGCCATATCAGCAAACTCGTTCATATCCACCCTCAGCACCTCCTGTCGGGGGATAACACGGTTAAACAGAGTTATGGCTGCTCCCGTGAACACTGCTGCGCCTACTGCCGCGGTTCCAAGCACTGCTGCTCCGATAATTTCGCCGCTCATAATATCATCTTCCTTTCTGCAAAAATCGAACTCGGGTCGAAATGCATTTAAAAAAATACATCATTTTTCGACTTTTGTTCCGACTTGCGGTCGACTGTTGACTTTATTACAGTATATCATTTTTTCGACCGCAAGTCAATTTATATTTTATATAAAATATTATCTTGAAATCAAATTCCTTTTGTGATATAATTATCTAAACATAAGGCAATATCACAAGGGTTTCATTCGGTATTGCCCTGATTTCGGAGGAAATTACCAATGCGTGACAATAAAAAAAGAGAGATGATCCTGGACGCTGCCGAGGAGCTCATGTGCGAAAATTCCGACAAGGATATTTCTGTGGAGATGATAGCCAAAAAAGCAGGCATAGGCAAGGGCAGCATATACTACTATTTTGAAAGCAAGGACGATATAGTTAACGCCGTTATCGAGCGAAGCTATGCCCTTGCCATCAAGGAATATTTCAACGATGTTTACGGCAGCAGCGACCCCCTTGCAAAGGTCAAGGCTCTTTTCCGCTCAGTAATAAAGCAGGAATTCAGCGACAGAAGAAAAAATATCATTGTTTATTTTCACGTGCAGGATAATCTTGTGCTTCATATGAAGATGATGATGACTGCCGTTAAGACCATTTCCCCTATTCTCACAAAGCTTCTTGAGGAGGGCGTGAAAAACGGCTCGATACGCACCGATTATCCCGAGGAGAGTGCGGAGATGATCATCGCTATGCTCACATTTTTGCTGGACAAGTCCTTTTTCCCCTCCGACAACGAGGGAATTTACCGCAAGCTGAAGCTTTATGCAGGGGTGCTGGAGACCTGTTTGCAGGCGGAAAAGGGCATCTTTGATTTTCTCTTTACTCCCGAAGAATATCCGAATTACAAGATAGAGTAAAAACTGCAAAATTCTTTTTTCTGTCCGTAATATGATTTTGTTGAAAATCACCTTTGACAAAACGCTGCGAAAAAGATATAATAAAATCAAGATGTGTAGCTAATGAGCGTAAATCCGATCATTGGCTGCACTTTTTTTATTTTGTAAAAAAGGAGTATGATATTATGGAAAAAACCGATAAAATGGGTTCGGTACCCGTTGGCAAGCTTATGCTTTCTATGAGCGTGCCTATGGTGATATCAATGATGCTTCAGGCAGTCTACAATATCGTTGACAGCGCATTTGTATCAAATATGGCGGAAAACGGCGAGGCGGCACTAAATGCCCTTACGCTGGCGTTTCCTCTGCAGATGCTTATGGTGGCTGTGGGAATAGGCACAGGCGTGGGCGTTAACGCTCTTACGGCAAAAAGTCTCGGCGCAGGAGACAGGGAAAAGGCAAGCCGCACCGCAGGAAACGGCATATTTCTCGCAGGAGTTATCTATGTGATATTTTTGCTCTTTGGTATCTTCGGCACAGAAGGCTACATTTCCTCCCAGACCGACAACCCTCTTATATGCTCTATGGCAACGGATTATCTGAGGATATGCTGCATATTTTCTTTCGGAATATCGTTTTTCTCATTATTTGAAAAGCTGCTCCAGGCAGGGGGACATTCGGGCTTTTCCACCATTGCACAGATACTTGGAGCTCTTGTGAATATCGTTTTTGACCCCCTGCTCATTTACGGTATCGGTCCATTCCCCGAAATGGGCGTAAAGGGTGCTGCGGTCGCTACAGTTGCAGGTCAGATAGTATCATTTATTACCGCAATTATATTCCACTTTAAGGTGAACACGGGAATTGACAACAAGCTGAGCTTTATAAAGCCCTCGCTTACCGTGATAAAGGATATATATTCCATTGGATTCCCTGCGGTGGTGGCTCAGGCGCTTATGTCTGCAATGACCTACGGTCTTAACATCGTTTTCGGAACTGTCGGGGAAAATATGGTCACGGCTTACGGTCTTTACTACAAAATTCAGCAGGTGGTATTGTTTATCGCTTTCGGTATCAGAGACGCCATTACTCCCGTTGTGTCCTTTAATTACGGAATGGGCAGCAGAAAGCGCATTGACGGTGGCATTAAATGGGGAATGTTATTTACCGAAATAATGATGGTTGTGGGTCTTGCGGTCATTGAGCTGTTTGCTATGCCCATTTCACAGCTTTTCGGTCTTTCGGGAGAGACAGAGCAGCTTTGCATAGGCGCTATGAGGATAGTTTCAATAAGCTTTATCTTTGCAGGCGCAAACGTTTCTTTCCAGGGCATTTTCCAGGCGCTGGACGGCGGCGGAGAGTCTTTAATAGTATCAATTTGCAGACAGCTTCTGTTCATCTTCCCTCCTGCGCTTTTCTTTGCAGGCTTGGCAAGGAAAAACAGCGAGCTTTGCTCACTGGTATGGACGTCCTTCCCTATTGCGGAAATACTTTCCGCAGTTGTGGCAATTATCCTTTTTGTAAGGATATACAGAAAGAGAGTGGCGCTGATAGGCGACGAACCCGGTGCGGCGCTAAAACAGCGCACTGCTGAACAGTAAAAAATACAGCGTTAATGCTTCATTGGCATTAACGCTGTATTTGTTTTAATTTACAATCAAACCTCAAAATATCCCGCAAAGCAGGGGGGAACGGTTATCCTGCCGTCCTCGACTTTTATTTCTCCGCCAAAGGAATATATGGTGTCCACAGGGGTAAAGCGGCAGTCGAAGGAAACCTCTCTGTTTGCAGGGTTAATGATAACAAGCACCCATTCATCTCCCGAACCTCTGAGATATGCAAGGGGGTATTCGTTTTTCTCCGCATAGACAAACTTGATGTCTCCCCTGCTCTGCAAAGCCTTTCGTGACTGTCTTATATCAATGAGCCGCTTTATCTCGCTTCTGAGGGAGTTTTTGTCATTCATCTGAGCCTGCGCTGTGGGACGGTCGGGGCTTTCGTCCATAGGGATATAGAGCAGCTCCTTTGAAGCGGAACTGAAACCTGCATTTGTGGTGTTATCCCACTGCATAGGCGTGCGGGAGCCTGTTCTGCCGTAGCCGCCCTCCACCGAGGTAAGCCCCTCCACGTATCTCATACCAATTTCGTCGCCATAGTAGATGAAAGGCGCTCCCGGCATTGAGAGCAGAAATGCAAAGGCTATTTTCAGATTATCCCCGTGAATGGAACGGGCAAGTCTGTCCATATCGTGATTGCCCGAGGGGATACATATAAGACCCTTTCGCTGGGACTTCTCGTAATTCTCTGTATATTTTTTCACGAACTCGGAAACGTCGCCCTTTCCTCTGCTTGAGAAAAACGGCTCCTCGCAGCGGAAAAGATCGTTATAATGAGAGGGTCCGAAATGGAGCAGGAAATCCATATGGAAGCCGCCCTGCAGGGATTTATCAGGCTCGCCCCACTCAGAGACCATTGCCGCTTCGGGGAATTCTTTGTCAAGGAACTCTCTTACATTCTGCCAGAGCTTTATGGTACCCTTTCCGTCCTCGTCGTGCTTTACAAGGGAGCCTGCCATATCCACACGGAAACCGTCGCAGCCCATTCCAAGCCAGAAGCGCATAACGTCTTTCATCGCTTCAAGGGTAGCCTTTGCGCCCTCGCTGTCCATAGACTGCTGCCAGGGGCGGTCGCACTTATAGAAGCCGTAATTGAGGGCAGGCTGATGGGAGAAAAAGTTTACGGCGCAGGAGCCGTCTCTGTCGGAAATGCCTCTGATACAGCCCATTCCCTGAGGCTCCTCCCAAATGCTGTCCGTCCAGACATAGCGGTCGGTAAACTCGTTTTTCTCCGCTTTGAGGGACTCCTTGAACCACTTATGCTCCACAGAAGTATGCCCGGGAACAAGATCGAGGAGAATGTGCATATCGCGCTTGTGGCACTCATTAAAAAGCCTTTTCAGGTCTTCATTTGTGCCGTAGCGGGGTGCGGCTTTCATATAATCGGAAACGTCATAGCCTGCATCTCCGAAAGGTGACTCAAAGCAGGGGTTCATCCATATGGCGGTGCAGCCAAGCTCCCTGATGTAGTCCAGCTTCTCGATAATGCCCCGGAAATCGCCTATTCCGTCGCCGTTCGTATCATTGAACGACTGGGGATATATCTCGTAAAATACGGCATTGTCCAGCCAAAGGGGATTTTTGTTTTTCATAAAAGACCGTCCTTTCATATTATTGATATTTATTTCCAAATTGCTTGATAATCCTCTCTATGTATGATATAATACTATAAAATGATGTAAATTTCAACCGAAATTCTACTGTATAATGATACTATTCTACTTTAAGGTGACTTGCAAATGAACAGAGCGGACTCGGAAGAAAAAAGGCGGCACAGCTCGGGACTTGTGCCCTACAGCTATTACAAATGCAGGATACCCGATTATTTCGCAAACGTCCCACTTCACTGGCACACGGAATTTGAGCTGAACGTTATCCTTTCGGGACGGGCGGAATTTATCTGCGGCGAGAAAAAATTCACCTCGGAGGAGGGTGATATCATTCTGATACCGCCAAATGTCCTCCACGCCATTTACCCTGCACAGGGGTTCAGTCAGCTTTACGACACCGTTGTATTCAACCCCGATATGACAGGCGCGAGGGACAGCGACCGCTGCGCCGCCGAATGTATTCGCCCCCTTGTAAACGGGTCATTCGGGATAAATCCCCGTATCACAGCGAAGCATATCTATTACGGTGAGCTTAAAACCACGGCAGACAATATCATTTCCTGCGCAAAGGGCAATTCGCCCAGGCTTGATATGCTCCTGAAAAGCGAGCTTCTGCGGCTTTTCTGGCTGCTGTACGAAAGCGGAGACATTTTCCCCGAAAAGGAAACTTCCGCCAAGCAAAGCGAGATGATACGCCCTGCTCTGGAGCTTATGAACACCCGCTACTTTGACAACATCACCATAGAAATGCTGGCGGCTTCGGTACATCTGAGCAGCAGCTATTTTATGGGCTGTTTCAAGCGATATGCAGGCGTGGGGGCAATGGAATATTTAGGGCAGATACGGATAAAAAAAGCCTGCGAGCTCCTTTCGGAAAGGGATATTTCCGTGGCGGACGCCGCTTTTGAGTGCGGCTACAGAAATATTTCCAATTTTAACAGGCAGTTTAAAAAGGTCGTGGGCTGCACGGCTTCGGAGTACAGAAAAAAGAGCAGAACGGATAAATAGCGGGAAAGAGCCGCACCCCGCATAGGGCGAAATCCCCTTTATCCTTAAAAAAGGTAAAAGGGTTGAGAAAGCTTACCCTCAAAAATGTTTCGGTGGAACGTTTTGGACAAAGTAAATTTCATATTGGGTTGTACATATTACACAATTGATACCATTTTTTTGACAGACTGAGCGGCTCTCACCTACGTTAAAGGGAGAGCCGCTTAATAATGTAATGTTATGTGCTATTCTTCAAGCACTTCATCTTCGGCAACAGACGCCTTGACGATTATCTTAGGCGTTGCAATTCCGTCGCCGCCGTTGAACCACACCTTGTCATAGGAGGAGATTATAAATCCTACGGACATCTTGTGGTCGCCCTCCTGCATATCAAAGTCGATAAGGTCGATCTGTGCGGTGATATCCTCTCGTGTGATGGAGTCGATCTGCTCTTCGTCACCCACCACGAACAGGGTCATACCCGATGAAACAGGCTCAAACTCATACTGTGCGGGACGGTTCACAAACTGTATATCCTTGCCCTTTATGGCAATGGCTTTCTTCTTTATTCCCTCGCTGGGACAGGTAACGGTGACGGTATCTATCTGGGTGAGATTTTCATAGCCCTCGGGAAGGAAGTTTTCAGCCTTAAATTCAAATACGCTGCCTACGTCCACCTCTCTCATATTGATAGTGCCGATATTAAGGCTTTTAAGCTCCTTTATCTTGTCGTTGGGAGCCGCGATATCAATGACGTTTACGGAGAATACAAGCTGACTGCGGAAATAATCCAGATCGAACTTGTCAGGAGCGTTTATGATATTTACCTCCAGAGGCAGGGTCTGACGAACAAAAACGGGTATCTGTATCGCAAATGCACTCTTGTCAAAGCTCAGCATTTCGTTATTGTCGGAGATCACCGCATTGTTGTTGTAAAGCACAAGCTCGTCGGTGGTAAATTCATAGGTGGAGTCAAGCTCCTTTTCGGGAGAGACCTTTGCACAGACCTTGGTTATGGAATTTACCATATCCTGAGGTCCTGTCACAGTGACCGTTGAGGGAGTTACCACTGCGTCTCCGCTCATATAGCCCTCGGCTATGCGGACATTTTCAAGCTGGGGCGTAATGGTAAGCTCCTTTGAGATTATCTTGTCAAAGGAAACCGATACTGTCTCGGGTTCAATGCTTACGACATCGAAATCAGCAGATTTTGCACACTCGATATTCATCGGAAGCTTGTAGCTTCTTGGCAGCATTACGCTTGAAACGTCAACCGCCGCTGTAAGGTCCTCCGCCTTTATCTCGCCTATCTGACTGCGGTTGCCCGAAAGCTTTACGGTGACAGTCTCTGCGGAGGAGGTAATGACGTCAAGCTGATTTGCTTCGGCATAGGTATTTTCCAGGGATATCTTCACGGGAACATTGTAGTAAACGCTTTCCATTGTGGGATAAACGCTGATGGATACCACCGCCCAGATACCTATCGCCACGATAATGGACAATATTTTCAGATGGGTGTCCTGCTTGAAAATATTTGTTATCCACTGGGTAAAAAAGTTCAGAGCCTCTGCGGGAGAAAAGTCCTTTGCGCTTTTTAAAAGCTTTTGTATTTTATCCTGCGGATTTGTCGGCTTTTTTTCTTTTATCATCAGTCGCCCTCCTTTCCTTTGTCAGCGCCGCCCGATTTTTCTCCGCCAGGGGATATTTTTTCCTCGGAGCCGCTCTTATCTTCTTCGGTGCTTATGCTTTCTCCGCTGTTCTCGGGGACATCATCACCTTCAGAAGCAGTTTTTTTCTTTTTAAGAGCGTCGGACACCAGCTGTTCGGTAAGTAAGGACTTCATAGCGTCTTCCGAAATGCCCCGTGTGAGGTTACGGAATTCTTTAATGGGAATAACGCCTATCTCCTCGGACACAACGATAGTTATATCGCCGGTATTCTCATCTATCCTAAGCGTTGCCTTCTGTCCCGAGCCGAAAGTCATTTCAGCAGGCTTTGCGGGAGCCGGTGCAGGAGCAGGAACAGGGGCAGGAGCCTTGCTCTTCGGGATATCCTTATCGGGGCTGCCTGTGTCCTTCTGTTCATTTGCGGGCTCTTTGCTTACACTATTATCCTTGCTCTTTGCTGCGGGCATAAGTCTCTCGGTAAGCATCATTTTAAGAGCCTCCACGGAAAGTCCCCGGGTTAGGCTGCGGTTCTCGGCAATGGAAATAACGCTTGTTTCCTCGGATACCACTATTATTATAGCGTCGGAGTTCTCGCTCATTCCAAGAGCAGCCTTGTGCCTTGAACCTAAAGCCTTGTCCACAAGCTCGGGTCTCGAGGTGGAGGGAAGTGTGCAGCCTGCGGCTACAACTTCTCCGTCCTGTATTATGACGGCTCCGTCGTGGAGCGGCGCATTTATAAAGAAAATATTTTCAAGGAGCAGGGAATTTATCTCTGCCTTAAATTCGGTGCCCGTCTTTATCTGATCTCCCAGCTTTTCATTCCGTTCGATAACGATAAGCGCGCCTACGCTGTTGTCGGCAAAATAGCTGCAAGCCTTACAGATCTCCTCGATCGGCTTTTCCCAGGGATTAGGCTTGTTTCCCTTGGTAAAGTCCATAAGCTTTGACTGTCCCATATTTTCAAGGGAACGCCTGAGCTCCGGCTGGAACAGTATCACAAGGGCGATAAGTCCGATGCTGAACGCATTCTCAAGGAGAAATACCAGGGCTTTCATATGGACAAGCTTCGCCACGAGATACGCCGCCACTATGACCACAAGACCCTTGAAAAGCCCGCCTGCACGGTTCTGCCGCATAAATTTCAGGATATAATAGATCAGTACGGCAAGCAATGCGATATCCAGAACATCAAAAATGCTCGGAGGCAAGATCGTCAGCAGGGAGCTTTTTATTTCATATAACAGATCCATTTGACAAGTCCTTTCTGTAATGCAGTCTTTGAGTTTATTATAACACACCCGTCCTGCCATTTCAAGTATATTTGCACAGCCGCTTTAATTTTTTTTGTCAATGGGTCACAAAAAAAATGCGAATACCTATATTCCTTATCCAAATTTATAAAAAGCTATTGATTTTACGGGAGCGATATGGTATAATATTAGATAATATTTCCCGTCGCAAAATGGCGATATTCGGGGACAATTACTGAAAGGAAGTCTTCCTTATGGATAAAAAGCGAAAATGGACAAAAACTGCCGCAGGAAAAATGACTCTCGTGTACGTCACGGCTGCGGTAATAGTAGTATTCACGCTGGTGGGATTTTCAATGCTGGTCGACAACATTCCCCTGCAGATAATACTTACACTGGCAGGGCTGGCGGCATTCGCAGTTATCTCCACCATTTTCGGAAGGTACATAACCGCACAGATAAGAAAGGTGGAGGAGCGTCTCGGGGCTATCGACAGGGGCGACGTTCACACATTTAACGAAAAGCTTCCGGAAAAGACAGAGTTTGACGAGCTTTGCAACACCCTTGAGAACACCATTGTTCACCTGAACGAGGTCATCAACGAGATAAACAAGGGTCTTGACGAGGTTGCCGCAGGTAATCTGAACTACAGGCTCCCTGCCTCCTGGAAGGGCGATTTCGGACTTATCAGCAAGAAATATAACGATGTTACCGTCTCTATGAAGGAGACCTTCCGCAATATCGACATTGCCTCCGACCAGGTATCAAACGGCTCCAAGCAGGTGGCTGACGGCGCTCAGACTCTTTCACAGGGCGCTACCGAGCAGGCTGCTTCCATCGACCGTCTCACCGAGCAGATAAGCACCATTTCCATTAAGGTAAACAACACCGCCAATTCCGCAGGCAAGGCTATGCAGGTTGTAAACGATACAGGCAACAAGATCAGGGAATGCGGCACGGAAATGGGGCAAATGCTCTCCGCTATGGACGACATCAACAAAAGCTCCGCCGAGATATCCAAGATCATCAAGGTCATTGACGATATCGCTTTCCAGACCAATATCCTTGCTCTTAATGCCGCAGTTGAGGCTGCTCGTGCAGGATCAGCAGGCAAGGGCTTTGCGGTAGTTGCAGACGAGGTAAGAAACCTTGCCGCAAAGAGCGCAGAAGCCGCAAGCCAGACCACTTCACTTATTGAAAACTCCATTGAAAGCGTTAAGCGCGGCGCAGATATCGCCCACGCAACCGCAGGCACTCTCGACAAGATCATCAAGAACGCAGGCGATATTGCTGACGAGGTTTCCAAGATATCCGATGCTTCTATTGAACAGGCTGACGAGATAAAGCGTGTAAGCGTAGGCGTTGAGCAGATAGCCGCCGTTGTTCAGAGCAACACCGCCACCGCAGAGGAATCCGCCGCTACCTCCGAGGAGCTTTCGGGTCAGTCGGGCATACTGAGAAACCTCCTGGCGCATTTCAAGATAGACGATGAGCCTGCCGAGGATTTCTCGGACGAAACTTACGAAACAACATCATACGAGCAGGATCACTCGGAAACATTCAATGATTATGTAAGCGAAAGCGGCAGCGCTTCCTATGATGAGCCTTCCGCAGATACGGACAATGATTTCGTTCCCGTGGACTTCTCCGAGACGGAGACCGCTACCCAGGCACCGAAGCAGCAAAAGCACATCTATCTCGATGATGATTTTGAAAACGTAAACAGCAAATACTGATAAAAAATCGGGGTACTCCCGTCTTGTGAGACAGAAGTATCCCGAATTTTTTGTGAAAGGGCAAGAATATGAGAACAGTTATACAGAGAGTTACAAATGCGTCCGTAGAAGTCGAAGGAAAAGTGGTGGGCAGCATAGGAAAGGGCTTTCTTATCCTTGCAGGCTTTACCGACGGCGACACAGAAGCGGACTGCATTCGCATTGCAAAGAAAATAGGCGGCTTACGTATCTTCTCCGATGAAAATGACAAGATAAATCTGTCCCTTAAAGACGTGGGCGGCGAGGTGCTGTGCATATCCCAGTTCACCCTTTATGCCGACTGCTCTCACGGCAACCGCCCCTCCTTCATCAATGCGGCACGTCCCGAAACTGCCGAACCACTTTACGAGTTCTTCTGCTCGGAGCTTGAGAAATACGTTCACACCGAAAGGGGCATTTTCGGCGCGGATATGAAGGTGTCCCTGTTAAATGACGGTCCTTTTACCGTGATCGTGGAGTAAAAATGCTTTTCAGCCTGTCCCCTATTCGTCGGGGCAGACTTTTTTTCGGCTCAAATTCCGCAAAGGTCTCCTTGTGGTCTTTCTGCATTTTTTTAATGTCACGCTCGAACTCCGCAAGCCTTTTCTTTTCCTCCGCCGTCATAGCCGTTCCCCTTTTCCGTTTTTTTTAAATTATAACACAAACAAATCTCTCCGTCAAGAATAATACGCCCGTTCCTGCACATAATTTTCATATAACAATATGAAAGGAAGATGTGCTATGAAGCAAAATCCTTTGAACTCTCTCCTTGAGACAAGCACCGAAGCCAAAAACTTTTTCGGCTCTCTCCCCGATTACGTTCAGGGGGGAATTATGCTCCGCTCGGAGGAAATTCGTTCCGAAGACGATCTCCACAAATGCGCCGACAGCATTTTTCGGGAGTTTGAATAAGCAAAGCCCCCTTTTTTCCGAGGGGGCTTTGCAGTTATTTTATAAGCAGAGCAAGGTGTGCAGGAGATGTGCAATTATGTTCCTTAAGATATTGGAGAACACTTCCAACATTGGCTTTGTTGTGACAAAGCATTCGGCATATCGAAGAGGAAATTATTTTGAAATCCCTTTCTGGCTCTTTGTTTCTAAAATATATTGAAACGGCTGCTAACTTTATGCAAGCAAAGCACGCTACTATATAACAATAATTTTGATAAACCGTTTTGTTTTTATCATAAACAGAAATAAAATACTCCGTTAAAATGTTAAGCACAATATTTCTCAGAGCAAAGGGACGGTTTTCAAATTCCTCTTCAAACTTTTTAAGACCTATATCATATTTTTCTTTGCTTGGCTGTCCTTGTGAAATTAGAGAATCAAATCCAAAATCACAATCATACATATTACCAAGCAATTTGTTAACAAAGCTAAATTTAAGAGTATAATTCGGCTGTATTGCTTCAAGCTTTTTAAGCTGTTCGGGGTCATTGAGTTGAGGCTTTATAGCTTCAAGTACCATTGGAATCTTATCAAACTGTTTTTTTTCTTCAAATTTTGATATTTGCTGAGCCGCAAGAGCCCCGAGAGTGAGAGCCACTTCAACACTGCGGCTATTGTCGGCAATTATATTATAAAAAAATTCAAAAATGTCTATTCTGTATTTCAATATAGGATTTTTAGCTTTTTCCGTTTCCTTGTTAGAATGATATCCAGCAATTTGGTTAATATTATTTATTTTTTCAATTTTGGGGTCTATAGTCATTATATCTTCCTTATTTATAAGCATTCCCATAATATGGTAGCAGGAAGAATTGCAGGTTCGTAAGATATAGTTTTTATTATTATAAAATAATCTCGGATATTCCCTGCAAACAGAAGATAAATATTCGGCTCCCAATTCACGTTGAATACTACACATTCTATCCTCTGTAAGAAATGCACAATACCCATTATTAGAGTAGTTAATTATCCAGTCTTTCCCACATTTTATAAAACTTTTTTCGATTTTTTCTTTTATTTTATCCGAGCAGCTTGCGCTGCAAAGCTTATCATATTCATTTTCAGTCCATATAATTTGTCCCCACCCGTGGCAACAGTTGTCAGGACAATTATTTCCCATACACTGAAACTCACTGTAAAGCTTAGGCTGTATGCAATAATACTCCATAATGCACTCTCCCTTATTGTAAACATAATTTAAACAAAAGCCGCCGCCCCCTTGAGGGAGCGGCGGCTGATATGCCGCTTATGATATTCTCTAAGCCGTTAAGCCGATTTTGGAAAAACCAAATTAGCCGAGGAGCTGGAGAACGCCCTGAGGCAGCTGGTTTGCCTGAGCAAGCATTGCCTGAGAAGCCTGGCTGAGGATCTGGTTCTTTGTGAAGTTGGTCATTTCCTTAGCCATATCGGTATCACGGATACGAGACTCAGCAGCAGTGAGGTTCTCAGTATTAGTATCGATGTTAGCAATCTTGTGTTCCAGTCTGTTCTGCATAGCACCGAAGCTTGCACGAACCATAGAAACCTTGTTGATAGCGTTGTCGATCTTGTCGATAGCAGCGTTAGCGTCCTTCTGAGTAGCAAGTGAGAGCTTGTCTGTGCCAAGACCTCTTGCAGAGCAGTTAAGGTCTGCCTTAAGCTCACCAAGACCATTGGACTGATAATTAAATGTAAAGTTTACGCTGTCCTTAGTTCTTGCACCGGTCTGAAGAGTAATGTTATCAGCATATGTCATTGTAGCTGTAGATGCATTATTAGAGTCAGCCTTGGAAACTCTTGTTGCCTCAACTTCGATATCGCCAGCAATCTTGTTAGCAAACTTGGCATCAGAGAAAGCAATTGTAAGCTCGCCTGTCTGATTAGCAGCATCAGTCTTAGTGATGGCACCGCCCTTTGCAATTGAAAGAACGTCTGCAGAAGCTGCAGTTGTTGCATCAGCGTCCCATCTGCTAACAGTTATTGCACCAGCATCTACCTTAATGCCGTACTTTGAAGTAGCAGTTGCTGCAGCATTATCAGTAGAATTAACTGTAGTACCATCTGCGAGTGTAAGGGTTGCCTTAGTTACTACGCCATCTGCATCAGTTTCATAAGCAATTTTCGCGCCCTGAAGAGCATTGATATCATCTCTTGCAGACTCAGAAGCAGGTGTTGCACCACCGCCAGCTGTTACTGCTGTTGCAAGTGATGTTGCTGCCTTAGCATTACTGTTGGAATAACCAAGAGCTGCAGGAGCCTTACCTGCTACAGCTGCCTGATTCTTAGTAAAGTTAACTGTAATAGTGTCGCCTGTATTTACCTGATCAGTATCGAATGCAAATACAGCACCATCATATTCAAAGCCGCCCTCTTTCTTGTCTGTAAGGGTCTTGAGTGCTCCGGAACTTGCTTTCCAAGTAACATTACCGGACTTATCCTTAGTAGCGGTAAAGGTTACTGTTTCATCATTGGAACCTGCATATGCTGCATCACCAATAACAACATCATCCTTAGTAAGTTCCTTGGGTGCCTTAACACCAGATGTGTAGTCAATTACACTACCAACAGCCTTAGTACCGTCAGCCATCTGACCGCCGTTAAGAACGATAACGCCGTTGAAGTCTGTATCAGCAATCTGGTTGAGTTCGTCGTTGAGCTGATCAAACTCGAGCTGGATAGCCTCACGGTCAACATCGTCCTGATATGTGCCGTTAGCGGACTGAACAGCCAGAGTTCTCATTCTCTGGAGAATGGAATCTGTTTCCTGGAGAGCGCCTTCAAAGGTCTGGATCATTGAGATACCGTCCTCAGCGTTCTTGGAAGCCTGTGTAAGACCGGAGATCTGAGCTCTCATCTTCTCGGAAACTGCGAGACCTGCAGCGTTATCGCCTGCACGGTTGATTGCATAGCCGGAAGAAAGCTTTTCGAGAGACTTGGAAAGACCGGAGTTGTTGATACCGAAGTATCTGTTCGCGTTCATTGCAGAAATGTTATGCTGTACTACCATAATAAAATCCTCCTGATTAAATTATTGATTTTGCCTGTCTGTCGGTTTTCGTTCCTATCGCGATTCAGACCGTCCGCCGAACTTAGGCTCTGAGCGACCGTCCCGGGCATCTTGCCCTCGGGGGATTTCCTTTTCCCCTCGCTTCTGTTATATATATCGGCAGGCTTTCCAAAAACTTTAGCTTTTTTGGAAAATTTTTTTGGGATTTTTTCAAAATATAAAAAATCCGCCGTTTTTGGCGACGGAGCGGGAATGTTAATGAAAGCCCTTGACAAAAATTAAAGGCGCAAAGCCTTGAAAACAGAACTATGAGCCGTTGTAAATAAAGAGGAGAAGCCACCGCTTCTCCTCTTTTTTATTTATTCCGTATAATCATACCCAAGCTTGATAGCTCTCAGATTATTCTCAATAAGCTGCGCCTTTTTCGCAGGAACTATCTTTCTGATAGCCGCCTCGATATCGTCCATAGAGATAACGCCCGTCTCCTTGATGAGCTTTCCTATGAGGATAATGTTAGCGCCGCCTTTAAGCTCATTTTCGTCCGCAAGCCTTGTTGCGGGAACTCTGAACTCGTGGATATCGCTCCGTGCATTGGCAGAGTCCACAAGAGTGCTGTCAATAAAAGCATATCCCCCCGCCTTCACAGCACCGATAAACTTGGTGTAAGAAGGCTCATTCATAGCAATAAGCAGGTCGGGGTCATTAACAACGGGAGAGCCGATAGGCTCATCGGAAAGGCATACCGAGCAGTTGCAGGTGCCGCCTCTCATTTCGGGGCCATAGCAGGGAAGCCAGGAAACCTCTCTGTCAGCCAGCATACCGCAGTATGCAAGCACCTTTCCCGCAAAAAGAATACCCTGTCCGCCAAAGCCCGCAAGCTGAATTTCACTGGTCATCACGTATTCTCCTTTCCCTTACTTGTTTTCTGCGGTGATGTCCTTGTAAACGCCCAGAGGATAGTAAGGAATCATTTCCGTTCTTACTCTCTCCATAGACTCCTGGGGAGTCATACCCCAGTTTGTGGGGCAGGTGGACAGCACCTCAATAATAGAGAAGCCCTGCTTGTTTTTCTGGACCTCAAAGCCCTTGCGAATAGCCTTTTTCGCCGCATTGATATGTGCAGGGGAGTCAACGGAAACTCTTTCCGCATAAGCAGTACCCGTAAGCTGTGAGAGCATTTCGCATACCATTACGGGATATCCTGCGACCTTGGGATCACGTCCGAAGGGAGTGGTCTGAGTTACCTGACCGGGGAGAGTGGTGGGAGCCATCTGACCGCCTGTCATACCGTAAATGGTGTTGTTGATAAAGATTATGGTGATGTTCTCGCCTCTTGTAGCGGCGTGAACGGTCTCGCAGGTTCCGATAGCGGCAAGGTCGCCGTCGCCCTGATATGTAAATACGAACTTGTCGGGTCTTGAACGCTTAACGCCCGTTGCAACAGCGGGAGCACGGCCGTGAGCCGCCTCTATCATATCACAGGCAAAGTAGTCGTAGGAAACTACCGAGCAGCCGACGGGACAAATTCCGATAGTGTCGCCCTCAATGCCCATTTCGTCAATTACCTCGCATACAAGACGGTGAACGATACCGTGAGTACAGCCGGGGCAGAAGTGCATACTGATATCCTCAAGAGCGTGAGGCTTCTGATAAATAGCCATTATTTCAGTTCCTCCTTAGCTATAAGCTTTATCTGAGCGAGTATCTCGGCAGGAGTGTGGATAACTCCGCCTGTTCTTCCGAAGAAGCGAACGGGGCGTTTGCAGCTTGTGGCAAGCCTTACATCGTCCACCATCTGACCCATTGAAAGCTCTACAACAAGGTAAGCCTTAGCGGTCTCCACTGTGTCCGCATAAGCCTTTTCGGGGAAGGGCCACAGGGTGATAGGTCTTATCATACCTGCCTTTATGCCCTCTGCTCTTGCGGCATTTACAGCGGAGCGGACAATTCTTGCGGAAGCGCCGTAGCCTGTAACGATGATCTCAGCGTCCTCGGTGAGATATGTCTCCACCTCGGGAAGCTCAGCCTTTTCTATCTCGTACTTCTTGAAACGCTCTCTGTTGGACTCCTCAAGCTCTTCGGGCTTGAGGTAAAGGGAATTGATGATGTTGTGGCGTCTCTTGTTTCCGTGACCTGTGCAAGCCCATTCCTTTGCGGGCTCATTGTCGGTTATCTCGGGGAATACAACAGGCTCCATCATCTGACCCAAAAGACCGTCGGAAAGTATCATAACGGGTGTGCGGAACTTATCCGCCATATCAAATGCCTTAACAGCATAATCAGCCATTTCCTGAACAGAGCAGGGCGCATAAACGGGTATGTAGAAATCACCGTGACCGCCTGCCTTAGTGGCAAGGTAGTAATCCGATTGAGCAGGCTGGATACCGCCAAGACCGGGACCGCCTCTCTGAACGTTTACCACAACGCAGGGCAGGTCGCAGCCTGCCGCATAGGAGATACCTTCGGATTTAAGGGAAATTCCGGGGGAAGAGGAGGAGGTCATAGCGCGCACGCCTGTTGCGGCAGCGCCGTATACCATATTTATAGCGGCGATCTCGCTCTCTGCCTGTAAAAACACGCCGCCGCACTTGGGCATACGCTTTGACATATAAGCGGCGATCTCCGTCTGGGGAGTGATGGGGTAACCGAAGTAGCACTTGCAGCCTGCCCGTACAGCCGCTTCGGCAAGGGCTTCATTGCCCTTCATAAGCATTCTTTCGTTAGCCATTGGTTCTCATTCCTTTCAGAATTTATCTTTCAACGATAATAGCGCAGTCGGGGCACATCGTGTAGCAAACGGCACAGCCTGTACATTTGCTCTGATCGGAGCATTCGGCAGGACAGTAGCCCTTTGGTGTGCGGATATCCTTGCGGATCTTGATGATCTGCTTCGGACAAGCGGAAACGCAGAGGCCGCAACCCTTGCATCTGTCGTTCAGAACGGTCATCTTAGCCATATTGCAAGCCACCTTTCTTATGTAGGATACGTGCGGAGCGTTAGTTCCACACATTTTTGATATATACTGTCAGCGGATAATAGCCCTCTCGGTCGAGCCCCTCGCAGGAAGGGATATCGGGCAGAGTGTGGCAGAAGATAGGGAGACCCGTAAGAGCGGAAATTTTCTCCGCCTTGAGCCTGCCGCTTCCGATTATTTCGCTGTCGGTCTCAAAGCCTAAGTTTGAATTGTTCACAATGCCCGTGGCGGAAAGACCGCAGGCACGTTCAATTTCACGGAGTATCTCCTCCGCCTCCTCCGCATTGTGAGTAAGGAAACGGCAGAAATTCACCACATACAGGATATCGCATTCATCTCGGTGAAGTTCGATAAACTGCCTGAATTTGCCCAAAGGATAAGCCCCCGCATCATCGCCCCCAAGGTCGATAACAAGGTTTCTCCCCTCGGCATAAAGCGCAGGAATATCAAAATCCAGAATGGGTACATCGAGATTTGTTCCCGCATATCTGGGAGCGGCAAGCTTAACGCCGTTTTTTTCAAATATATCCCCCAAATCGGCGGTGCGGTAATAGGGATTAACGGTGTCCATATCCACAACCGTGACCGCCTCGCCCTTTGCCGCCATATCTATTGCGTAATTTGCGGCAAATGTGGACTTGCCGCTGCCGTAATGGCCTGCTATAACAGTAATTTTTTTCATAAAATTCCTTTAAAATCAGTTCGGCTCAACGGAAATGATGTAGTAATAAACGGGCTGACCGCCCTTAACAAAGTTAACATCAACAGAGCCGAGCTTTGAGCGCATAATGTTTTCAAGCTCCGCAGCCTTGTCGGAGGATACGTCCGAGCCGTACATCACCGTAACAAAGCCTGCGTTTTTCTTGAGATTTTTCATAAGCTTTCTTGTAAGCTTGTAAGCGGCACGGGTAACGTCTCTGTCAATAAAGGACAGCCTGCCGTTTTCGAGAGCAAGGATATCCCCCGCCTTTATCTCGTGACCGCTGAAGCTGCTGTCTCTTGCGGCAAATGTCACAAGACCCGACTGCACCTTTTCTGCGGCAAGGGTCATATTCATACGGTTTGTGTCAAAATCCGAGTCGGGGTCGAAATTCATCATTGCGGACATTCCCTGGGGAACAGAGGTCGTTCTCAGAACGCAGATGGTCTTTTCGGAAAGCTTCATAGCCTGCTCCGCCGCCATAATGATGTTCTTGTTGTTTGGCAGGATAAAAACGGTCTCCGCAGGAACGGAATACACCGCTCTCAGAATATCATCTGCGGAGGGATTCATAGTCTGACCGCCCCTGACAATGGCATCTGCTCCCAGGTCTGTAAACATAGCCTCAATGCCGCTGCCGTTTGCCACAGCCACAAAGCCGAACTGCTTTTCGGGAGCCGCAGGAACAGGCTTTTCGTTTGATACCTTGGCTGCCGCCGCCTTTTTCTCACGCTGGAGGCGCATATTGTCCACCTTCATATTGCAGAGGGAACCAAATTCAAGTCCCTTTTCAAAGGCAAGACCCGGGTGGTCGGTGTGAACGTGTACCTTTATAATATCCTCGTCGTCCACCACCACAACGCAGTCACCGATGGACTCGAGATATGCTCTCAGCTCCGCAGGCTTTTTGGCAGCGTCCGTTACATTCACGATAAATTCGGTGCAGTATCCAAATGTGATCTCAAGATTTTCATCGTCCTCAACGGAGAAGGAATACTTTCCGTCCGAAACCACTTTCGGCTCGGCGGAAACAGTTCTCGGCTCGCCCTTGAACGCCTTCAGCATTTCGTTAAAGATTATAACAAGACCCTTTCCGCCTGCGTCCACAACTCCCGCTTTCTTGAGAATTGGGAGCTGTTCGGGGGTCTTGGCAAGAGCGTCCTCTGCGGCGATGCATACATCGTTCCACAGGGAAACGGGGTCGTTTGTCATAAAGGAGCTTTCACGGGCCTTTTCGGCAGCCACTCTCGCAACGGTGAGGATAGTGCCCTCCGCAGGCTTCATAACGGACTTGTAAGCCGCCTCAACGCCTATCTCGAGAGCGCTTGCCACATCATCGCAGCCAGCTTCCTTCCTGCCTGCAAGCCCCTTTGAGAAGCCGCGGAAAAGCAGAGACGTGATAACGCCCGAGTTTCCTCTTGCGCCTCTGAGCATTGCGGAAGCGGCAGCGGAAGCCACCTCGGAAATATCAGCCTCGTCGGGAACGGAAGAAAGCGCGTTCATAGCGTTTGCAAGAGTAAGGGACATATTTGTGCCCGTGTCTCCGTCGGGAACGGGATAAACATTCAGCTCATCGACCTGCTTTTTCATCTCAGACAGGGTTAGAGCCGCCGAAATAAGAGCGTCTTTAAGCATTTTTCCGCTGATCACGAAATCATCTCCCATTATATTGTTTATCATAAAACAGCACAGCTGTAATTATCGGTACAATTATAAAAGTTTACTCAGTTAAATTTAATTATACCACACAGCTCTCAAAAATTCTATAATAAATTATGAATAACGATAGACATAAATATTATTTTAAGGAATAATTTGTTAATAATGTTGAGAATAAACCGATAAACTGTTGCATATAGATATACAAGCAAAACTATCGAGGTGTTCATATGGAAAACAAGCAGAAGAAGCCGGCGCAGAACCATACGGTAAATATGGAAAACCGCAGTAAGGTGGTGATAACGGGCGTTACCGATACGGATAAATTCACGGAAAATTCAGTGCTGCTCTACACCTGTATGGGTGAGCTTATCATAAAGGGCAGGGGGCTGAGGGTAACGCTTTTGTCGGTGGAAAGCGGCGATATGGCGGTGGAGGGAGACATTGACGGCATAATTTACGGAGACAGCCAGGTGAAGTCGCCGCTAAGCTTTATGGGCAGACTTCTCAAATAAAGGAGGGAAAAGCTACGGAACTGCTTGCAAAGATCGAGCCTGAGACCTTTATGCCCGTGTGCCGCCAGACGGAGCTGTTTTTATTGTCGGTGCTGCTGGGGGGCGGTCTGGGGGTGCTGTGGGACGTTTTCAGAGCAATAAGAGCCATATTCCCCCTTATGGGCAAGACCGTGCCCACAGCCATATGCGACGGGCTGTATCTTGTCCTGTGCGGTATGGGGATATATATTTTCTCGCTTATTTCGGGAGACGGGCAGGTAAGGGGGTATTATTGGCTGGGGGCGTTTCTGGGAGCAGTCATATATATCCTCACCGCAGGAACGGTGGTCATCGGGATAATACGGCGGATATTCGGCACTGTATACAGAATTGTGGGCGGTGCGCTCAGGAAAGCCGCAAAGCCCTTTTCTCAAATGTTCCAAAAAATTGACACAAAAAAAGGTTACAAATTTGTGACAAACGCCAAAAAAATGTTCCATAAATGTAAATATTATCAAAAAGACTTGAAAAGCAAGGGGCAGATGGTGTATAATAAAACAGCTAAGATGAAGTAAAAGCAGGTTGTGCAGCTGATGTATATCAGGCAGTTTCGGGACGGTGATTTTTATGTATGCACAGAAGGATTCGAGTTCAAGGGACCGCAAAGCGGCTCGTGCCGTGCTTAAAAAGGCATATAATAAGAAGTACCGTCAGAACAACGGTCTGCTGAAATTTGTGGGAACAGCGGTCTCGCTGCTGCTTATCGCAGCCTGCGGAGTCTCGATATTCAGCGATATGCTGGAGTACAACGAGAAGCAGGAGGAGCTTGAGGAGTTAAAGCTCAGAGCCGAGCAGCTTGAGGCTGAAAATGCCGAGTATGAAAGCATTCTGAACGAAGAGGACGAGCGCACATATATGGAGCGTCTGGCTATCGAAAAGCTGGGCTATGCATATCCCGACGAGCGCCGCTTCTACGACACCACCAGAAGCTGATACAATACATAATAATTTAGGAAGGATAATATTCTATTTATGCAGCCGGATGTAGGAAAAATTTATGAGGGCAAAGTCACAGGCATAACCAAATTCGGAGCGTTCGTTGAGATCGAACCGGGGGTAACGGGAATGGTGCACATTTCCGAGGTAGCCAACACATTTGTAAACGAGATCAAGGATCATCTTACAGAGGGTCAGCAGGTCAAGGTCAAGGTGCTTTCTGTTTCCGAGGAAGGCAAGATATCCCTTTCCATAAAGAAGGCTCTTCCCGCACCTCCCAAAAAGGAATTCAGAGGTCCCAGAGAGGGCGGCGGCAGACCGAACGGAGGAGCAGGCAAGCCCGGCAGCAATGCAGGCAAACCGCGGCAGGACAAGGCAGTTCCCAAGGAGCCTCAGACACCCGAGTCTGCATTTGAGGATATGTTAAATAAATTCAAGGCAAGCTCCGATGAAAGGATCGGAGATATCCGCAAGAATATGGACAATAAGCGCAGAAACACCTCAAGAAGAAGAGGCGGTTAACAGCGTATTCATTGCCGTCTCAGCTTTGGCTGGGGCGGTTTTTGCTTTGCCTTGAAATGATGCTCCGACGCATAAAGAATACTTTGAATTTAATTGGAGAACCATAATTAAAGAAAAAATAATAAAGAATAAAGTTCGGCTTGACGAGCTGTTAGTTATGTGGTATAATGAAAGTAATGCAGGGGCACTGCGAAAGCGGTTGAGAAGAACCCTTTGAACCTGTCGGTCAATACCGTGGGAGGGAGCATACAAAGAAACTTTAGCCTTGTATGTATATTCTTCGCAGACAGAGGAAATATTTATCAAGGCTTTTTTATTTAGTAAATAGGTGAAAGGAACGAGCATATATGAGAGCATATAAGACCCAGATGGAAGCGGCAAAAAAGGGTATCGTCACCCCCGAAATGGAGACCGTTGCGAAAAAGGAATACGCCACACCCGAGGAGATAATGAGAAAGGTAGCGGAAGGCTCAGTGGCTATCCCTGCCAATATAAACCATAAGTCCCTGTCCCCCGAGGGAATAGGCGCAGGGCTTCGCACAAAGATAAACGTAAATCTCGGCATTTCGGGAGACTGTGCCGATTACGAAAGAGAGCTTGAAAAGGTGAAAATGTCCATAAGCTTCGGCGCAGAAGCCATAATGGACCTTTCAAACTACGGCAAGACCAACAAATTCCGCACAAAGCTCATCGAGATGTCCCCTGCAATGATAGGCACCGTGCCTATGTACGACGCAATCGGCTATCTTGACAAGGACCTTCTTGATATCACCGCCAAGGACTTTCTCAAAGTGGTTGAGGCTCACGCAAAGGAAGGCGTGGACTTTATGACTATCCACGCAGGCATAAACAAGCGGGCTGTTGAAGCGTTCAGACGCGAGGGCAGGAAGATGAATATCGTCTCCCGCGGCGGCTCACTTCTCTTTGCCTGGATGGCTATGACAGGAAATGAAAACCCATTTTTTGAGTATTATGACGACGTTCTCGAAATCCTCCGAGAGTACGACGTGACCATAAGTCTCGGAGACGCCCTCCGTCCCGGCTGCATAGATGACGCCACCGATGCAGGACAGATTAGCGAGCTTATCGAGCTTGGAGATCTCACCCTGAGAGCCTGGGAAAAGGACGTTCAGGTAATGGTGGAAGGCCCGGGACATATGGCAATGAACGAGATAGCCGCAAATATGACCCTCCAGAAGCGGATATGCCACAACGCACCCTTCTATGTTTTAGGTCCCCTTGTAACGGATATCTTCCCCGGCTACGACCACATCACCAGCGCCATAGGCGGAGCCATTGCCGCCGCAAACGGAGCGGATTTCCTCTGCTATGTTACCCCTGCGGAGCATCTCCGTCTGCCCGATGTAAATGACGTGAAGGAGGGCATTATGGCAAGCAAAATTGCCGCCCACGCCGCCGATATCGCCAAGGGCATACCCCACGCAAGGGACATTGACAACAAAATGGCAGAAGCACGCCACAAGGTGGACTGGGAGGAAATGTTTAGTCTTGCCGCCGACCCTGAAAAGGCAAGGGCATACTTTGAAAGCACTCCCCCCGCCGACCGCCATACCTGCTCAATGTGCGGCAAAATGTGCGCCGTAAGGACTACCAATATGATACTTGAGGGCAAAGAGGTAAAATTCTGTACGGAAAAGTAAGCTTTTACGGGGTTTTCCAAATTTTGGAATCCCCGTTTGCTTATATAAAATTATAGCACAAAAGTGTCAACTTGTCAATATGCAGAATGAACAAATTTTCTTATTCAGTGTTTACACCACAGATTATATTACGAAAATATGCAAGTTTATAAACCAAATAATTCATATTTATGTGAAAATATATTATTTTAGTCGAATCATACCACATAAATGCAATTATAAAAGAAAATTCCGTCATTTTTGCAATTGACATATCCGTAAAAAGGTGATATTATTTAAATATGGAGAAACAAAGGCGTTTCCGAGTTTGGAACCGCCTTTTCTTTTATTTTTGAAAAGAGATGAATGCTATGAACACACCTGTTGCAGATGCAAGAGAGATAAACGAGCTTCTTGCACGATACGGAGTAAAATTCGGAATTTACAAGCACGGAACCTTCAAGGAGCAGCTTTTTCCCTTTGACGCCATTCCCAGAATAATCACCGCCGAGGATTTTGCGGATATCGAAAAGGGACTTGTACAGAGGGTTGACGCCCTTAATATGTTCCTGAAAGATATCTATTCTGAGGGAAAGATAATAAAGGACGGCATTGTCCCCGAGGACTTTGTTTATATCTCAAAGGGATATCTTGCACCCTGTGCAGGAGTTGCGCCGCCAAAGGGGATTTACAGCCACATTTCGGGCATAGACCTTGTTCAGGCAAAGGACGGCACCTGGTACATACTTGAGGACAATCTGCGTATCCCCTCGGGAGCCAGCTATCCCCTTATCGCAAGGGAGCTTTGCCGAATGACAAGTCCCGAAGTGTTCGAGAACAGCCGCATTGCTGATAACCGCAACTATGCCTCCTTGCTCAGAAGCACAATGGACTATGTTAACTGCGGCGGCATAAACGTTATTCTCACCCCCGGCAGATACAATGCCGCATACTTTGAGCACAGCTATCTTGCGGAAAAAACGGGAGCTGTTCTTGTTCAGAACACCGACCTTTTCGTGGAGGACAATATCCTCTATATGAAGGATTACAGGGGCGGAAAAACAAGAGTGGGAGCGGTCTACCGCCGTATTTCCGACGAGTATCTGGACCCCCTCACATTCCTGCCCGAGTCCCTTATCGGCGTTCCTCATATTATGGACGCATACCGTGCGGGCAATGTGGCGATAATAAACGCTCCCGGAAACGGCGTTGCGGACGACAAGGGCATTTACTATTTCGTTCCCAAAATGATAAAGTATTATCTGGGCGAGGAGCCTATCCTGAAAAACGCCCCCACATATCTTCCTTTCTACGAGGAGGACAGGAAATATGTGCTTGACAATCTTGAAAAGCTTGTAGTCAAGGACGTTTCCGAAGCAGGCGGCTATGGCGTTGTATTCGGCAGGGATATGACAAAGGAACAGCTTTCTGACTGGAGAAAGCTCATTACCGAGCAGTCAAGGCGGTTCATTGCTCAGGAGGTCATTGATTTCATTGACCTTGAAGTTGCCGAAAACGGCGAGACCGTAATGCGCAAGGCAGATCTGAGAGCCTTTGTGCTCAGCGGAGACAAAACAAGAGTATGGGCAAGCGGTCTGACCCGTTTCTCAAGGCAGGCAGATTCATTCGTTGTAAATTCATCACAGGGCGGAGGTTTTAAAGACACATGGGTGCTATTACCAGAATAAATATAAACAATCTCTTCTGGCTGGGAAGATATGTTGAGAGAGTTTTTACGACTCTGAACAGCTTTTTCAAATACGCTGACAGGTTTATCGAGGGCGGTCAGGAGGCATATGAAAAATATCTTGCGGATATAAACGTTCCCGATATCTACAAAGACTCGGAGGACTTTTTCCGCCGCTATGTATTCGATATGTCAGACGCCAACTCCATAATCTCAAATCTTGACAGGGCGCTGGACAACGGTATTGTCCTCAGAGAGGAGATAAAAACTCCCTCACTGTCCTATCTCCAAATGGCTATGGACAAGTTCAAGTCCTGCGAGGGAACGGACAAGATACGCTATGATATGCTCCCCGTAAGAGACGCAATTTACGCTTTCTGGGGCAGCGTTGACAACAATATGACCAATGCCGAGGCTCTCAGAGTTATCCACCTTGGAAAATCGGTAGAGCGTGCGGATATGTTTCTCCGTCTGGGCTACCCTGCGGAGGATATTTCCGCCGAGCTTGACAATCTCATAAAGCACGTTTCAAGGTACGGAGACAACAGCATTATCAGCGTTCCTGCCTTTGAAGCCCTTAAAGCTGCGGCTCAGAGCCGTGATTACAGAGGAAAAAGGGCAGAGCTTATTGACAATATTGAAAGACTTGTTGAGGTGAACTTCATTGAAACGGCTTCGGTTTGAATATGAAACAAAGCTTGAATTTACACGCAGCGTAACATCACATTCCTTTACGCTGCGCTGCGTGCCCTTTTCTGACGGCAGACAGGTAATAACGGAGCCCGTCTGCGAGATACTTCCGAAAACGGGCAGCATATGGCGCAGCCGCGACAGCTTCGGCAATATGCTTATCTGCGGACGAATGGACGAGCCACATAACGAGTTTGCCTTCAAGGTAACGGGCGAAACGCAGATACTTAATTCCTGCGAAAGCTACGGGACCGCTCCCGAGTTTTACCGCTTCAGTTCGCCATTAACGGTGCCGGGTGAAAATATTGCCGCATTTTACAAGGAGAATGCTTCCGAAAGTGCCGACCTGCTCACAAGAGCGGTGGGGCTTTCGGAAAGCGTGTATAAGGCTATGACCTATGAGCGTGGAGTCACCAAAGTAGGTACGACTGCGGAGGAGGCAATGGCAGGCAGGGTCGGAGTATGTCAGGACTATGCCCATATCCTCCTTGCGCTACTTCGTATGGACGGTATACGAAGCCGCTATGTGTCGGGGCTTGCCTTTGAGTGCGGGGAGACCCACGCCTGGGTGGAGGTAAACGACGGCTCACGGTGGATAGGCATAGACCCCACTCACAACCGCCTTATCGGAGACTGCTACATCAAGCTGTGCCACGGCAGGGATTACTCCGACTGCCCCATTGAACGGGGGATTTATCTCGGAAACGCAGGCAGCATTCAGACAATTTCTTCAAGAGTAACAGACAACTAAATTTAGCAAAAATTCAGGGAAAGGAAAATTCTAAAGTTATGACAACGGTAATAGCAAGCGCAGGTCTTGCGGTCAACGAACGAATTGAGATACGCAGAAACAGAATTACGGGAGAGGGAGAAAATAACGGCAAAAGGGTCTGCATAGTAACGGGCACCCACGGCGATGAGCTGGAGGGTCAGTATGTCTGCGCAGAGCTTGCACGTGTGCTTTCGGAAAATCTATCAAAGCTTTGCGGCGTGGTGGATATCTACCCCGCCCTCAATCCTCTGGGAGTGGACAGCATCACAAGGGGCATACCCCTTTTCGACCTTGATATGAACAGGATATTCCCGGGCACCGCCGAGGGAACAATGGCGGAGTGCCTTGCCGCAGATATCATAAAGGATATAAGCGGCGCGGATATCTGCATAGATATCCATTCAAGCAATATCTATCTCAAGGAGATACCTCAGATACGGATAAACGAGCTGAGCGCAGAGGAGCTTCTGCCCTATGCAAAAATGCTTGGCTGTGATTTTATATGGATACATTCCTCGGCAACTGTGCTTGAAAGCACCCTTGCCTACAGCCTTAACACCACAGGCACAAAGACTCTTGTGGTAGAAATGGGCGTGGGAATGAGAATAACAAGAGAATACTGCCGTCAGCTTACCGCAGGAATTTTTAATCTGCTTAAAAATCTCGGAATGTGGTCGGGAAAAACAGAGCCAGTAAGAGAGCCTATAGTTTCGGGAGAAAGAGCGGTGGAATTTGTAAACAGCGGTGCAGACGGTATTTTTGTGCCCTGTGTTGAACACTGGGTGGATATAGAGAAAGGCGAACACATAGGCGATGTCCTTGACCCTGCAACGGGCAGACTTGAGGAATATGTGACCGCTCCCTGCAGCGGCAGGATATTTACGCTCCGAGAATTTCCCATCGTTTACGGCGGCTCACTTATTGCCAGAATTCTTGGAGGTGATTGCAATGCGTAAGCAGGTATTATACTCCATACGTTCCCCCTATCGTCAGCCTATGGAGGTAACGGGATTTAAATTCGGCAGCGGCGAAAAGGCAATATGCGTTGTGGGCGCAATGAGAGGAAACGAGATACAGCAGATGTACGTCTGCTCCCAGCTTGTAAAGAGACTCAAAGAGCTTGAGCGTGAAGGCAGCATTTGCAGCGGCAAGGAAATAATGATAGTTCCCTGCGTGAATTATTATTCAATGAACATAGGCAAGCGCTTCTGGACTATGGACAACACGGATATTAACCGAATGTTCCCCGGCTATGACCTTGGCGAGACCACCCAGCGAATTGCCGACGGACTTTTCAAGGAGATACAGGGCTATACTTATGGCGTTCAGCTTGCGAGCTTCTATCAGCAGGGAGATTTTCTCCCCCACGTAAAGCTTATGGAAACGGGCTTCACCGACCATAATGATATGATAGATTTCGGTCTTCCCTATGCATTTGTCAGAACTCCCCGTCCCTATGATACCACCACCCTCAACTACAACTGGCAGGTGTGGGAAACAAAGGCATTCTCCGTTTACACAAACGCCACCGACCACATTGACGAGGCTTCCGCCAAAATTGCTGTGGACGCGGTTATCCGCTTTATGGTAAAGCGGGGCATTATTACGACAAAGGTCACAGGGGGCAGCGTTACCGAGATAGTGGACGAACGGGGTCTTATACAGATACATTCCCCTTGTGCAGGAATATGCAAAAGCTTTGTGCGCCCCGGTGACGAGATACGCAAGGGCGACCTGCTCTGCGAGATAATAGACCCACTTGAAGGGGAGGTCATTTCCCGAATTTTCGCCCCCGTAAACGGAATAGTATTTTTCACCTACAACCGTCCTCTTGAATTTGAAAAAAGCGTGCTTTACAAGATAATCAGCATATGAAAAAAACATCTCTGCCGCCTATCGGAAACCGCATATTAAAATCCGCCGCAGGAGTTTTTCTGTGTGGCGTGGTATTTTTTCTAAGGGGAAAGGGCGGCATACCCTTTTATTCGATGCTTGCCGTACTGTGGTGCATACAGCCCTATTCGGAAAGCACCCTGAAAATGGCGGCACAGCGCACCGCAGGCACCTTTGTGGGAGCACTGTTCGGGCTTATCACCATAGCTTTTGAGATATACGCCGTTCCCATTTATGACACGCTTTTGGGATATGCGTTCATAGCCCTGATGATAATCCCCGTTATATACACCACGGTGGTGCTTGACAAAAAGAACGCAAGCTATTTTTCCTGCGTGGTTTTCCTGTCCATTACGGTAATACATATGACGGACAGCAACCCGTTTCTGTTTGTTTTAAACAGAGTGCTTGACACCTTTATCGGCATAGGCGCAGGAATTGCAGTAAATTCCGTAAGGCTGCCGAGGAAGCGGATAAAGGACACCCTTTTCGCCGCCGAGCTTGACGATATGCTCTCCCCCGTAAACGAACGGCTGACGCCATATTCAAAGGTGGAGATAAACCGTATGCTGTCGGACGGCGCAAATTTCACCCTTGCCACAATGCGCACTCCCGGAGCCATAACCGAGATACTTGCGGATGTAAAAATGAAGCTGCCCGTTATCGTGATGAACGGCGCAGCCCTGTACGATATCAAGGAAAACAGCTATGTTATGGCGTATATCATCTCCGACAGCACCTGCGAAAGGATACGGGGAATTGTAAAGAGCCGTGATATGAATATGTTCACCAACGCCCTCTGCGGCGATAATCTGATGATATATTACGACGATCTGAAAAACGAGGCAGAGCAGTCTATCTACACATCTCTGAAAAGATCACCCTACCGAAACTATGTAAACCGTCTCCCCTCTCCCGAGGACAGAGTCATATATATTATGATAGTTGACAGGGAGGATAAAATTTCCGCTCTTTATGAAGAACTTATGAAAAGCTTCGGGGAGCATCTTAAAATAATAACCTATCCTTCGGACGATTACAAGGGCTATGCCTACATCAAGATATACAACAAAAATGCAGGCAAGCAGAAGATGATAGAATACATCTGCGAAAGCTATGATATCGAAAAATTCGTTACCCTGAGCGTTGACGGCGGAAAGTCCGCACGAAGCATAAACGAGATCGCCCACGAGCTGAAAACAAGCTTTGAACCGCTTTATATCGGCAAAGGTATGCATTTCTGAAAAATCAGGCTCCGTTCATCAAAACAGATGAACGGAGCCGTATTTTTATTTATGTTTCCCACTTTATCACAATACTGTCTCCCTCGTGAAGAACGTCCATAAAGCTTGCGTTCTGACCGTTCAGGGTAAGTATCATATTTCCGCTTGGAGGAGGGTCGCTGATGTCGATATCCGCAAGAGCCATAAGCTCGATGAATTCGTGAGGAGAATTGTCGGTACGGGCTTCAAGACGGGTGGGTCTGCCGTTAAGGGTAACGGTAATGCTGCCCGAGGGGCTTTCGGGTTCGGCGGAAGGTTCGGCAGGGGCAGGCTCGGGAGCAGTCATAGGTATTCCCGAAAGGGTCTGGACGGTGCGGCTTGCCTTTTCGTCCTTGAGGGCGATATCCCTTGCGGCATTGGGAAGATTTTCCCTTGCCGAGTGTTTGTCCTTTGTAACAAAGGCGTCGTTCTCCTCAAGAACGTAATCCTCCCTTATAAGCCTGTCATTCTTGAAAAAGGCAATTCCCGAGCAGTCAAAGGGCAGGGACATTATAAGGTCGCCAAGGGTCTCTATGGACTCTATTTCGATATTATCGTAATTCTGAACGCTGTAATTGCCCGAAACAACGGCTCCGTTGGCACGGACAGTTCTGCCGAAGGTGTATTCCTCGCCGTCAATGATTATCTTCTTTGTAAACACCTCACCTGCAATGTCGCTGACGGTAACTGCGGCATTTGCGCCTACTGTGGCGGGGGTAAACTCGATATCGTCACCGGGCTTTACGGTGTATTCAAGGGTTGCGGGAAGACCGTTTACCATTATCTGCGCAGGAGTTGATGTCTCACCTCTGAGGCTCTGCTTTTCGCCGTTTAAGATGAAAACAAGTCCCCTTCCCGATTTTCCGATTATCTGAGGAGTCTGGAAGCCTGCGTTCATAAGCAGGTCGGCGGCAGTCACGGTCTTGGTGTCGAAAATGCGGAATTTTCCGCCGTTGAGAGTCACCTGAGAGAACTCGTAGCCCTTCTGCAAAGTGGCAGTGATGCCAATTCCGATAGGGGTAACAAACTCAGGACCTGTTATCTTCATCTTGCCGAGGTTTATATTCTTGCGGTAGTTCTGACCGCCTATTGCCACACGGTTTTCGGGTATCTCAAGCTTTTCGGCAACAAGAGAGGTAAGCTCGGGGATAAGGCTTCCGCCGCCCACAAGGAACACAGCCGCAGGAGCGGAGCCGTTGGCTTCAAGAATATTATCCGCAATAGTGTCCGCAAGCTGGTCAACTGCGGGGAAAAGCCCCGAGAAAAACTCGTCCGACTTTATTGTATGCTCAAAGCCCAGAATATCCGTAAAGCTTACGTCCTCGCCGGGAGGGGTGAGCTTCATATTTTCCGCTGTTTCAAAATCAACAAGGTATTTCTGAATGATATCCTCGGTTATCTCGTCGCCTGCAATGGTAGCCATCGCATATGCCACAATGCTGCCGTTTCGGGAAACGGCGATATCCGTGGTGCCTGCGCCGATATCAACGAGAGCGATATTTATGAGCCTTACCTCGGGTGGGATTATCACGTTCATAGCGGCGATAGGCTCAAGGGTCAGGCTGCAAACGTCCAGCCCGTTCATATCCATAACGGTGTAAAGGCTCTCCACCACAAGGCTGGGCAGGAATGCGGCGATAAGCTCCACCTCCACCTTTTTGCCCTTGTGACCTAAAAGGCTCTTTATGGGATAATCGTCCAGAGCGTATTTGATAACGGTGTGACCCACGCAGTAAAAGGTTGTACCGTCAGCGGTGCTGTCGCTGTCAAGCTCGGACTGAGCCTTTGCCACCGCTTCAAGCTCCAGAGATTTCAGCATATTCTCGGTAATGCTCTCCCTGCCGTCAAGCTCGGTCTCCACCGAAGCGCGCTTGGTTTTAAGAGCGCGTCCTGCGGCAGCGATAGCCACCTTTGAAAGGGTCATCTCAGCCTTTTCCTCAAGAGCGGCTTTCACCTGACTTACGATCCTCGAAGTCTCCACAATATCCTCGATCTGACCGTCCAGCATAGCACGGCGCTTGTGAGGAACGGACACTGCCTCGCTTACCGTGAAAACGCCGTCCTCCATATGCCCGATTACACCCACCACGTTTCGGGTGCCTATGTCAAGGGCGAAAATATCGTTCTCGCCCTGGGGGGATTTCTGCGCCTTGCGGATCACCGAAGCGCCCTGAGCTTTGCTTTTCGGCATTTTTATCATTCCTTTATGTAAAAAATTGTAAAAACATTCATTTTGCAGCGGCAAATCCCGTAACTTTCTGCCGCATAAAACAGTATTCTCTTTTATTATAATATATTTCCTTGAAATTTGCAATATTTTTCTTTGGGTAAAGGCGTAAAATTTCGCTTTTATTTTTTTGCCGTTCTGACCTTCAGAAATTTTTTTGAGAAATTTCAAAAAAACTCTTGACAAGTGAATTTATATGTGATATAATAGCATAGTCGGTTGATAAAGAAACCGACAGATAATATGCGAGAGTGCTGGAATAGGCAGACAGGCACGTTTGAGGTGCGTGTGTCTTTGACGTGTGGGTTCAAGTCCCATCTCTCGCACCAAGATTTAAGTCCGCAGACTGTGTTAAAACGGTCTGCGGATTTTTTGATGTTTTATTTGACAAAATCTGACGTATATGATATCATAAAATTGGCTGTCAGCCCCGAAAGGGGGTGTATGATCCAATGACAATAATCTCATTTATCTTGTCTGTATTGGCAAGTGTAGTAGCTTACTACATATGCAAATGGTTGGACAGTGACAAGTAAATGACAGTCACCTGCCTAAAGGTTTGCCGCCTTTCAAAATAAAAGGCAAGCCCCCCTCGGAAAGCCACTTCTGAGGGGGGCGTTTGTGTATGCCGTTGACAATAATCTCTATGCTTATATTATATACCTTATCTTCCGAAATGTCAATACCCATTTCGGGTATTTTTATTTTATATACTCCTTCAATGCCCCGATAAGAGCATCTATCTCCTCATCTGTGCCGATAGTTATTCTAAGATGGTTGTCTATCCTGGGCTTGTTGAAAAAGCGGACGTAAATGTCCTTTGTTTTAAGGAATGTGCTGATATCCGCCGCCCTGTATTCGGGGTGAGAGGCAAAAAGGAAATTGGTGCTGCTGTCCTTAACATCAAAGTCCATTTTCCGAAGCTCTGCGGTAAGTCTGTCTCTTGTTTTGATTATCCTGCCCACAGTCTCCTTAAAATACTCCTCGTCCGCAATTGAAGCACAGCCTGCGGCAATGGCAACGCTGTCAACGGGATAGGAATTGTAGGAGTCCTTAGCCGCCCTGAGAGCGCCGATGATATCCTTTCCGCCGAAGCAGCAGCCAATTCTCATACCTGCCATAGAGCGTGATTTGGAGAAGGTCTGCACCACCGCAAGATTGGGATATTCCTTCAAAAGAGGCAGAGCCGAAACGCCGCCGAAATCCACATATGCTTCGTCGGATATCACCACGCTGTCGGGACTTGCGTCAAGTATCTCGCGGATAAAATCAAGGTCTCTGCCGATACTTGTGGGGGCATTTGGGTTGCAGATGATAACGCCGCCGTTTTCACGCTTGTAGTCCTCGGCTCTGATGTTATATTCCTCGTCAACGGGAATAAGCTCATAGGGAATTTTCAGCATACTGCACCACACGGGATAAAACGAATATGTGATATCGGGATAAAGCACAGGCTTTCCCGAGTTGAAAAAGGCTCTGAAACATAGAGCAAGCACATCGTCCGAGCCGTTTCCGATAAAAACATTCTCCTCGGAAAGCCCCGCCCTCTCCGCAACTGCTCTTACAAGCGGAGTGGCGTCTGCGTCGGGATATTTGTTAAGTCCCGCAGCCTTGAAGCTGTTTATGGCTTCAATGACCTTGGGAGAGGGGGGATAGGGATTTTCGTTGGCATTTAGCTTTATAAAATCCGCCTTTTTAGGCTGCTCCCCTGCCACATAGGGGGCTATGTCAATAAGATTATCTTTCCAGTTACCCATCAGAAAAACTTCCTTTCAGAAAAAGCTATAACCATTATATCACATTTCTGAAAAGTGGGCAAGAGAGAAATTATTTTTTTAGAATATTTGCTGTAATAAAGCATATTATCTAACGCAAAAATCAACTGCAAAGCACTCAAACCACTTGACAAATCCGCTTATTTGTAGGATAATATATCATAGATAAATGTATGCTACAAGCAAGGAAAGGAACTGCGGATAATGAACGGTGACAGGCTTAATATCGCATATATCGGAGGCGGCTCCTGCAACTATGGCTGGAAGCTTATCCCCGAGCTTGCGGACATAGATCTGTGCGCAATGGTGAAGCTTTACGATACAGACAAAACCTGCTCCCTCGCCAACGAGGTTATAGGAAACAATATCCACGACAGGGGAAATACAAAGGGTGACATTGTATATCTCGCCTGCGACGAGGCGGAGGAGGCTCTCAGAGACGCAGACTTCGTTATTCTCGCCTTTGAGCCGGGAGGACTCGACGAGCAGGTGAGCCAGCTCCATCTTCCCGAGACCTACGGTATCTTCCAGACAGGCGGGGAAAATTCGGGGCTTTCCTCGGTCATAAGAGCGCTTAAAATTATGCCCCTCTGCGCCGAATATTCCCATATGATAGAACACCTCTGCCCCAATGCCTGGGTAATAAACCTCTGCACACCTATGGCGGAGTGTATGACCGTTCTCCACAACGAATTTCCCGAAATGAAGCTTGTTGGTGCCTCCTCGGACACCTTTGCCGCAAGAGAGCTTATCGCCACAATGGTCTGCGAGAGCAAAGGGATAAGCGGGGTGCGCAGGCGTGACATAAAGACAAATCTCCTGGGAATAAGCGGATTTTCCTGGTTTGACGAGCTTTCCTACAACGGTGAGATCCTTATACCTATGTTCAGGGAATATGCGGAAAAATACGGTGACTCGGGCTATGAGTTTCGGATAAACGAATTCAAGACCAATCCCGACGCAGACGCTCATCGGGTAAAATTCGACCTTTTCCTCCGCTTCGGACTTATCCCGGCGGTAAACGACCGCTCCGCCGCCGAGTTCTGTCCTCCCTGGTACACAAAGGACAGCAAGGAAATGGCGGCGTGGAAATTTTCTCCTATGACAGTAAATTACAAAAAGAGAATGTTGGGTGACAAGACTGCAAAGGTCAAGAAATATATGAACGGAGAGGTGCTTCCCAAGTCTGTTGACTCCACCGAAGTCCCCGAAATGATACGTGCGCTGTGCGGCGGCGGAAATCTCATATCGGCGGTTTCTCTTCCGAATAAGGGACAGGTGGAAAATCTCCCCGAAGGAGCTATCGTAGAGACAAACGCACTCATAAGCTGCGGCAGCGTAAGAGCCGTATGTGCAGGCAGGCTCCCCGACAGCATTGCGGGGCTGTCCGTCCGCCACGTTTACAACAGAGCCGCTGTGGTAAAGGCGTTCGAGGAGCGTGACCTTGACATTGCCTTCAATGCGTTTCTCAATGACCCGCTTATGACCTGCGGACTTACCGAAGCCACCGAGCTTTACAGAGAAATGCTTTCGGCGGTGAGGACACATCTGCTTTACTACTGCGAATAGCGGCGGCGGCGGGGGTCGCCCCGCGGCGAGGTCGCGCTGTGAATTTGTGAGAAATTGAAGTTTTGTCTCCGCGCCGATAGATACAATATCAGCCCGATAAATCGGAATTCTGAAAGGAAACTATGAAATGATAAATTATGATTTGATCAACATATTAAGTTCTAATTTAAAACGAATACTTGATGATGAATTAAAAGTCGGAAATTCAATTCATGAAACATTTTTAGGTCGTTTTTCCGAAGACAAAGAAGATCATTTGTATATATGGTTAAAATATCCTTTCAAGACACCTATAAGAAATGATTTAGAAGGAGTTGTTTTCAGTAATATTGATGATCCGCATTATTGGAAAGCAGAATATAATGACATATTTAATTTTCAGACATTAGCATGTAATTTTGGTCTTTAGGATTCATAACTTTCAATTAAGTGCAGAAAAATAAAAAAAGTGAGGTTAAACAAAATGACAAGCTGCTACGATAACAGAGAGCTTAGCTGGCTCAAATTCAACGTCAGAGTGCTTGAGGAGGCAAGGGATAAGTCTGTCCCCCTCTGCGAAAGGCTCCTGTTTTCACAGATATTTCAGTCTAATTTAGACGAATTTTTTATGATAAGAGTAGGCTCCCTCTGCGACAGAGTCCTCGTTGACGACAACAAGGAGGACAATAAAACGGGTATGACTCCAGAGGAGCAGCTGAGAGCCATCTACAAGCGTGTTAAGGAGCTTGTGCCCATAAAGGACGAAGCATATTTTGCCACCATAAAGGAGCTTGAGGAAATAGGCATTGAGCACGTGAAAATATCCTCTCTCACTGCCGAGGAGGAGGGATATCTGAGAGCCTATTTCAATTCAGAGATACGTCCCCTTATCTCCCCTCAGGTGGTGGATAAGCGTCACCCATTCCCATTTCTGAAAAACAAGGAAATTTACGCCGTTACCCACCTTGAGTCCAAAAACTCGGTTAAGCTGGGAATAATCCCCGCAGGCGGCAGCTTTCCCCGCATAATCCCACTGCCCGACAAGAGCCGTTTCAGATTTCTCCTTGCGGAAGATGTGATACTCCACTACTGCGGCAGCGTTTTTGAGAATTACCGCCTGCTTGACAAGGCGCTTATCCGCATAACCCGAAACGCGGACATCAATATGGAGGAGGGGCTTTACGACCACGAGGTGGACCTGAGACAGGTTATGGAGGAACTCCTCAAAAAGCGCAAAAAGCTTGCCCCCGTCCGTCTGGAGATATCGGGAGACTTAGGCAAGGAAGCCACGGAATTTCTCTGCCGCCAGCTGGAGCTTGACAGTCACCAGATATCCCAGTGCACCGCTCCCCTTGATATGAGCTTTGTATTTTCTCTCCGAAACAGGATAGAAAAGGCTCACCCTGAGATGTTCTTTGAGCCTGTTTTCCCCCAGCGCTCCGCAATGATAGCTCGGAATGTGCCTATGATAAGCCAGATACTCCGCAGGGATATCCTGCTTTCATACCCCTATGAGAGCATACGCCCCTTTATTCAGCTGCTTATCGAGGCAGGAAACGACCCCGATGTTATTTCCATAAAGATAACGCTTTACCGTGTGGCTTCAAACTCCAAGATAGTTGAGGCGCTCATAAATGCCGCCGAAAACGGCAAGGAGGTTTTCGTGCTTGTGGAGCTGAGAGCCAGATTTGACGAGGAGAATAACATCGAATGGTCAAAACGGCTCGAAAGAGCGGGCTGCAAGGTAATGTACGGTCCCGAAAATCTGAAAGTACACTCCAAGCTTATGCTCATTACACGGAAAAACGGCTCCGAACTTCAGCACATCACTCAGATTGGTACGGGCAACTATAACGAAAAGACCTCGGAGCTGTACACCGACCTTTCCCTTATGACCGCCGACCCCGAGATTGGCGAAGAAGCGGGAACGGTATTCAACGCTCTGTCTATCGGAAATCTTGTGGAAAACACATCTCACCTTTTAGTGGCTCCCCTTTCCCTCCAAAACAAGATAATCGACTTTATTGACGGAGAAATTGCCGGTGCAAGAAGCGGAGAAGGCGGATACATCGGATTAAAGCTCAACTCCCTTACGGATAAGATACTTATCGACAAGCTTATCGAAGCAAGCTGCGCAGGCGTAAAGATAGAAATGGTTATCCGAGGAATATGCTGTCTTGTTGCAGGCGTTCCCGGTATGACGGAAAACATCACGGTAAGAAGCATTGTGGGCAGATATCTTGAGCATTCGAGGATATACATATTCGGTCAGGGAGACAGACAGCGAATATACATTTCCTCTGCGGACTTTATGACCCGAAATACCCTGAGACGTGTGGAAGTCGCTGCTCCCGTAAAGTCACCCGAGCTTAGAAAAAGGGTGCTTCACATTTTTGATATAATGCTTCGTGACAACGTAAAGGCAAGGATTCAGCTTCCCGACGGAAGCTATGAGCGGATATCCCCTGCCGAGGGAGAAGAGCCTGTTACCGCCCAGCAGTATTTCATTGACGAGGCTGCCGGGGCTGCGGCTGCTTCGGCTCTGAAAAAGCCTGTTAAGGTAAGGGTGAGACGGCGCAAGAAGGTCGGAAGGTAAATCAACGTAAAAGCAATGGGCTGTTTTCAGAAAACGGAAACAGCCCTCTTTTGCGTTATATTGCCATACAATCGCCCTCGTGATAAGCGGTAATTTTGTTAATATCCCTATTGAAAAACGACAGCGTATGATGTATAATATATTAGTATAGGAAAATATGCTTATTTGCCGTCAGTTTTTCTGCGGCGGATCGGAGATAAATTATGGCATATCAGCGTTTTGATAAAAATAAAGGAAGAAGCGGCGGCAGAAAGGATTTTTCCAAGCCCAAAAACTTCACAAAGCCCGAAAGAAGCTTTGACGAACCCGAAAGAAACATTCCCGACGCTGCCGACAGAGAAGAGACCGCAGGACTTATCGTGGGCAGGAACCCCGTTATGGAGGCTCTCAAATCGGGCAAGGCTATCGACACCATCTATGTCAACAGCGAGGCAGGGGGCAGCATAGGCGCTATCACCCGCATCGCCAGAGAAAAGGGCATTGTTATAAAAAATGTCAGCGACCAGAAGCTTACTCAGATGTGCGCAGGAGCATCTCATCAGGGCATAATCGCCTCGGGAGCCTGTGCGGAATACGTTTCCGTTGAGGACATTCTGAACATTTCAAAGAAAAAGGGCAAGGCTCCCTTTATCATAATCTGCGACGAGATAGAGGATCCTCATAATCTGGGCGCAATAATCCGTACCGCCGAGACAGCAGGCGCAGACGGGGTCATAATCCCCAAGCGCAGGAGTGCGTCACTTAACGCAACCGTTTACAAGACCTCCGCAGGAGCCGCAAGCTGGCTCCCCGTTGCGAGAGTTGCAAATCTGGGTGCGGCTATGGACGAGCTTAAGAAAAACGGCGTATGGATATACGGCACAGATGCATCGGGCAGCGATTACACCGAGGCTGACTTTACGGGTCCTGCCGCATTTGTCATCGGCTCCGAGGGCTTTGGCATAGGCAGGCTTGTTAAGGACAAGTGTGATTTTCTTGTCAAGCTCCCGATGTTCGGAAAGATAACATCTCTCAATGCCTCTGTTGCCGCAGGTATTTTTATGTACGAGGCGGTAAGGCAGAGAACGGCGGCAGGAAAGTGAGCCGTCACGCCGAAAACGAACTCACAAGCACGTATAAATAAAGTTTGAAGGTCTCCGATCTTCAAACCGGGCTTTGTTTCTTCGGCTAACCCCGGGAAACAGATCTCCCGAGAAAGGCAGGGTAATAAATTTGTCTGATAAATTTTCCCTTGACGAAATACTGAACGAATACTCGGGCAGCGGCAGCGGTTCATCGGGTCAGTCCTTAGACGACATTCTGAACAGCTACCCCGCTACCAAAAATTACGAGGATTCGGGGCTTGCAGAGATCTTTGACAGCAGAAGCTCCACAACCGATATAGATCTGAGCGGAATAAACATCTCTATGCCGGGCGACTACCCCTCTCCCGAGGAGATACGAAAGAAAAACGCTCCCGTATCTGTTCACGATATCCCCGAGGATCAGCTCACCGAGGAAGAACGGATAAAGAAAAGCAAGCAGATAGACTATGAGATAATAAGCGGCGATTACGACCGCAAATATATGCCCGACGACCTGAAGACCGAAGCTGAGCTGAAAGCAGAAGGAAAGGTCTCTCCCGAGGACGAAAGCTCCGAAAAGGACAGGGCTTCAAAGAAAAAGGTGAAGGTAAAGCCTGCAAAGAAGAAATTTGGGCTTGACCTCGCCGACGGTCTCAAGGGTGTACATTCCTCCTTTGAGGACGATGATTTTGACAAAAAATACGGCAGCGCTCCCCTTTTCACCGCCGCCGACCGCGACGAGCTTATCGGCGCTGAGGAGCACGAAATTCCCTTTGAAATAAAGCCTCCCGTCGGCTCGAGCCTGTCGGAAAAGCTTGAAAGAGAAGCGGAATTTGCCGAGAAATACAATGACTCACCCGCTCCTGTCCAGAAGCACGAACACAAGGTAAAGCCCGAAAAGGTAACGCCAAAGCGTGAGGAAGCGGCAAGCCCCTTTGACAAATACGCCGCAATAGACGACCTTGACAGCATTCTCGGTCAGTATGAAAAGACCGAGCAGCCTATGACCTTAAAGCGCTCCGAGACCTCGCCCCTTAAAGGCTTTACGGATATTTTCAACAAGCTTATGGCTAAAGAAGAGGCTAACAGCGAAGGCTCCGAGCTTCTTGAGGACAGCAGGAAGATAAAGCGCTCCGAGGGAGCTATCGAGAGAAAGAAGATATCCGATATCGGTCTTGATCTTTCCGACAAGATGATACAGGACACCTCTCAGATAAACACCGACAAAACTAATGCGGAAATTGAAAAGCTGAACGCTCTCAAGGAGCGCAGAAGCAAGAAGATAAAGGATTTCGTCCTTGTGGGCGACGAGGAGGAAAACACTCCCGACGAAGCCGCTCAGTCCGAGGAAGCCGAGGAGCTTGAGGACTTCGAGAGCCTTGAGGACGCTCCCGACATTCAGAACCACATTGCAGGACAGAAAAGCAAGCTGATTTTCAGGCTGATAATTCTTTTTGCCTGCTTTGCCGTTACCACATATATGGCTGTGGCAAATGATTTCAAGCTGCCCGTTCTTGACTCGTTTTCACTCATTGACAAGCGCAGCCAGACCGATGTTTTCCTGTTCATAAACAGCGTTATCGGCGTGGTGGCAGGCTTTGTGGCTTCACAGACCATTTCGGGCGGAATTTCAAAGCTGCTTTCGGGCAAGGCTGACTGTGATTCCCTGTCGGCAATGGCGCTTGTTTCAAGCCTGCTTACGTCTATGATATCCCTTGCGGACTCCAATATGGTGCGCGGCAGCTTCGTTTATATCTACACCCCTGTTGCCATCGGCGCGCTCATATTCAACACCATCGGCAAGCTGCTTATTATCAGCCGAACGCAGAGAAGCTTTTCCTTTATTTCGGGTGACAATGACAGATATGCTCTGTTTGTTTTAAATGACGAGGAAAAGGCGCAGAACTTCACCCGAGGTTCCCTGTCGGATTTCCCTGTGCTTGCAGGTATGCAGAAAACCGAGGTCATCACCGATTTTCTCAAGACCTCCTATGCAGGCGACAGCACTGACCGCTTCTGCAAAATGGTATCACCCATTATTGCCATTGCAGGACTTGTTATCGCAGTTTTAGCAGGACTGCTGGCAAGAGCAGAGCACGGCACAATGGGCGCACTCTGCGTGGGTCTTTCCACATTCTCCGCCTGCGCTTCTATCTGCTCCTGCTTTGCGATGATGCTGGTGGTAAATCTCCCGATGGAGAAGGCTTCCGCAAAGTACGGCGCCAAGCAGGGCGCTATCATCGGATTTGACAGCATTGACGAGTTCGGCGACGTTAACAGCGTTATGATAGACGCTGCTGCACTCTTCCCTCCCGGAAGCATTATCCTCAGAAACATCAAGTCTTTCCCCGACTCAAGCATTGACGAGGCAATAGTTGAGGCGGCAAGCCTTACCAGCCAGTCGGGAAGTATTCTCCGCAATATGTTCTATGATATAATCGTGGGCAAGACGGAAATGCTTGATCCTGTGGAAAGCTACATTTACGAGGACTCTATGGGTCTTTGCGGCTGGATAAACAACAAGCGCGTGCTTCTCGGAAACAGAGAGCTTATGCAGAACCACAGCATTGAGGGACTGCCCTCCATCGCCAAGGAAAACGAGTATACCGACGGGGACAAGATAGCGGTATATCTCTCCATTTCGGGACAGCTTTCCGCAATGTTCATCATTGAGCTTACCCCCTCTTATCAGATAAAATCGGCTCTCAAGGAGCTTGAGAAGGGCGGCGTGGCTGTAATGCTCCGCTCGGTGGACTCAATGCTTTCGGTAAGCAGGCTTTCTGAGATGTTCGAGGTAACTCCTGCGCTTTTCAAGCTTATCCCATTCAGACTTCACCCCGATTTTGAAAAGACCACCGAATATGCCGCAAGACGTCCTGCCACCCTTGCCTGCTCGGGAAGATTTGCTTCTTTCGCCCAGCTTATCTTAGGCGCAAACCGCCTGAGAGGAACCATTTCCGCAGGCATTGCAATGCAGGCGGCGGAGATACTCCTGGGAATACTTCTCACCCTTGCCCTTGTGCTTCTGCGCTCGATGGCTGAACTTACGGTGACGAACATACTGCTTTACAACTTTGTTTTTGTATTGCTTTATTTCCTTTTCCAGGCTTTCAGAAAGGTATAAAAATAACGGAGCTGCCGAAATTCCGGCAGCTCCGTTATTTTTATACTAATCTTTAATCGTTCTGTAGACAACGGCGGCAGATAGAACGCAGCCAATCTAGGAAAGCGACCGCAGCAAGGCTTGCCGCCTTGCAAGGGAGTGCTGCCTTATAAGGCAACCTGACGACGAGTGGCTGCGTTATAGCTGTCGGATTTGTCTATAAGTTAGTTAAGAGATTAGTATTAAGCTCTCACGTCAAGGATAGAGCCTATCTGACCTTGTACCTTGGGCATACTCTGAGCCATTTCAATGATCCCCTGAGCCTGGGTCTCCATTACATCGTGGGTCTTTTTTACCATTGCAGTGCTGACGGCATTTGCAAGCTGAGCCTGCTTCATACTTGTAGCCATAGAAGCGATTGCTGTAGGATCCATAAAAACACTTCCTTTCGGTATATCCATTTACAGCGAAAGCTGTAAATTTCATTATTACTGAATTTCGCTGATAACGCTCTTAAGCTCCTCAATTTCGGATACGGTCCGGGAAACAAGCTCGGAAGCGTCCTTGGCGCTGCTGTCGATCTGAGCCGCATAGCTGCCTATGCTCTTGATCTTCTGCTCGATGGTGTCGGCGGAGCTTTTCGAGGTATCGGCAAGAGTTCTGACCTCCTGTGCGATAACACCGAAGCCCTTTCCGCTTTCCTTGGCTCTTGAAGCCTCGATAGAAGCGTTAAAGCCCAGAATTCGAGTGTTCATAGCGATATCCTGAATGACCTTTGCGGAGTCGTTGGCGGTCTTTACCTCGGAAACGCACTTGTCAGCGATCTCGGAAAGCTGCCTGAACTTTTCGTCCATAGAAGAAACCGCTTTGATACAGCTTTCTGCTATGTCGTTCACCCTGCGGATAACATCGCTTGCTGCAGTAATGTTGCTTGACAGATCAGCATTGTTCTGCTTCATCTGATAGCTGGAATATGCCATTGTGGAGATGTTCTTGGCAATAGTGTGCAGGAATTTTGCGGCAGCCTCCACCCTCTCCTTGGGAACGATCTTCACCATTCTGAGAGCGGCGATATACTCGTCGGGATCAATGCTAAGCTCCTTTGCTATCCTGCGGAACTTTGCCTCGTCGGGCTTTTCGGTAAGCACCTGACCGCCGATAAAGGAGCCGATGAACTCGCCGTTTACCATAATGGGAGCTGCAAAGTCCATAAGTCCTGCGTGGCAGGAATATGCGGCAGCCCTGCCTGTACGGTGAGTCTGCTCGCCGCCGTCACGATCGCACTTTTCGCATCTTTCGCAGCCGAGTCTTGAACGGCGGGTGTATTTCATACAGAAATCGGTGAAATTGCTGCCCTTTGTAACGGGATTGCCGTCGGCATCGGTAGTGAGCGCAGCCATACCCGTTACCTCTGCAAAGCCGTCCTGGATCTCCTGAAGGACCTGAACGCTTATCAGATCCGTTAATTTAATGGTGGACATTATGTAAAACCTCCGTATGAGTATTTCGGTATAATGGTACATACTAATTTTACAATATTATCCTCCGTTTGTCAATGTTTTATTGAGATATTATTGTTATTTCGTGCAAATATGACAAATTATTCAGCAGTAATATGATGATTACGGAAAATGAATTTCGGATTGTAGAAAATATGTTCTAATTTTTGTTGGATTTACCTATTGCAATCTGCGGCAATTTGATGTATAATATTATTATGTATATTTATAGCTGTCCGAGGTGTCCGATTTGTATTATTGCTGCGGTATTTCCGACAAGGGAGCTGTCCGCACCCACAATGAGGACGCTTATCTTGTGAACAAAATAGTTTTGTCAAAGGCTCAGATGGAGAGCGATGTCAGCGCGCCTTTCATCGCCGCCGTTGCCGACGGGGTAGGCGGAGAGGCTTCCGGCGAGATCGCCTCAAGAATGGCTCTGGAGCTGCTTTCTTCCGTAAAGCCCGGGAAACGCACCGATCTTCGAGCTAAGCTCCTTGCCGTACACTCGAAACTGAAACGCTACGGGATCACCCACGGAAATTCCGCCAATATGCAGACCACCCTCTGCGCTCTTGCCGTTGACGACAGCGAAAGGGCGTTTGTGGTGAATGTGGGCGACTCGCGTATGTACCGTTTCAGAGGGGGCATAATAAAGCAGCTGTCAAGAGACCAGTCCCTTGTCCAGATGCTCTACGAGCAGGGCAAGATAACGGGAGAGGAGAAAAAGACCCACGCCCAGCGGAATGTCATATTCCCCGTTTTAGGCAATATCTCCGATGAGCCCGACCCCTGCGTTACCGAGATAGAGGGCGGCATAAAAAAGGGCGACATCATCATCATATGCAGCGACGGTCTCTCCGATTATATCACCTCGGGTGAATTTGAGGAGATATTGGCAATGCCTATGCGCCTGCCCAAACGCCTGAGACGGCTTATCGACACTGCCATTGACAACGGCAGCACCGATAATATCACCGTCGTGGGAGTTTCCGTCATCTGAGGAAAAAGTAGTAGATAAGCCCGTAGACTACCGAAGCGGCTGTGCCGTAGAGGATAACGGGACCTGCGATAATGAAAATTTTCGCTCCCAGACCTAAAATATATCCCTCGGACTTAAATTCCACCGCAGGAGATGCGACCGCATTTGCAAAGCCCGTTACGGGTACGAGAGTGCCCGCTCCCCCGTATTTTGCAAGCTTTTCGTAAAGTCCCAGACCCGTAAACAGGGCGGACAGGAATACAAGCGTTATTGTACACCAGGCGGCGGAAGTCCTGTCGTCAAAGCCCAGATAGGAGTAAAAGTCGGTGATAGCCTGTCCTATGACGCAGATAAGTCCGCCGACAAGAAATGCAAGGGGCACATCGCGCATACATTTTGAACCCGGCGAAGCTTTTTTCACCATTTCGCCGTACTGCTTCTGAGATATTTTCATAAATGATCACTCTTTTCAGAAAAAAATATGATGTAAATTTATGCCGTATTGCGGCTTAAAATTATTATATCCCGCAGGCAAGCCAATATTCCCAAAAATAAATTGAAAAGGAAAATGACTTATGCTAAAGAACATTCTTTCTAACGAAACCTGCGCCAAGTGTCAGCTGTGCTGTATTTTTGACAAATACGACGTGTGGGAGACCCCCGTTATCACAAGGGAGCTTTATAATAAGCTCTCGACAGAGCGACCCGACCTGAAAATGGTCTCAAAGGGCGGAAACGGCGGCTATATTTTCAATATGGAGGACTGCTGGGACGATAAGGACGAGCTTTATCGCTGCCCCGCTCTTGACCCGAAAACAGGCTGCACCCTTGGGGACAGCAAGCCCTTTGACTGCCGCATCTGGCCATACAGAGTTATGGACCTTAACGGCGCAAGGGTCATATCCATTGCCTCCGTATGTCCGGATTTGTATAAAAAGCCCTTAAATCTTCTTGTGGAGGAGCTTGACAGCGGTCTTGCCGATATTATTTTTGCGGAAGCGGCAAAAAATCCCGCCATCGTTAAGCCCTATCAGCAGGGATATCCCATTCTGAAAGTTACAAGCGAGCTTTGCAGTCAGAAGGTGCGCCTTGCGGAAGTTACAAGAGGCGACCTGCCCTTCCTCTGCGAACTGTATAACAGTGCCGATATTCTTGACAGGCTGGGTGCAGGAGAGCTTGACATTGACGACTGGGACGAAGCCTTTGAGCAATGGCGTGAGGACGATGACGAAGAGGATTACATCGTTTATTACGGCTCCGAGCCTGCGGGCTGGGTGAAGCTCAGCGGTCTTGAAAGCGGAGAATGCGGCTGGATATCTATGCTTGTCATCGCTCCCGAATTCAGAGGACACGGAGTGAGCCGTGAATGTATCCGTCTTGCGGAGGAAATATTCACCGAAAAGGGTATCAACACCGCCGCTATGCACGTTTACAGATCAAATGAAGCTGCCGAAAAATGCTGTCTCAGCTGCGGCTACACCGCCGTGACCGAGGACACCCCCGACGGCGAGATCGTTATGTATAAAAAGGAGAACCTTGATGAAAATTATCGCACCCTCTCATGAGATATTATCCGACATCGACGGGGCGAAAATGCTTCGTAATATTGAGCTTTGCGGCAGGGTATGCTATAAGAGCGAGGACAGGATAACAGACGGCTCTGCGGAGAAATTCGTGGGAATGATACTGAAATCGGGGCACGAGTCCGTTCTCGAGCACGAAAAGATAACCGTAAGATTTATCTGCGACAGAGGCGTTACCCACGAGATAGTCCGTCACCGCATTGCCAGCTACAGCCAGGAAAGCACTCGCTACTGCAACTATTCCAAGGACAAATTCGGGAATGAGATAACCTTTATCCGTCCCTTTTTCTGGGCTGAGGACGAGGAGAAATACGCTGTCTGGAAAAATACTATGCAGGAGATAGAAAACGCCTACGCAAAGCTTATTTCCTTAGGCGCAAAGCCCGAGGAGGCAAGAAGCATACTGCCTAATTCCGTTAAGACGGAGCTGGTTGTCACAATGAACCTCCGCGAATGGCGGCACTTTTTCAGACTCCGCACCTCCGAGCGTGCCCACCCTCAGATGCGTGAGGTGGCTCTTCCCCTGCTTAACGAGCTCAAGGGGCTTATACCCGTTATTTTTGACGATATAAACGGAGCGGACGCTTCGTATTAAGCTATATTTAAGGAGATAATCTGATGAGCATTAACATTGCCATTGACGGTCCTGCAGGTGCGGGAAAATCTACCATTGCCCGTAAAGCTGCCGCAGAGCTGGGATTTATTTATGTGGACACGGGTGCGCTTTACCGCGCTGTGGCATACTGCTGCATTTCAAAGGGAGCAGACGTGAGCGTTCCCGAAAATGTAGAAAAGCTTCTGCCCGGCATAACACCCGAACTGCGTTTTATTGAGGGAGTTCAGCACGTTTTCGTAAACGGCGAGGACGTTTCGGACAGGATACGCACGCCCGAGGTGTCAATGGCAGCCTCAAAGGTCTCGGCAATACCTGCGGTGAGAGCCTTTTTATTTGATTTACAGCAGAAAATCGCACGGGAAAACAACGTAATTATGGACGGCAGGGACATAGGCACCGTAGTCCTGCCCAATGCCGACCTTAAAATTTTCCTCACCGCCTCCCCCGAGGCAAGGGCTGACAGAAGATTTAAGGAACTGAAAGACAAGACGGACGCTCCCACCTATGATGAGGTGCTTGCGGATATCATAAAGCGCGACCGCGATGACTCCACCCGTGCCATAGCTCCCTTAAAGCAGGCGGAGAACGCCATTTTCTGCGATACCACATCACTCTCACTTGAGCAGTCGGTGGATATGATAATCGGTATGATAAAAAAACTTCTGTAAAGGACGGTAAGCTTCATTGAACGCATTTGTCAGATACACCGTAATGGGCATTTACAAGCTGTTTTACAATTTCAAGATAGAGGGTTGGGAAAATGTCCCCGAAAAAGAGGGGGTAATAATCGCCTGCAATCACCGCAGCTACGCCGACCCCGTGGTCATCACAATGCCTATGAAAAAGCCCGTTACATATATGGCTAAGGAAGAGCTTTTCAAAAACAAGCTCTTCGGCGCATTTATCCGCTTCTTAGGCGCATTTCCCGTAAAGAGGGGCGCAGGAGATATGAAGGTAATAGACGACTGCGTTGATATCCTGGAGAGCGGCAGGAACGTGGTCATTTTCCCCGAGGGAACACGCTCCAAGGAAAACAAGGTGGGCAGAGGAAAAACAGGTGTTGCTCTCATTGCCGCAAAGTCGGGCGCAGACGTTCTTCCTATGGGCATAGTTTTCGAGGGTGAGAAGCTTCATTTCCGCAGCAAGCTTACTCTGAAAATAGGAAAGGTCATCAAATCCGAGGAGCTTGACATCGGCGACGGGGACACAAAAAATCTGAAGAAAGTAAAATCCGTCATTATGGACGCCATTACCGAGCTGGTGGAAGGTCCGAAAACAGAGGAAAATTCTGCCGAAACCGCTGAATAAACCACAAAAATATGGCAATAATACACATAAAGACGGTGTGAAAATTATGAAAAAATTCACAATTACCGCCGCAAAGACCGCAGGTTTCTGTTTTGGTGTTGACAGAGCGGTAAAACTCGTGTATAATGAAATAGAACACGGCTTCAAGGCTGTAACTTTAGGCGAGATAATCCATAACCCCACTGTTGTGAACGACCTTGCAGAAAAAGGCGTTCGGGTCATAAACTCCCCACTTGATGCGGAAACGGGTGAAAAGGTCATTATCCGCTCTCACGGAGTGGGCAGGGACGTGTACAGAGAGCTTGAGGAAAAGGGTATCCCCTATGCCGACGGCACCTGTCCCTTTGTAAAGCGCATACAGAACACCGCCGCAAAATGCTCCGCAGAGGGCAAAGACGTCATTATTATGGGCGACGAAACTCACCCCGAGGTGGTCGGGATAGTAGGTCATTGCGAAAATGACGCGTATGTTTTGCAAAATTCCGAGGAGCTTGAAGCTTTTCTGAAAAAAAATTATGAAAATTCAAAAAAAAAGGTTGCAATTATGCCGCAAACAACGTATAATATAAGTATGTGGCAAAATTGCGCCCGTATTGCCGCCTGTTATGAAAACGCCGAGACCTTTGATACCATATGCAGCGCAACCTCGGAAAGACAGGAAGAGGCAACAAGGCTCGCCGCCCAAAGCGATATTATGATCGTGGTCGGCGGACGGCACAGCTCCAATACCGTTAAGCTCTTTCGGATATGCAGCGGGCTTTGCGGGTCCTGCTTTCACATTGAAAGCCCTGGAGAACTCAGTTTGCTGAAAATGCCGAAAGGCTTTTCTAATAAAAGTGATATCCGTATAGGTATCACCGCCGGAGCGTCCACCCCGGCATCTATTATCAAGGAGGTCAAAAACCAAATGAGCGAAATTATCAAAAATATGGACGAGGACTTTAACTTTGAGGAGGCTCTCAACGCTTCTTTCAAAAGATTATATACCGGTAACAGGGTGAAAGGATACATAACTGCTGTAAACAACACAGAAGCTATCGTTGACGTTGGTACAAAGCACACAGGCTATGTGTCTCTGTCCGAGCTGACAGACGATCCTGCCCTGAAGCCCGAGGATGTAGTTAAAGTCGGCGACGAGGTTGATCTTATCGTTATCAAGATCAATGACGCAGAGGGCATCGTTCAGCTCTCCAAGAAAAAGGTTGACGCACTCAAGGGTCTTGACGAGCTTGCCAAGGCTAAGGAAGAGGGCACTATTCTCGAGGGTACCGTTACAGGCGTTGTTAAGGGCGGCGTTATCGTTCTTTGCAATGGCGTAAGAGTATTTATCCCCGCTTCTCAGGCAACAATGAGAAGAGACGAGAAGCTTGAGGAGCTCCTCAAGAAGAACGTTAAGTTCAAGGTTATCGAAGTAAACGAGCAGAGAGGCAAGGCTGTGGGCTCTATCAAGGCTGTCCGCAGCGCTGAGAGAGACGCTGCAAAGGCTAAGTTCTGGGAGACCGTTCAGGTGGGCGACGTATTCAAGGGCGAAGTCAAGTCTCTTACTTCCTACGGCGCATTCGTAGATCTGGGCGGCATCGACGGAATGGTCCACATTTCCGAGCTGAGCTGGGACAGAATAAAGCACCCCTCCGAGGTCGTTTCCGTTGGCGATACACTTGAGGTATATGTTAAGGATCTTGACAAGGAAGCAGGCAGAATTTCTCTCGGCTACAAGAAGGACGAGGACAATCCCTGGGTGAAGTTTGAGAACGAGTACAAGGAAGGCGACGTTGTTAACTGCAAGATCGTTTCCATTACTGCATTCGGCGCATTTGCTCAGATCATTCCCGGCATTGACGGTCTTATCCACATTTCCCAGATCGCTGACAAGAGAGTTACAAACGTTAAGGACGTTCTCTCCGTTGGCGACGAGGTTACAGCAAAGATCACCGAGATCGACTCCGAGAAGAAGCGCATCAGCCTTTCTATCAGAGCAGTTCTCGAGGAAAACGGCGAGACTTCCGAGTCTGAGGAAGAATAATCAGAAGATTTTAAACGGCAGAGCCTTCGGGCTTTGCCGTTTTTTCCGTTTTATCGGGAATTTCTACATTTACGAATACGTTTAACTATTGAAAATGCACAAAGTGGAACTTAAAATATTTATATAAACACCATTGACAGTAAAAGCAAAAAATGATAAAATTATATTGCAATTATTATAATATGTATGCGTGAAATACACATACAGGGAAACGCTTTCCGCCTTTGCAGCAGACGGAAAGCTTCCGCAATATTTAGGAGGTCAATATGAAGAATTTTAAGAAAACAATTGCAGGTATTTCTGCCCTGACATTCACTCTGGGTCTTACCGCCTGCGGCGGCGGCTCAGAGGACAGCACATCTACCAGCGAAGCTACCGTAACCACCACAACTGCAGCTACCGTTGAGCTTAACACCGCTACATATGCCGAAGAGGATCAGAAGACTCTCGACGAGCTGGCTAACGAAAAGCTCCGCGATGTTGAGCTTGAGAACAAGACCATCAAGTGGCTCGCTCACTACGACATCAATCCCTCTACTTCCAAGGGTGATTCCGAGGCAGTTAACATCACTCTCTTTAAGAGCAAGTACGGCGGTAACATTGAATATATCCCCACCACCTGGGATACAAGATATTCCGACCTCTCGACCCACGTTCTGGGCGGCGACGGCGTTGACTTCTTCCCCTGCGATACCGCAGCTCTTCCCAAGGGCGTTATCAACGGAATGTTCCAGCCTATCGACGATTACATTGATATGGATTCCGAGCTCTGGACTGACGTTAAGGACGCTATGGAGATCTATAACTTCAACGGCAAGCACTATGAGTTCGTAAACTCCGTTTCTGCCGAGGCTGTTGTTATCTACAACAAGCAGACCATCGAAGAAAACGGTTTTGACGATCCCTGGGAGCTTTATCAGGCAGGCGAGTGGAACTGGGATACATTTACATCTATGCTTGAACAGTTCTGCGACCCCGACGCCGACCAGTGGGGTCTCGACGGATACTGGGCTGAAAAGGCTCTGTTCCTCTCCGCAGGCGTTCCCTCCGTTACCTCCGAAAACGGTTCTCTTAAAACAAACCTTATGGATTCCACAGTTGAAAAGGCTATGAACTGGATGTATGACCTTTACAACAAGGGTCTCGTTATGGACAGATCCCTCTTTGACTGGGCTGAACAGCCTGCATTTATGGGCGAGGGTAGAGAGCTCTTCTACATCGTAGGCGCTTGGCACGTACAGTCTAACCCCGATACCTGGGCTACAGGAATTGCTCCCGAAAATCTCGGTCTTGCTCCCGTTCCCTCTCCCGCAGGTTCCGATCCTTATCAGGGCGCTACTCTTGACGGCTGGGTACTCTGCAAGGGCGCAGCTAACCCTCAGGGCGTAGGTCTCTTCGCAGACTGCACACGTCTTGCAAATACAAGTGACGAGGCTATAGCTATTGCAGACGCTAAGGCTATGGCTGACTACCAGTGGTCCGAAGAGCTTATCGCTATCAACAAGGAGATTAACGACCTGGCTCGTCAGTACCCTGTTGTTGACCTTGCTACAGGCATTTCTACCGATGTTGCTTCCCTCACCACCGACGGCGGCGACAATATCGGTCTGAGAGCAGCTCTCCACGGCGTAGAGTGGGCTACCAACAGAGAGGAAATTTCCGCTGTTGTTGATATGCTCGTTCAGGAAGCTGACGACGCTCTCAAGTCCGTTCAGTAATTTAACTAAATAATTTTTCGGGTATCATACTAAGGTATGATACCCGTTTTTTCTTGACATTGTACCGCTTATGTGGCATAATTATCATAGAAGAAAAATTATCGAAAGGATGATACTGTATGCAGATATCAAATGATATAAAATACATAGGTGTGAACGACCACATAAATTCACTTTTTGAGGGACAGTACAGCATTCCCAAGGGAATGTCCTACAATTCTTACCTTATTGAAGACGAAAAAACTGCGGTAATGGACACCGTTGACGGCGGATTTACGGCGCAGTGGCTCGAAAACCTTGAAGCCGCTCTCTCTGGACGAAAGCCCGATTACCTTGTAGTCCACCATATGGAGCCCGATCATTCAGCTAATATCGCCGTTTTTATGGAGCGTTACCCCGAGGCGGTCATTGTGTCATCTCAAAAAGCCTTCGGAATGATGAAGAACTTCTTCGGCACCGACTATGCCGACAGAAGAATTGTTGTGGGCGAGAACGATACCCTTTCTCTCGGAAAGCACACGCTGACATTCATCACCGCTCCTATGGTGCACTGGCCCGAGGTTATTATGAGCTATGACAACCTTGACAAGGTTCTGTTTTCCGCTGACGCTTTCGGCAAATTCGGCACTCTTGACAGCAATGATGAGGAGTGGGAAAACGAAGCGAGAAGATATTATTTCGGCATCGTGGGCAAGTTCGGTATGCCTGTATCGGGCGTTCTCAAGAAGGCTGCAAAGCTTGATATCGCTGTGATATGCCCCCTTCACGGCCCCGTTCTTTCGGAGAATATCTCCCATTATCTTGAGCTTTACACCAAATGGGCGGCATACGAGCCTGAGACCGACGGCGTTCTCATCGCATACACCTCGGTTTACGGAAACACAAGAAAAGCGGCACTTATGCTGGAAGAAAAGCTTTCCGCAAAGGGCTGCCCCGTAATATCAATGGATCTGGCACGCTGCGACAGAGCCGAAGCTCTTTCTATGGCGTTCAAATACAAGAAGCTGGTCTGCGCCTCCACCACCTATAACGGCGGGGTTTTCCCCTTTATGAGAGACTTCATCACCGACCTTGCCGACCATGGCTACAAGAGCAGGCAGGTATATCTCATAGAAAACGGCTCCTGGGCACCGATGGCGGCAAACGCTATGAAAAAGCTTTTCGAGGGCTGCAAGGACGTTGTTATATCGGAAAATATCATTAAAATAAACTCTGCCATAAATGCCGAAAATATCGCTCAGACAGGAGCTCTGGCAGAGGAGATCGCAGCACTGTAATGCATCTCACCGCAAAAAAATGCAGCTTGTCTGAAAATCGTTGAAATCAGCCCCTTGATAAATTATACTTATATTATCATCAGAAAGGAAGAGGATAATATGGGTATGATAATTCTTACGGCTCTGATACTTACAGAGCTGGCATTTATGATCTGGAACATTGCAGAGGGCGATCTTCACCGAAAAGAAAAGGCGGTAAGCGCTATTGCCATATTCCTGATATTCGTAACGCTCTGCCTTACGGGGGTTATCGAGTGGGGCTTCAGATATTATATTTTAGGCTTTGCGCTGGCTTTGCAGTCGATAATTGCCGTAATAAGGCTCATTAAGCAGGATAAGACCGAAGCTTTTGGCAGGGTCATCGGCAAGTCTGTAGGAAAATTTGTGGGCAAAACAATTCTCTACACCACCGCCCTTATGCTCGCCATAATCTGCCCGCAGTTTACTGAACCAGAGCCTACGGGACAGTACAATGTGCTTGAAACAAAATACACCTGGACAGACGAAAACCGCACCGAGACCTTCACCGACACAGGGGGAAAGCGCAAAATAACCGTCTGTGTATGGTATCCCGAAAACTGCTCCGAAAAAATTCCGCTGATAATCTTTTCCCACGGAGCATTCGGATTTTCAGGCTCAAACTACTCCACCTGCACTGAGCTTGCTTCACGGGGCTATACGGTAGCAGGCATAGACCACACCTATCACGCACTTTTCACCGCCGATACGGAGGGAAATGTGACCATAGCGGATATGAATTTTATAAACACCGTAATGGAGCATAACGCCACAGACAACCCCGAAAAGGAATATACCGACAACAGGGAATGGCTTGACCTGAGGGTAAAGGATATAGACTTTGCGCTTAACACCATTATCGGGCTTTCCCAGAGCGGTGACCCCATTTTCGTAAATACGGACACCACGAAAATAGGACTTTTCGGTCACTCCTTAGGCGGAGCGGCAGCCGCACAGACCGCAAGGAACAGAAGCGACATTTCCGCCGTTATAAATCTTGACGGCACGCTTTTAGGGGACGAGATAGCCTTTGAAAACGGCGGCACCGTATATACCGACGAGCCCTTCCCCGTACCTATGCTGGATATTTACAGCCAGTATCTTTATGACCTGGTCAACGAGTACAAAAGCGAAAACAAATTGAAAGAATATGTGAATTTTCACACCGCACAGATCTCCGAAAACGTAGTATCCACATACTTTAAAGACTCGGGACATCTTAACTTCACCGACCTCCCCCTTTTCTCCCCTATGCTTGGAAAGGCTCTGGGAAATATGGGAACGGGAGATATCGACAGCCTGTACTGCATTAACACAATGAACAAGCTTACGGGGGATTTCTTTGACTACGCCTTAAAGGGCAAAGAGAAGCCTGAAATTGAAAAGGAATACTGAAATATGAACGTAATCGTCAGAACTGTGGACGGAAAAGAAAAGGAACAGGTAATAATCGAGTGCTTTGAGGTCACGGAAGAGGTGGAGCGTATCCGCCTCTTTGCGGAAGGTTCGGGGCAGACTCTTAGCGGCAGCATTGACGGACGGCTCTACAGCGTAAATATCGGAGATATTTTCTACTTTGAAGCGGTAGACGAGCGGATTTTCGCCTACTGCGAAAGCAAGGTCTTTGAAGTCAAGGGACGGCTTTACGAGATAGAGCGCAAGCTGTCGGAAAGCTCCTTTCTGCGCTGCTCCAAATCCACGGTAATAAATCTGATGAAGATAGAAAGCGTGAGCCCTGCTCTCAACGGACGGTTTACCGCCCATATGAAAAACGGAGAAAGGGTAATTATTTCAAGGCAGTATGTTCCTGCGCTTAAAAAGGCGGTGCTGAAATGAGTTTCAAGGAATTTCTGATAAAAAACGTAATGAACAGCTTCTTTATTTCCGTTACCTTTATATGCATAGGAATAGCGGCGGTGGGCAGCGTGTTTGAGCCTGAGACAAGATTTTCTTATGCCGGATTTCTGGCTCCCATTCTTTTCGGGCTGGCGGCGTCCCTGCCCTCGCTGGTAATGTTTTCAAGGCACGAGCTGACAATGAGAGAGATGATGCTGCGCAAGCTTCTCCACCTGCTGCTGCTTGAACTGACCATAAACGGTATACTTTTCCTCACAGGCGCGCTGAAAAGCGTCTCCGTGACAATTTCTCTGGCTGTTACCATTCTCATTATTGATATCGCGGTAAATCTGGTTATGTACATAAACGACCTGCGCTGCGCTGAGAGTATCAATCGGGGAATAAGGAAAATACAGTCGGAAGATGATATGTAATACTAAAAATCAACGCAATAAACGGTCTTTCCCCGTCATTCGGGGAAAGATTTTTTTATCCTCGCGTGACAACGTTGTCATAAGAAAGCGTTATTCCCCCCGAATTTATACATCAAATTCCAACCTTATCCCCAAATTTTCCCAATATATAACAGTGATAACGTTATCTTAGTTTTCATATTGTATGATGAAATTTTCCGAAACATCTGCCGCATTTCCCTATTTTTTCCGCGATCGCTCCCAAACTTTAAAATCGCCGTGACAACGTTATCACCTTTTGACATTGATTTTTTCCCAAGGGCAGGATATAATATAACCAGAGTTAAAAATCTATTAAACATATATGAATTATATGATTGACTCTTCATTATCAAATTCACAGGAGATGAACATTATGACCGAACTTACAAGAGAAAATTTTGATGAAATACTTTCACAGGGGGGCAGCCTTGTGGTGGAATTCTACTCCCCCTCCTGTACCTACTGTAAAAGGACGGAGGGAGGAATAAAGGAACTTGAGCAGGACAGCAAAATAACCGCCCAATTTGCAAGGTGCAACGCCGCCGAGGAGGAGCTTTTATCGGAACGCTTTGATGTTACCGCACTCCCCACCCTTATCTTTTTCAAGGACGGCGAGCTGAAAAACAAGCTTACAGGCTACACTCACAAGCTTGTTATTGCAGACGCCCTCTCAAGAATAGGATAAAGCGGCTATAAAGCAGTGGAAGATTTTTTGAGGAGATTTCAGAAATGTATATTGAACGTGAGCACATAAACAAGACCTTCGGGAATTACAAGGCGTCGGACGATGTAAGCTTCGGTATCGAAAAGGGTAAGCTTACGCCCTCGTAAACCGTATAGGCAATACTCTTCACGATACGAACCTTGTTATCTTTTCCGAGCTTGGTGCAAGCGAGATATTAAGCGGCGGACTTTACGTTGCTCCCGAATTTGCGGACAATTTAGCGGCGCTGGACGGCAGCAAGGGCTTTATTTCAATGGTGGGAACAGTCTCGGATTATTACACAAGCGTTGCCATTGAAAAGCTGGGGCTCGACGAAAGCAAGCAGAACATTATAAACGCCGATTACAGCACCACCCTTGCAATAGCTCAGAAAAACGACGCTTCCGCAGTTGTGGCATTCGGCACAAGCGGCAGCAAATACGAGGAATACGGCTGGAAGCTGGCTGTAAACGCTTCTGACTGGGATCTTAAAACAGGCAGCTATCTGCTCACCACATCGGAGTTCAGCAAAAATAACAGCGAGCTTCTGGGCAATTATCTGAAAGCAACTCAGGAAACCATCGACTTCATAAATGCAAATCTTGACGACACTGCTTCAAGGCTTGCCGCAAGATACGGCGTAGTTGAGGAGAATTTCAAAAACGACTGGACGGCTAAGACCTTCGGTATCGGCGCAAGCAAGGACGGTGCGGATTATCTTAATTCCATTGAAAAGTGGGCATTTGAACACGGAAAATTCCCCGAGGATTACAATGTAGTTGATTTTTACGACACCTCTGCCATAGACGCTGCATTCCCCGACAAAAACACCCTTACAAAGTAACATAGAAAAGGAGCGGTAAAAAATGGGATACCCTACAATTTTCCCCACAGGCACAACACTTTACAATAAAGACAAGGCATACGGCGGCTACACGATATTCCCCTCGGCAAAGGGTGCGCTGCTTATAGATATGAACGGCAGAGAGGTACAGCTCTTGGCAGGTCTGGGCGGCTTTCCCAACAAGATACTTCCCGGCGGATATGTAATGGGCACCACAGGCGCAAGGGGCGGAAAAAATTCCTTCCAGTACCAGATAGACCTTGTGCAGGTGGACTGGTACGGTCATATCGTGTGGAAATTCGATAAAACAGAGCTTGTGGCAGACCCCGGCAAGGAGCCTGTCTATATGGCAAGGCAGCACCACGATTTTCAGCGTGAAGGCTCCACAGTGGGCTATTATTACCCCGGCGGAGAACCGAAGGTAAAGGGAGGAAATACCCTTATCCTTACCCACGAAAATCTCTACAACCGAAACATTACCGATAAGAGACTTATTGACGATAAGATAATCGAGGTAGACTGGGAGGGAAATATCCTCTGGAGCTGGAGAGCCAGCGACCATTTTGACGAGCTTGGCTTTGACGAAGCGGCAAAGAACACTCTTTACAGGAACCCGGGACTTCACGGCGAAGCAGGCGGCGACTGGATGCATATCAATAATTTTGCAACTCTCGGCAAAAACAAATGGTATGACGGCGGAGATGAGCGTTTTCATCCCGACAATATCATTTTTGATGCGAGAAATTCCAATATTCTTGGCATTATCGAAAAGAAAACGGGAAAGATCGTATGGCGCATAGGACCCGATTTCAATGAAAGCGAGGCTACAAGAAAGCTTGGCTGGATAATCGGTCAGCATCATCTCCATATGATTCCCAAGGGACTTCCCGGAGAGGGTGACCTGCTTGTGTTCGACAACGGCGGAGAGGGAGGCTATTGTGTGCCCAATCCCGCCTCGGCAAACGGCGTGAACAATGCCCACAGAGATTATTCCCGTGTGCTGCAGTTCAACCCCGTCACCCTTGAGATAACCTGGCAGTACACTCCCCTTGAAGCAGGACATTTCCTCTTCTCGGACGCTTCCAAGTTCTACAGTTCATACATAAGCGCCGCACAAAGGCTTCCCAACGGCAACACCCTCATAACCGAAGGATCTGACGGCAGGCTCATAGAAGTGACCCCCGACCACGAGATAGTCTGGGAATACATCAATCCCTACTTCAACAAAATGTTCGGCAAGTTCACCAACAATATGATATACCGTGCATACCGTGTGCCTTACGAATGGATACCCCAGCTTTCAAAGCCCGAGGAAATCTCCGTTGAGCCAATAGATGTTTCCACATTCAGAGTGCCCGGCTCAGTAGTGGGAGCAGGTCTCGGCAAGATAACCGTAACAGATGGCGTAGACCCGAACAAGAAAAGTATGACAGGCGGCGGAGGAGATGATGACAGCGATGAAAAGATAGACTTCTGCGTTGCTTCCGTAAATAAGAAGGATATAAAGTAAAATGAGAGCACCGCCGTTTCGGAAATGAGACGGCGGTGCAATTTTATACTGATCTTTAATCGTTCTATCTGCTGCCTTTGTCAATAGGTTGGTTGAAGATTAGTATTATATGTAATATTCTGGCTCGTTGAACTTTGAAAGCGGAAAGCAGCTTTCACGGACAATAAGCGTACCCTCCATTTCAAGCCTTGAAGCGGTCTTGTGTCCCCCTGCAATTCGGTCAAGAAGAAGCATAAGGGCAAATCTCACCATCTCCCCTTTTGGCAGCGAAACGGTGGTCAGCATAGGCTTTGTAAACTGTCCCTCGGCAATATTGTCGCATGAAACGATAGCAGGGGTGTAATATCTCGTCCTGCGCTTGTTAAGGCATTTTATCATTCCGATAGCAAGAATGTCGTTTGCGCAGTAAATACCCGTAGGCGGACTGCTCTGCCGCAGAAAATATTCCATAGCCTTGTAGCCGTTTGCCTCGTCGGGAGTAGTATCAAAAATGTAGTCGATGTCCGACTCAAGGCGATATCCGGAGATAGCCTCCTGATATCCCGAAAAACGTGCTTCATTGTGGCAGCTTCCCACATAGCCGATTTTAGTATGACCGCATTTCACAAGCTGGTCTATGGCAGCAATGGCAATCTTTCTGCCGTCGCACAAAACCTCGTCCACCTCGTAATTGGTGGAATTTCGGTTTATGGAAACAATATTCTTTTCGTGCTTTTTAATAGCTTTAAGCGCCTTGGCGCAGCATTTTCCGATAATTATCAGCCCGTCGGCTTTTCGCTCTGAGTCTTTGTAAAGCTCGTTTATATCACGTTCGGCGTCCTCGGTCAAACAGTATTTTTCGTCCGAAAGCTGAGCGCAGTACCTGATATTTGATACAATGCAGTTGTTTCTTCTTATTTCAAGCTCTGCAAGCCGCAGTAACTCGCTGAAAAAGGGGTCGTTTTCTTCGGAAATGACACGGGTAAGCAGGATATCAATGTAATATATCTTCCTGCCCCCCGTGTTTCCGCTTTTCAGATTTCTGGCAGCTTCGTTGGGGATATAGTCTATCTCACGTGCAGCCTGCAATATCCGCTGACGGACTTCCTCGGATAAGCAGCGGTGATTTGGATCACTTAACACCCTGCCTGCGGTGGACACCGACACCCCCGCCATCTGAGCTATTTTCTTTATTGACATTTTACCGCTCCTCGACACTTAACAAATCATATTTATATCTGGGTATCACTTTGAGTCAGCAAGCGAATTAACAAGCTTGCTATACCTGCAAACAGGAGCAGCCAAAGCAGCAATCATAAGACGCTGATAGAGCATTTCGTGAAAATGCCTACGGTTAAATCGGAAACAAAATTCGGCAAGATAAAGGTTTATGTGCTTTTTTTCCATCCCATGATAGGTTCCTTGAAGAAAGCTCTTTGCGTTTGAGATCATAGTATGAAGCCATATCAGATCTGTGCTGTTAGCGTCAAAAATGCTGTAAACGTGCATATATTTCTGAGCAAGAGGCTTCAAGTAGGCTCTGCAAGCATCACTTTCAATTGTAGAACCTTCTACGATATGATTGTTGGCGTATTTGCCGATAGTAACGCCTTTCAGATTTTCAAGGCATTCCATTTTCAGGTATTGTGGCTTGCCATTTTCGTCCTTGGAAAGAGCAGTAATGACTTTCATCTTTTCGGTTCCTCTGCCGCGTTTTTTACCCCTTGTCGGTGCTCCGACATAAGTATCATCAAGCTCGACAGTTCCCGAAAGCATATACTTGTTCTCTCGTTCTGCCATTGCATAGCGAAGCCTTTGGAGTACAAACCAAGCGGTTTTGTATGGTAGCTTGAGAACCTGTGAGATGTAGCAGGCTGATGAGCCTCGTTTATCGTTTGAAAAAAGGTAAATTGCCCACAGCCATACTGTCAGCTTCAAATGCGACCTGTCCATTACTGTTCCGCTTGTTACTGAACTTTGATGTTTGCAGTTTTTGCACTGGTACTTTCCTCTTGATTTCAGATAGTAATACTCCGTGCATTCGCATTTGCTGCACTTGAATCCTTTCGGATAACGCATTTTGAACAATTCTTCTCGGCATTTATCCTCGGTATCGTATTTTTTCTGAAATTCGATTATGCTCATTTGTGACTTGTGCTTCTTGGAATGCATGATTTTTCCTCTTTTCCGTTTTTTCATACTTCCATTATAGCACCTTACCTGTGTTAAAATCTACACAGCTGATTGCTGTTTCAAAGTGATACCCAGATA
>JAQYLI010000026.1 GCA_028720105.1 Oscillospiraceae bacterium | reverse complement strand
TGTGACGGGGCTTTGATGAACACTGCGAAAACTATGCAGGATAATCTTATCGGCAACGTGACGGCTATGCAGTCGGCTCTTGAGGGGCTTGGTATAAATTTCTATGATTACCTGGAAGAACCTTTGAAGTCGGCGGTGCAGGCGGCTACAAAAGAGATAGGCGATTTGTCGGAGTCTGTTACAAACGGTCAGCTTGCGGAGGTCATTGAACGGCTTGCGGAGCAGTTTGGAAAGCTTATCGAAAAAACGGCGAAATTTGCGGCGGACAAGGGTATTCCTGCACTTATAAATTCCCTTGACTGGATATCTCAGAACGGCGATAAAATCGTTGCACTGATCGAGGGTATGGGAGCTGCCTGGGCGGCTTGGAAGATAGGCACGATGGCGACCCACGTTATGAACCTTGTGAAGGCTATAAGGGATTTCAAGGTGGCGCAGGAGGCGGCTACGGCGGCGCAGATCGCAGCCAATGAAGCGGCTATGGCTAATGTTTATGTGGCTGTGGCGGCGGCTGTTATCGGGCTTACGGCGGCTCTGGCGAAGCTTGGGGCGGCGTGGATAGACGAAGGAAGAGAAAATCTCAAGGCAAAAAATCAGCTTGACGAGACAACGCAGGCTATGAGAGATCAGCAGGCGGCTGTTGATGAAAGGATATCGTCCTATATTACAGAATGCGGTGAAATTGACAAGAAAGCCGCAAAGGAACGTGCGCTTTGGGAGGAAATTCAGAGCCTTGTTGACGAGGAAGGAAGGCAGATAGAGCAGAGCGGAAGGCTCGGTGATGCCATTAACGAACTGAACACACTTGCAGGCACCAATATTCAGATAGTTGACGGTCAGATACAGGGATATCAGGGGCTGAAAACTTCAATTGATGATGTTATTGCTTCTCAGCAGCGGCAGGCGAAATTATCATATTTACAGAATGATTACGGCGAGGCACTTGTTAATATTGATGAGGTTACAAAGCAATATGAGGAAGCAAATGCACAGGCAAAACTTTGGAGTGAGGAAAATGAACGGCTGACTCAGATGTGGAATGAATGGGAGCAGACGGGCATTATTCCCGACAGCTGGGACGGTTCCCTCGATGATCTGAAAAATTCGCTGACTGAGGCGCAGGACAAGACTGCCGAATTTACGGTACAGGCGAATGCTCTGAGAGACACTATGACGGGGTATCAGGGTGTTATTGATAATTACAATACCATTCTGACAGAGGAAGAAGAGGCGGCAAATGACAGCGGAAAAAGCTCGGGGGCTGCTTTCGGGGACGGTTTTGCGGAGGGCGTTTCCGAGGGTGCTGACGGTATGGGTGAGACTGTTACGGCTACGGTCGAAGAGTCTATGGCAGCGGCGAAAAATACCGCTGAGGAAAGCGGTGCTTCGGTTGGAGAAACGGCGGCTGAGGCGTTAAAGACAGCTATTGATGGAGGTATGAAAGATGCTGACCTGGAAAAGCTTGTAAAGCAGTATATTTCCGATCTGAAATATGAGCAGGCGAAACTCGGCAAAGATGAAAGCTGGCTGTATGACGAAGAAGAGAAAATGCTTTCCGTTTTCGGCGAGGGTACGGACATATACAAAAAGTATATGACTACCGTTTTAAACGGCAGGAAAAAGCTTGCAGAGCAGGAAGCAAAAGCAAGCACGCCCACAAAATCCGAACAGAAGGAGGCTGCCGACAAGGAAACGCAGGCTATTCTTGACGCTATGGACGAGATGTATAAAACATCTGTTGAGAGCGGTAAAGAGGTCGGTGAAGCGGCGGCGGCTGCTATTTCCTACGGAATGGGAAAGGGCTTAGATGAAAGCAATATAAAATCCGCTGTTGAAAAATATTTGCAGAAGGCGGATATTGAAAAGGCACTTAACCACAAGAATAATGACAGCTGGTATTACGATCAGCTTGAAAGCATTGTGAATGTGCTTGACAAGGGCGGAGAGCTGCACGATGATTATAATCTAAAGCTTATTGAGGGCAGAAACAAGGTCAGTGAGAATGACGGCAAGGCTAATGAAAAAGAGCTTGCAGATGCAAAGAAAAAGGAAGAGGAGCTTGAAAAATTACAGGCGAAATATCAGGCTTCCTTCGGGTCCGTCTTTACCCGTAATCAGTCAAACGGGAAAAACGGCAGCAAGGGCAGCAAGCGAATTGATACGGAAAAAATGGAGAAGATCGTTTCCGCAAAGGAAAAGCTTTCCGGGTATCTTTCTCAGCTTGCGGCTAAGGGTATGCCTCAGAGCGTTATTGATGAACTGCTGGCAATGGATCCTCTTGAGGCGGTGGAATATGCACGAATACTGTTAAAGGTTCCTGCAAAATTTGAGTCTGTGAAAAATCTTGCGGAAAGAGACCAAGCGGCGGCTAAGAAATTGGCGGCGGCTTCTCTCGGTACTTCTGAGGAATTTAAAAATGCAGGAAAAACGGCGGGCGTTAGTTTCGCTTCGGGGCTTATAAACACGGTCGGCACGATGTTACAGACCGCTTTGCCCGATTTGTCGGGGGTCACGGCTATGCTGGTTAAAACCGAAACGGCAGAGAATAACAAGGCGAAAAATTCTGAGGCGGCAAGCGTTTCACAGAACACGACTGCTGTTAATACCACTAAGACTAATGCACTGCTGGAAAGCATTGCGGTTATGCTGAACAGTGCTATGGGTAACGGAAACGGAATTACTATTTCCTTTAATCCCACCATTGAGTCCGTTGTTACAATGGACGGGGAGACCGTTGCAAAAAATGTTACCAAAAAGCAGGAAGAATACACTGTCAGAACATCTACATAACGGAGGTTTTTATGGATAAAAAGGCGAAATTAAAAAAGATTGAAGAGTATGAAAAAAGTCTTATTTCTCAGTGTGCGGAAATGGACGAAAAGCGGCGGGAAATTGCCAAAGGCATTTGCAGAGTGGCGGCATTTTCCTACATTGAAGCCCTTGAACTGATGGACGATATTCTCGAAAACGGCTGGGTGGAAATGTTCTCCCAGAGCGAAAAAACAGAGCCTTACGAGAGGGAGAGACCCGTCTCGGGAATTATGCTCAGGCTGTTTGAAAAATACACCAAGAGCATATCTCAGCTGAATAATATGCTGCCCTCAAGTGCGGCGGCTATCAAGAGCGATGACAGCCTTTCGGCGTTTATTGCTTCGAGGAAAGACTAACTACAAATTTGACCTCCCGTTTTTATGGTATCATTAAATCATAATAACGGGAGGTGTTTTTTATGGCGTTACTGCAAATTGGCAGTCTTGACCTTTCCGAATACTGCGAAAAGGGCGATCTGTCTATATCCCGATCGGGCGTTTATTCGGGCGGCTTTCCTGCAATAAACGGCAAGACGAACAAGAAGCTTTTAGGATATAAATATCAGATATCCGCAACCTTTAACGATGTGCCGAACGATATCAAAGAGGCTATCGAAAATGCCTGCAAGGGCGAAAAGGTAAGCATTTCTTTCGGTGACAGCTCTGCCGATTTTAATGCTCCCGATGTGACCTGCAAGCTTGCCTATGAAACTACGGG
>JAQYLI010000025.1 GCA_028720105.1 Oscillospiraceae bacterium | reverse complement strand
GCCGCAGTCGGAAGCTCTGTCCCCCGGCTCATCATCAACGTGCTTGCTTGAAAGGCAGTTGGGGCAATGATTGCGGTGCTCCGTTCCCGCACCCTCGGGAGTGCATATCCAGCCGCACACCTTGCAGGTAAAGGTCTCGTTGCAGGGAGAATTCCGATAGTCCGGTTTATTTCTTTTATTATGCTTCACTTTGTTTTCCTCCGGTAATTCGATGAATTTTTATCTGATGAAAAGCTGTATCGAAAAACCGGAAAATTGCGCAGAAAAGCCGCATAAAGCAGCCTCTCCCGACTGCTTTATGCGGCAAATTTGCAAAAATAAACACACCCCTTCTGAGTGCGCTCCGACAAAAGCTATCTGATACACGAAAGGTTACTTTAACAGGCACAGCAAACCAAAGGGGTCAGACCCCGCAGTTTTTTGCGCCGATATTCGGTTTTACGATACAAAAACCTCAATAGCCGACATTAAAAAAACTCCTTTCGTAAAATAAAATGGCGTCCCCGGCGGGATTTGAACCCACGGCCTTTCGCTTAGGAGGCGAACGCTCTATCCTGCTGAGCTACGGAGACATTTTCTTCGTGACTTGTATATTATACCACAAAGAAATAAAAAATGCAATAGGTTTTTATATAACTTTTACTTGAAAATTTCGGGGGAATATGGTATAATTATATAAATTTAGGTTTAAAGTCATTTTTACATAAAAGGAGTATGTTTAATATGGAAATCAAAATCACCAAAACCACATCGCCTAAGGCTAAGCCCGCTGACGAAACAAAGCTTGGCTTCGGCAAGATCTTCACCGATCATATGTTCCTTATGAACTACGATGAGGGACAGGGCTGGCACGACGCAAGGATAGTTCCCTACGGTCCTATCCCTATGGAGCCTTCTTCTATGTGCCTTCACTACGGTCAGGCTGACTTCGAGGGTCTCAAGGCTTACAGAACAGAGAGTGGAAAGATACAGCTTTTCCGTCCCGAGCAGAATATGGCGAGAATGAACGTGTCCAACGACCGTCTCTGCATTCCTCAGATAGACGAGAAATTCTGCGTTGAAGCTATCAAGAAGCTTGTTGAGGTTGACGCTGACTGGGTTCCCCATCAGTACGGCACATCTCTTTATATCCGTCCCTTTATCTTTGCAATTGATCCTATGCTGGGCGTTCACCCTGCAAAGCACCTTATCTTCTGCATAATGTGTTCTCCCGTCGGCGCATACTATGCGGCAGGTCTTGCTCCCGTTAAGATATACGTTGAGCAGAATTACGTAAGAGCAGTAACAGGCGGTACAGGCTTCACAAAGGCTGCTGCTAACTACGCTATCTCCCTCAAGGCTCAGGAGGAGGCTGACAAGGCAGGCTACGAGCAGGTACTCTGGCTTGACGGCGTTCACCGCAAGTACATCGAGGAAGTTGGCGCTATGAACGTATTCTTCGTTGTTGACGGTGAAGTTCTTACTCCCAGCCTTGACAGAAAGTCCATTCTCAGCGGTATCACAAGAAAGTCCTGCCTTGAGCTTCTCAGACACAAGGGCTACAAGGTTACTGAGAGGGATATTGAGATCGACGAGCTTATCAAGGCATACGACGAAGGCAAGTTCGACGAGGCTTTCGGTACAGGAACCGCTGCCGTTATCTCTCCTATCGGTGAGCTTAAGTACGGTGACAAGATAATGACCCTCAACAACGGCGAGATTGGCCCTGTTTCCCAGATGCTTTACGATACTCTCACAGGTATTCAGTGGGGCAAGTCCGAGGATACATTCGGCTGGACTGTTCCCGTTATTGGCTAAAAGATTAAGATAAAATTACATTGCCCGCACCTTCCTCAAATGAAGACTGCGGGCATTTTTTCGGAGGAATTATGGAGCGTTACAAGTGGAGCTTTGTGCATACATTGATCGGTGTGATATTTTTTCTGTTTGGTGTGGTATTTCTGATAGTACCCATAGTCAGCGTTGTGGGCTGGGAGGATTTTAAAAAGGACGCTGTTCCCGTTACCGCCATAATAAGCGACATCAGGACTCACACAAGCCGCAGCAGCAATGGTAAGAGAAGGACATATCACGATGTTTATGTTGAGTATGAATATGAGGGCGAGAGCTATTACGAGGAGCTTGACCACTACAGCTCGGGAATGAGAGAGGGAGACGAGGTGGAAATGCTTATCGACCCCAACAACCCCTCAAAGAACCGCAGCGAGCCTTATCTTTTTTCGGGGATAATGGCGGCGATCGGGCTTATATTCGGCGGCATAGGAGCGGGCTTTTTAATTCACGAGATAAAAAGGAGCGGATACATAAACGGTCTCATTGCAGAGGACAAATTTATCTATGCAAATTACACACACGAGGAAACGGCAAATGTGACGGTGAACGATGTGCGATACAACTGCTCTGTATTTGTTTACAATGACGGCTCAGGCAGACAAATGGCATTTAAAAGCGAGCCGCATCACCCGAACACGCTTCCCTATGTTCAGGGCGACTCAATAAAGGTCTATGTTGATATGGAAAATGCTCCCAATAAGTATTACGTTTCAAGAAAGAAGTGAGGGTATGCAGACCGTTGACGAGGCTCTTATGAAGCTGAAAAGGTCTGATTTTCGGGCAAGGTTTCATCTGTCACCGAAGGATATCGCATACATTGACAGGGTGGGAATGGAGACTGTCCGCAGGCACTGCGGGGACTTCATTGCCGCCCGTCTTGCGCCTGCGGACATTCCCAATGACGGGAAGCAGACTCCTATGAGGGGGCACCCCGTTTTTATCGCACAGCACGCCTGCGCCTGCTGCTGCAGGGGGTGCCTTGAAAAGTGGTACCGTGTGCCCAAGGGCAGGGCGCTGACGGAGAATGAGCAGGAGAGGATAGTAAGACTGCTTATGACGTGGATAGAGAGGGAATACATTCAGACTTCAAATATGTTACATAAGCATTGATTATGTCATTTTCTGTCAGGATATTCCGGGTGTGATATATAATACTAATCTTTAACCAACCTATAGACAAATTCGACAGCCATAACGAAGCCACTCGTCGTCAAGCTCCCTTGCCGGGCGACATCCCGCCTGCGGTCGCTTTCCTAGATTGGCTTCGTTCTATCTGCCGCCTTTGTCTATAGAACGATTAAAGATTAGTATAAGAATTAGTATTAGTATTATCGGGAAAGTCCCGTGGCAGGAGAAGCGACAGTTATTTACTGAATGAAAAAACCGCCTTGTGAAGATGAATGGCTTCACAAGGCGGTTTTTATGCAAATGAAACAAATATTTTGAAAAAGCTTGACAAATCGAAATGAATGTGCTATAATTGTTATACAGCTTTTGAGGTCTTTTCCTTGAGATGAACGTCCAGCTTGGAGTAGGGTATCTCAATGCCGTTTTGGTCAAAGGCGGTCTTGACCTGCTCGATAAGGTCGAAATAGACTGTCCAATAATCGGGGGTCTTCGTCCAGACCCTTACGGTGATGTCAACAGAGCTTGCGGAAAGGTCGGAAACACGGACGAAGGGTGAATCTTCGGACAGAATAAGCTTATGCTCGGCAATAATGCCGCTGATTATTTTTATTGCTTCTCTGTGATCCTCCTCGTAGGCAATGCTGAATTTCAGGTCTACACGGCGCTTTTCCTCTTTGCTGTAGTTTATGAGGGTGTTTCCCGATATCATACTGTTTGGAATGAAAATGACCTTGTTGTCAACGGTGAGAAGCTTTGTGGAGAGGATACTGATATCCTCCACGGTGCCCTCATTACCGTTGGTGCTTATAAAATCACCCTTGACAAAGGGCTTGTTCATAAGTATGAGAAAGCCGCCTGCCACGTTGGAAAGGCTGTTTTGCAGGGCGAGCGCCACGGCCACGCCTGCTGCGCCTATGGTGGTTATGATGGAGGTCATAGGTATTCCGAGAGTGGACAGGGTTATGACTATCACAAAGGCTGTGAAGATTATGCCGATGAGGGAGCGGAGAAAGCCCTGGGCGGTCTCGTCTATACGGCTCCTGCCCATTGCCTTGTCAATGATGTGGAGAAGTATTTTGGCGATTATTTTGCCTACGATGTAGATGATTATTGCGGTCACTACTGTGGGCAGATAGGCGATAAGTGCGTCGGTAAAGCTTTTTAAAACGGTTCTGTCAACGGTGCCGCTTGAAACGGCTTCCATTACGTTTTCCGCCTCGCTTACAATGGCGGGGGCTGTGGTTTCCATAACTGTTTCTTCCATAATAAATCTTATCCTTTCTTAAAATATCCAAGTTAAATTATAATTATTTTTGGAATAAATAAGTGGACAGAATATGAATATATATCAAATAAAAATTAGGCGAAATATTCTCATACCGGATAGGCGGAAATTCCCTGCGCCCTTGACGGTTTCGGCAAAATGTGCTATAATTTCAGTAAATTCGCATTCAAATTTCTTATAAGAAAGACGGGAATGAAATGAAGGGAAACAAGTTAAGCGCCGCGCTTCTTGCCGCTTTTATTGCTGCGGCGTTGATGATAGGAATTACGGCGTTTGTAGCCGTGAGAGCGGTGAAGGAGCTGGGCGGATATTACGCGGAATGTTCGGAAAGCTATACCGCACGCAGCGCTCAGATATGGGCGGCGAGGGACAATATACTCGGCGCGGAAAGGAATATCCTTGCGGCGCTGGCTTCTTCGGACGAGTCTGCGGCAAATGAATACATAGAAGCGGCTAAAAGTCAGCTTGACGCTCTTGAGGACGGGTTTCTGTATGCCGAGGAGGGCGTATGGGGCGACGCTTCGCCCGTTGAGGAGCTTATTGCCGCTTCTCAGGTGAGGGACGCTGTTTTCGGAAGCGTGGGCGGCGGAAATATGAAGATAGCCCGAAACGTGTTTTTCAGCGAATATCAGCCAAAGCTTGCGGCGGCGGCGGAATATACGGACGGGCTTCTTGCGGAAATTTCTCCGAAGGACGGAGATGTCCCGGTCCGGATATCGGCAAGGACTTCCAAAAATACCCGTGTATGCGTGGGAATGGGGCTGCTGGGCATTTCGGCGGTCACGTTCATTGCTTTGTACATTGACAAAAGGCTCAGAGAGGATATTAAAGAGGAAACCGAGGAGGAGACTGTTCCCGAGGATAAATATGAGCTTGTTTCCTCCGAAACTGAGGAGGACGAGCGCCTTGCGGAGGCGGAGGAGACTATCTCAAACGCTGTAAGCTGCATTAACATTCTTGCTGACGGCGACCCCGACGCTGCTGCTGACGGAGAATATCCCTATCGTTATGAAAATGTGCTGTCCGCTATAAGAAAGATGAAGGCAAGGCTCAGATTTATAAGTGTACAGATCAACCGCGGGGCGGAATTTGTTTCGGCGGAGTCGGTGAGGGTATCGGACAATGCGGAGGAGCTTTCTGCTGCCGCAGAGGAGCAGGAGGAAACGGCTGAAAGGCTTGCAGGCAGCTTCGGCGAAATTCGGTCGCTTATTTCCCAAAGCGGCATATCCTCCGAGAATATCAGAAATCTGGGAACGGAAAGCGGCAGGTTTATGGAGGACTGCGCCTGTGAGATCAAAAATGCGGAAAATGCTCTTGATATGCTGGAAAAGAGCGCAGAGGAGATGGAGGGGCTTGCAAAGGCGGCGGCGGATATTGCTTCACGTGCAAATATGCTGGCGGTAAGCGCTGCTATGAACGCTGCAAAGGGCGAATGTTCGGGCAGAAATCTTGCCGCTCTGGCTGACGAGGCAAGAGCTCTGGCGCTCAGCTCCGCAGAAGCTTCATCTCAGGCGGCTGAGATAGTAAAGCGGTGCGGTGAGAGGATAGATACGGGTACCTGCGCTTTTGCAGCCGCTTCCCTTTCCGCTTCGGAGGCTTTCAGGCAGGCGGAGGATATGACAGAAGGGGCAATGGCTCTGAAAAAGCTTTGCGAAAAGCAGTCCGAGGCGCTTCGCACTGCGGAGGAATGTATGGAGAAGATATCGGGCTTTGTTCTTCTGAGCAAGAACGCTTCGGAGGAATACGCCGCTTCGGGAAGAATGCTTTCGGAGCAGTCGGGGGCTTTGAAAAAGATAGTTCCCGGACGCTCGGATACGGCTCAAAAGGTTTGACTATTAAAATTGACTGTGGTATAATTAGAAACGTACCATAATTATGATGAAAAAATTCGGGAGGAGCTTTATTATGAACTGGACCGAGGTAAATATTTACACCACTACAGAGGGCATTGACCCTGTATGCGGAAGGCTTTTAAATGTGGGCGTTACGGGATTTCAGATACGTGACGCAAAGGATTTTGAGGATTTTCTCAATGACAAGACGGGAAACTGGGATTACATTGACGACGATCTTATGAATTTGAAGGACTGCGAGACCTGCGTTACCTTTTATCTGGCGGATAATTCTCAGGGGGCGGATATGCTGGCTATGGTAAAGACCGAGATGGCGGAGCTTGCGGCTTTGGACAACGAAAAGAAATTCGGCAGGCTGGTGTGCGAGCTTTCAGATGTCCGTGAGGAGGACTGGGCTAACAACTGGAAGCAGTATTTCAAGCCCCTTACGGTGGGCGAGAAGCTTGTTATCAAGCCGTCCTGGGAGAATTATGACGCAAGTGACGAGAGGACTGTCCTTGAGATAGACCCCGAGTCCTCCTTCGGCACGGGTCAGCACAACACCACTCAGCTTTGCCTTGAACTGCTGGAGACAAATCTTTCCGAGAAGGACAGGGTGCTTGACATCGGCTGCGGCAGCGGTATTCTTTCAATTGCGGCGCTGCTTCTGGGTGCGGACAGCGCTTGTGCGGTGGATATTGACCTTAACAGCGTGAAGATTGCGGGACAGAATGCGGAGAAAAATCATATTTCCGCCGACAGGTATATTACTTATGCGGGAAATATCATTTCCGACGAGGCTCTGAGGGAGAAGATAGGCGTAGGATATCAGCTTATTACCGCTAATATCGTGGCGGACGTGCTTATTGCTATGGCTCCCATTTTCGGGCAGTTCCTTGTTCCTCACGGAAGGATAATCATTTCGGGCATCATTATTGAGCGGTGCGACGAGGTAATGGAGGCTATGGAGAAAAACGGTTTTATCCGCACCGAGCTTCGTGAGTCGGGCGGCTGGGCTGCGGCGGCTTTTGAGCGGGGGACGCCCCGCGGCGAGGTCGCGCTGTGAATTTGTGCGGGAAGTCAGTTTTGTTTCCGCGCCGATAGATTTTGCAACAGCACGATAAATCGGAATTTATAGGTGATGTTATGAAGATAATTTTAAGCAGAAAAGGATTTGATTCTGCTAACGGAGGCATCGTTAGTCCAATAATGGAAGATGGGACGTTGATATCATTTCCTATTCCATCAGATGATAAGGATACATTTAACGATTTGATATATTGCAACCAACCTTATTCCAAAATATTAGAAGATCTAAAGTATAAAGGAACTCTTAATTGTCATATTGACCCTGATTTATCAATTGATAGAAGAAAAAAAATGATTGATGGTTGGTGCCCTATTTTTGGGCAAATCAATTCTTCATCGGTTTATTTAATTAATAGTGTGAGGGTAGAAGTCGGGGATTTATTTTTGTTTTTTGGAAATTATCATAAAGTCAAATATACAAACGGAAAATATCAATACATAGGTGGAACGGGTGATTTTTACAGCGATAATGATTTGCAGTTGATTTGGGGGTATATGCAAGTCGGAAAAATTATCACTACTCCGGAAGAGCAAAGCAAATATACCTGGCATCCACATTCCAACAGAAATAGAACCGAAAAAGATTCCAATGTTATGTTTGTAGCGAGTGAAAAATTATCATTCAATGCTAATATGTCAGGGGCAGGAGTGCTAAAGTATAGAGAAGATAGAGTATTAACCGCCAAAAACTGTAAGAAAGCTACATGGATAAAACGTTCCATATATGATGTGGATGCTATTATTGGAAACAGAAAAAATTCTTCAAAAATCACTAATGGTATATACTATGCTGGAATTTGGCAAGAGTTGGGCTTGTGTGAAACTTTAGACTGCGAAGAATGGGCTAAGTCGATAGTTCAATAGATTTCAGTATGTTATTGTAAATTTCAATTTGTCGGTCTGTTGCCATACCTGTCGGTGCGGAGACAAGCCTGACCCAAAGTACATACTAACAGTACCACATTTGCAAATCGGAGTGAGAGTTTTTCTTTCAGCTTAAAAGAATAAATTATAAAGAATAAAGAGGAGCGGAAGTTCCTGTTCATCTTTTTCATTTAAGGAGAAGCCTATGAAGCTTGTATACACATCTGAAAACAAGATATACCGAATTGACGGGGGAAACAAGTCGGAAATTCCCTGTGGGCGGATAAACAAATACAAGGAGACCCTTGAGAGCATTCGCCGTCGGACAGAATGGAAAACTACCGGTACGGGCGCTCAGTTTACGGGTGCGGCGAGGGCAAATACGGGGGAGCCTGTTATTTCCGCAAGGATAACGGGTCTTTGCGAAAACAAGGGCGAGCTTATTTACGGTGTGGGGCTGGACGAGTCCTGCTCTTTGTATCGGAGAAGCTTTGACAGGACGGACGAGAACGAGGGGCTTATCCTTTCGGGAAATGAGCTTTATTTCGGTGCATTCGACTGCTATGAGGGGAAAATGGCGGTGAGTCTCGGGTCAAATCCGAGAGCACTTCACATTGCGGTGATGGAGCCGCCTGCTTCTGCTTATGACGAGCTTACGGACGGTGACAGCGTTGAGGAAAATCCCTACTGGAGCAGGAGTCACAAGAACCGCATTTATTTTTCCTCCGCAGGAAACGGTCGGAATGAATACGGTGCTGTGGCGGCGGTTTCCCCTCGGAGCGGTGCTTACATTGATGTGGACAGGGGAGAGATAGAGGAATTTCTCTCAGATTCAAAGAGTGATTTCTTACGAATAAAGGACGACAGCTATGGGAATATTTTCTATATCCGTCAGCCTTATGGCGGTGAACAGGAAAAAGAGTGCTTCAAATTTACGGATATCCTGTTATTCCCGTACAGAGTTTTGAAGGGATTTTTCGGGTGGCTGAATTTTGTATGCACTATGTGGGGCGGCGAGTCTCTCAAAAGCGGAAGTGACGGTCTGCCTTCCTATACGAAAGCAAAGCAGCGCTCGGAGCGGGATATCATCATTGAGGGCAATATTATCAAAGCCGAAAAGCTTGCAAAGGAAGAGGACGCTAAGGAGGACGGCGGCTCGGTTATGCCCTGGTCACGTGTGCTTGTGAAAAGAGAGACTGACGGCAATGAGACGGTGATAAAGAAGGGCGTTCTGGATTATGCGCTGTGTCCCGACGGGAAGATTATCGTTTCCGACGGGCGAAAGCTCATTCTCCTTGACGGCGAGAAGGAGACGGTCATTGCCAAGGCAAGGCTTGCTATGAATATTGTTTTGGAGGAATACCCCGGGTGAATATCGGTAATGTGGAAATAAAGAAAACTGCCGCTCTTGCGCCTATGGCTTCGGTGGCGGACAGGGCTTACAGGCTTATTTGCAAGGAGCACGGGGCGGCTTATATGGTATCTGAAATGATATCCGCAAAGGGGCTTTGCTACAGCGACAGAAAGACCGAAGAGCTTTGCACCGTTGACGACAGGGAGCGGCCGTATGCATTGCAGATATTCGGTGACGAGGCGGAGTTCTGCGGCAGGGCTGCGGGTATGCTGATGAAATACCGTCCCGATATTCTTGATATCAATATGGGCTGCCCCGTTCCGAAAATTGCGGGGAACGGCAGCGGAAGCGCGCTTATGAAAGACCCCGACACGGCTTATGATATTGTCAGGGCTGTGGTTTTAAGCAGCGATGTGCCCGTTACGGTGAAAATTAGGGCAGGCTGGGACGAGAACAGCGTTAATGCTCCCGAATTTGCAAAGGCGATGGAGTCGGCAGGTGCGGCGGCGGTGACTGTTCACGGACGGACGAAAAATCAGATGTATCACGGAAAAGCGGACCGGGGTATCATCAAGGCGGTCAAGGAGGCGGTGGATATTCCCGTTATCGGAAACGGGGATATCTGCTGCGCCGAGGACGCTTTGAGAATGTACAGCGAGACGGGCTGCGATCTTGTTATGGTGGGCAGGGGGAGCTATGGCAACCCTTGGATATTCGAGCAGATAGAAAGCTTTCTTGAAAGCGGAATTATCCCTCCTCAGCCCGACTTAAATGAGCGGCTTGAAACTATGCTCAGGCAGGCGGAGCTGGCTGTACAGTTCAAGGGTGAGCGTATGGCTATGGCGGAGGCAAGGCGGCAATGTGCCTTTTATCTGAAAGGGATAAAGGGTGCGGCAGGCTATCGGGGCAGGTGCGGTCAGCTGTCGGGTCTTGATGATGTGAGGGAGCTTATAGCCTGCATAAGAAAGGATATGGGGTTATGATTGCTTTGGCAGAGGAGTGCTTCATTTCACAAATTGCGGAAATAGAAAAGGCGGCTTTCTCCGATGCGTGGTCGGAAAAGTCCCTTGAGAGTGCGCTTCTTGACGAAACGGGAATTTTTCTTGCGGAGGTTGACGGCGGCGAGGTAAGGGGATATATTATCGGCTCCTGTGACGGATTTTCGGGATATATCGAGCGCATTGCGGTAAGCGCTGATCACCGTAAAAAGGGCATTGGCAAACAGCTGCTTTCCGCATTTGAAAAGGCTCTTACCCAAACGGCTGAGAGCATTTCCCTTGAGGTGAGGGCTTCAAATTCGCCTGCCATAGGGCTTTACGGCTCTTTCGGATTTGAACGGGCGGGGGTCAGGCGGAATATGTATTCCTCCCCGAAAGAGGACGGGATAGTTATGATTAAAAAGGTGATAAAATGAGCGTAAAAATTCTTGGAATCGAGTCCTCCTGCGATGAGACTGCGGCTTCGGTCTCCCTTGACGGACGGACTATTCTTTCTAATATCGTAGCTTCTCAGGTGGAGGAGCATAAGAAATTCGGCGGAGTTGTGCCCGAAATTGCTTCGAGACGGCACGCAGAAAATATCCTTGAGGTTGTGAGGGCGGCGCTTGATGAAGCTAAATGCGGACTTTCCGACATTGACGGAATTGCGGTCACATATGCTCCGGGGCTTATCGGTGCGCTTCTTGTGGGCACAAGCTTTGCTAAGGGACTTGCTATGGCGGCGGGTAAGCCGCTTATCCCTGTTCATCACATTGCGGGGCATATTGCTTCAAATTACATTGCTCACCCCGACCTTGAGCCGCCTTATCTTTGCCTTGTGGCAAGCGGCGGTCATTCGCAGATAACCGAAGTTCTGAGCTACACAAAATTCAGAGTTATCGGCAGGACGAGAGATGACGCGGCGGGGGAGGCTTTTGACAAGTGTGCGAGAGTATTGGGATACCCATACCCCGGAGGCGTTCACATTGACAGGGCGGCGAAAAAGGGCGACTCGGACAAGTACAAGCTGCCTATCCCCAAGGTAACGGGCAGCGAGTATGATTTTTCATTCAGCGGGTTGAAAACGGCGGTCATAAATCTGGCGCACAATGCGGAGCAGAAGGGGGAGACCCTTGACAGCGACAGTCTGGCGGCAAGCTTTCAGAAAACTGCCGCAGAAATGCTTGTGAGCAAGACGGTGGAGGCTGCGAAGGCTTTCGGGTACAAGACCGTTGCGGTGGCAGGCGGAGTTTCCGCAAATTCGGGTGTGAGAGAGCTTATGCTTCACGAATGCGGCAAGCGGGGAATCAAGGTCTATCTGCCCCCACTCGATTTGTGCGGCGACAACGGTGCAATGATAGCCTGTCAGGGATATTACGATTTTCTTGACGGAAAAAGGGCGGACGAGAGCCTTAATGCGGTGGCTACTCTGAGCCTTGAGGACATCTGAACGGAGCGGTGTGTATGGATATTTCCGAGCTTGAAAATGCTCTTGACACTTTGCGGGAGGACGAGCTTGACAGAGCTTTGACCGAAAAAAAGGAAGAACTGAAAAATGCTCCTCCCAAGTCTGCGGAGGAAATGCGGAAGGAGTCCGCAAAGGGTCACAGGGGACGGGTGAAGGAGCGGTTTCTCATATCGGGTCTTGATGGGTTTGCGCCTCACGAGATTCTTGAGCTTTTGCTGTTTTACGTTATTCCTCAGAGGGACACAAAGCAAATTGCCAAAGAACTGATAAATAAATTCGGCAGTGTGGCGGGGGTGCTTAATGCCGATGTTTCCGAGCTTACGGAGGTAAAGGGAATTACCGAGAGTGCGGCGGTGCTTTTCAAGCTTATACCGCAGCTCATAAGCGTTTATTATGCGGAGGAGCGGAAGGGCGTTTCCGTTACGACTACGGCTCAGCTTTCCGAGCTTTTTAAGCCATATTTCGTGGGTTCGGGAACGGAGAAATTTATGCTTGCCTGCTTTGACAGCTCACTTCGTCCTGTTTCGGTTACGGAAATAAGCAGGGGGTCGGCTGCATATACGTCACTTGAGCTGAGAAAAATAATGAGTACAGCTATTGACAGCGGCAGCGCTATGGCGGCGCTGGCTCATAATCACCCGCTTTCAGCTCCGAAGCCCTCCGACGAGGACATTGCGGTCACAAGGCGGATAAATGAGCTGCTGAAAGCGGTGGATATTCGTTTGATGGATCATATTATTGTGGGCGGATCGAAATGCTATTCTATGAGGGACGGCGGAGATCTGGGAATATTCGACTGATTTGATAGATTTGAGAGGAAAATTAAAATGCCTATTGATAAAATCGTTATTAAGGGTGCGAGAGAGCATAATTTAAAGAATGTTGACTTAGAGCTTCCCCGAGACAAGCTTATTGTTATGACGGGTCTTTCGGGCTCGGGAAAATCTTCTCTTGCATTCGACACCATTTATGCCGACGGTCAGAGAAGATATGTGGAGAGCCTTTCTTCCTATGCGAGAATGTTTCTCGGGCAGATGGACAAGCCCGATGTGGACTCTATCGAGGGACTTTCCCCCGCTATTTCCATTGACCAGAAAACCACCTCAAAAAATCCACGTTCTACGGTGGGTACGGTCACGGAAATTTACGATTATTTCCGTCTGCTTTATGCAAGAATTGGTATTCCCCATTGCCCCGTCTGCGGCAGGGAGATAAAGCAGCAGTCGGTGGATCAGATAATCGACAAAATTTCCGCACTTCCTGAGGGCACGAAAATTCAGATACTTGCTCCCGTTGTAAAGGGACGAAAGGGTGAACACGTTAAGGAGCTTGAACAGGCGAAAAAGTCGGGCTATGTTCGTGTGCGCATTGACGGCATTGTTTACGATCTTTCCGAGGAGATAAAGCTTGAGAAAAACAAGAAGCACACCATTGAAATTGTGGTGGACAGACTTGTGGTGAAGCCCGAAATGGGCACCCGTCTTTCCGACAGTATTGAGACTGCTTCGGGAATTTCGGGGGGAACTATAATCTGCGATATTGTGGGCGGCGAGGAAATGCTCTTTTCGCAGAATTACGCCTGCCCCGAGCACGGCGTTTCTATGGAGGAGCTTTCTCCCAGAATGTTTTCATTTAACAATCCCTACGGCGCTTGTCCGAAATGTACGGGTCTCGGAGTTTTTCGGAAAATTGACCCGTCTCTTATCATTCCCAACACCGACCTTTCCATAAAGGAGGGGGCTATTAAGGCAAGCGGCTGGGGGACTACCGACGATGGCTCGATTGCTATGATGTATTTCAAGGGAATTGCTCAGTTTTACGGTCATTCCGTTACGGAGCCCCTTAAAAACTGGAGCGAAGAGGCTATTCACGCATTGCTTTACGGCACGGGCAATGAGAAGCTAAAGCTCCATCGTGCCACCGATTACGGCGGAGGTGTTTATTATCAGCCCTTTGAGGGAATTGTGAACAACCTTGAGAGACGGTACAGGGACAGCAATTCCGAATGGAGCAAGGCGGACATTGAGCAGTATATGTCCGAGGAGCTTTGCCCCGAATGTCACGGTAAAAGGCTTAAAAAGGAAATTCTCGGCGTTACTGTTGGCGGAAAGAGCATTGCGGAGGTTACGGAGCTTTCCGTTTCGGGCTGTTATGACTTTTTTGACAAATTGCAGCTTTCGGAAAGAGAAATGTATATCGGCGAGCGGATAGTCAAGGAGATAAACAGCCGTCTCGGGTTCCTCAAGAGCGTGGGACTTGAATATCTCACCCTTTCCCGTTCGGCAGGCACACTTTCGGGCGGCGAGTCTCAGAGAATAAGGCTTGCTACGCAGATAGGCTCTTCCCTGGTGGGCGTGCTGTATATACTTGACGAGCCGTCTATCGGACTTCATCAGAGGGACAATGACAAGCTTATCGGCACGCTCAAGCGATTGAGAGATTTAGGAAACACCCTTATTGTTGTTGAACACGATGAGGACACTATGAGGGCGGCGGATTTTATTGTTGATGTGGGTCCTTATGCAGGCGTTCACGGCGGCGAGATAATATGTACGGGTACTGTTAATGACATTATGAACTGCGAGCGCTCCATTACCGGCGCATATCTCAGCGGAAGGCGGAAAATCCCCGTTCCCGAGGTGAGAAGGACGGGTAACGGCAAGTTCCTTACCGTTAAGGGAGCAAGGGAGAATAATCTCAAGGGCGTGGACGTTTCCATTCCTCTGGGCACATTCACCTGCGTTACGGGCGTCAGCGGCTCGGGCAAGTCCTCTCTTGTAAATCAGATACTTTACAAATATCTTGCGGCAAAGCTTAACCGTGCAAGGACAAGGGCAGGCGCTTTTGAAAGCATTGAGGGCATTGAAAATCTTGACAAGGTTATTGATATTGACCAGTCTCCTATCGGCAGAACGCCACGTTCAAATCCTGCCACATATACGGGCGTTTTCAACGATATCAGAGACCTTTTTGCGGAGACAAATGACGCAAAGACAAGGGGTTATACCTCGGGAAGATTTTCCTTTAACGTTAAGGGCGGACGCTGCGAGTCCTGCGAGGGTGACGGTATCATCAAGATAGAAATGCATTTCCTCCCCGATGTTTACGTTCCCTGCGAGGTGTGCAAGGGAAAACGGTATAATCGTGAGACTCTTGAGGTGAAGTACAAGGGAAAGAGCATTTATGATGTGCTTGAGATGACCGTTGACGAGGGTGTGGAGTTTTTCTCAAATCATCAGAAGATCTACCGCAAGCTTCTTACCTTGCAGGAAGTGGGTCTCGGATATATAAAGATTGGTCAGCCTGCCACCACTCTTTCGGGCGGCGAGGCACAGAGAGTAAAGCTTGCCACGGAGCTTGCAAGGCGTTCTACTGGCAGGACTATCTACATTCTTGACGAGCCTACTACGGGTCTGCATACGGCAGATGTCCACAAGCTGCTTGAGGTGCTGCAGAGACTTACGGAGTCGGGAAATACGGTGCTTGTTATCGAGCATAATCTTGATGTGATAAAGACGGCGGACTATATTATTGACTTAGGTCCCGAGGGGGGAGACAAGGGCGGAACTCTTGTTGCCTGCGGCACTCCCGAGGATATTGCTGCCTGCGAAGAAAGCTACACGGGAAGATATCTTAAACCGCTTCTGGGGAAGGAATGAGTTTTGTTTCTTCGGCTGTCGCCTCGATTTGCTTACGCAAATCACAAAACTCTCAAAAAAGGAATGATATAAAATGGTCAATTTCGGAAACGAATGGGACGAGATAATGGCGGGGGAGTTTGAGCTGCCCTATTACAAGGAGCTGAGAGAATTTCTCAAGCAGGAGTATTTTTCGAGAGAAATTTATCCCGATATGCACAATATCTTTAACGCTATGAAGCACACATCTTATAACAATGTGAAGGCGGTCATCTTAGGACAGGACCCTTATCACGAGCCGGGACAGGCTCACGGGCTTTGCTTTTCGGTTCAGAAGGGCTGTCCCATTCCTCCGTCATTACAGAATATTTACAAGGAACTGAATACAGACCTTGGCATTCCTCCCGCACCTCACGGGGAGCTGTACAAATGGGCAGACAGCGGTGTTCTTATGCTGAACACCGTTCTGACCGTAAGGCGGGGACAGGCTAATTCCCACAAGGGCAAGGGCTGGGAGATATTTACCGACCACGTTATCGGGAAGCTGAATGAGCGTGAAAAGCCCATTGTTTTCCTGCTGTGGGGCGGCAATGCAAAGGCTAAGAGGTCGCTTATCACTAATCCAAATCACCTTGTGCTTATGGCGGCGCACCCCTCGCCGCTTTCGGCTTACAACGGATTTTTCGGGTGCAGGCATTTTTCAAAGTGCAATGAGTTTCTTGCTGCTCACGGTATTGAGCCTGTGGACTGGAGGATCGAATAGGCTGTATCCCGTTCGGAGAATACTTTGAGGATATTTCAGTCGGAGATCCGGCGTGTGATGAAAATTTGCAGGCTTTGATTCTGCGGTATGAAAATATGCCTCGGGGTACGATAACCGTTGACATAACAGACATATCCGACCCGAGAGAGCTTCAAAGGCGGCTGAGAACAGCTTTAAAATTTCCAAAATGGTATGGCTTGAATTGGGACGCATTTTATGATATTGCGGACTTATCCGAGATCGAAAGGATCAAGCTTGTGGGTTTTGAAGCCCTGTATCAAGCTATACCCGAGGAAGCACATAGGCTCATTTATGCGCTTGATGCGAATAAAAGTGATGACTGCGATGTAATTGTTATGTGAGAAAAATCTTATCCCGCAGTTGAAATTACCCTCAGAATATGATATAATTAAATACATAACATTTTTATCGGGAGAATCGGGACAATGATACTTTCAATGGAAAATATCTCAAAAATATATAACGGGAAAACTGTACTTGACAATGTGAGCCTTACTATCGAGGACAATGACAGGATCGGGCTTGTGGGCATTAACGGCTGCGGAAAATCCACGCTGCTTAAAATCATTACGGGCAGGGAGGAGTACGAGACCCAGCCCGAGCCGAATGTGCCCCATCTGGCGATTACGCGGGGTTCTACTGTTGGATTTTTAGAGCAGAATTCGGGGCTTGACCGCTCTTCTAAGGTTATGGACGAGATGATGTCGGTCTTTTCCGATCTGCTTTCGGTGCAGGAGGAGCTTCGCCGTCTTGAGGAGGAAATGTCCCGTCCCGAGGTCCACGAAAACGAAGAGCATTTTAAGGAGATAAGCGCTGAGTATGACCGAAAGACTGCTTTCTTTGAAGCAAACGAGGGGTATCTTATAAGCGTTAAGATAAAGACTGTTTTAAACGGTATGGGCTTTCCTCCCGAGACCTATGACAGAGTTATTTCCACTCTTTCGGGGGGCGAAAAGACACGTCTTGCTATGGCAAAGCTGCTGCTGGAAAATCCACGTCTGCTTATTCTTGACGAGCCTACAAACCATCTGGATTTTGATACCATTATGTGGCTTGAGGATTATCTTGCGGGCTATAAGGGCGCTTTGCTTATCGTTTCTCATGACAGATATTTCCTTGACAAGCTTTGCACATCTATCTGCGAGATAGAGCGGACAAGGCTTCGCAGATGGAAGGGCAATTACACGAAGTTTACGGAGCTGAAAGCTGCCGACACCGATCGGAGAATGAAGGAATATGAGGCTCAGCAGGCTGAGATAGCAAAACTTCAGGATTTTGTGGACAGGAACATTGTCCGCGCCACCACCTCGGCTATGGCGAAAAGCCGTGTTAAAAAGCTGGAGGCTATGGAGATCCTGGAAAAGCCCGTTACCTATGAGAAAAAGGCGAAGATACGCTTTGAATATGATTACGAGCCGCCCCTTGACGTGCTGACGGTAAAGAATATTGACATTACTGCGGGGGACAAGCTTCTTGCGGAGAATATTTCCTTTGCAGTCCGCAGGGGGGACAAAATAGGAATTGTGGGTCCTAACGGTATCGGAAAATCCACGCTTTTAAAAATTATTCAGAAAAAAATTCGCTCCCCGAGAGGTGTGGTGGAGTGGAACAAAAATGTTAAGATTTCCTACTTTGATCAGGAAAATTCTCAGCTGGATTTTAACAAGGCTGTTATTGATGAAATTCACGACCGCCGAAGAGGTATGACAGACGAGCAGGTGAGAAGTCTGCTGGGGCTTGTGAAATTTACGGGCGAGAACGTGTTCAAGCAGGTGGGCGTTATCAGCGGCGGCGAGAGGGCAAAGCTGTGTTTTGCCATTATGATGCTTGAGAGAGGAAATGTGCTTATCCTTGACGAGCCTACAAACCACCTTGACATTGACGCAAAGGAAGTTCTTGAGGAGGCTTTGGCGAAATTTGAGGGTACAGTCATTCTTGTTTCTCACGACAGGTATCTGTTGAGCCGCATTTGCGACAGGATTTTTGAGATAACTCCGGGTCAGCTGCACGAATTTAACGGCGGCTTTGAAGAGTATCTTGATGACAAGAGGGCAAGAAAGCTTGCGGAGCAGGAGGCTTTAACTGAACAAAAGCAGCAGAAGGCAAAGGAAGAAGCCGAGAAGAAAAATGCGGCTGCATACCGCTCCAAAGAGCAGCGTGCAAAGGACGCAAAGCGCCGAAACCGCATTAAGGAGCTTGAAAAGCTTATCGGCGAGCTTGAAGCGAAGATGGCGGCGGTTCAGGAGGAAATGACCTCTCCCGAGGCGGCGGCGGATTATGTGCTTATGAATGAGAAGTGCGCAGAGTACGAAAATCTCAAGCAGCAGTCGGCGGAGCTTTCCGACGAGTGGCTGTTGCTCTGCGAAGAGGACGAGGAATAACCTTTTGATAAGGAGCGGCGTATGGAAACAAAGCATTATACTGTAATTAAAATAGAGGGCGAATATGCTACTCTCAGAGACAGAAATTCGGGTGAGGAGCTTTTCATTGCTATGGCTCTTCTCCCCGAAGAGACGGATATAGGGGTTTCGCTCATATGGGAAAACCTTACATACGCTGTTGAGGAATGAGTATGGAGAATATCAGAGCGGTCATTTTTGACATTGACGGCACTCTTGCGGACAGTCTCGGGGTATGGACGGAGTCGGACAGGATATTTCTCGGGCGCAGGGGCATTGAATATGACAGCCAGGTTTCCCTTGCACTGAAATCTATGCATTTTATGAGCGCGGCGGAGTATCTGAAAAAGCTTTATTCCCTCCCCGAAAGCGCGGAGGACGTTGCTGCGGAGATAACCGAGATAGTGAGGGAAAAATATTTTTTTGAAGTAAAGCTTATGCCCTATGCAAAGGAGCTTATAGAAAGCTTTAAGAAACGGGGCATTAAAATGTGCGCCGCCACTTCAAATTCAAGGGAATTGGCTGAGGGAGTTTTAAAGCACAACGGCATACTTGACGACCTTGAATTTATTGTGACCTCCGACGAGGCAGGCTCTTCCAAGGAAGACCCGAGGATATTTTTTATGTGCGCGGAGAAAATGGGTGTAACGCCACGGGAGACTGCCGTTATTGAGGACTCGCCTCACGCGGCAAAGACTGCCTTTGAAAACGGTTTTTACACTATCGGCGTTAACAGCGGTCATTTCGGGGATTTTGAAGCGCTGAAAGGCTGCGTTCACCGGCGCATCGAAAGTTTTAAGGAGCTGATATAAATGCTGAGCTATGGCTATATTATCTCAAATCTTCCGCGCCACGAGCGCTTTAACGAGGCTGAATGGCTTCTTGACAAGCTGCTGAAAGACTATTCAAAGGGCAGCAAGCAGTTTGAGGAGGACGGCTCCATAAGTCTCGCCTATTCAAAGGAGACGGAGGAGGGGGAAAAGCAGGTCGTTCTCAAAAGAAACGTTACCGAAAGCTATGTGGCGGTTTTTTCCGATATCCCTTTGAAAATTTTTAAATTCGGCGGTTTTATCTTCTATTTAAGAGACATTATCCCCTCACTTGTGTTTTTTATGATATATTTCATCTGGGGAATAGATTTTAATAAGAGACTCATTATTTCGGGAATACCTGCTGATCGGCTTATTGCAATTGTGGGCGGTGCTGCTGCGGGACTTATCATAAATCTGCTCACAAGGCGGCTCATATCCAAAAATCGGTCATATGACAGGATATGCTGCATTCAGTTCGGCGGCTTGTTTTCGCTGATATATATTCTTGCTGTAATGGTGAAATATTCGGGTACGGGCATTATGAATTTCTGGATAGGCGTGCTTTCCTTTTCCACCTTTATCGAATCGGTGGGAGGAATGGCTCTGACAAGACTTATGCATTTGTTTGAAAAGGATAACTGATATGGATAAAAAAAAGGTTCTCGTGGGTATGAGCGGCGGCGTGGACAGCTCGGCGGCGGCGGCTCTGTTATGTGAACGGGGATATGAGGTCTGCGGCTGCACTCTCAGAATGTATGATAATTCGGTGCTTGGGGAGGGTTACGGCGAGGGCGGCTGCTGTTCCCTTGCGGACGTGGACGACGCTAAAAGCGTATGCAGAAAGCTGGGTATTGACCATATTACCCTTAATTTTACAGATGATTTCGGCAGGCACGTAATGAAGCCATTTGCGGACAGTTATATAAACGGTGAGACGCCAAATCCCTGCATTGAGTGCAACAGGCATATGAAGTTTGACCTAATGCTAAGGCGGGCGGAGCTTCTTGGCTTTGACTATATTGCTACGGGGCATTATGCGGACATTGCCTTTGAAAACGGCAGATATCTTCTGAAACGTCCGGCGGACAGGAAAAAAGATCAGACCTATGTGCTTTATACTCTCACCCAGGAGCAGCTTGCTCACACGCTTTTTCCTCTTTACGGTATGGATAAGCCTGCTATCCGAAAATTTGCGGAGGAAAAGGGGCTTATAAATTCCCGAAAGCCCGACAGTCAGGATATCTGCTTCGTTCCCGACGGGGATTATGCGGCGTTTATTGAGAGGTATACGGGATATGTTCCTCAAAGCGGCGATTTTATCGACAATGAGGGAAATAAGATAGGCATTCATTCGGGTATCATAAACTACACCATCGGTCAGCGGAGGGGGCTGGGAGTTACATTCGGAAAGCCCGTTTTCGTTACCGATAAGGACTCCGCAAAGGGAACGGTCACATTATCGGACGAAAAAGACCTGTTTAAGTCCGTTCTTTTTCTGAGAGATGTAAATCTCATTTCTGTCGATACGCTTTCCGAGCCTATGAGGGTGACTGCAAAGGCGAGATACAGCGCAAGGGAGCAGGAGGCGGTCATATTCCCTATAGAAAATGGCATTATGCGGGTCGAATTTTCCTCTCCAGTCCGTGCGCCTGCAAAGGGTCAGGCTTGTGTTTTCTATGACGGTGACATCGTGGTTGGCGGCGGCGTTATTGACGGGGCTGAGGAATAAATAAACGTTTTTTCAAGTATATTTATAATATTATTTTTTGGAGGTAATCGGTATGTCATTTAAAGAGATAAGTGCTTCGGAGCTTTCTTTCAACCCCTTTGACAAGATAGGAAAGCAGTGGATGCTCATTACCGCGGGAGACGAAAAGGGCTACAACACTATGACCGCGTCCTGGGGCTTTATGGGCGTTATGTGGGGCAAAAACGTGATGGAGACCGTTATCAGGCTCAGCCGCCACACCCTTGAGTTTGTGGAGAAAAATGAGCTTTTTACCGTAAGCTTTTATCCCGAGTCGGAGAGAAACGCTCTGAAATTCTGCGGCGCTCATTCGGGCAGAGACTGCGACAAGGCTAAGGAAACGGGGCTTACTCCCCTGTTTATTGACGGAACTGCGGCTTTTGAGCAGGCTGAGATGATATTTGTATGCAAAAAGATCTACACTCAGGATATGGACATAAGTGCTCTTGCAGAGGAACATCGCCACTGGTATCCCGATGGGGATATTCACAAGGCGGTTATGGGTGAGATAGTTAAGGTGTATGTGAAGGAATAAAAAAATCTCCGCTTTGAGAGTTTCAAGGCGGAGATTTTTTCGGTCATCGTATAAATCCTTTTCTTTGAACGGATCGACAAATTGTAAGAAAAAAATGTAATCAACGCCCTGTTCATCAAGGCGATTTATTTTTCCCTGTAAGCTCCACAAATCCGCAGTCCCGAAGCTCGGTAAAAAACATTATGAGTCTTGGATAAATAGGCTCTGCTTCGCTGCCGAAACGCTCCTTTACCCTGTTTCCTATCTCCGTAATGCTGCTCCCGTCAATGCAGCGCCAGACAAAGCTGCCCGTTTCATCAAGGTGTATGCGTGATAGTTCGGGTCTGCCGAAAAGCTTTTGCGCGATGCGGTTAAATATGCCCTTGTTATGCATTAGAATTGTAATGCTGCCGGCGCTGCTCTGTTCGGTGCATAAGTCCTTTGCGGGCAGGGGGATATCATCGGGAGTTATCCGGTTTTTCATTTGTCATATCCTCCTTTGCCGCCGCACGAAGAATTAAAAATATTACCGATACGAGAAGAATTATCGTTCCCAATGCTCCGAGACTGAAGCTTTCCGAAAGGTCGATACGCTCATTTATGCCGAAAACCGCGAGGAGTGCCAGGAGTATGCCTGCAAGTCCCTCTCCCGCAATAAGTCCCGAGCAGAAAAGTATTCCTCCTCCGAACGCTTTTTTGCGCTTTTCGGCGGCAAGGCGGACAAGTCCCCCTATCATTATTGCCGCTGTCAGCTCTAAGGGAAGGTATAAGCCTATGGCTACGGGCAGGACGGGTATGCCCAGAAGCTCCACCGACAATGCAATGAACACGCCCATAAACACTAATGCCCAGGGGAGAGTTCCCTCCATTACGCCCTCGACTATCATTTTCATAAGGGTTGCCTGGGGTGCGGCAAGCTCCTCCGAGCCGAAACCCCAGGCGGAGTCAAGCAGGAGCATTACTCCGCCTATGGCTGCTGCCGTCGAGAATATTCCGATAAGCTCGCCTATCTGCTGCTTAACGGGAGTGGCGCCAAGGATATATCCCGTTTTAAGGTCCTGGGAGGTGTCTCCTGCCACAGAAGCGATAATGCATATGACCGAGCCTATGGCTATGGCGGTGGTCATTCCTCTGCTGCCCGTTTCCCCCGACAGTTTTAAGAGAAGTGTGCATACAAGGAGCGTGGCAATGGTCATACCCGAAACGGGGTTGTTGCTGCTGCCCACAAGTCCTGTCATTCTTGATGAAACGGTGGCAAAGAAAAATCCGAATATTACGATAAACGCCGTGCCTGCAAGGGATATGGGTATGCCGGGATAGAGCCACAGGAGAAGTATGACAAGTGCAGCTATGACTGCTGTAACTCGTATATCAAGGTTTCTGTCTGTGCGGCTGCTGCCTGCTTTATTTCCAAAGCCCTTTACCGATGCTCCGAATGCCGAGAATATGAGGGGAAGTGACCTTACAAGGCTGATTATTCCTCCTGCCGCCACCGCTCCTGCACCCATATAGCGGATATAGCTGCTCCATATAGCCGACGCGCCGCCTGTTTCATACATCTGCGAGATGGGTATGGTTCCCGGGTAAAGCACCGTATCTCCTCCGAATATGGCTATGGCAGGGATAAGCACGAACCAGCCAAGCAGCCCCCCTGCGAACATATATGAGGAAATTTTTGCTCCGCAGATATATCCCACTCCCAGCAGGGCAGGGTATATCTGGGCGGAGAAGTGGGTCTTTAAGGCTTTTACGGGAACGGTGAGCGCTCCCGAGGCAATGCGCAGACCGTCTGTTATCAGCTTAATCAGAGCGGCTATGCCCATTCCCGAAAAGACGCTGCCTGCACCTCTGCCGCCATTTTCTCCTGCAAGAAGCACCTCGGCGCAGGCTGTTCCCTCGGGATAGGGGAGAACGCCGTGTTCCTTGACGATAAGTGCATTTCTCAGAGGTATCATAAATGCCACTCCCAGCAGTCCGCCGCAGAGGGCTATAAAGAATATCTCCCACAGGTCGGGGTATGGCGCTGCGCCCTCCTTTGCCCACAGGAAAAGGGCAGGAATGGTGAATATGGCTCCTGCCGCAATGGACTCGCCTGCGGAGCCGATAGTCTGTACCATATTGCTCTCTAAAATTGAGTCACGTTTGAGAAGTCCTCTCATAACTCCCATAGATATTACCGCCGCAGGGATCGAAGCGGAAACGGTCAGTCCCACTCTCAATCCCAGATATGCGTTTGCCGCCCCGAACACTACTGCAAGGATAATTCCCGAAATGACCGATGTGACGGTAAATTCGGGGGTTATCTTCTCCGCAGGAATGTAGGGCTGAAATTCCTGTTCCTTTTTCATAAAACAAATCTCCTTGCCAATAATACCTTTTGATATTATTAGCAGGGAGATAAGAATTATGCGTAAGTATTGTTATGGCATACGGAGCTTACTTTTTTGCGTTCTTCCAGTCCTCAAGAAATCTGGCGATACCGATATCGGTAAGAGGGTGTTTTATCATCTGTCTGATAACGCTCATAGGAACTGTGGCAATATGGCAGCCTGCTCTTGCGGCGGCTGTTACGTGAATGGGGTTTCTGACAGAAGCGGCAATGATCTCGGTTTTTATTCCCTGAACGTCAAATATATCGGCGATCTCTCTGATAAGCTCCATTCCCTCCATACCAATGTCATCAAGTCTTCCCAGGAATGGAGAAACATATGACGCGCCTGCATTTGCTGCAAGGATAGCCTGAGCAGCGGAGAAAATAAGCGTTACGTTGGTTCTGATGCCCTGCGCGGTAAGTCTTTTGCAGGCTTTGAGACCCTCTGCGCACATAGGAAGCTTGATAACGATGTTTTTGTGAATTTTAGCCAGCTCCAGCGCTTCTTCCACCATTTTGTCGGCTTCAAGAGAAATGACCTCGGCAGAGATGGGACCGTCAACGATCTGGGAAATCTCCGTTACGACCTCCTCGAAAACTCGTCCCTCCTTAGCTATAAGCGATGGGTTTGTGGTCACTCCGCAGATAACTCCAAGACTTTCAGCCTCTCTGATATCATCGGTGTTTGCGGTGTCAATAAAAAGCTTCATTTTTATCTTATCCTTTCTTTAAAATATTATCGGGGTGAACTGCAAAATAATACAGTATCGTTTTACAACCTTATTATATAACATATTAAACTATTTTTCCTGCCAATTATTGTGCAGTTTAACCTATATTTTGTGCAAAAAAAGGTCAGCCCAATTCGGACTGACCTTTCTGTTATTCCTTGATCATGCTTCGATGGATTTTTCGGGAGCAGCCTTAGGCTTGCCGCTCTTGCCCGATTTTTTATCCTCAAGCCATACCCACAGGGGACCTGCGATGCAAGTGGAGGAGTATGCGCCGGAGATAAGACCCATTGTCATAGGGAATGCAAAGGAGATGATGGAATTAACTCCGTAAATCACTGCAACGATGGAAATGATTATCATTGCCGAAACTGTTGTAACGGTGGTGTTGATGGAACGGGTCATAGACTGGTTTATGCTCAGGCTTGTAAGCTCGCCTAGAGTGTACTTGTTCTTGTAAAGCTTCTTGTTCTCACGGATACGGTCGTAAATAACGATGGTGCTGTTGATGGAGTAACCGAAGATGGTGAGCACTACCGCCATAAAGTTTGCGTCGATCTCCATACCGAAAACGATGAAGGTGCCGTAAACCACGATGATATCGTGAAGAAGAGCAGCAACGGCGCATACGCCTGCAAGCCAGCCGCCGATGTTCTTAAATCTGATGGCAATGTAGATGATAAGAACGATGGCTGCAAATACTGCCGCAACTATACATTTGCTGAAAAACTCTTTACCTGCGGAGGGGGAAACGTCTGTAGACTCCACAAGCTCAAGGTTATTTGCCGCATATTTTTCCTCAAGGGTATTGGTGAGGACTATCTGCTTGTCTGCGGTAAGACCCGAATTGGAAAGCATTGAAAGCTGAACGTTGTTCTTGCCTGTGTTGAAGTCGGTTCCCGTGGTTGCCTTGACTCCTATGCCCTCAAGAGCGGCGGAAGCGTCCTCCTGAAATGCGTTAAGGTCAATATCTCCGTCATAGAGATATGTGATAAGAGTACCGCCCTTGAACTGGATATCAAGCTTTGCTCCCAATACAAATGAGGAAGCAATGCAGAATATCATAAGGATTATTGAAATGGTGAAATAGATCTTTCTGTTCTTGATAAAATCTATATGGAATTTGCAGTCGCTCATTTCTTTGCACCTCCGTAAAGCTTAGGATTTCTGAACGCCTTGAAACCGGAGAGTGACATAGTCATAAGTCTGGAGCAGAGAACTCCGAAGAAGAGGTTCAGTATGGTACCTGTCAGCAGGGTGAAGCCGAAGGAATAGATGGTTCCTGCCGTTGAGGGACCGAACATAAAGAACACGAAATGGAGAGCCTTGGAGAAAATGCTGTCGGGAGTACCGAATGCGCCCATAAGGATTATGGCAACGAGTATCATAGTGATGTTTCCGTCCATAATAGCCGAAAGAGCACGCTGATAGCCGCTGATAAGCGCTCCGTCAAGGGTCTTGCCGTTGTTAAGCTCCTCTTTAATTCTCTCTGCGGTGATAACGTTGGCGTCAACGCCCATTCCGACTGCAAGGATAATACCTGCGATACCGGGAATGGTAAGTATTCCGCTGGCATTGAAGCCGAAATATCCGGAAACGAATGCCAGAGTTCCCGCAACCTGTCCGATAAGTGCGATAACGGCGATAAAACCGGGAAGCCTGTACACAGCTATCATAAATACTGCGATGCAGATGAATGCGATTATTCCCGCAACTATCATTGCTTCAAGAGCACCCATACCGAGGCTGGGGGAGATGGTGGAGAAGCTTGCTGTTACAAGCTTGAAGGGAAGTGCGCCCGAGTTTATCTGATCGGCAAGCTTCTTGGAGCTTTCAGCGTCAAAGTTTCCGCTGATGGTAGCCTTGCCGTCGGTGATAACAGCGCTTACTTTGGGGTAGGAAATGCAGGTGTCGTCCATCCAGATGGAGATAACGCCGCCCTCATTGTAAAGCTTTTCGGTCGCTTCTGCAAATTTCTTGGCGCCCTCGTCGGTAAGGTTAAGAGCGACAAGCCACTGGCTGCCTGCGTTAGCGCTCTGGTCGTATGCGGCATAAGCCTCGGCAACGTCCTTGCCCTCGAGAATGATGTTTGATGCCGTAACGCCTGTGGGCTTGTTCATACTGTCAAGCTCGATACCCTCACGGAAGGTAAGCTGCGCAGTCTCGCCCAACTCCTTAACGGCAGCCTCGGGGTCGAACTCAGCTTCGCCCTCTTTCCAGGGGAAACGGACGATTATACGGTCGTTGCTGTAATCAATATATGCCTCGTAATCGGTAATGCTCAGGTTTATCATACGCTGAACGATTACCTCCTTGGCGGAGTCAAGCTGCTCGTCGGTGGCGTCAAAGCCCTCGGGAGGAGTAAACGTAACATCAACGCCGCCCTTGATATCGATACCGAAACGGATATCGTCAACGCCCTTTACGTAAACTGTTTCAATATCGCCGTAATAGCTGCTGAAGCCGAAGAGCACCGAAGCCGCAAACGCCATTATCAGCAGGAAAACGACAAAGAATACAGGTTTTTTGACCCTTTTCACTTTTATGACCATTCCTTTCCCGATGTCTGAATAAAACATCTGTGTTGAGCCGTTTCTACATACGGCCGCAATTATCGTTTTATTATAACATTTATTTGCACGCTTGTCAATAGGTGAAAATTTAACTTTTACGAAATTTATTCGCCCTTTTTCATATTCCGATAAAAAAGAGTGCTGCACCGTGTCAGCACCCCTTTTAATATTCGTGATCGCAGATCAGCCGCGAACGGCATTCTCCCTGCATATCTCCATAACTGACGTTATGCTTTCCGCCGCTTCGTCTCTGAAAAAGCCTGTCATTACACTTCGGTTTGCGTTCTCACGGTATTGAGAGCAGAAATTGGCTGCTCTTCGTCTGAAGCTTTCCCCGTCGCCGCCGAATGAAACTACCGCAAATTCGTTTTCGCCTAACCTGAAAGCCTTTTCCCTGCCGAAGGTATCCATAAGCATAAGGGCAAAGATTCGCCGGTTTTCTCTTATGGCTTCGCAGTCCTCCTGCCCGGCGGACAGCCGTGCATACAGCACTCCCACAGGTTCTTTCCTGCCTGCGGCCTCATATTCCCTGCAAAGCTCGTCATAGCTTCTTCTGTTGCGGATACCTGTCATAATGTCGCAAGAGCCGAAATACTTTTCTGTTTTTTTCCGTTCCGACCGATATTTTCCCTCAGTATCCTCCTCATAAATATAGATGAATGACCAGGGCGTTTCGGGGGTGTAGTCGGGGCTGCGGACTATTTTCATACATACGGGTCTGTATTCCCCGCCTATCTTCCGTCTGTAGGAGAGCTGCACCTCCCCGCTCACCGCGAGACTGCGGCAGAGGCGGTCTGTATCAATAAACTCCAGAAATTTCTCCCTGTCCTCTTCCAAAACGTTTCCTGCCAGAGCAAAGCTTGCAAACCAGTTCACGATCCCGGGAGCAAGACTTTCCTCGGCGCTTATCTCGCTGTCGGTCATATAAACAGGCTCGTAATATCCGTCCGAAAGCCGTACGTGAACTATTTTGCAGTACGCCTTGTCAAGCTCTGTCCCGATACGGGAGCGGAGCTTGTTCGTAAACGATATGCACATTATCGCCCAGGGCTTTTCCCGTGAGAAATTCTTTGAGGCGATTATCTCCATAGTCACGTTCTTGTAATCGTTTAAAATGCGGCATCTGAGACCGTGGAGCATAATATGCTTGCCGCCCGAACCGCCAAGAAGCCTGCCTGCAAGGTAATCCGAGTCCAGGTACCTGAGAAACATACTGCTGTCGTCCTTATGTATGGTGCCTTCTCTGACAGCTTTTTCGGCATATTCAAAAAATGAGCCGGAAGCCTCTTTATCCCTGCTGTCCTGATATGTTTTTACAAAATGAAATTCACCCGTAAAAACGTTAAGCTTGACCACTTTCAGGTAATTTTCAAAAACAATGGGAAGCGCGGCGGAGTTTTCTTTTCCGATCCCCGTCTTGCTCAGTAAACCAGACATAATATTCCTCCGATGTATATAAAACCTTAACACTATATAAATACATTATACTCTTTTGTTGACGATTTGTCAAACAACATTTTGTTATATAATGTCAACTTATATAAATTTTTGAATATTTTGAGTACATTAAGCTAATGTGGGCTTTAAATCATAAAAAATCATATCCGGTTATGATGGACTGAGTCGTTACGGCGGCTCGGCTTTTTATCTCATCAATAGTAATTATGTATTTTTACTTAATTTTAATAAAAAAGTATTTACAAGCTTTTTTATATATGGTATAATAAACTTTATCGAGGTGTGGCTCAGTTTGGTAGAGCGCTTCGTTCGGGACGAAGAGGCCGCGTGTTCAAGTCACGTCACCTCGACCAGCTTACTCACAGCTTCTCTGAGACTGTGAGTATTTTTTTGTCTGTTGCGGCTGTGTGCCTTGATATAGCGCGCAGAAATCGGGCATAATAATCGTATAGGATACATTGAAGCCGCACTTGAGCAGATAGACAAAATGCCGCAGTGCCGTCAGAGATACCGATAAAATAAACGGGGGTGAGGTATAAAGGTATATTATCATCGGACGTATGGTATATCTCACCGCAGAGAAGAATATCCACAGAGTTAATATTTTCTGAATTATGAGTGTTGGAAAATTTGTAAAAAAATTCACTATGATTTGCGCGGCGGAAATTTGCTGTAAAGTTGCTCGAAAAATATAAAAAAAGCCTTGACAAAAGGAAAAGTATGTGATATAATTATATCTGCCGCTTGGAACGGGCAGACAAGCGATATTCCGTATAAAACGGAGATATCCGCCTGTAACAGCGAGTTTTATGGAAAAGGCAGGTGCCGAAAATGTACGCTATTATCGAAACAGGCGGAAAGCAGTATCAGGTCAAGGAGGGCGATGAGATCTTCATCGAGAAGCTCGAGGCAAACGCTGACGATACCGTGACCTTCGACAAGGTCATCGCTGTAAACAACGACAGCTCCCTCACCGTAGGCGCACCCTACGTAGCAGGCGCAGCAGTTGAGGCTAAGGTCATCAAGAACGGCAAGTCCAAGAAGATCACTGTTTTCACCTACAAGGCAAAGAAGGGCTCTTCTCACAAGAAGCAGGGTCACAGACAGCCCTACACTAAGGTAAGAATCGACGCTATCAAGGCATGATAAAGGCTGTTTTTTACACTGAAAACGGCCGCTTATCGGGATTTTCCCTGTCGGGTCACGCAGGCTGCGGAACAGCAGGCAATGATGTTGCCTGTGCTGCGGTCTCCTCTGCTGCCGAGCTTACCTGTAACACTATCACCGATTTTTTCGGAGACGAGGCAGAGGCAGGCGTTTCGGAAAACACGCTGACTCTCAGGCTGAAAAACGAAGGCTGCGAATATTCACGGAAGCTGCTTGAGTCGTTTAAAACTCATCTGGGCTTCATATCCGAGGAATATCCCCGCAGCATACAGATCATCGTCAAGTGACGGATCTCTATTAAATTGAAAGGGAGGATACCGCAATGATCAGAATTTCTATGCAGTTTTTTGCTCATAAAAAAGGTATGGGTTCCACTAAGAACGGACGTGACTCCGAGTCTAAGAGACTTGGCGTTAAGAGAGCTGACGGTCAGTTTGTAACTTCCGGCAACATCATCGTTCGTCAGAGAGGTACACACATTCATCCCGGCGCAGGCGTTGGAATTGGTTCCGATGACACTATTTTCGCTGTTATCGACGGAACTGTTAAGTTCGAGCGCGTTGGCAAGGATCGCAAGAAGGTAAGCGTTTACGCTGCCGAGTAATCTGCACAAAAGCTTGAAGCCGTTTTTACCGCAAAGTAAAAACGGCTTTTTTCTACATATTAAGAAAGGACGATAATATGAAGCTGCCCAAGGTAACGTACAACTCTCCCGTTATCCTCACGTTCACTCTGCTGTCACTGGCGGCGGTCATTCTGGGAATGCTCACCGGTGGAGGCTCAACAGGGCTTCTCTTCTCGGTTTACAGAAGCTCCCTTGCCGACCCTTTGTTTTATTTAAGGCTGTTCACCCACGTTCTGGGTCACGCAGATCTGAGCCATTTTATGGGGAATTTCACCATAATCCTCCTTGTGGGGCCTATGCTCGAGGAAAAATACGGCGGCAAAAGGCTGCTTGTAATGATAGCCTTCACCGCTCTTGTTACGGGGCTTATAAACGTTTTATTCTTCCCTCAGATCGCACTGCTGGGCGCCAGCGGCGTGGCGTTTATGATGATACTTCTCAGCTCCTTTGCCAACAGCAGAAGCGGGGAGATACCCCTTACACTTATTTTTGTGGCGGTGCTGTATCTGGGCACGGAAATAATCAACGGCATTTTCGCGCAGGATAACATCTCCCAGATGGCGCACATCATTGGCGGAGGCTGCGGCTGTCTTTTCGGCTGGGCCATCGGCAGGGGTCATCTTAAAGAATAAGGATATTTATATACGGCTCGGAGGGACGGAAACCTGCTCCGAAGCCGTATTTATTTCTCTGCTTTGAAATTTGGCTTACATTGATATTTATAAAAAAATCACGCTGACAAATTATCAGCGTGATTTTTCTGGCGGAGAAGGAGGGATTCGAACCCTCGATGCGCTATTAACGCATACACGAGTTCCAGTCGTGCGCCATAAACCGGGCTAGGCGACTTCTCCATAATATGTCTAAAATAACCGGTTGTCTTGACGACTATTATATTATAGCAGATATTTTTTCGTTTGTCAAGTGTTTTTTCAAAAAAAATTTTGCGGCAGTATTTTTAGAAAATATCCAAAGCTAATGTCAGAGTTTTTTGCTGCATAACTTGCTTTGGGAAGTTACTTTTTTATACATTTTTCACCCAAAACCGTTGACATATTTCCCGAAATATGCTAAAATAAATTAGTTATAATGCTTTAAGTATGCTTATATGCTGTGACGGTTCTGCCGGGCGCAGGGTTTTACGCAATACCCTGCGGAAACGGTCTGAGGGACACCCCCTCTGCGGCTTATTGCAGACAGGCTATTTCAAAGCAGCCATATTCTGACGATTTGAATGCCCGTTTCGGGCTTCGTCCTGCGCAGTATGACAGGACGCTTAACGAAAGGAAAGATCATTAAAATGCTTCTCAACGGTTCTCAGATAATTCTCGAATGTCTCCTTGAGCAGGGAGTTGACACGGTTTTCGGCTATCCCGGAGGTGCTGTGCTTAATATTTATGACGCTCTTTACGATTACAGCGACAGGATAACTCATATACTCACATCTCACGAGCAGAACGCAGGTCACGCCGCTGACGGATATTCCCGTACCACAGGCAAAACAGGCGTTGTTATTGCCACATCGGGTCCGGGCGCAACAAACCTTGTGACCGCCATTGCCACCGCTAATATGGACAGTATCCCTATGGTAGCCATCACAGGAAATGTTGGCACAAGCCTCTTGGGTCTTGACTCCTTCCAGGAGGTTGACATCACAGGCATCACAATGCCCATCACAAAGCACAACTATATCGTAAAGGAAGTTAAGGACCTTGCGGACATCATAAGAGAAGCCTTCTTTATAGCAAACGACGGCAGAAAGGGCCCCGTTCTCATTGATATTCCTAAGGACATCACCGCTGCAAAGTGCGAATATGAGCCTAAGCCCCTGCAGGGTCACAGCCTGAGCGTAAATAACAGCGAGATAGAAGAGGCTGTAAAGGTTATTGCTTCCGCAGAGAAGCCCTTTATCTTCGCAGGCGGCGGCGTTGTGCTTGCAAATGCTGAGACACAGCTTGCAGAGTTTGCAGAGCTTATCGACGCTCCCGTAAGCCTGTCCCTTATGGGTATGGCTTCTTTTGACAACGAAAGCCCCAGATATACGGGTATGCTAGGTATGCACGGCACAAAGACATCTGCTCAGGCGCTTATTAACAGTGACGTTATTGTTGTTTTAGGCTCAAGATTTTCCGACCGTGTTACCTGCAATACCTCTTCATTCTGCAATAACATAAAGAATGCAAAGATAGTACATATTGAAATAGACCCTGCCGAGTTTGACAAGAACGTTCCTGCGGACGTTCACGTTCAGGGCGATGTGAAGCTTGTTCTCACCGAGATAATAAAGAAGCTCAGAGAAAAGCAGGAAATAAAGCACCCCGAATGGATGGCTCGTATAGCTGAGTGGAAAAAGAGCTATCCCTTGAAGCAGGTAGGTATGAACGAGGAATCCGTTCTTCCTCAGTATGTGCTTGAGACCCTTGCGGACATCACAAACAGGGACGCAATAATCACCACCGAGGTCGGACAGCACCAGATGTGGGCTGCGGAGTATTTCCCCTTTAAAAATCCCAAGAGCCTTGCCACATCGGGCGGTCTCGGAACAATGGGCTACGGTCTGGGCGCAGCTATCGGCGCTAAGGTAGGCAACCCCGACAAGACTGTTGTAAATATTGCAGGCGACGGAAGCTTCTATATGAATATGACCGAGCTTTCCACACTTGCGAAATATCAGATGCCCGTTATCGAGCTTGTTTTCAACAACACCGTTCTCGGAATGGTAAGACAGTGGCAGAGACTTTTCTACAACTGCCATTTCTCTCAGACCACCCTTGAAAAGCCCACCGATTTTGAAATGCTTGCAAAGGCTTTCGGCATTGAAGCCGTTACAATAACAAAGAAGAGCGAGGTCAGGGAAAAGCTGGAATACGCTGTTTCCTGCGGCAAGCCCGTTCTTATCAACTGCATTATTGACAAGGACGTGAACGTTCTGCCTATGGTTCCCGCAGGAGCCTCCGTTGCAGAGCCTATCCTTGAGATAGCCGTTGACTGCTGATATACTTTTCGCCCCGTTTACATTTTTGCAAACGGGGCGTTTTTTTAGAATGGGTAACTTTTTTGGCTGTGGCAGATATTATCTCAAAATTTGTTGTCATTCCGACGATAATGCTTCACTCGATAAAAGTGCATAAGGAGAACGCTGCGAAGCTGTTTCAAGGGATATTATGCCTATTGCCGAAAGGGTAAAAAAGAGCTGCCGCTCAGACCCTGCATTAAACTTACCCCTTCCGCGTACGAGAATATCATCAGCGACAGGGAAATGCTCTTCGCCCCCCGAGGATATTCCCGCTCCCGACACCGACGGTTATTTTCCCATTAAGGGTGAATTTCTGCTGACACCCTCCTTTTTCAGCTTGACAGCTTTTCCGAACGTGGGAGCAGTTCTGAAATTATGTGGGGAGATATGGGCATTGCAAACTTCTTCATATCAAAGGACGCCCTTGCAAGGTGCGATTTTTCAAAGGTAATGTATAGTTGGGACTGCGGATAAAATAAACAGCGGCTGTGCTTTTTTCGGGCACAGCCGCTGTTTGTGTTTTGCGTTGAAATATATGTGCTGTTTTGACATTGATATTTTGGTCATTTATACAAATTTGTACAAATATGGCTCGTTTGTGTTGATTTGGTATTGACAAATTGATACAAATGTGCTATAATATTTATACCGCCGAAAATATTCAGTCGCTTATCTCGCCTTTTTTGAGTCTTGCAAAGTAATCCTTGGTGTCATGTGCCACCACGCCATTAAGGGCAAAGAGGGCGATTATATTGGGAAACGCCATAAGTCCGTTGAAGATGTCTGCTATCGTCCATACTGCCGAAACGGTCATATAAGGACCGATGAAAACTGCCGCAATGTAAAGTATACGGTATATCATAACTGCCGTTTTATTTTTGCCGCTGAGATACTCAAGGCAGCGCTCGCCGTAGTAATTCCAGCCGAGAATGGTGGTGAACGCAAAGAACACCAGGCATATCATCAGAATGAATGCCGCCGCCTGAGAGGGGAGAAAATGAAGTCCTTTCCGGAATGCGTCGGTTGTTACCTGAACGCCCTGGAGGTTCGGGTCTGCCCAGGAGCCCATCATTACTATGGAAAGCCCCGTCATTGTGCAGATGACGATAGTGTCTATGAATGTGCCTGTCATTGAGATAAGTCCCTGTCTTACAGGCTCCTTGGTCTTTGCCGCCGCAGCCGCAATGGGGGCGGAGCCAAGACCCGACTCGTTGGAGAAAATTCCTCTTGCAACGCCGCTTCTCATAGATATCAGCATTGAAGCGAGCATACCGCCTGCAATGGGCTTTATTCCGAATGCGCCCTGAATTATTTCTGCAAGAGCGGCAGGGATTTTGGTGATATTGCAGATAAGGAGCGTTACGACTGCGAGAATGTAGAGTATCGCCATAAAGGGCACTACTACCTGTGATACGCTGCTGATACGCTTTATTCCGCCGATGATAACAAGTCCTGCGCAGAGTGCGATCATAACGCCCGAAATAACTGTAACTACAGAATATGTATTTCCTAAGATGGTCACGGTTTTTTCGCAGTTAGGGTCAAAAAATCCCGTTACCGCCGAGGAGATGCCGTTTACCTGGGAAAAGGTGCCGATACCCATAAGACCGACGCAGGCACCGAAGAATGCAAATATCTTTGCGAGCCATTTCCATTTTTGACCCATACCGTTTTCTATGTAGTAGAAAGGTCCTCCGAGAACGTGACCGTCCTCGTCAATGGTACGGTATTTCACTGCAAGAAAGCCCTCGGCATACTTTGTAGCCATTCCGAAAAATGCGGCTATCCACATCCAGAAAAGCGCTCCCGGGCCGCCTGCCAGGATACCAACCGCCGTTGCCACGCCTACGATATTTCCCGTTCCGATTGTGGCGGAAAGGGCGGTGCAGAGGGAGGCAAAGCCCGATACCTCGCCGTGTGCTTCGTCCTCTTCCTCTTTAAAAAGGTATCTGAGCGCTCTGGGCAGGTGGCGTATCTGAATAAATCCCGTTCTTATCGAAAGCAGGAGACCTGCCGACAGGATAAGGACGATGAGGGGTACGCCCCATACCGCATTGTCTATTTTGCCGAGCAGCTTGTCAAAATCCATCAAATCAGCTCCAATTTCAAAAAAATTATACTTCCATTTTACCATATCCTGAGCAAAAAATGATTAAATATTTATAAATATTGTGCAGGCTGAGCCTGCAGCCGCTCGTTCTGTAATTTGTTTGGGCGGCAGGCTGACGGCTCGGTAACGATACAGAAAGCTGTCCGTAAACAAAATCGAAATTTTGAGCCTTAGCGAATAATTACGTTAAGAGGTGAAATATTACAAACAGAGGCTATCTTCGGAAAGGCGGTTTTAATATGGCTCAGAGAATTTCACGGAACACTTTTAAAATGGATATGCCGCCCACTATACACAGCTATGCGGCAATTGTGGGAAAAAAAGAGGGAGACGGCCCTCTGCACAGGCATTTCGATCAAGTTTATCAGGACACTCATTTCGGGCAGGACTCCTGGGAAAAGGCGGAAAGCGAACTTCTGCGGCTTACGGTGATGAAGGCTCTCGAAAAAGGGGGTATCTCAAAAGAGGACGTAAACTATATGTTTGCGGGAGACCTTTTAAATCAGTGCACTACCACCTCTTACGGGCTGAGAGACCTGGAGATACCCGTACTCTGCGTTTACGGAGCCTGCTCCACTATGGCGGAGAGCCTGCTTCTGGCGGCGCTTATGACCGACAGCGGCATTGGGGGAAATGTGGTTGCCGCCACATCATCACACTTCTGCTCGGCGGAAAGGCAGTTCAGATTTCCCCTGTCCTATGGCGGCGTTCGCACTCCCACCGCTCAATGGACCTGCACCGCTTCGGGCGCAGTGGTGGTAACACCCCACGATAAGCAGGGTCCTCACATTAAGGGAGTTACCATAGGAAAGATAGTTGATATGGGCGTCTGCGACGCAAACAATATGGGTGCGGCAATGGCTCCTGCGGCGGCATATGTTATCGAAACATATCTTAATGATACGGGAATGAAGCCCGAGGATTTCGACCTTATCATAACGGGCGACCTGGGCAGAGTGGGCGGCACGCTCCTTATCGAGCTTCTTGCGGGAGACGGGCTGAATATTGCTTCAAGATACAAGGACTGCGGAACTATGATGTATGACTATGAGAAGCAGGACGTTCACGCAGGCGGTTCGGGCTGCGGCTGCAGTGCGGCAGTGCTTTGCGGATATTTCCTTGACAAGGTAAGGTCGGGGGAATACAAGAATATCCTTTTCTGCGCTACCGGTGCGCTTATGTCGCCCACAATGTCCCAGCAGGGGGAGAGTATTCCCGGAATATCCCACGCTGTGCATATTTCAAAAGACTGACGCTTAATAGGGAGGAAAACAAAATGGAATATTTATGGGCGTTTATCATCGGCGGCGCACTCTGCGCTGTGGGTCAGCTTCTCATTGACTACACAAAGCTTACTCCTGCAAGGATTCTTGTTACCTATGTGGTGGCGGGAGTGGTGCTGGGCGCATTTAAGATATACCGTCCCCTTATCGAGTTTGCGGGGGCGGGAGCGGCTGTTCCTCTGACGGGCTTCGGAAACGCTCTTGCGGAGGGCGTGAGAGAGGCTGTTGACACCAAGGGCTTTATCGGCGTATTTACAGGTGGTCTGGCTGCCGCTTCCGCAGGCATTACGGCGGCTATGATATTCGGTCTTATTATGGGACTTTGCTGTAAATCAAAGGAGAAATGAAAAAAGCTGTCCGATTTTGAAACGGGCAGCTTTACATAGCGGGCTGAGCCTGCAGCCACTCGTTCTATAATTTTTTGTGGGCAAGAAGCAGGCGGCTCGGTAACGGTAGAAATAATATGCACCGCAAATGGAATATATCGGTCAGTATATTTGTATCGTTACCGAGCCGACAGTCTGATGTCCGAATAAATTACAGAACGTCTCGCCGCGGGTCGTCACCCGCCAAATTCCGATTTATCAAGCAGAATAACGTTACCGTGCCACAAATGAAATAATTTGCACGAAATATCCCAACGAGGTCGCCGCGGGGCGTCCCCCGCTAAATAATTTGCAAAAGGAAAAATTTCAGATATTCAGTTTCATCAACAGACATAAGAATAGGGTGGTCGGGAGCCTGGCGGCGAAGCTCTATGAGTTTAAGCTCAACTCCCGCAGCCTTTGCCGCATCTTTAAGCATCTGAGCAAAAAGCTCCTCGGTCATAAAGTGGGAGCAGGAGGCTGTGGCAAGATAGCCCCCACGAGGAAGCAGGCGCATTGCAAGGGTGTTCAGCTCAAGATAGCCGTTTCGGGCGTTTCCCACGGTCTTTCGTGACTTGGTGAAGGCAGGAGGATCAAGGATTATGTAATCCGCACTCCTGTCATGAGCTTCGATACGGGCTTTCAGAAAATCGAAAACATCGCTCTGCACAAAGGTCATATTTTCCTCAAGACCGTTGAGCACTGCATTTGAACGAGCCATTTCCACCGCCTGTGCGGAAACGTCCACCGCCGTTACGTGAGCCGCACCTGCTTTTGCGCAGTTAAGTGCAAAGGAGCCTGTATGGGTGCAGCAGTCGATAACGGTTTTGCCCTTTGCGATAGAAGCGGCGGCACGGCGGTTATATTTCTGGTCAAGGAAAAAGCCCGTTTTCTGACCGTTTTCCACATCCACGCTGTAGCGTATGCCGTTTTCAACGATCTCGGTCAGGGGAGATGTGTTTTCCTCGCGGTAATACCAGCCTTTTTCCTCGCTCATTCCCTCAAGGGTGCGGATATTTACATCGTTTCTGAGATAAATGCCCCTTATCTTTACCCCGTCGGCTCTGAGAATATCCATAAGTGCGGGGAGAATGATATCCCGTCTTTGCTCTATTCCCAGCGAGAGTATCTGAACGGAGAGCAGGTCGTTAAATTTGTCCACCGTAAGCCCGGGAAAGCCGTCCGCTTCTCCGAAAATAAGGCGGCAGGCGTTCATATCCTCCCCGGTCATTACCGTCTTTCTGTAGCTGTAGGCATACTCCAGGCGGCGTTTCCAGAAGCCTTCGTCAAAGGTATCATTGGCATTTCGTGAAATTATCCTTACACGGATTTTGGAGTTTGAATTGAAAAAGCCTGTGCCCATATACCGACCTTTTTCGGAAATGACATCGGCAAGTGCGCCGTCGGTGATATTATCGGCGTCGGTTATTTCGTTATCGTATATCCAGGGGTGACCGCCCGAGGTGCGCTTGCGGCATTTTTCGGTTACTGTTACTCTTGGAAAATCTCTTTTTATATTCATAATAAAATCCTTTCAGCAGGGCAGGTTGAACCTGCAGCCAATCGTTCTAAAATTTGTTTGAGCGTCAGGCGGACGGCTCGATAACGGAACAAATAGTTGTCCGCAAATCAGAGGAGGGCTGAGCCTGCTAAATCTGATTTATCTTTGTCATATCTGTCGGCGCGGAGACAAAGTAAAAAAATCCGCAAAACTAACAGCGCGACCTCGCCGCGGGTCGTCACCCGCATCAGAATTTCTTTACGCTTCTTCCGTCCTTTGCCGACAGCTTCTTGTATGCCTTTTTAAGATTTCGCCTGTAATGCCGCCTGAAATCCTTGTAGAGCCTTACTGCCGAGGATACAAAGAATATGCCCATTGCAATTGCTCCAGCCGCTCCGAATGCGTCTATCGCCCTGTCAAGGAAGGTGTCGTTATCCCCCATAACAAGGGCAAGCATTGCATAGTAGGTAAGTCCGCCGGGCACAAGGGGGATTATGCCCACGATGAGATACATATTAACGGGGGCTTTGTTTATCTTCGCCATTACCTCGGAAAAAAGTGCCACTGCCGCCGCCGAGATAAAGCAGGTCTGAATTTCCCCGAACTCGTTCATACTGAGGAGAGTGTAGATAAGCTGGCTCACCAGTGACCCTACCGAGGCGGCTATCAGGTGCTTGAAGCGGATATTGAACTGCACGCCGAATGCGGCACACGCCACAAAGCTGCATATGCAGGGAATAACAATATCGTGTATGATATCCATAAATTAAAACCGTCTTTCAGAATTTTATTACCGCAGCCACCGCCGAGCCTGCTCCCACCGCCATTCCCACGGCGATAAGAAGAGCTTCGGTAAGGGTGTATATGCCCGAAATGAAGTCCCCCGAGATAAAGTCCCTCATACAGTTTGTAAGGGCAACTCCCGGGACGAGAGCCATTGATGCGCCGATTATCATCTTGTCAAACCTGGGAACAAAGCCGATGGAGCTTATTATCACCGCTAAAAGTGACACAGCCATCGAGCATACCACAGCATTCAGAAACGCGCTGGCATTTACCTTTTGAAGCCTTACGGTAATGAAATTTATGACAAGTCCCAGCAGTCCTCCGAAAAGCGCTTCAAGAGGCTCGCCCTTGAAGAAAAGGGTGAACGCCGCTCCCGTTATGAAATAGCTTAAATAGATAACGGCAGGGCTGTAGGTCTTTCGCTCCTTTATCTGCTGAAGCTTGCGGAGTATGACCTCCGCTTCGGGCTTTTCGGCGCAGATAAATCGGGAAAGCTCGTTGATTTTTCCCACCCTGTCAAGGTTTGTTTCACGTCCCGAAATGCTCTTTGAGTCGGTATAGGGCACGCTGTTTTGGTCCTTGACGGTGATTATGAAGTTTGCGGGGGTTGCGTATATCTCCGCTTCTTCGTGCTTGTAGGCACGGCAGATACGGGCTATGGTGTCCTCCACACGGTATATCTCGGCGCCGTATATTATCATCAGACGGGCTATCTCGGCGCAAATGCCCGTAAGCTGTATTTCGTTCATTTCAGTCCTCCATAATGCTCAGATAATAAATCCGCCGTTTACCCCTATTATCTGTCCCGTAATAAAATCCGAGCCTTTGTCCGCAAGGAATAGGGCGGTACGTGCAATATCCTCGGGAGTGCCTATTCGGTTCATCGGCGTTTCTTCCCTGAGACAAGCCATTGTTTCCTCGTCAAGATGTGCGTTCATATCCGTATCAATGACCCCCGGGGCAATGCAGTTTACCGTAATTCCCGACAGTCCCACTTCCTTTGCGAGAGCCTTTGTAAAGCCTATGACCGCCGCTTTTGCGGCACTGTAATGCACCTCGCAGGAGGCTCCCACCTGTCCCCACATAGAGGAGATGTTAATTATCCTGCCGTACTTGTTGTGTATCATATGAGGGAGAGCGGCGTGGGTAAAGCTGTAAACGCTTTTAACGTTGACGTTAAACATATTGTCCCACATTGTCTCGGTAATATCCGAAAACAGCGCCTGCTCGGCAATGCCTGCGTTGTTTATGAGCACATCTGCGCCGCCGAAAACCGAGCTTATTTCTACAACAGCCTCGCATACCTCGCTGTATACTGCACAGTCGCATTTGAATATCTCACAGCCGATCTCCGCTTTGAGACTCTGTGCCTCCGCTTCGCTTTTGTGATATACAGCGGCAATATTGTAGCCTGCCTTGGCAAACTGCTTTGCACATTCCCTGCCTATTCCACGGGACGCACCTGTTATGATAACTGTCTGAGCCATTTTGCCGCCTTTCTTTAATCGTTAAGTCTGTCAAGAAGTATCTTATCGCTTTTTCTTTCGGTAACAGCGATTATGATAATTGCGATAATTCCGCAGAGAGAGAGGATTATGCCTGCGCTCAGTCCTGCGGGGAAGAAGGTCATTTCTATCTCGTGAGTGCCTGCTGTAAGCTCCACGCCTATAAGTGCATCGCATACCTTAACAGGCTCCACCTTTTCGCCGTCAACCTTGATAGTCCAGCCCGGCTCCCAGCTAATGGTGGTGAACATTACTCCGTCTTTTTCGGCGGTTATCTCGCCCTTGATGTGGTCCTCCTCAAAGTGGGTCATTTTAAGACCGTTCTGTTTCAGCTTGTTTATGTCCTCGGTGAACTTTTCCTCGTCAAGATAATAGAAAAGCTTGTCCTTGAAAAGCACCTCGTTTTTCTCCTCGGTGATGGTGACTATAAGGGAAATTTCCTCGCCCTTGTCAAATCTTCCCAAGGTCTGAATGACCATATTTCCGCCCTCAAAATAGTAATCCAGGAACTCCTTATTCAGCCAGAGGTTTACCTTTCGTTCATAGCTCGAGGGGAGATACATATATATCATATCCCGGGTGGGAGCGTCGAAAATAAATTCAATATGAGAATTTTTTCCCTGCTCTATGGGCACATATTTGGTGTGCGCCCCGTAGCTTGTCTGCTTTGCATTTTCGGGAACGGTCTTGTCAACGGATATCTGCTTGAAATACTGGGTATATTCGTCAGAAACAAGGTGACTGAGGAGCTTGTTCTGATTTTCAAAGGGGTTGTCCGTTCCGAATTCCACATCGAGAATGGAACTGTCTGCCATAAATGCGATCGGCAGGGCATTGGGATTTTCGTAGACCGCAAAAATTTCCTTCTCGTCCTTGTTAGTAAGGACAAGCTTGTCATAGTGCTTATTTTCGGGTATTTTTTCCTCGGGGGCGGTGATGCTCTCGTCACCCTCGTTATTGGAGATAGTATCCTTTTCCATTACATATTTAATGCCGAGAATTGAGTCGGTAACATAGGTGGAGCCTTTGTATTTGATATAATGACCGCCGTAGGAGAAGCCCAGACGGCGCAGAAACTGTATGGGAGCGGCATTAAGAGTAGAGCTTGAATGTGAAACACCGAAACTGCCCATTGCCATAGCGTCATTAACCGTTCTGTGATAATTTTTCTCTATCCTGTAAACGCCGCCCTCATCAAAGCTGTCCTGATCGAGAATTTTCTTTACGGTATCGCGTCCGAGAGTGATATATCTGTTGTAGGAGGAGTATTTTGAATAAACAACGTCCTTGTTTATTGCCTCCATAGTGGAAAGGGTGGAGCCGAAAAGCTCGCCTGCCACGAAAATGCCCATAACAAAGGTGAGAACGGCTCTTCTTGACTTGTCTGACATTTTAATGCTTCTGAGGACAATGCAGTAAATAAGGGTGAATATCACCGTGTACCATACGGACATAACAAGGTCAACGCCCTTGAAATCCTGCCTGCCCACATAGAAAGCGTAGAGCATAAGACCGAAGCCCGTAACGCCTATTTCCTTGATGGAAATGCCCTCGAGCCGCTCAAAGGTCATAGCCGCCATTATAAGGAGAATGAAGCTGAATGTGAAGCTGTAGCGGTAGGGGAGCCAGTTGGGCACCTGAAATCCGTGCCACGCAAGGTCGGCGGTGGAGAGATACATTGAAAGGAGAACCGACATCAGCACAGCGCCTAGACCCATTTTCTGCCTGAAACGTATCTTGCTGTTAAGGAAGAACAGGGGAATGAGTATCACCGTCAGCACACCGCAGTAAATAACGGGAGAGCCTTCGGGACGGCAGGTGTCGTACACATTGGGCAGGATATTTTTAAAGAAATCAATGAAATCAAACTGAGTTTTAAGGTCGTAGTTTGGGGTCGAAAACTCGAATTTGCCAAGCTTTAAAGAGTTATACAGGGGCAGCAGCACCCAGGCGGCGGACATTGCCGCAATAACGCCGCCCACAGCAAATTTCACGCCTGCAAAGAAAAATGACTTTAAGGAGTGGGTGTAATTTTTCTTTCCTGCAAAATAGTAGTAAAGGAAGTAGATGATAGAAAAAAAGGTTATCATCCAGCCGATGTAGAAATGCGCCATATACATAAGCGCAAGGGGAATGATAAAGCGGAGCCAGCAGTTGTCGTCGATTATCTTTTCAATGCCGTAGACGATAAGGGGCAGATAGATAAGACCGTCCAGCCACATAGGGTTCATAAGCTGTACTATCATATAGCCCATAAGAGAGTAAAGTATGCCGAAAAGCATAGCCGTAGAGCTTTTGCTGCCCTTTGAGCGCCTGAGGTAATAGTTAAATGTTACCGAAGCCGTACCCACCTTGCAAAGCTGCATTATAAGGAGCGACTCGGTCATCATCGAGCGCGGCAGTATCATAGGTATCAGCGTAAAGGGGCTTGCCAGATAATAGGCAAATATTCCCATTATCTCGCCTGTAAGATTACGGCTCCAGGAGATAAAGGGGCTGCCGTTTCCGTGAAGGATATCGCGGAGATTTTCAAAGTAATAAACATACTGTCCGTTAAGGTCAAGCACCAGCACGGACATATCCCCGAAGGGGTGAACGCCGAAGCAGGCGTATGCGGCAAAAAGCAGCAGGGCAGGGATAAAAAAGGCAAAGATATAAGTTCTCTTTGACTTGATAAAGCCGCCTATCCTGCTCAGAAATTTGTTTTCTTTTTTAGGCTCCTTAATGTTGGAGCCGTCCCGTCCCCCGTCGATGATGTTCACGTTTATTTTTTTCACGTCCATCTCTCCGTCAGAGCCGTTATTTTCGGGCTGACCCTGAATGTTTAAGTTTTCTTCCATATCTGTAAAGTCTCCGTTCTTTGTTATGAAAAGTATGGCTGTTTGATTTAAATTACATATACATATACTATTATAATATTTTTACTAATAAAAAACAAGAAAAATCAGCAGAAATAAATAAAAAAAATTCTGAATTTTGACTTGTTAAATTGTTCAATATGTGATATAATAAATTTAGTGAAACAGACTTTCGCTGTAAAAGGGCGATTTTCGGTTATTTTAACGGAGGTTTGCTTAAAAATGCATTTAAGTGAGAAAACTATAGAAAAGGAAGTCGTGTTCGAGGGACGTATCATTACCGTCCGCAAGGACAAGGCTGAGCTTGAGGACGGCACTGTAGCCCCCAGAGAGCTTGTTATCCATTCGGGCGGCGTGTGCGTGGTGCCTCTTACCGATGAAAATGAGGTAATAATGGTGCGCCAGTTCAGATACGCTTTCGGCGAGCCTCTTCTTGAGATACCCGCAGGAAAGCTTGAGGTTGGCGAGGAACACCGCTCTGCTGCTCTCAGAGAGCTTGAGGAGGAAACGGGAGCAAAGTGCGAAAGCTTTGACTACCTTGGAGTATGCTACCCCTCGGTGGCATATCTTACAGAAAAGATACATATGTATCTTGCAAGGGGACTAAGCTTCGGCAAAGCCCATACCGACGAGGGAGAGTATCTTGACGTGCTGCGTATTCCCCTTGACGAGGCTGTTCAGATGGTAATGCGCGGGGAAATTCCCGACGCAAAGACCCAGATAGCGCTTCTTAAAACAAAAATGCTTATTGATGAGGGCAAATAAAAATCCCCGTTTCCAAAAAGAAACGGGGGAGACTATGATATCTCGGTTACCTGATTATCAGATAAGACCTGCCTGCTCAGCCTCAGCCTCAGCCTGCATCATTTCGATGTGGCGGGTGTAAGCGTCAAGGATCTGACCTTCAATGGACTGTCTTGCGTCGGGGGAGATGGGGTGAACGATATCTCTGAAAACGCCGTTCTCGTCCTTTCTGCTGGGCATTGCAACGAAAAGTCTTGCGTCGCCCTGAACAACCTTGATGTCGTGAATGGCGATCTGGTCGTCGATAGTGATGGAAATAACAGCTCTCAGGCGACCCTCGGGAATGATCTTGCGAATTTTAATATCGGTGATTGTCATTGTTGTATGTCCTCCTTAAAATCTGCGGCATTCGGATAATAGTAGTATGTTTCCGCTGCGCTGCAATATTCAGAATTTTGGAAAATGAAAGTTTTTCCAATCCGTAATTCAATTATAATATATGACTCTTAAAATTTTATAAACAGAGGTGAAACTTTTGAATAACTATATGCGTAAATTTGATGATGATGTCTTAAAGGATAAACATCACATTCATATGATAGGCATAGGCGGCAGCGGAATGTATCCCCTTGCACAGATACTAAATGCAAAGGGCTATCACATAACAGGCTCGGACAATAACGAGACCGATACTCTGAGAGCCGTAAGAGCAATGGGCATAGAGGTGTTTCTCGGTCAGCGTGCGGAGAATATAAAGGGTGCGGACCTTATAATCCACACTGCCGCAATTATGCAGGATAATCCCGAGCTCATTGCAGCAAAGGAAAGCGGCGTTCCCGTTCTTGAAAGAAGCGACCTGCTTGGTATAGTTACTTCCTGGTATAAAAATGCGGTCTGCGTAAGCGGAACCCACGGCAAGACCACCGTTACCTCGATGATAACCCAGATACTAAAGCAGGGCGGTATGGACATAACCGCATATATCGGCGGAAAACTGCCCATAATAGGTGGAAGCGGCTGTGTAGGCACCTCCGATACAATGGTGTGCGAAGCCTGCGAGTTTGTGGACCATTTTCTGAAGCTTTCCCCCGATATTGCCGTTGTGCTGAACGTTGACGCCGACCATCTTGACTATTTCAAGACTCTCGACAACGTTATCGCCTCCTTTAACAAATTCTGCTCCCTTGCAGGCAGGATAATCGCCAACGGGGACGACGAAAACACACGCAAAGCCATAAGCGGTCTTGACAAGGAGATAGTCACCTTCGGAAATTCCGAGGAAAACGACTGGTACCCGAAGAATATAAGCAGAGTAAACGGGCTTCTCACCGAGTTTGATATTTATCATAAAGGCGAGCTGTTTACTCACGCAAGTCTCCATATCCCGGGTGTACACAATGTGCTTAATGCAGTCGCAGCAGCAGCGGCAGCCTATATGTCGGGAGCGGATGCCCAAATGATAGCCGCAGGACTTGACAGCTTCAGAGGTGCTAAGCGGCGATTTGAAAAGTACGGAGAAGTAAACGGCATAACCGTTTGCGACGATTACGGTCATCACCCCGCCGAGCTTGAAGTCACCCTCAGAGCCGCCGCCGATATGGGCTTTAATAAGGTCTGGGCGGTGTTCCAGCCCTTCACATTCTCCCGAACAGCCCTGCTCCTTGACGATTTCATACGGGTGCTGTCCATTCCCGAAAGGTGCATAATCACAGCCATAATGGGCTCCCGTGAGAAAAACACCTACAACATTTATGACAAGGATATCGGCGAAAAGGTTCCGGGAGCTGTATGGTTTGAGGAACAGGAACACGACGCAAACTTCGAGCTTTGCGCCGAATATGCCGCAGAACACGCCCAAAAGGGAGATCTTATCCTTACAATGGGCTGCGGAGATGTAAACAAATGCGCCCGGCTTATACTCGATAAGCTGGGGGCAAAATATAAATCATAATAATTTTAAAATATGAAAGGAAGATCATTATGAAAATGAAAGAGATCCACAAGAAGGTATACGAGTACATCAAGCAGAGAACAGAGGACGGCTATTCCCCCTCTATCAGAGAGATCTGCCGCGACCTTGACATTGCCTCCACCTCCACCGCCGCAAGATATGTAAATTTCCTTGTAGACCAGGGCTATCTTGAGAAGATCGAGGGCAAGAACCGTGCCGTAAAGCTTGCAGGAAACGGCATAATGAGACTTCCCGTTGTAGGCACCATTACCGCAGGTCAGCCTGTTACAGCCTTTGAGGATATATCGGAATACATATCCTTCCTGCCCAATAAGACCTACACAGGCGAGCTTTTCGCTCTCAAGATAAGAGGCGACAGTATGATAAACGCAGGTATTCTTGACGGCGATTTTGTTATCGTTGAGAAGTCAGAGTACGTGGAAAACGGCGAGATCGCTGCTGTTATGGTCGACGGCGAGGAAGCTACCGTAAAGCGTTTTTACAAGGAAGAGGGACATTACCGTCTCCAGCCTGAGAATGACACAATGCAGCCAATTATTTCCGACAATTGCACCATTATCGGCAAGGTAGTGGGAGTAATGCGCTATTTAGGCTGAGAACGGAGCGTTTAATGGAAGAAAACCGAAATAATCCCGTGGAACAAAGCACTGCTCCTTATCCCGCATATCAGCCCTATACGCAGGGCGGCGGGTATATGCGGAGAACGGCGTCCGTTCCCGAAAATGAGCGAAGAGCCCTAAAGCAAAACTACCGCACGGTGTTTACAGAAGCCCTTATCCACACCATAGGCAGCCTTGTACTCGCAAATATCATATTTGTGATGATGATGCTTTTCGGCTATGAGTTCAGAGTAAACGACGAAAATACGCAGATAATGGACATTCCCTATGCCATAGCAGGGGCTGTTCCCTCCATTGCTTTCTGTCTCGGAATATTCATATTTGATAAAAGTTCAAGCAAAAAAAAGCTTTCCGAATATTTCCGCACAGATGACATAACTATGGGCAGGGTGTTTGCATTTTTCGGAATGGTAATGCTGTTCTATTCTGTCAGCGTGATACTCCAGCAGATAGTGATAAGCGGCTGCTTTGCGGCAGGCTTTTCTCCCATAAAGGAGGAGTATCTGTCGGAGGAAGACCTGTCCGTTCCCTACCTTGTCTGCGATATAATATTGACTGCCATACTTGCCCCCATCTGCGAGGAGCTTTTGTTCAGAGGAGTTATACTGAGACGGCTGAGTTCAGTGAGCCAGCGCTTTGCCATATTCGCCTCCGCTCTTATTTTCGGAATGATGCACGGAAATCTTGTCCAGATGATACTTGGCTTCTGCGTGGGACTGGTTTTCGGCTATGCAGCAGTTAAAACAGGCTCACTGCTTCTGCCAATAGCAGGACACATTTTCATCAATACCTTTGCTGTTTCCTGCAGCATACTTACATTCCTCACCGATGACGAGACCTCAAATACCTATTGGCTGTGCGTTCTGGGCGTATTTTTTGTAATAGGCACAGTGACCCTTGCCATACTTCTTGCCCGCAGGGGCATAGAGCTTCCCCGCAGCACGGAGTATCATCGTAAGAGAACGCTTCCCGTTATGATAACCTGCGTAAGCTTCTGGGTTACACTTGCAGTCTATATTATAGATATAGTATCAAAATTCGGCCCCGTGACCGAAAAGCTTATGGAATAAGCATATTGACAACCGCCGAAAGGTATGATATAATCATTTTTATGGAAAATCCGACAGGGAATACAGCTGTCGGGAAGTCTGAAAGCAAGGACTTTCGGACGGGCTTCGTATTGTCCGAGGCTCAGAAAGGATGGTAATTCTAAATGGAGAAAATCGACGGAAAAACGCTGATAAACGAGTTTGATCTCGACGAAGCAAAGAGCAGCGAGGGCAAAGAGATCGAAATTTCCGCCTGCGTTCATAAGGTAAAGAAAATGGGCGGTTTCGCCTTTGTAATTCTCAGAACTGCAAGATATCTTATCCAGACGGTCTATTCCCCCGATACCTGCCCCGACAGCATTGAGGGTATCAAGGAAGGCTGCTTTGTGACAGCAAAGGGCGTTGTTAGAAACGACGACAGAGCCTATAACGGCATTGAGCTTTCCCTTACAGGCATAAAGCTTATCCATAAGCCCGATTATGATTATCCCCTCCACGTTTCCGCAAGGAAGCTGGGCTGCAGCCTTGACGTAAACCTTGACAACAGAAGCGTTTCTCTCAGAAATCCCGTTGAGAGAGCCGTTTTCAAGTTTCAGGAGGGCGTAGTTTCGGGCTTCAGAGAGTTTATGATAAAGAATAAATTCACCGAGATCCACACACCCAAGATCGTGGCACAGGGCGCAGAGGGCGGCGCAAACATTTTCCGTCTCGATTATTTTGACAACGAGGCATTCCTCAATCAGTCCCCACAGTTCTATAAGCAGGCAGCGGTGGCTTTCTTTGACAGAGTATTCGAGATAGCTCCCGTTTACCGTGCAGAGCGCCACTCCACCTCCCGTCACCTCAACGAGTATATCGGTCTTGACTTCGAGATGGGCTTTATAAACGATATGTATGACGTAATGAATATGGAGACTGCAATGCTCCGTTATCTTATGGCATATCTCAAGGAAAACTACGCACAGGAGATAAACATTCTCGGCGCAGATATTCCCGAGATAACCGAGATACCTGCCATCAAGTTCGAGGACGCAGTAACACTCATCAAGGGAAATAAGGCAAAGAACAAGTTCGACCTTGAGCCCGAGGACGAGGTTTTCCTCTGCAATTATGCCAAGGAAAACTACGGAACAGAGTTCATTTTCGTAACAAACTTCCCCTCCTCCAAGCCTCCCTTCTATGCAATGAACGATAAGGAAGACCCCAGAACAGCCTGCAAGTTCGACCTTCTTTTCAGAGGACTTGAGATAACCACAGGCGGTCAGCGTATCCACGATTATAACGAGCAGATCGAGAAGATGAAGGCACAGGGACTTAACCCCGATGACTTCAAGAGCTATCTCGAGAGCCATAAATACGGACTTCCCCCTCACGGCGGATTGGGAATAGGTCTTGAGAGACTGGTTATGAAGCTTATCGGCGCACAGAATGTCCGTCAGGCTTCAATGTTCCCCAGAGACCTCAACCGTTTGTTGCCGTAAGATTTTGAAATAGCACTTGGCGATAAATTCATAATACCCCTTATAAAATAGGCTTAATTGTGAAAAAACTGTCTCAAATTGCAGGATAATTTATAAAACTTGCAAAAAATTCAAAAAAGCCCTTGACAAACGAGAAGATATAGTGTATTATAATACTGTACTCAGAAACAAGTTAATAATTCAAAGGCAACGGCGCCGATGTACAGCTCATTTTCTTGGGCTGTGCTTCGGTGCCTTTTGTTTTTGATGAATTGGGAGGAATATAATATGTCAGAGTCAACAGTTCAGGGAATTAAGAACGTGCCCGATTATTTCGGCTGCAACGTTTTTAACGAGGAAACAATGAAGCAGAGACTTCCTAAGAATGTGTACAAGTCCCTGCTTAAAACAAAGACAATGGGAACAGCTCTCGATCCCGATGTAGCGGACGTTATCGCCGCAACAATGAAGGATTGGGCAGTGGAAAAGGGCGTTACCCACTATACCCACTGGTTCCACCCTATGACAGGTCTGTCCGCCGAGAAGCACGATTCCTTTATCTCCCCCACAGATGACGGCAAGGTAATAATGGAATTTTCCGGCAAGGAGCTTATCAAGGGCGAGCCCGACGCTTCTTCCTTCCCCTCAGGCGGTCTGAGAGCCACCTTTGAGGCAAGAGGTTATACAGCCTGGGACCCCACATCTCCTGCATTTATCAAGGATAATACCCTTTACATACCCACAGCATTCTGCTCCTACACAGGTGAAGTTCTCGATAAGAAAACTCCTCTTCTCCGTTCTATGGAGGTAATTTCCGAGCAGGCTGTAAGAATCCTTAAGCTCTTCGGCTCCAAGGCTACAAGAGTTACCACAACAGTCGGCCCCGAGCAGGAATACTTCCTTGTTGACAAGAAGCTTTACGATCAGCGTAAGGATCTTATCTACACAGGCAGAACACTTTTCGGCGCAAAGGCACCCAAGGGTCAGGAGCTTGAGGATCACTACTTCGGAAATATCAAGACAAGAGTTCACGATTATATGACCGAGCTGGACGAGGAACTTTGGAAGCTGGGCATCTACTCCAAGACCGAGCATAACGAGGTTGCTCCCGCACAGCACGAGATGGCTCCTATCTTTACCACATCAAACGTTGCAGCCGACCAGAACGCTCTTACAATGGAAATTATGAAGAAGGTAGCTCTCAAGCACGGTCTTGTATGCCTCCTCCACGAGAAGCCCTTTGCAGGTGTTAACGGTTCAGGTAAGCACAATAACTGGTCCATTTCCACAAATGACGGTCAGAATCTGCTTGACCCCGGCAAGAACCCCAAGGACAATATCCAGTTCCTTACCTTCCTTGCCGCTATCATCAAGGCAGTTGACGAAAATGCAGACCTGCTGAGACTTTCCGTAGCGTCCGCAGGAAATGACCACCGTCTGGGCGCAAACGAAGCACCTCCCGCAATTATGTCCATTTTCGTAGGCTCCGAGCTTCAGCAGATTCTCGACGCCCTTGAGACAGGCGAAATGATAAAGTCGGGTGCAAATGAGGAATTTGTTATCGGTGTTGAGGCACTTCCCAACTTCCCCAAGGATACCACCGACCGTAACAGAACATCTCCCTTTGCATTCACAGGTAACAAGTTTGAGTTCAGAAGCCTTGGTTCTTCCGAGACCATCGCCTGCACAAACTGCATACTGAATACCATTGTAGCAAACTCCCTCAAGGAATTTGCAGACAGACTTGAAGGCGCAGAGGACTTTACTGCCGAGCTCAACAAGCTCCTTGTTGAGACCATCAAGAAGCACAAGAGAGTTATCTTCAACGGCAACGGCTATGATGCAAGCTGGGTAGAGGAAGCAGCAAGAAGAGGACTTCCCAACTATGTTTCCACCGTTGACGCAGTACCTCACTACACAGATGAAAAGAACGTCAAGATGTTCGAGATGTTCAAGGTATATACCAAGACCGAGCTTGAGTCCAGAACCGAGATCATTCTTGAGAACTACTCCAAGGTCATCAATATCGAAGCACTCACAATGCTTGATATGGCTAAGAAGCAGATACTTCCCGCAGGTATGGAATTTGCCAAGGAGCTTTGCGACAGCGTAAATGCAAAGAAGTCTGCAGGCGTATCCGCAGACCTGGAGAAGAAGCTTGCCGACAAGGTAACTGCACTTAACGCAGGCATTTCCGAAGCAATTGATGAGCTTGATACAAAGCTTATCGGCGCAGGAGACGCAGGCGATGCAGAAGCTACCGCTAAATACTACAGAAACACAGTATTTGCAGCAATGCAGAGCCTCAGAGCAGTGGCAGACGAGCTTGAGACCATCACTCCCGAGACCATCTGGCCCTTCCCCACATACGGCGATCTTATGTTCAGAGTTTAATAACATTAAAGGCAGCGCTGCCCGTCAAGGGGAGCGCTGTTTGTAATTTCACCGTATTATCCACGCTTACTTCTATTTTCTGCTGCATACGGTCAAACGTGTGCATATACTCACAGGCGGACAGGGTTTGTCCCTGAAGCCCCGTCCGCCATCTCCCTGAGACAAACCGTTCTTGTATCCGACTTTGATGTAGGATACGAGGGCGGTTTTTGTGTTATGTTGACATATTAAAGCTTGTCTGATATAATTTAAAGAGAAAAATAAAAAGGGGAGTACCGCTTTATGAAAATAAAATACCCCGACTACAACAGAAGCATAGCGAATTTAGCCTGCTCAGTTTTAAAATATTACGGTATAGAGCCGCCCAACCCCACCCTGCCCCAAGCGGATATGCTTTTAAATAAACCCTATAAAAACGTTGTTGTCATACTCCTTGACGGAATGGGCGTAAGCTCTGTTGAAAAGCACCTGTCGGAAAACGGCTTTTTCCGTCAGCATTTGATAACGAAATATTCCTCCACATTCCCCTCAACCACCGTTGCCGCCACTACGTCTATGGACAGCGGACTTTTCCCCAATCAGTCGGCGTGGCTGGGCTGGACGGGCTATTTTGAGGAGCTTGACAGGAACATCGTGTATTTTTTCGGCACCGACGGCGATACGGGCGAACAGCTTGACATTAACGCCGCTTGGACATATGTCCCCTATGAAAATATACGTGACAGGATAAGCAAAAGGGGAGTGACTACCCATTACCTTGCAAAATTCTGGGGAGAGCGTCCTCAGACCTACAGCGAGCTGTGCCAAAATATAAAAAAGCATTGCCTTGAACCAAACCGAACCTACATCTATGCATACTGGGACGAACCCGACTGCACAATGCATAATAGGGGAGTTGACGGCGATGAAATCAAGCAGCTTCTTACGGATATGGAAAAAACCACCGAGCAGCTTGTCTCCGACCTTCATGACACCCTGCTCATAGTCACCGCCGACCACGGGCATATAAATGTAAAAAACAAGCTTCTGACCGATTATGACGATCTCACCGAATGTCTTGTGCGAATGCCCTCAATGGAGCCGAGAGCGGTTAATTTCTTTGTAAAACAGGGAATGAAAGCCCGCTTCATATCGGCATTTGATGAGCATTTCGGAGACGAATTTATCCTGCTCACAAAGGAAGAGCTTCTTTCAAAGCAGCTTTTAGGTTCGGGGCAGGATCACCCGAAGCTTGAGAAAATGCTTGGAGACTTCCTGGCAATAGCTGTCGGAGATACGGAAATAGTAAACACCGAATCAAAATTCAAGGGCAGCCACGCAGGTCTCACCGAGGACGAAATGACCATACCCCTTATCGCCATATCAAAATAAAAGGAGAATAACAGTGAGTAAAAATCCCCTTACAGCCCCCTGCATCATACTGTCGGCAATGACCGTTCTGACTCTCGGAACGACCTGCCTTTTTATCGCAAGAGCTGCGGGGCTAAGTAAAGACAATGAAAGCCTCAGAGCGTCGGCAACCGTGGCAGAAGCGGAAATATCCCGTCTGAACGCGGAACTTGAGACTGCCGTTCACGAAACAGAAGCCGTTACCGGTATACAGAATGAAAATATGGTCTACATATACGATAACGGCATAGAGAAAATTGAATACCCCGAAATAAATGGCGCTGTGTTCAACGATTATGATATGAACCTCCTTGAAACGGACGAAAAGAAGCATAAGACCCTGTTTGACGAAAGCGGAAACAAGCGCAGCCGCTTCGGCATCGACGTGTCCTCCTATCAGCAGAATATCGACTGGCAGGCGGTAAAGGCGGACGGAGTAGAATTTGCCATTCTCCGCATAGGCTATCGTGGATATGAAACGGGACAGCTGACCGAGGATAAATATTTCAGAAGAAATCTTGAAGGCGCAAAGGCGGCAGGGATAGAAACGGGCGTGTATTTCTTCTCACAAGCACTGACCTCCGAGGAAGCTTTGGAAGAGGCGGAATATGTAATAAATCTGCTTGCGGAAACGGGAGCGGAGCTTGCCTTTCCCGTAGTGTTCGACTGGGAATTTCCCACCGATGAGGACCCTGCCCGTACAGACGGAATGGCAGGGGAGATACAGACCGTCTGCTGTCGTGTCTTCTGTGACAGGATAAAAGAAGCGGGCTATGAGCCGATGTACTATTCCACAATCAACACCGCAATTTTCCGCTATGATATGGGCGAGCTTTCGGACATTCCCCTATGGCTTGCGGACTATAATCGCACCTGCAATTTTACCTATGACTACAAAATGTGGCAGTATTCCTGCTCGGGAGTGGTGGACGGGATAGAGGGGCTTGTGGACTTCAACATATGGATAACGGAATAACCTTAGAACTTTAGTTCCAAATACATTATAGCACATTTGTATCAATTTGTCAAGCGCTTTTGAAAATTTTTTCAGAAAAAACAGACCCGGAAGAAAAGCTGCTCCCGGGTCTGTTCGGTTATTCGGTCATAAGCATACGAATAGTTTCGTGGTCGGCTTCGTTCCTGCCGCCCTTGAAAACTATCTCACCCTTTTCCATAACGTAAATATCCTCTGCATTCTCAAGCACAAAGTCAAGATACTGCTCCACAAGGAGAACGGTAATGCCCTTCCATTCGTTTATCTTCCGTATCGCCGCGCCGATATCCTGAATTATTGAGGGCTGAATACCCTCTGTAGGCTCATCAAGAATGATTATCTTGGGGTCTGCCGCAAGTGCTCTTGCAATAGCAAGCTGCTGCTGCTGACCGCCCGAAAGGTCACCGCCCTTTCTTTTGGCAAACTTGGGGAGAATGGGGAACAGGTCGTAAATGTAATCGGGAACTTTACCCTTGCCGCCCTTGGGCTGGAGACCCAGCTCAATATTTTCCTGCACCGTCATCTGAGGGAAAATGTCTCTTCCCTGGGGAACATAGCCGATGCCGAGACGCACCCTCTCGTAAGCGGGCAGCTTTATCATTTCCTGCCCGTCCATCATAATGCTTCCCGCAGGAGTTTTCACAAGTCCCATAATGCTTTTGAGGGTGGTGGTCTTGCCCACGCCGTTTCTGCCGATAAGACTTACTATCTTCCCCTTTGGCACATCAAAGGAAAGCCCTTTTATAACGCAGCTCTCGCCGTAGTATGAATCAACGTTCTGAATTTTAAGCATCAAATATCAACCCTTCGACTTTATTTCGGGATATCATTCCCCGCCTCTGCCCAGATAAACTGCCTGAACGGTCTTATCTGCCAGCACATCGGAGATATTGCCCTCCATAAGAATTTTGCCCTCGTGGAGAACGGTAACGATATCCGCCGCCTGCTTTACGAAATCCATATCGTGCTCAATGACGATAACGGTACATTCCTTTTTTATATCCTTGAGTATCTCACCCGTGCGGAAGGTCTCGGGCTTGCCCATACCCGCCGCAGGCTCGTCAAGCATAATTATCTCGGGCTTTGAAACAAGCTGCATACCGATCTCAAGCCACTGCTTCTGACCGTGGGCAAGGCTGCCTGCCCTGACGTCCTTTTTATCCGCAAGCCCTACTCTTTCAAGAACGCTGTCAATGTTTTCCATATCCTCCTTTGAGGGCTTGCCGAATATGGAATCGAAAATTCCCTTGTGACCCTTGAGGGACAGTATCATATTGTCAAGAACTGTGAGATTTACAAACACCGACGGCACCTGAAATTTTCTTCCGATACCCGCTTCAACTATCTTGTACTCCTTCATACCCGTGAGCCTTATTTCCTCTTTGCCCTCGGGGTAATACATAATATTTCCCGAGGTGGGCTTGGTCTTTGCACAGATGATGTCAAGGAGAGTGGTCTTGCCTGCGCCGTTGGGACCAATGAAGAAATGTACCGTATGCCGCTTCACGTTTGTCCGCACATCGGTAAGTGCGTAGAAGCCGTCAAAGCAGACGGAGATGTTCTTTATCTCAAGAATGTTTTCGTTTGTCATACCTTTGCCTCCTCCGTCTTTGCCTGTGTCTGTGGAGCGGCTTTCTTATCGCCCGGGAAATGATCCTTTACAAATCCCACAATGCCGCCCTTGAAGAAAAGAATGGTAATGCAGAACAGCGCACCGATAAGGTACTGCCAAATTTCCACCATTGCACCCGAGCTGAGATTATACTCGCAGAGGTTGATAAGGAACGCTCCGATAACTGCGCCGATAATGGTTCCTCTGCCGCCGATAGCCACCCATATTACCATTGTGATGGAGTAAGCTATGGTCATCTGAGAGGGGGTGATGCTGCCGTTGAAGTTAACGAATACCGCACCTGCAATTGCAGCGATAACAGCGGACAGAACATAAACAAAGGTCTTGTAGCGGCTTACCCTGTAGCCCGAGAAATAAGTGCGGTTCTCGCCGTCTCTTATGGCGATAAGCAGCTTGCCAAATTTTCTGCCCACAAGGAATTTGCAGAGGGCATAAATAAGTATCATAATGCCGAGGGAGATGTAGAACAGCAGGAACATATTGCCCCTGTTTGCCTCGCCCTTAATGCTGCCGAATACCGACTTTATCTCGGTGATGCCCACATTTCCGTTTGTGTAGGGAGAGAGGGCGATAAACATGGAATATGCCGCCCAGGTCAGCGCCTGTGAAATAATTGAAAAGTAAACGCCCTTTACTCTGCTCTTGAAGATGAAATATCCGATAACTCCCGAAACGACTGTGGGCACAAGTATTATCATCACAATGGACAGGGGGAGGTTCAGAAAGGGCTTCCATACAAGGGGCAGCTCCTCAAGTCCGCCCGTGTGCATAAAGTCGGTGATCTTTCCGCCTGTGCTTTGGAGCTTTAAATACATAGCCATTGCATAGCCGCCCAGAGCGAAGTAAAGTCCGTGACCGAGGCTCAGTATGCCTGTGTAGCCCCATATAAGGTCAAGTCCCATTGCCACTACCGCAAACGCTATGCATTTGCCTAAAAACAGCACCGTTGAGCTGTTCATCAGCCCTGCCGAAAACATTACGGGAACAAGGGCGAGGAGAAGAACAATAAATGCAAAGCAGATATTGCTGCCCTGCTTTTTAAGCATATCTTTCACGTGAGAAAACTCCTTTCCCTGTTATTCGTCTAAGTTTCTGCTCTTGATAACGAAGAGACCCTGAGGACGCTTCTGCAAAAACACGATAACGATAAGAAGAACAATAGCCTTTGCAATGGTGGACGAGGTATAATTTTCGGTGAATATGCTTGCCGAGCCGATAATTGTTGAACCTACCACAGTACCGGCAAGCTTGCCCACGCCGCCCAGAACTACCGCCATAAAGGAATTTACGATATAGCTTTGTCCCACGGTGGAGTCGATCGAGCCGAGCAGAGCCACCGAGCAGCCTGCAATTCCCGCAAGACCCGAGCCGAGAGCAAAGGTGATGTTGTCCACCCGTCTTGAATTTATTCCCATACACTGCGCCATAGGTCTGTTCTGCATAACGGCTCTCATCTGCTTGCCGAAATTTGACTTGTACATTATAACCCAAACGATAAGCAGGCAAAGCAGCACCATTACGAAAATGAAAATTCGGTTGTAGGAAAATGTGCAGCCGCCTATTTCGATACCGCCTTTCAGGAAGGAGGGAGCGGTTACATTCACGCCCTGAGTGCCGAAAATGCTTCTTGCCGCCTGCTGGAGAATAAGGCTTATTCCCCAGGTAGCAAGGAGACTGTCTATCTCTCTGCCGTAAAGCCTTGAGATAACGAACCTCTCCAGGAGACTTCCGAGAAGAAACGCCACTCCGAATGCCACGGGAATGGAAACTATGTAGTAAATATCCCTGATACTTTCGGGCAAAAATTTCACGAATATCTGCTGCACCACATATGTCATATAGGCTCCAATCATAACAAATTCGCCGTGAGCCATATTGATAACTCTCATAAGTCCGAATGTGACCGCAAGTCCCAGGGACGTGAGAAGAATTATGGAGCTGAGACTAAGTCCGTTGAACAGGGTGGTGATAAACTGTTCCATAGAAATACTCATCCTTTCGGGGAAATTCATAAGCTTCGGAATATCGGGTATTATTCCGAAGCTTACGAAACAATATCACGGGAGAAGCGCAGGGGGAGCGGCTCCTCCCGGGAACATTTGTTAAAACGTGTTATTCGATAGGCTGAATGCCTGCCGCAACAGCCCAGTCATATGTAGTAAGATAGGGATCGGGGTCAACAGCGGAGGGTGTTGAGTAAACCTCGTAGATAAGGCCGTCCTCTCTTACCTCGCCAATTCTTACGGGCTTGGTAAGGTGCTGGTTCTCGCCGTTGATGGTAACTGTGCCCTCGGGAGCGTCAAAGGAAATTTCGCCTGTACGGATAGCTCCGAGAACATCGTCCACCTCAAAGCTTCCTGCCTTTTCGCAGGCTGCCTTCCAGAGATAAACAGCGTCATATGCTGCCTCTGCAGGGTCGGAGGTAACTCTTGTCTCGCCGAACTTTGCCTTGTAAGCCGCAACGAAGGCCTTGTTCACATCTGTCTCGGTGGTCTGATAGTAGTTCCAGGAAACCATATGACCCTTGAGGATATCTGCACCGATAGTTGCAACCTCTTCCTCCGCAATGGAGAAGGACATTGTCATATAGTTTGCGCTTGTGTAATTCTTCTCAGCCATCTGCTTGAAGAAGGAAACGTTGCCTGTGCCGTTTAAGGTGTTGATGATGACCTCGGGCTGAGCTGCTTCTATCTTACCGATGATAGCGGCGAAATCGGTCTGATCCATATCCGCATATTCCTCGCCCACTACTTCACAGCCTGCGGCATTTACCTGAGCGGTGATAATCATATTTGCAGTTCTGGGGAATACGTAATCAGAGCCTAAAAGGAAGAATTTCTTGTAGCCCTTGTCAATGAGATACTCGATAGCGGGAACTATCTGCTGATTGGGAGCCGCACCTGTGTAAACGATGTTGGGCGACTGCTCCATACCCTCATACTGAACGGGATACCAGAGCAGGGAATTGTAATCCTCGAAAACGGGCTTTACAGCCTTTCTTGAAGAGGATGTCCAGCAGCCGAAAACTGTTTTGACCTTTTCGCTGTCCACAAGCTTTTCAGCCTTTGTGGCAAATGTGGAAGGCTCGGAAGCGCCGTCCTCCTCAACATAAACTATCTGCTTGCCCAGAACTCCGCCTGCGGCGTTTATCTCTTCAATAGCAAGCACCTCAGCGTCTCTTACAGCTTTTTCGCTTATTGCCATTGAGCCTGTGAGAGAGTGGAGAAGTCCCACCTTAACGGTATCATCTCCCGAAGCCGCAGGAGCAGCTCCATCTGTGCTTTCGGAGCCGCCCGAAGATGTGCCTGCGCTGCCGCCGCAGCCTGCAAGGCTCAGAGCCATCATTCCTGCCGCAGCAAAAGCGGCGATCATTTTCATACTGAACTTTTTCATAAAAATTCCTCTCCTTATAAATGCAAATTGCAAATATACAAAAAAGCCGGCGGAGACTCTTTCCACATCTCCGTCGGCTCCGTTGCCGAAATTAAGTTAAATTAAATTCAGGGCTGCAAGCGCCTTGTCATTTTCCACAGTACCCTTTTTTTCAAGAATATCGCTGCCAAGCTTTATTTTCAGATATTCCACGATAAGCTCGGCGCATTTGTCTCTGCCGATACGGGCGGTGTTAAGGGTCATATCGTAAAGAACGGGATTTGTCCAGTTCTCGCCGCCTGTGTAGTATTTGTAGTAATCAGCTCTGTATCTGTCGGTCTGATATATAAGCTTGTTTGCCTCGTCCTCGGTAACACCGAGAAGATTTGTGATAGACTCCACACAATCCTTTCGGGGGGCTTCAACATACACGCTGACCACATTGTCATAATCACGGAGAACGTGATTTGCGCATTTGCCGATTATAATGCAGGACTGGTTTTTGCCAAGCTCCCTTATTATCCTCGCCTGAATGTTGTAGAGGTTAACATCGGAAATGAAGCTTTTGTCGGTAGGCTGGACAACCTCGTCGGTGTTGGGAGTCTTCATCAGCCGTTTTAGGAGATGATAGCCTCTCAGCTTTTCGTCCACCTGAACGAAGAGATCCTTGCTTATTCCACTGTAATTTGAAGCCATTGCAAGTATCTGGCTGTCGTAGCAGGGGATACCGAGCCTTTTTGAAAGAGCCATTCCGATATGCTTTCCTCCGCTTCCGAAGCCTCGGGCAATGGTTATAACGTAATTATCCATAGGGCTTCCCCTTTCGCAGAACTTTTTGCATATCCTTTATTCGGATTTTTCTTTTGCAAATAAAATATACCATAAAAATCCACCGTTTGCTACCATAAAAATAAGATAAAATACGGTAAATATCAGAGAAATTCTGTAAAATATGCATTTTGCAAATTATAAACTTGCATTTTGTTCATAATTGAGCGGGCCGTCACCCGCAAAAAGCCGCTTCCGAAATTGTACCGGAAGCGGCTTCCTGAGTGGGAAAATGTATTTATCTTATACCGTACTTTTCAATGATATAATCCATATCCTTGTCGCCTCTGCCCGAGAGGTTGATGAGGATAGAGCCCTTTTCCATCTTCTTTGCAAGCTTCATCGCATATGCAACAGCGTGGGAGCTTTCAATGGCAGGTATAATGCCCTCCATTCTCGAAAGGGTGAAGAATGCGTCAATGGTCTCCTCGTCGTTTACCACATCATACTTTACTCTGCCGAGGTCGTGGAGGAATGCGTGCTCGGGACCCGAAGAGGGGTAGTCAAGTCCGCTGGCAACGGAGTAAACGGGAGCAGGTTCGCCGTTTTCGTCCTTGAGCATAATGCTGTTGAAACCGTGCATTACGCCCTCCTCGCCGTAGGTAAGGCTTGCGGCGTGGTCACCAAGAGCCGTACCTCTGCCCAGAGGCTCAACGCCGTAAATATCAACGGGGTCATTTAAGAAGCCCGAGAACATTCCCATTGCATTTGAGCCGCCGCCTACGCAGGCAACAACAGCGTCGGGAAGCTCTCCCGTCATTTCAATAAACTGCTCTCTCGCTTCAATTCCAACAACGCTTTGGAAATCCCTTACCATCATAGGGAATGGGTGAGGACCTACAACGGAGCCTATGCAGTAAATGCAGTCCTTGTATTCCTTCATATATGCGGCAAATGCTGCGTCAACAGCTTCCTTGAGGGTAGCAAGACCGTCTGTTACCTCAACAACGTTTGCACCCAGGATTTTCATTCTTGCAACGTTGGGAGCCTGCTTCTTTATATCAACAGCGCCCATATAGATGTCGCACTCAAGACCGAAATATGCGGCAGCGGTGGCAAGAGCAACGCCGTGCTGACCTGCGCCTGTTTCGGCAATGACCTTTTTCTTGCCCATATATTTTGCAAGGAGAGCCTCGCCCATACAGTGATTGAGCTTGTGAGCGCCTGTGTGATTAAGGTCCTCACGCTTTACGTAAAGCTGAACATTCCCAAGACTGTTTGAAAGCCTTTCAAGGTAGGAAACGGGGGTGGGTCTGCCCTGAAATTCCTTTCTTATCCTGCGAAGCTCGCCGATGAATTTGCTGGATTTGCAGATGGTGAAATAGGCTTCTGTTATCTCGTCCATAGCCTTTTTCAGCTCGTCGGGGATATATGCTCCGCCGTATTTGCCGAAATAACCATTGCTGTCGGGGTAGTTCTTGAAATAGGTGTCAAATTCTGTGCCGTTGAAGTTCATAGCTTTTTCCTCCGTTTTCTGTATTTTGATATGAGTCTGATTTTTCCGTCAAAAACAAAAACGCCCTTGACAGAAAATGATTTCCGTCAAGGACGAATAAATTTACTTATCCGCGGTACCACCTTGATTCGCAGCCTTGCTGCGCTCTTAGCAGGATACTGACATATCCCCGGCAAATAACGTATGCCCACACGTCTGCGAATACTCTGACGAAAGCACCGCCATTTCCTCGAAGCCCTCAGCGGTCCATTTGACAAGCTGTATCCTGCCCGGTTCCCAGCGCCCCGGACTCTCTGTAAGGTCATACCTGCCGTTATCTCCGCTTCAGCGGTTTAAGGTATTTGATTTACTACAGTATATCACGGTTTTGCGGATTTGTCAAGGGATTTTCCTATTTTTTTAATCTGATTTTATAACTTTACTTCTCGTTCTTGTCGCAGTAGGCAATTCCGAGACCAACAGTGGCTATGTAGCATCTGCCGTAAACGTTCATATCGCCCGCAATAAATTCGCCGTTGCCTATTCCGCCGAACTGATGAAGGTCGTCGTTTACTCTTACCCAGCTCTCACCGTTGTCCTCGCTCATATAGAAGCCCTTGACTGCGCCCTCTTCCTTGGGAGTTCCGCTTACGTAGATAACGTAGGGGTCGCCGTCCTTCTTAGGCTTTCCGAGACCTACTGCGTCGCAGAATTTAAGTCCCGGAACAATTGAGAAGCTCTCGCCGTGGTCGGTGGAAACCAGAAGTCCGCCTCCTCCTCCGGGAACGTAGAAGGTGCCCTCGATACCGGGAGCAATGGCAAGGCGCTTGTATTGTGAAGATGTGTCATATTTTTTCTTAAAGCTCTTTCCGCCGTCCGAGCTTACAAAAACCGTACCGTTGCTGCTGCCGTAAACGTAGTCCTTGTTAACGGGGTCACCGATAAGGTAAACACCTCCGCTGCCTGCAATGCCCTCAACCTTTTCCCAGGTCTGTCCCCAGTTCTCGGTGCGGTATGCAAAGAGTCCGTTGGAGGGGCTCCAGATAAGCGCAGAGCCGTCGGCGGTGAGGGCAAGCTTGCCCTTGTAAAGCACCTTGCCGCTGTCGGGGGAATTGGTTATATCGCTCCAGGTCTTGCCGCCGTCGGTGGTGTATGTAAGGAGCATATTTGACTCATCTCCGCCAACCTTTGCCCATATATTATGGTCAAGGGCTGCCACCGCAATGCTTGTGCAGGAGCCTATCTGTTTGGAATGGCGCTCTGCAGATGTGAAAATATCCTCGTGGATAAAGCCGTCAAAATCTCCGATGGCGGTGATAAGAGGATAATCCGCATAGGAAACGATATCCTCGGGAACTACCTCCTCAATTCCTCTTGCTTCAAAATATATCTCGGGGTTTTCGTCCCAGATATTGTCGCAGGCAAATATGCCGTTGCCCGAGTTTACAAGTATCCTGTTTGAATTGCCGCTGTCCATTGCAAGGGAGCTGCACCAGTGGATTGCCGCATTGGATATCCAGTCCATACCGTTTGTGGACATTGTGTATTTGCCGTCCAGGTCTTCCCAGGTCTTGCCGCCGTCGGTGGTGCGGAAGAATTTGTCTCCGTATGCGCCGTTGGGCTGCTCCTTCCATACCTCGGAGGTGACGAGTACCATATTGTCGTCATTAGTGGGGTCAATAACGATATCGCCCACCGTCCAGCTTACCACCTTTATCTCCTCGGCGCTGCCGCTGTCGGGGCTGTACTTGTAAAGCGTGCCCTGAACGGAGTTCCAGGGGCCTTCCTTGTTGCCGTAGGATACGAAAAGCTCACCCTTGGAGTTAAGGTCAAAGCGCTGGGGCATATATTTCTTTGCCGCTTCCTCTGAGCCGGGAAGAACGCTCCAGCTTTCGCCCGCGTCATCGGAATAGTAGATATTATCCTCCTTGGAACGGGAAACGCCTGCATATATCCTTGAGCGCTCCTTGTCAAAGAGAATGATGTTTATGCCGTTTTCGTTGGCGGTGGCGTTTACGGGGAAGGACTCCACCTTTTCCCAGGTCTCGCCCGAGTCAAGGCTGCGTATCATTCCGCCTGTTCTGCCGCCGCAGTAGATAATGTCGCTGTTATTGGGGTCAACGGCAATTCTCTCGCCGTTTCCTCTGCCCATACCGTTTCCGTGGACCTTGATAAGGTCGGAAACATCTACCTGCTTGAAATGCTCGCCGTAATCGTGGGAAACAAGGATACAGGTCTTTGCATTGCTGAAATATGATGTTCCTGCGGCAAGATATACATTAGCCGCATTATTCGGATCCACAGCAATTCCGTCAATGCCCAGAAGTCCCTTGTCATCATCGGAAATGTCGTAGTTAAGGGCTATCCATTTCTGTGCGTCATTGTCCCATCTGTAGGCACCGCCCACGTCAGTCCTTGCATAGAAAAGCCCCGCTTCGCAGGTGCTTACTATTCCCGTGACAAATCCGCCGCCGCCGATAGCTACCTGACCGTATGACCAGTCGGGATTTTCATATACATCTGCAAGCTGTTCAACCTGCGCCTGCTCGGTCTGAGAGCTTTCGGAGCCGTCTGTCGGAGCATCGGTCTTTCCGCAGGCGGCAAGTATTGAAAAGCTCATTGCCGCAGCGGTAAGAAGTCCTGCGGCTTTCATATAAGAACGCATTTAATTCATCCTTTCGTTTTAGCTGAAATGCAGTTTAGCGCTTTTGCATATTATACCATAATATTTCACAAATGTCAATCGTTTACAGACTCGAAAAAATATCTGTTTTTTATAAACTCTCACTGTAATAAATCCTTTCGGCACGGAATATATTGTGGGGAGGACAAATCGTAATATGCCGCCCCATATGACGGCTGAATGAAAGGATGGTTCATATGAATTTAAAAGTCAACAAAGAGGCTGTGAGAGCCTGCGAAAAAATATGCAGCAGCACCCAGGAGCAGTCTGTGGAGCTTGATTATGTTCTGCCCGATTATTACCCCGAGATATTCAGAATTATCAAGTGCTGCGCCGAGCCTGAAATAACCGCCTGCGCCGTAAACGGCGACAGGGTAAATTACGAGCTTACCGTATGTCTTAGGGTGATATACTGCTCCGAGGGCAGCGCATCTCCAGAAGCGGTGGAGCAGAAGCTTGTTTACAGCCGCACCGTAAACCTCGACCGCCCCGCAGAGCAGGCTTCCGTTTACATCAACGCTTCTCCCGACCACATAAACTGTCGTGCGGTGAACAGGCGAAGGATAGATGTAAGGGGTGCTGTTACGGTTAATATCTGCGTGATGGGGGAGACCGTCACCGAGGCAGTGAGCGAAGCCTTCGGGGAAAATATCCAGCTGCGTAAGCGAAGCTGTATGTGTCCCTCACAGGTCATAAAGGCGCAGAAAAGGGCGGTGGTCTCGGACGATTTCACCCTTTCGGAGACCGCTCCTCCCATTGGCACAATTCTCAGAGCATCGGCGGAGATAGTTTCGGCAGACAAGAAGATAATCGCAGGAAAGGCGGCGGCAAAGGGCGAGCTGAAAATTTCCGTAGTCTACACGTCTCACGGCGAGGACAGTGAGAACCCCGTAACGTCAATGCAGTTTTCCCTGCCCTTTTCCCAGCTTGTGGAGCTGGAGGGGCTTGACGACGATCATCAGTGCTTTATAAACTCCTCTGTGGTCTCCTGCACATTAACGCCCCGTTCCGAGGGAGACGGAAATTCAAGGCAGCTTGAATGCGAGGTGCTGCTCCTTATCGACTGCTATGCGGTGAAAATGGCGGAGTATGAGCTTGCCTGCGACGAGTATTCGACGTCTTATGCATCATCTCATACCGCAGTGCAGGTAAGGTGCGAAAAGGCTCCCTCACCTCTGGACACCGGCTTTTCCGTAAGGAGTATATGCGAAAACAAGGACAGCCCCATTTCTTCGGTCTATGACGTGTGGTGCAGCTCCTCGGGACTGAGACTTTCGGTAATTGACGGAAAGCTCACCGCCGAAGGAAACGTTACATTAACGGTAATGGGTCAGACGGAAAGCGGAGATTTTGTTATCTGCGAGACAGATGTCCCCGTTGAAGAGGAGATATCCTCGGATATGCGGGATATAAGCCCCGACGCGGATATACGTGTGACATTCCCCGTTACCTCCTGCACATATACCATTACCGCCGACAATACCGCCGAGGTCAAGGCGGAGATAGCCGTAAGAGGCTGGCTCACCGACCATATCCTTACGGAAGCCATTACCGACATATCCGTTGACGAGACCGTTCCCAGAGAGCAGAGCGGAGACTATGCCCTGCGGCTGTATTTTGCCGAAAGCGGCGAGGAGCTTTGGAACGTTGCCAAGCGGTACGGCGCTTCAATGCTTCGTATAATCGAGGAAAACGAGCTTGACGGGGACATCGTTAAAGAAGCGAAAATGCTCCTTATCCCCGTAGCATAATAGAGAAAGGAACTTGCCGTTATGGTTAAAAATGACATTTACACCGATATCGCCAAGCGCACGAACGGCGATATCTACATAGGCATAGTAGGCCCCGTCCGCACGGGAAAATCCACCTTTATCAAGCGTTTTATGGAGCAGCTTGTAATCCCCAATATCGAAAGCGATTTCAGGCGGGAGCGGGCTGTTGACGAGCTGCCACAATCTGCGGCAGGCAAGACCATTATGACCACCGAGCCGAAATTTATCCCCGAGGAGGCTGTGGAGATAGTCGTGGGGGAGAACGCGCGGTTTAATGTCCGCCTTATCGACTGCGTGGGCTATATCGTTCCCAGCTCCATCGGATATATCGAGAACGAAGCGCCTCGAATGGTGATGACCCCCTGGTTTTCCGAGGAAGTTCCCTTCAATATGGCAGCCGAGGTGGGCACACGCAAGGTCATCACCGAGCACAGCACCATCGGTCTTGTGATAACCACCGACGGCAGCATTTCGGATATCCCCAGAAGCGAATATGAGGAGTCGGAGCAGAGAGTCATAGGGGAGCTTAAAGCCATAAACAAGCCCTTTGTTGTGCTTCTCAACTGCACCGACCCCAAAAGCGGCAAGGCTGTTCAGATGAGCGCAGAGCTGGAGGAAAAGTACGGCACACCCGTTATCCCCGTTAACTGCCTTGAGCTGAACGGCGATGATATCGACAATATTTTAAGGCAGGTGCTTTTCAGCTTTCCCGTCAAGGAGATAAACATCTCAATGCCCAGATGGATAACGGGGCTGGGAAAGGGTCACTGGCTGAGGACGGAGATATTCGACTCGGTTCGTGAAGCTGCAAAAGACGTTAAGACCGTAAGAGACGCTCAGAATGTAGTAAAACGCCTGCGTGACTGCGAGGACATAACCTATTCGGATATCCGAACCATTGACCTTGGCAAGGGCAGCGCCGATATTTCGGTAACGCTGAAAAGCGAGCTTTTCTACCGTATTCTTGGGGAAACAACGGGCATTGAGATAAACAGCGAAAGCGATCTTCTTCCTCTGCTGAAAAATCTCACGGATATCAGAAAGAAGTACGAGAAGATAGAAAATGCCCTCAAAGAGGTTGAGGCAACTGGCTACGGCATTGTAATGCCCACCATTGACGAGCTTACCCTTGAGGAGCCCGAGATAGTCCGTCAGGGCGGAAAATACGGCGTTAAGCTCAAGGCGTCCGCACCCTCTATCCATATGATGAAAGCGGATATCATCACGGAGGTAAGCCCCATAGTGGGCAGCGAAAAGCAATCCGAGGAGCTTGTAATGTATCTTCTACGTGATTTCGAGGAAAATCCCGGAAAAATATGGGAGTCGAACATTTTCGGAAAATCTCTCCACGAGCTTGTGAACGAGGGACTTCACAACAAGCTTTACCGTATGCCCGTGGACGCGCGGCTTAAGCTTCAGGAGACCCTTGAACGGATAATCAACGAGGGCTGCGGAGGGCTTATCTGCTTTATCCTTTAATAATCTGCCCGGGGAATTTTCCTCGGGTTTTTTTGCATATGCCGCTCTTTCACGAAAACCGGTGTTGACAAGACCGCCTGCGGAGTTGTATAATAAAAGTAATAATGAAAAGGGGCGGTCATAATGATATCGGAAAGACTGAAAAAGCAGATAGAGTTTCTTCTTGAAGCGGACAAAATGAAAAGCCTTTACAGGCAGACATATATCATCAAGGACGAGAAGCGCTCTGAGTCTATGCGCGATTTTGAGGGAGATGACTGCGTTCACAGGCGCAGGGAGAATGATGCGGAGCATTCCTTTCATCTTGCGCTTTTTGCAATGACACTTGCTGAGCATTCAAACATTCCCGTTGACCTTCTTCGTGTGATGAAAATGGTGATTATCCACGACATTGTGGAGATAGACGCAGGCGACACCTACTGCTATGACAAAGAGGGCTATAAGACAAAGCGGGATAGGGAAGAGCGTGCGGCTGAGCGGCTTTTCGGTATTCTGCCCGAGGATCAGGAAAGGGAATACCGCGCTTTGTGGGAGGAATTTGAGAATATGGACACCGCAGAATCCCGTTTTGCGGCGGCTCTTGACAGAATGCAGCCTATGCTTTTAAACTACTCAAAAAACGGAGTGAGCTGGCAGGAGCACGGCGTTTCCTACGGGCAGGTGTACGAAAGGAACAGGCACATCTCTCTCGGTTCGGAAAAGCTGTGGGAATATATGGAGCAGGTACTGCAGGACGCTCTGGGCAAGGGCTTTCTGAGGGACGAATAATTTGAAAGGATATTTTACTTATGAAATTCAGACCTTGCATTGACATTCATAACGGGTGCGTCAAGCAGATAGTGGGTGGCAGTCTGGCGGATAAAAATTCCTTCGCAGCGGAGAATTTCGTCTCGGAGCTTGGCGGGGAATTTTACGCTGAGCTTTACAAAAGCAGGGGGCTTTTCGGGGGACACGTCATTATCCTTAACCCCGCAGGCTCGGAGTATTATGAGGCTGACCGCAGGCAGGCTTTTGCGGCGCTGAAAGCCTTTCCGGGAGGACTTCAGATAGGCGGAGGAGTAAACGCCGAAAACGCTTCGGAGTACCTTGAAAAGGGGGCTTCCCACGTTATTGTCACGTCTTATGTTTTTAAGGACGGCAGTATCAGCTTTGAAAGGCTTGAGCGGCTGAAAAGAGCGGTGGGAGCGGAGCATATTGTTCTCGATCTCTCCTGCCGCAAAAGGTACGGAAAATATTTCATCGTCACCGACAGGTGGCAGAAGTTTACAGATATGGAGGTCACGGAGGAAAATATCCGTATGCTTCGGGGCTGCTGCGATGAATTTCTCATTCACGCTGTGGACGCTGAGGGCAAACAGAAGGGCATTGAGCAGGGTATTGCTTCTCTTCTGGGAAATATGGAGGGCATTGTTTCCACCTATGCAGGCGGTATCGGCTCATATGATGACATTGAGCTGCTTCGGAGCCTTGGCAGGGGCAATGTGGATTTTACGGTGGGCAGCGCTCTTGACATTTTCGGCGGAAAGCTGGAGTTTGAGAAAATTGCTGAAATGAAGTGATTTTATTCGTGGAATAAAAAATATAAAAAGGGTCTGTCCCATATCAGCGGGGCAGACCCTATAAATTTATCAGCTCTGATTTTCCTTTTCGATCATATTGTCGCCGCAGTACATTTTTCTGAGTTTGGGCTTTTCTATCTTTCCTGTGGCGTTTCGGGGAACGGGGGCAAAGATTATCTTCTTGGGGCGCTTGTATCTTGGCATACCGAGACAGAACTCGTTTATCTCCTCTTCGGTACATTCTGCGCCGTCCTTAAGCTCCACAATAGCCGCAGCTATCTCGCCCAGTCGCTTGTCGGGGAGTCCTATGACCGCAACGTCCTTTATTTTATCGAACCTGCTCATAAAATTCTCTATCTCAACGGGATAGAGATTTTCACCGCCGCTTATTACCACGTCCTTTTTGCGGTCAACAAGGAAGTAGAAGCCGTCCTCGTCCTGCCTTGCCATATCGCCTGTCCACAGCCAGCCGTCGTGAAGCACCTCGGCTGTAGCCTGGGGGTTATTGTAGTAGCATTTCATAACGCCGGGACCCTTTACTGCAAGCTCGCCTACCTCGCCCTGCTTTACCTCATTGCCTTTTTCGTCGATTATCTTTACCTGCCAGCCGTAGCCGGGAACTCCGATAGCTCCCACCTTATGTATGTTCTCAAGTCCCAGATGAACGCAGCCGGGACCTATGGACTCGCTGAGACCGTAATTTGTATCATACTGATGATCGGGGAAATAGTGCTTCCAGCGGTTGATAAGGCTCTGGGGAACGGGCTGTGCGCCTATGTGCATAAGTCTCCATTGAGAAAGCTCGTAGTCTGCGGGGTTTACCTTGCCCGTATCAATGGCTTCGAGAATGTCCAAAGCCCAGGGTACAAGGAGCCACACGATGGTGCATTTCTCCTTTGAAACGGTATCGAGAATTGTTTCGGGGCTTACTCCCTTTAACAGCACTGCCTTGCTGCCCGAAATAAGGCTGCCGAACCAGTGCATTTTCGCTCCCGTATGATAGAGAGGGGGTATGCAGAGGAACACATCGTCCTTGGTCTGATGATGATGTTTCTGCTCCACAACGCAGGAATGCATAAGGCTGCGGTGGGAGTGGAGTATTGCCTTGGGAAAGCCTGTGGTTCCCGAGGAGAAGTATATTGCCGCGTCATCGTCATCGCTGAGGGCAATTCCGGGGGATACGCTGGCACAGTTTGAAGCAAGCTTGTCATAATCCTCGGCAAAGGAGGGGCAGTCGCCGCCTACATAGAAAAGTATGCGGTTTTTACTGATATCCTCGGCAATGGTCTCCACTCTGCCGATAAACTCGGGACCGAAAACTAATACGTCTGCTTCTGCAAGGTCGAGACAGTATTTTATCTCCTCGGAGCTGTAGCGGAAATTCATAGGTACCGCAAGTGCGCCTGTTTTCAGTATGCCGAAGTAAATGGGCAGCCACTCAAGGCAGTTCATAAGGAGAATTGCCACCTTGTCCCCCTTTTTCACTCCTCGGCTTATGAGAAGCTGGGCGAAACGGTTTGCCTTTTCATTGAACACGTGCCAGGTTATCTCACGGCGGTAGGAGAGGTCGGAGGTGGGCTGGATAAGGTCAAAATCCTTCCACAGCATACGTCTGGTTTCCTGTATCTGAGGATTTATTTCCACAAGGCATACGTCATTGCCGTATTTCCGTGCGTTTTCTTCAAGTAATTCTGTAATAGGCATTATGTTTTTCCACCTTTCGAGAATTTTCACCTTTTATCGGGAAAAATTCAGGGGTTTTATGCTTTAAACTTTCTGTGCTTTAAAACCCTGCTATGTTATAAAATAATACTCCTTATATTTTAATATTTTTTTCCTTGAATTACAAGTCTTTTTTACAGCTTTTTGCATAATATACAATATTTTTCTAAAAATTTAAGCATTTATCACATAAATTTTGCCGTGCATTTAAACCTTTTATCTGATTTTGCCAAAGTAAAGCGGCAAAATTGATTATATTGTCTAATTGACAAAATTTCCTATTTCTGATATAATTAAATGAAATTTATTGCTTTAACGCTTATGCGCTTTTATCTGATGAAGCGATAAATGAATTAAAATTTGAAAGGGGTATTTTTAAGTGTTATATGTTATTTTGGCGGTCTACCTTGCGGTTATGATAGGCATAGGTGTTTACTGCCACAAAAAGACCTCCTCGGTTTCGGATTTCGTGCTTGGAGGAAGAAGCGTGGGCGGCTGGATAACCGCTTTCGCATACGGCACATCTTATTTTTCTGCGGTTGTTTTCATCGGCTATGCAGGTCAGTTCGGCTGGAGTTACGGCGTTTCGGCGGCGTGGATAGGTATCGGAAATGCTGTTATCGGCTCTATGCTTGCCTGGATGATACTGGGCAGGCGCACGCGTATTATGACAAAGCATATGGGCGCTTCAACTATGCCCGAATATTTCGAGAAGCGCTATAATTCAAAGGGTCTGAAGATCGTTTCGGCTATTATCGTTTTCATCTTCCTTATCCCTTACACCGCTTCGGTGTACAACGGTCTTTCAAGGCTTTTCGGAATGGCGTTCAACATTCCCTATTCCGCCTGCATTATCGGTATGGCGGTGCTTACGGCGGTGTACGTAATTCTCGGCGGCTACAAGGCTACGGCTATCAACGACTTTATTCAGGGCATTATTATGCTGGCGGGAATTTCTGCGGTTGTGTTCTGCGTTATTTCCAAAAAGGGCGGCTTGTCCTCGGCTCTCGGGCAGCTTGGTGCCATTTCCGATACGGGTGTTCCCGAAAATACACTTAACTCACTTTTCGGTCCCGACCCCATTAACCTTATCGGCGTTGTTATTCTTACATCTCTCGGAACCTGGGGTCTGCCTCAGATGGTGCAGAAGTTCTACGCTATCAAGGACGATCAGGCTATCAAGAGGGGAACTATAATCTCCACTCTCTTTGCTGTGGTGGTTGCAGGCGGTTCATATCTGATGGGCGGCTTCGGCAGACTGTACGGTTCTGCTGATGAGGCTGTGGCTGCCGAGACGGGCAGGGCATTCATTGAAAGGGGCGCAAACGGCAAGCTCAAGTTTGACTCTATCGTTCCCGCAATGCTTCACGACGCGCTTCCCGAGATACTTATCGGTATCGTTGTGGTGCTGGTGCTTTCGGCTTCTATGTCCACTCTTTCTTCTCTTGTTCTCACATCAAGCTCCACACTCACCATTGACCTTATCAAGCCTGCGGTAAAGGGCGGTATGGACGACAAGAAGCAGGTGTTCACAATGCGTGTGCTTATTGCCGCTTTCCTGGTTCTCTCCGTTGTTATCGCTCTTAACCCCAACACCTACATAAGCACTCTGATGTCCATTTCCTGGGGCGCACTTGCAGGCGCATTCCTGGCTCCCTTTATGTACGGTCTTTTCTCAAAGGAGATAACTAAGGCGGCGGTTTGGACAAGCTTTATTACGGGCGTGGGCATTACCGTTATCCATATGTTTATTTTCAGCCTGGGATTTTTCCCCGAGGCTACAAAGGCTGCGGCTTCTCTGAAACTCAATATGGCTTCGCCTATCAATGCAGGTGCTATTGCTATGATTGTGGGTCTTATCGTTGTTCCGCTTGTAAGCTCCTTTACCAAGGTGAAGGACACCGAATATCTGGACAAGCTTTTTGAGGAATGCGGCAAAGAAATGAAGTGAAATAACTTAATATGAAAAAATCCTTCTCCCGTTTGTGTCGGGGGAAGGATTTTTTATTTAAAGAATAAATAATAAAGCTTGTCAGCTTCGGGGGCGTGCGCCGGGATTGCCCCGTCTGCCGCCTTTGCCTCGGGTGTTTGCTCCTCTGCGGGAATTGTTCTGACGGCGGTGATCTCTGTCGTCCTCGAAGCGCTCGTTTCGTCCCTCGTAGGGCTTGACGGTTATTTTCTGACCGTTTATCTTGGTGCCTGCCATTGAGTCAAGGATATGCTCCTTGTCGGCTTCGGGCACTTCTACGGTGGTGAAGCGGTCATAGATATCTATTTTGCCGAAACTCTTTCCGGGCATTCCAGTTGCGTCTACAAGTGCGCCCAGGACGAAATTGGGGGCAAGGCGGTTGGCTCTGCCTGCGGATATTTCAAGCTTCACCGTTTTTGCTCTGCCCTTTCCGCTCTTTGCAGATGTGTCTCTGGGGGCGGTGAAGGCGATGTCGGGGATATTTCTTGTTTCGGCGGACAGCTTCATTCCAAGCAGTGCGGCGGCAATTTCTTCGGCGGAGAGGTCGTTTTCACGCATAAGCTTTGTGATCTCGGAAATGTACTTATCGTATTTTCCGCTTTCGCAGCATGAAATTATCTTCTCGCTCACGTGCTCCGACTTGCGCTTTACGATTTCTTCCTTGGTGGGAAGGTCGGCTCTTACTATTTCCGTTTTTATGAATTTGGAAATGTCTCTCAGCTCATAGAACTGCTTTCTGCCGCTGATTATGGTATAGGCGGCGCCGCTTTTGCCTGCTCTGCCCGTTCTGCCGATACGGTGGATATAATACTCGTTGTCCTGGGGGAGATCGTAGTTGAATACTGCGTCTACATCGTCTACGTCAATTCCTCTTGCGGCTACATCGGTGGCGATGAGGACGTTTATGGAGCCCGATTTGAAAGCATTTAAGACCTGTGTTCGGCTCTGCTGCTTCATATCGCCGTGGAGTCCCGAGGCTTTGAAGCCTTTTGACACCAGGGCGTCTGTAAGCTCATCAACCATTTTCTTGGTGTTGCAGAACACCATTGACAGGCGGGGCTCATAGGCGATGAGGAGCATTCTCAGGGCGTCGGTCTTTCTGCCCATTGGCACCTCAAAATATTTCTGCTCTATGCTATCAACGGTGCGTGCCTTACTCTCCACCTTTATTACAACGGGGTCGGTTTGGTACTGCTTTGTGATAGCCATTATGGGAGGGGGCATTGTGGCGGAGAAAAGCACTGTCTGACGCTCCTCGGGGACGTATTGGAGAATGGTTTCGATATCTTCTCTGAAGCCCATATTGAGCATTTCGTCCGCTTCGTCCAGGATTATGGTACGCAGATTTTCAAGGCGGAGAGTCTTTCTGCCGATATGGTCCATTACTCGTCCGGGAGTGCCTACGACGATATTTGCGCCCCGCTTTAATTCTCCTATCTGTCTGTCCATTGCTGCGCCGCCGTAGACTGCGCAGGGGCGCACCCAGGGCATATATGCGGAAAATTTCTTTATCTCGTCGCACGCCTGCATTGCAAGCTCTCTGGTGGGGCAGAGTACAAGCACCTGAACGCCCTTGCTGCCCTTTTCTATGCCGGCGATTGCGGGGATTCCGAATGCGGCTGTTTTGCCTGTGCCTGTGTTGGATTTTCCTACCAGATCCCGTCCCTCAAGCATTACGGGAATGGCTTTTGACTGTATTTCGGTGGCTTCGGTGAAGCCCATTTCGGTGACTGCCCGTACTATTTCTTCGGGCAGGTCAAGTTCTGTAAAAAGCATTAAATTATCCTTTCATTATAACGGTAATGTTTTGATTTATCATACTAAAACATTATTATAACATAGGTGATTATGCGATGTCAACAAAGAATAAGGCGGCAAATTGTTAATTTTGTAAAAATTTAGTAGGAATTTTTTGGGGCTACAATTGAAATGATGTGGCAGGCGGGTTTGCGGGTCAGATGTAAACAAAATGTTAATTAAAACGATTTGTCCTTGAAAACACTACATATTGTGGTATAATTAAATAGTCGGCACTAAATATTGTGACGGCGGATATTCAAATTTATGCTGGGAGTAATGAAAATGAACATTAACGTTACGGGCGGAAAAATTTCCAATGAGGAGCTTGCGGCTTACATCAGGCACGGCGAGGAGAATTACCCCGGGAAAAAGATCGTGGGCATTGATATTGCTCTTGACGGCGATTTTGTTGATCTGAATTATTATTTTGAAAGCGTTCCCTTTGACCGCATAAGAAGAATCACAGGCTATCTTGTAGGCAATCTTGACCGCTTTAATGACGCAAAGCGTGCAGAGGTTATGGACAGGGTCAAGCACGGAAGCTGCTGAATTTGTATTTTGAATATATGTATCTTTATGAGCCGATGCGGTTTTGCTGCATTGGCTCTTTTATTTTTGGAATATATGTGCTGGTTTAACAAAAGGGGGGTAGTATTTTTGGGAATTTATACGAATTTGATTTGAAACGATACTTTTGTGCTGAAATGTATTGACAAATCGAGACAAACGTGCTATAATGTGAGTGTGGATATGGAAATGAGGAAAATATACGGTATGGTTTTAGCACTCTAATCTTGCAAGTGTTAGCACTCTTATGCTGAGACTGCTAAATTTCACCGTTTTTTCACAATACGGATATTGTATTATCATAATAGGGGGGTATTATAATACTCGTAAACGGGAGATACCGAGATGAAGCGGTACAGATACCCCGTTTAAGTAAGCAATTCACGAAGCCGCTTCTTTTAGAAGCAAGCTTCCTATATTTTGAAAGAAGGTAATTTTATGTACGGTTTAACTCCCTTTGAAAAAGCTTTTGGTATCTTTGACCCCTTCGCTGACTTCGACAGCGGATTTGTGAAGGACGGCAAGAGGTTTAACGCCTGCCGCACCGATATCCGTGAGGAAGATGACAAGTTCGTTATGGAGTCCGAGCTGCCCGGCTTTGACAAGAAGGACATCTCCATTGATATCTCCGGTTCCAGTCTGACCCTGAAAGCAGAACATTCCGAAAATATGGACGAGAAGGACAAAAACGGCAAGTACATCCGCCGCGAACGTACCTACGGTTCATATCAGAGAAGCTTCGACATTTCGGGCATTGACACCGAGCACATCAGCGCAGATTACAAGAACGGTATCCTTATTATGACCCTGCCCAAGAAAAAGCCCGACGTTCCTGTTACACGCAGGCTGGAAATTCAGTAATGCGTATCACGGCAGTGAGGAGAGCTTCTCCGGGACAGGTTAAAAACAGGCGGAGCCAACAGGCTCCCCATAATCGGAAAGAGGGTAATTTTATGTATGGTTTAACTCCTTTTGAAAGAACTTTTGGCGTTTTCGATCCCTTTGCAGACTTCGATAACGGATTTGTGAAGGACGGCAAGCTGATAAGCTCCTGCCGCACCGATATCCGTGAGGAGGACGACAGGTACATTATGGAGTCCGAGCTTCCCGGCTTTGACAAGCAGGATATTTCCATTGATATCTCGGGTTCAAGCCTTACGCTGAAAGCAGAACATTCCGAAAACAATGACGAGAAGGACAAGGACGGCAGATATATCCGCCGTGAGCGTTCTTACGGCTCATATCAGAGAAGCTTCGACATTTCGGGAATTGATGCCGATAACATAAGCGCAGATTACAAGAACGGTATTCTTATTATGGTGCTCCCCAAGAAGAAGCCCGATGTTCCTGTTTCACGGAGACTTGAGATCGGATAATGCTTTCGGGAGAGGATAGTTCCTCTCCCGACACATAAAAATATTACCGGAAAGACGTTCGGCTCGGTCGGATAATTTCCTGTACGGCTGAGTCGGACGGCTTTCTGTTTACATATATAATATATTTTACCTGTAAGTTCCAATGTAAATTGTGCATTATGATGAAAATGCAGGGATTTACGCAAAAACACTTGATTTTTTTAGTGAACGTGGTAAAATATATTTAGCACTCAAGAAATAGGAGTGCTAACACATCAAGCGTTAGACTGCTAAAACTATTTGGCTAAATAGAATTATTTAGCGGTTACTTATAGGAAGGAGTTTTTTAGTTATGAAAATCAAGCCACTTGCAGACAGAGTTGTTATTAAAATGACTGAGGCTGAGGAGACCACCAAGAGCGGTATCATTCTCACCGGCAACGCTAAGGAGAAGCCCCAGATCGCTGAGATCGTTGAGGTTGGCCCCGGCGGTATGGTTGACGGCAATGAGGTAAAGATGGAGCTTAAGGTCGGTCAGAAGGTCCTCGCTTCCAAGTATGCGGGCACTGAGGTAAAGCTTGACGGTGTTGAGTACACTATTCTCCGTCAGTCCGACATTCTCGCAGTTGTTGAATAAGATAACATTCTAAATTTATTGGAGGTACATTACAATGGCTAAGGATATCATTTACGGCGAAGACGCCCGCAAGTCTTTACAGGCAGGCATTGACAAGCTTGCTAATACAGTTAAGATCACTCTCGGTCCCAAGGGCAGAAATGTTGTTCTTGACAGAAAGTTCGGCTCTCCCCTTATCACTAATGACGGCGTTACGATTGCAAAGGAAATAGAGCTTGATGACGCTTTCGAGAATATGGGCGCTCAGCTCGTTAAGGAAGTTGCCACAAAGACAAATGACGCTGCAGGCGACGGTACCACTACCGCTACTCTTCTCGCTCAGGCTCTTATCAGAGAGGGTATGAAGAACATTGCTGCAGGCGCTAATCCTATGGTCGTTAAGAAGGGTATGTCTAAGGCTGTTGACGCTGCTGTTGAGGCTATCAAGACAAATTCCAAGGACATTGAAGGCTCTGCAGATATCGAGAGAGTTGCTACCGTTTCTTCCGCTGACGAGAAGGTGGGCAAGCTTATTGCAGAGGCTATGGAGAAGGTCACTGCTGACGGCGTTATCACCATTGAAGAGTCCAAGACTGCCGAGACTTACTCCGAGGTAGTTGAGGGTATGCAGTTCGACAGAGGCTACATTACTCCTTATATGGTTACAGATACAGACAAGATGGAGGCTGTTATTGACGACGCTTACATTCTTATCACAGACAAGAAGATCTCTTCTATCCAGGAACTCCTTCCTCTCCTCGAGCAGATCGTTAAGACTGGCAAGAAGCTGGTTATCATTGCTGAGGACATCGAGGGCGAGGCTCTCTCCACTCTTATCGTTAACAAGCTGAGAGGTACATTCACCTGTGTTGCTGTTAAGGCTCCCGGCTTCGGCGACAGAAGAAAGGAAATGCTCCAGGATATCGCTATCCTCACCGGCGGTCAGGTTATTTCCGAGGAGATCGGTCTTGAACTCAAGGATACCGAGGTTTCTCAGCTTGGCCGTGCTAAGCAGGTAAAGGTTACAAAGGAAAACACCATTATCGTTGACGGTCAGGGCGACAAGTCCGAGATCAAGGACAGGATCAATCAGATCAAGTCTCAGATCGATGTCACAACCTCCGAATTCGACAAGGAAAAGCTCCAGGAGAGACTTGCTAAGCTTTCCGGCGGTGTTGCTGTTATCAAGGTAGGCGCTGCTACAGAGGTTGAGATGAAGGAGAAGAAGCTCCGCATTGAGGATGCTCTTGCTGCTACTAAGGCTGCTGTTGAAGAGGGTATCGTTGCAGGCGGCGGAACTGCTCTTATCAATGCTATGCCTGCTGTTGCTAAGCTCACAGCTTCACTTTCAGGCGATGAAAAGACAGGCGCTCAGATCGTTCTCAAGGCTCTTGAGGAACCCGTTCGTCAGATCGCTGCAAATGCAGGTCTTGAAGGCTCTGTTATCATTGACAAGATCGTTCGCTCCAGAAAGGTTGGCTACGGCTTCGACGCTTACAGCGAGACTTATGTTGATATGATCCCTGCGGGTATCGTTGATCCTACTAAGGTTACACGTTCTGCTCTCCAGAACGCTGCTTCCGTTGCTGCTATGGTTCTTACCACAGAGTCCCTCGTTGCTGACATCAAGGAGCCTGCTCCTGCTCCTGCTCCCGGTGCGGGTATGGACGGCGGTATGTACTAATACCGAAGCGCTCGAATATAAATGTTTTTCGCCGTACAGGGTGTTCCTGTACGGCGATTTTGCATACAAAATATCCCAACGAGGTGGCTGCAGGCTCAGCCTGCAAAAAATCGGGGCATAGCCCCGATCATTATACTCTTTTTGTAGGTCTTGTGGCTGCCTTTACCTCCATAATGCCGTCCTCGCTGTAGAAGAATACCGTTCTGCCGAAATTCAGTCCCGTTTCTTCGGCTATTATGGGGATATTATATGTTCCAAGAACTTTTTTTACAGCTTCGATGTTTCGCTCGCCTATGTTGAATACGGCGGAATTGGTGCTGAACATCTGCGCTCCTCCTGCTATTTTTGCGGTGAGGCGGTATTTTTTTGCCCCCATTGCAACCATTTTCTGTATAAGCTCGGTTATGCCTGTGTCGGCGTATCTTCTCATATTGTCTGCGGCTGCCCCTGCGTCCTTACTCCACGGCAGCATTATATGTGCAAGTCCTGCTATTTTCAGCTCTGCGTCATAAAGGCAGATGCCTATGCAGGAACCTAATGCATATGTCGCCAGAACTTCGGGACTTTTTACCACATTAAGATCTGCTATACCAATGTTTACCATTTTACGTTACACTCCCCACGGCAATATTGCCGCTTGATTTCATTTTACCGAAATGAGCTTTTATTACGCTTTATACTTCTATTCCAAGCCTGGAAAACAGTGTTTCAAGAGATGAAAGCTCGGGTACGAGGATCATATTGCTCTTGATCTCGCTGCTGTCGCCGCCTGTGGGGGAGCTGCCGAAGATAAAGCTGTCGTCAATGAACAGCACGCTGTTGCCTATCTGGGCAAATTCTACAGCCGGTACTGCAAGGATCGCTCCTGCCATATCTATGCTTATGGTGGGTACGGAAATGTCTATCGTAAGACCTGTGAGTGAGGATATGGCGTTTACGTAGGAACCTGCAAGGATATTTCCGATTTCCTGGACAAAAGAGATGTCCATTTCGTCAAGCTCGGTAAGGTCGTTTATCTCTTTGCCGAATACTGCGTTCAGCATCGAATTTGCAAAGTTTTTTTGCAGCACATAAAGCATCATTCCGTTGATGTCCCCTTTAAGCCCCACTAACATTCCGAGGACTACGTTTTCGGGACCGCCCAGATACTCCACTGACTCGTTGAAGTCAAGAAGCTTTACGGTGGGGACGGATATATCTATTGTCTGACTGAGCATCTGGGAAAGAGAACTGGCTGCGTTTCCCTGTCCGATATTGCCTATTTCTCTGAGCACATCAAAATGCACTGCGTTCAGCTGATCCATATTCTGAAGTGACATAATATTACTGCCTTTCTATCGGTTTTATGCGGTTATCCTCGGAGATTATTCACAAGGTTATTAAGCTCGTCGTGGAGCTTTACCATATTTACATTGAGCTGGAACGCTCTCTGATACTCGATCACCTTTGTCATTTCGGTGGCGACGCTTGTTCCCGAGGCTTCCATATAGCCCTGCTTTTTCTTGATGGTGTCATCTGCTATGGCTTCGCCGCTGGAGCCTGTGTTTATATAGTAATTGTCTCCGAACTGGTCCAGTCCGTAGGGATTTTCAAAGCGGTAGGTGCCTATCTGAGGGATAAGCTCGGTGTAATTTATCTGCATATCCTCGTTGAAGGGAACGGTTATGCGGTTGCCCTCGTAGTCAAGGACAAAACTGCCTTTGCTGTCGCAAAGCTGCCAGGTGCCGTTTCCGTCGATATCCGTGATGTAGAATGCGCCGTCCTTGGTATATGCGGTGTTGCCCGAGGGGGTCTCTACGGCGAAAAAGCCTTCGTCAAGGGCTGCAAAATCCAGCTCACGTTCGGTATGTCTCAGGGTGGACTGCTCAAACATAAGGTCGGTCTTGTCTACCTTTACGCCGTGTCCTGTCTGGACTTCCTCGATATTGTTATTGCGCTTTGTATATACAAGGTCTGCAAAGGAGGGTCGGGAAGCCTTGAAGCCGTAGGTGTTTACGTTTGCAAGGTTGTTTCCTGTGATGTCCATACCCATCTGATTGCTTATAACGCCTGTGGTGGCGGTGAAAAATCCTATCCTGCCCATTTATTTATCATTCCTTTCAGAGCGGCAGCATACCTTCATAAGAAGGTATCACACCTTCATAAGATTGTTTACGGCAAGCTGATTTACGGAGTTTATTATTTGCAGAGCCTGTGAATTTGCTCTGAAAAGGGCGTTTGCGTCCATTGCCTTTGCCATTTCTGCGGCAACGTTTACGTTTGAACGCTCGTACCAGCCCTGTCTGATACGGTAGACCATTCCTTCGGGGATATTTCCCCAGCCCACGTCTTCATAAGGGCGGAGAAGATTGGTGTCCACCTTTTCAATGTCCGAGTCGTCGGGGATAAAGGTGAGGGCAAGCTGTATCTCCCTGCCGTCATCTACCTGAATGAGTCCGTCTTCTCTTACGGTGAAATTTGCTGTGCCAAGCTGAATGGGGTTGCCGTTATCGTCTATTACTCTGCCTGCAGAGCCGAGGGCAAGATATCCCTCATTGTCGATATTGAACTGTCCGTTTCGGGTGAGAAGCACGTCTCCCGAGGTCCTCCGCTGGATATTGAAGTACACAGAGCCCATTACTGCCATATCGAGACGGGAATCTGTCTGCTCGAAGGTGCCCGATTCAAGGGAGGTCTTTGTTTCAAGGAGAGTTCTGTACTGTATTTCGCCGCTGCTGACCTTTCCCTTTGCAAGCAGCACAAGATTGTCGTGGAATGTGGTGGGGATAGCGGCATCGGACTTATAGCCTGCCGTATTCGTATTTGAAAGGTTGTTCGTGATTACGTTTAATATTCTTTCCTCGTTCAGTATTCCGTTGACGGAGGTGTAATATCCTCTGAGCATTGCTTTTACCGCCTTTCCGATGTTTTATTCCATCATATATCCGGAAATTTTTTCTCTGAGCTTATCCACCGCTTTGGTGTGTATCTGGCATACTCTTGACTCGGATATGCCAAGCACCTGTGCGATCTCGGAATATTTAAGCTTTTCGTAATAATAAAGGGTTATGACTGTTCTTTCCTTGTCCTTTAAGCTGTCTATGGCTTGTGCAAGCTGCGATTTCTTTTCCGAGAGGATAAGCTGTGCCTCAGCTTCGCTTTCTCCCGTATCGTCAGCCATATCAAAGCCGTCAAAGAGAAGCTCTTCAAAGGAAAGGGTGGAGGCTGCTGCCGATTTTGACAGGAAGCTGTCAAGCTTTTCCGTTGTTATTCCAAGTCTTGCGGCAATTTCCTCACGGGTCGGCTCTCGGTCAAGCTCGGTGTACAGCGCCGAATATGCGCTGTCATAGTCCCGTATGAATTTGCGCACCCCTCGGGGAACGGAGTCCTGTCTGCGGATATAATCTATTATTGCCCCACGCACTTTTATAGACGCGTAGGTGTCGAACTTGACATTCTTTTTGGGGTCGAAGCTGTCTACCGCGTTCATAAGGGCAAGGACTGCTTCGTTTGAGATATCGTCGTCGTCTGCGTAGCGGCGGTACATATTTCTTGTAGAAAGCACGGCGTAGCGGACGATATGCATACTTCGCATAACTATCTCGTTGCGGAGGGATTTGTCGGGGGTCTGCTTGTATCTGTCAAACAGTCCCGTTATATCCGTATTTATCTCCGCTGTTTTTTCAGCATACACATCAGACACCGCCTTTCGTTATATGCTAATATTGCCCACAGCCTGTATCTGAACGGTGTTGTCTATCTCGTTGAAGGAAAGCACCGTTACATTGGGGATAAACTGGTCTACAAGCTTTTTGAAGTAGATGCGGACAATGGGGGAGGTGAGCACGATGGGGGAGGGCACCACGTCCTTGATCTTTTCGATCTGGGCGTTCAGAGAGGCGATAAGCGCCTGAATGGACTGGGGGTCCATTGCAAGGTAGGAGCCCTGCTCGGACTTCTTCACCGAGGAAACTATCTTGTTTTCGGTCTCGGTGTCGAGAGTTATGACCCTTATCTGACCGCCGTCGGAGAAGCGTCTTGTGATGGTTCGTTTCAGTGCCTGACGGACGTACTCGTTTGTTATATCCAGGTCCTTCATATTGTGCTGATTGTCCGCAAGCGTCTCGAGAATGGTCTGGAGATCCCTTATGGGCACGTTTTCCTTGAGGAGCATACAAAGCTCTTTCTGGAGATATGCTATAGGCACAACGTTCGGGACGATATCCTCTACGATAGAGGGATTTGTTTCTTTCAGCTTGTCAAGCATCGTTTTGACGTCCTGACGGCTGAGAAGTTCGTGAGCGTGGTTTTTGATGACCTCGGAAAGATGGGTTATCATTACCGAGGTGGGGTCTATGAGGGTGTAGCCTGCTATCTCGGCACGGAGCTTATTTTCCTCGCTTATCCACTTGGCAGGAATATTGAAGGCAGGCTCGATGGTGTCGATGCCGTCAACCTCCCGGGTAACGTTTCCGCTGTCGAGAGCAAGGTAATGATCCATAAGTATCTCGCCCTCTGCAACGGTCTCGCCCTTTATTTTTATAACATACTGATTGGGATTTATATGCTGGTTGTCCCTCATTCGGATAGAGGGGAAAACCATGCCCATATCAATGGCAAACTGCTTTCGGAAGATGACAACTCGCTCGATGAAGGTTCCGCCTGCGGATTCGTCCGCAAGGGGGATAAGGGAATAGCCGAACTCCATTTCGATAGGTTCAACATTAAGGAGCTTATAAACGTTGTCAATGTCCTTGTAGTATTCCATTTCGGAAATAGCGTCCTGATTTTCCGCCATTTCCTTGGCTCCCTGCTCCTCCGCCTCCTGCTCCTCGGTCTTCATAGAGCGGGAAAGTCCTACTCCGAGAGCAATGAGTGCGCCGCCCAGTACGAAAAGGGTAATGGTGGGAAAGCCCGGGATAAAGCCCATTACGAACATTACAAGTCCTGCAATGAAGGGTACTCTGGGCTGTGATGTGAACTGACCGATAACGTCGCTGTTGAGAGATTCCTCGGAAGCGGCGCGGGTAACTATCATACCCATTGAAATGGATATGAGAAGGGAGGGTATCTGTGAGCAGAGACCGTCTCCTACGGTGGCGATGGAGTAGGTGGAGAGGACTGTACTAAAGTCCATTGCGCCGAACACCAGGCCCATTATCGCTCCGCCTAACAGGTTTACGATAGCCGCAACAATAGAAAATGTTGCGTCTCCCTTGACGAACTTGGCGGCACCGTCCATTGCGCCGAAGAAGTCTGACTCCCTCTGCACCTTGTCACGGCGTTTTTTTGCCTCCTTGTCGTCGATTATGCCCTGATTGAGGTCGGCGTCTATTGCCATCTGCTTACCGGGCATAGCGTCAAGGGTAAATCGTGCCGTTACCTCAGCAACTCGCTCTGCGCCCTTGGTGATTACCACCATCTGCACTACGGTTATAAGGATAAACACGATAAATCCGACTACCGCATTGCCGCCCATTACGAAGGTGCCGAAGGCTTTTACTATCTCACCCGCATAGCCCTTGTTCATAAGGATAGAACGGGTGGAGGATATGTTAAGTCCCAGTCGGAATACTGTTGTTATGAGCAGCAGCGACGGGAATATGGAAAATTCAAGGGATTCCTTTATGTACATCGTTGTGAGGAGAATGTACACCGACAGGGCAATGTTCACCGCAAAAAGCAGGTCAAGAAGCCATGTGGGAAGAGGAATGACAATGAGAAATACGGCGAGAATGACAAATACCGTTACGATATTCTTGCCTACTATTTTCTTCAAAAAATCCACTTAGGTATTGCCGCCCTCCTTGTGAAAGGCCGTCAGTAATTAAACGGCGCCGACGATTTGTTTTCGGGTAATATCCCCTTGGGGACAGGTTTCTTTTTAAGATTATACACGAACCAGAGCACATCTGCCGCAGCCTGATAAAATTCTGCGGGGATCTCTCTGCCCACATCTACCTTTTCGTAGATACCCCTTGCAAGAGGTACGTTTTCGACAGTGGGAACGTCGTGTTCTGCGGCAACATCTGCAATGCGCAGAGCCGCTAAGTCCTTTCCCTTGGCAATGACCACGGGAGCGGAGTTTTTCTCGGGATCGTATTTTAATGCTACAGCAAAGTGGGTAGGGTTACGGATTATAACGTCCGCCTCGGGAACTGCCTGCATCATTCGCTGATTAGCCATCTGCTGCTGTATTGCACGGCGTTTTCCCTTGATCTTGGGGTCTCCCTCCATCTGCTTGTACTCGTCCTTGACCTCCTGCTTTGTCATTTTAAGGTCGTTTTCATAGGAGTAGCGCTGGAACATAAAGTCCACAGCCGCCACCGCCACAAAAACCATTCCAAGGGTCATTACGATGGAGAATATAGTCTCGGCGATGTAAACAACGCCGCTTATTGGCTCAACATTCATAAGTCTTGCTATTTCGGGCAGCCTGTCCTTTATTTCGCTGTAGACCACCACGATAAGCAGGAGCATTTTGATAAGTGATTTGGCAAGCTCGAAAAGTCCTTTAAGAGAGAACATTTTCTTTATGCCGTTTATGGGATTTAGTTTATCCAGCTTGAATTTTAAGCTTTCAAAGGAAATTAAGAATTTCGTCTGGATACCCGTTGAAGCAATGGCGGTTAGAAAGGATACCGCTAAAAGCGCGCCTGTTGTGACGAAGAATATCACAGCTACATCAATTACAAGTCCTCTTGCAAAGCTTTCGGCGCCGATATATTTGACATCGCCTATGCCCTTTCCTGCCATAGAAAAGTACTTTTTCATAAAGTCTCCCAGACGGGAAAATATGCTTGAAGCGGTGATCCTCAGCACGAAAAATGAAAGAAACAGGGAGCATACCACAGCCACGTCCTGACTTTTAAGCACCTGACCCTTTTTACGGGCGTCACGCCGCTTTTTGTCGGTGGCTTCTTCGGTTTTCTCCTCGCCGTTTTCGTTCTCTGCCATTTAACCACCAGCCTTTTTGACGAGAACAGGTTTAGTTGAATATGAGCGGGAGCATTTCCCGGCAGGTGTTCAGCATTTTATCGGTGTAGTCCGCGATGAACTCGCTCATTGGGGAGGTGATGGCGAAAAGAACTACAAAGCCCACTATCACCTTGAGCTGGATATTCACCACGATTATCTGTATCTGGGGAACGGTTTTCATCAGTATGCCCATACAGAATTCCACGATAAGCTCAGCGGCTATGACGGGCATTGCAAGCTGCATCATAAGCACAAGTATCTGTGAGAACATTGATACTATCGTCCAGCCAAGATCGGGATTTATGTGCCCTCCGCCGAGAGGTATGATCTCAAAAGAGTCAACGAAAATGCGTATAAGCGTTAAATGAGCGTTGGCGGCAAAGAAGTACAGGTACATAAAAAATCCCATAAATGAGCCGTACATAGACATCTGAATGTGGGTAGAGGGGTCAAAGACCTTTGCCATACCCAGACCTGCCTGAGCGTCCATAATATCGCCTGCCATATATATCATATAGATGAACAGGTCGCAAATGAAGCCAAGCACCATTCCTATGAAAAGCTCTGCCACAAAGCTCAGAACATACTGTCCCACTGTATCTCCCGCATCAAACTCCATAGGGGGCAGGGCGAGAGCCACGATATACGCCATAAGCAGGGACAGTCCCACTCTCACTCTTGCAGGGATATTGCTTCGTGCAAGAATGGGGTTAAAGGAGAAAATGCCAAGTATTCTTGCGAATACCATTAGCTTTATATCAAAATCAGACAGGAGCAGCTCCCAGAAATCCATAAATATGACCAGCTTTCTGTTGTATGTCAGCCGGAAACGGTCTGGGTGCTGACAGTTCCTATCATATCGAAAATTTCACGGATAAACGTGTCAGTGCTTGAGATGTAGAAGGAAGCAAGCACCACCAGCAGGAGAGCGATTACTACCACCTTGGGCACAAAGCTAAGGGTCTGCTCGTGTACCTGGGTCGCCGCCTGGATAATGGCGATAACGAGACCTACAAGCATACTGATTATAAGCAGCGGTCCTGCCAGCTTGAATACAAGTATCATAGCGTCCTTGAAAACCTGAATAACAGCGTCCTCAGTCACCCTGCAGGTTCACTTCCTTTCCGTTTGACGGGGCATTTTGCTACATATTGAAGCCCGAGACAAGGGAGCCTGCCAGCAGCTGCCAGCCGTCCACAAGCACGAACATCAGAATTTTAAATGGCATTGCCACTGTTGAGGGAGGCATCATCATCATACCGAGAGACATAAGCACCGAGGAGACTACCATATCTATTACCAGGAAAGGTATGAACAGCAGGAAGCCTATCTGGAAGCCTATTTTTATTTCGCTGAGAATGAATGCGGGGGCGACTATCTTGAAAGGGATAGCCTCGGTAAAGGTCTCGTCGTCTGTGGCAGGATATTCCTCTCCCGAAAGGGAAATGAAAAAGGACATAGTTTCGTTGGACGTGTTTTTGAGCATCCACTTTTTCAGAGGAACCGACGCCTGCTGCACCGCTTCGATTGAGGTATATTCCCCGTTTTTGTAGGGAACGTAAGCCACCTCGTTCATCTCCTCCAGCACGGGGGACATTATAAACAGAGTAAGAAACAGCGCAAGACCTATCATTACCTGATTTGGGGGAGTTGTCTGAATTCCCATAGCATTTCTCAGCAGCGAAAAGGAGATGATAATGCGGGTAAAGCAGGTGAGCATTATCAGCAGCGAGGGCGCCAGAGAAATAATAGTCAGAAGAATGATAAGGTCAAGGGTGTTGGAATTATTGTTCAGATCAAGCAGATCGAGAATGCTGCTTGTATCCTCGTCCTCGTGGGTAACAGGCTCGTTGTAGGGGAGAGTGGTCTGTGCCTCGGTGACAGCCTGAACGGGGAGCGTGGTCTGAGCCGTTTCGGGAACTGTGGTGGTAACGTTTGATATCTCCGTTTCCATCGGAGTTGTTATGGTTGTTGCCTGTGTAACAACGCCGCTTTCCTCGGACGGGTCTGCTGCGGCATAGGTTACTGCTCCCGCAGCGCCCCACATTATCACGGCGGCGCATATTCCGCCTATGGCGGCAGCTTTCAGCTTTTTCGGAAAAGAGCCGCATATTTTATTTTTCATTATACGCCTCCGCCTTTCACGAATTGCCGCTGCCATCATCGTTATCGCTGTTGTTTTTGGGGGTGATAAATTCCTTGCCCAGCTTTGCCGCATTGTATTTCAGACATTCGGCAAAGGGCTTTCCTGCCATATCGCTGTCTTTTGAAGATGTGCTTTCGATAAGCTCCATATCCTCCTCGGACAGCTCGCACAGCAGATTTATCCCGCCCTGAGAAACGCCGATAAGCAGATTTTTCTTTCCCGCTCTTACCGCCATCAGAGACTTGTCCTGCCCCACGCCTATGCAGGAGGATATCTTAATGCCCTTGCGGTCTTTTCCTCCCGTAATGCGTGTGTTCAGCCATTTCATAAGGTACAGTACGCCCACCATAAGGGCGACCACACCCAGAAGAGCGAGAACAACCGGAATAAATTCAGTCATTATCCGAAAGAACTCCGTATCAGCCGATGATCTTCTGAACTGTAGCCAGTATTCTGTCGGGCTTGAAGGGCTTAACGATGAAGTCAAGCGCGCCAAGCTTGATAGCTTCCACTACCATTGACTCCTGACCCATAGCGGAGCACATTACCACCTTTGCGGAGGGATCGGAAGCCTTGATATCTCTGAGAGCCTCAATGCCTGTTTTATTGGGCATAGTTATGTCCATAATAACAAGGTCGGGCTTTTCGGAGGCATATGTATTGCAGGCAATTTCGCCGTCGGCAGCCTCGATGATATTGGTGTATCCGTTCTTTGTGAGGGTGTCCTTGATCATCATACGCATAAAAGCGGCGTCGTCTACGAGCATAATCTTCTTGTCCATTGTAATTACTCCTTACCTAAATTATCTAAAAATTTTGATTTGATGATTTCGGTTATTCTTACAGCGAAGTTATCGTCAATAACTACGACGTCGCCCTTTGCAATGAGATGACCGTTTACGATGATATCCACGGGGGAGCCTGCCTGACGTTCAAGCTCGATTATGGTTCCCTGAGTGAAATCCAGTATCTCCTTGACTTTTTTTCGTGCAGAGCCTATCTCAACGGTAACGTTGAGGGGAACGCCCATAAGAAGCTTTAGATTGTCGTTCTGATCAGCGCTTAGATCCTTATTGTTGTAATTTTCAAAGCTCTGAAGCTGAACAGCCTGAACGTTTACTGCGCTGCCCTTCTGAACGGGCTGCATAGGAGGATATCCGTAGGGCGGCATACCGTAATATCCGCCGTAGGGCATTGCGCCCGGTGCCGGCATACCCTGCTGGGGCATTCCTTGCTGAGCCATTCCCATTTGTGGGGGAATTCCCTGCATACCCATTCCCTGAGACTGCTGTGCCCCGTAATTCATTTCGGGAACAGGCTGAGCCATTGGCTGCGGAGCAGGCTGCGGTATGGGCTGAGGTGATGGCTGAGAAGCCTGCTGAGAGGGTGCTGCACCGTTCAGCAGTGCGTTTATCTCCTCCTGGGAGAGAGAGCCGCCCGAAGAAGCCGCGGGTGCGGGGGCAGGCTCGGAAGCAGCTCCGCCGCTTCCTGCGCCGTTAAGGAGCGCCTGTATCTCGTCCTGGCTGAGATTTGAAGAGGGCTCTTCGACAGGGGCAGGTTCTTCCGCGCCTCCCGAGTATGCTGCCATCATCTTCTGAGCCATTTCCTTTGCCAGATCTATAGTCATAACGGAAATAAATTCCGAATTTATCACATTGTCAATGGTAAGTTTGAACCTGATAGCGCATACATTGTCATCGGGCGGGATACCGTAGGGGTTCATACCCGAGGATTCGTTGCTCACCTCCGCCTGAGGGGTGGAAATATCAATAGGCGTATTTATAAGCTCCGACAAAGCCGTTGCGGAAGCGCCCATCATCTGGTTCATTACCTCGCACACCGCCGAGATGTTCATCTCGTCGAACTCGAAGTCGTCTGTTACTTCAAGAGGCAGACCCATAAGCTGATTAAGGATAAGCTGAACGTCGTCCTGCTTGAGAACGAGAACATTTTCGCCGCTCACGCCCTGTATGTACTTGATCTTTACGTGAATAGAAGGCTCCAGCTCGGGATATATCATATCCTTTGCCTTTTCGATGGTCACCGTGGGGGTGGTGATCCATACCTTGGCGCTGAGCATATTGGATACGGCGGTAGCAGCAGAGCCCATCGTGATATTCATTATTTCGCCTATGGCGTCCTGTTCCGCCTCGCCGAAGCCGTCAATAATAACGTTTTCGTCGCTCATTGTTCTACCTCAATTCTTTATATATATTATCGATTTTAACAGCCTTTTTGCTGCCCAGAATTCCAAGCTTGCCGTCGTACCAGACGTTTCCGCCGATCTTCAGCTCCACGTTTCGGGTAATGGGAATGTTCAGGGGTATTATATCGTCCACCTGTAAAGTGAGGATATCGTAAAGATCCACCTGAGTGTCGCATAGAACGGCTTTTACGTCAATATCCGAGTCGCTGAGGGCGCCCATAATATTACGCCGTCTTTCCTGATCCTTTTTCGGGTCCTGACGCTGAGTGGGTCTTGCCCACCTGTCGCCGAACTTGTTCATAATGGACTCAAGGTTCATAGCGGGAATACAGAAGGACATAATGTTTTTGATGTCCTTTATCTCGATTTCCAGCGACACGAGAATGATGACCTCATCGGGAGGGATAGACTGCATTACACGGGAATTGGTCTCGACCGCCGTCATTACGGGATCCATATCTATGTACTGTGACCAGGCGCTTTTAAGGGACTGAGCCATCTTTTCCATAATTCCCTGCATAAGGGTTATCTCGATCTCCGTAAAGTCTCTGTTTACTTCGGTGTATGTGCCGAGACCGCCCATAAGCCTGTCGATTATGGTAAATGTTATGGGATTTGATATCTGCATAATGCAGTTTGTTTCCATAACGTCCTCATCGTGGACACCCATATTTACAAGGGACATCATAACATAGTCGGGAAGAGCGTTATTGAACTCGTAATACCGCTGTTCCTCTATCTGCATAACTTCCACCTTGCAGTAAAGTCTCATAAGACCTGTAAGGTAAGAGGATAAAACTCGGGAATAATTCTCGAAAATACTGTCGATGACTTTAAGCTGCTCCTTGGTGAATTTCTTAGGGGTTTTAAAGTCATAATTCTTTACTTTTTTCTCCGAGCCCTGCTCCTCGATCTCCTCGAAAGCCTTTGAGCCCTGGGTGTTAAAGCTGTTCAGCAGCTCGTCTATCTGTTTCTGAGACAGAACGTCAGCCAATATTTTCACCTTCATTCATAGGGGATTGCTTTATATTGTCATTTCTTAGCCTCTGAGACTGTGACCTCGGGGGGATTGTTTTTCATCTCGTTGAGGCGGTCGTTTTTGGAAGAATAGCTGCCGTTGTTCTGAGTGGGAGGGGCGGAAGCCGTTTCCGAAGCAGGATTTGCCGAGCTGTCCTCGGATACGCTGCCGTCAGCGTCGGAATAGCTCACAAAGCTCTTGCCGAACTCAAGCTCGATAAGCTCCTGCATTACCGCAGGATCTTCCATATCTATATCGTTTCTGATAAAGACAATTTCCACTCGTCTGTTCTGACGCTTGCCCTCTTCAGTGTCGTTCTCGCTGACGGGGCGGTATTTTCCGTAGCCTGCGGCGGAGAATTTATCGGGGTCGCAGCAGTCGAGGCTCAGCATATAGTTGATGACCGAGCTTGCACGTCCCGATGACAGTTCCCACTCGTTTGCCGAGGAG